>NZ_FORE01000004.1:372602-1082491 GCF_900113915.1 Paenibacillus sp. UNC496MF
CAAACGCCGGGCGACGGCGGTCAGACGCCGGTTAACGGCGGTCAGACGCCGGATAACGGCGACCAGACGCCGTCCGACGGCACAACGACTCCGCCGGCAGGCGACGTCAAGACGAAAAACGTGAACCCCGGCGGCGCGAATTCCGGCACGGACGGCGGCTCGGGCGGCAACGGCACGGACGTTCCGCTCCTGACGACGCACTGAACCGGGCGGCGTTCCGGTTAATACGAACACAACGAATGCGATTGCGGAGGTTAAGACGAAGATGACGATGAAGAATCGGACGGCGCTTACGGTCGTCCTGTCCGCGATGCTGCTCGTAGCGGCCGCGTGCGGCAATAAACCCGACGATACGGCAACCAATAACCAAACCAATCCAGGCACGCAGACCGAAACGACGGCCGGCGGCGGATCGAACGGCGGCAACGGGAACGGCGGCGGCAATGCCGGCGCGCCGAACGCCGCGACCGGCCAACCGAAGCAGTGGTCCGAGAAGCCGAAGATGGCGATCGACGCGGCCAAATCGTACAGCGCCACCTTCAGCACGAACAAAGGCGATTTCACGATCGAGCTGTACGCCAAGGACGCGCCGGAGACGGTCAACAACTTCGTGTTCCTGTCCAAAGAGAAATTTTACGACGGCGTGAAGTTTCACCGGATCATCCAAAGCTTCATGATCCAAAGCGGCGACCCGACCGGTACCGGCGCCGGCGGCCCGGGCTACACGATTCCGGACGAGCTGAACAAGGGCTACAAGTACGAGGAAGGCGTCATCGCGATGGCGAACACCGGCCAGCCGGATTCCGGCGGAAGCCAGTTCTTCATCTGCACCGGCGCGGACGCGGCGAACTTGAACAGCATGCCGAACTATACCATCTTCGGCAAAGTGTCGTCGGGGATGGACGTCGTGAAGGCGATCGCGGCGACGCCGGTGACCGCGAATCCGGCGACGGGCGAGGAGAGCGCTCCGACCGAGGACGTCACGATCCAGTCGATTTCGATTTCGGAGAAATAAGCTTGGCCAGGGGGAGAACGGCAGCGCGCCGTTCTCCCTTTTCGTTGGGCGGACGAGCCGGGGCTTGGTTTATTTTCCGGGGTTGCTGGAGATGGACGTTAAGTTGTGGTAATCTTTTTTTAAAGATACCGAGGTTATGATGGCCTGCGTTCCGTTTATCTTTCTGGGGATGTGACTTGCATCTAGCTGCAGCCGTTTCATTTCGACGAGGGACATCGTCCTGCCGCTTGGTTTACGTTCCGCGCAGCGAATGAAGCGAGATCCTAACGGAAAGGTCGTTCCGTATGAAGCGAAAATTTTCTGACCGGGCCAATTGGCGCCGCATCCTGCGCAGAAGCTATACGTGCCTGAACATGGACGGGGATGAGTTCAAGGGCCTGGTAACCTTTTACCGGATCCATGAATTGCGCGAGCCGTTGTGGAAAGAATACAACGGACGTAAATTATGCCTTGCCGACCGCGGATATTTGTGGATGCAGCACTTCCCCCGCGGCGAACACTTTGTCGTCACGACGATGTTCGACGATAAGAACCGCGTCGTTCAATGGTATATCGATATTTGCAAGACGCAGGGGCTGACCGATCAGCAGGTGCCCTGGTTCGACGATCTGTACCTGGACGTCGTCGTGCTGCCGAGCGGGGAGGTCTTCCTGCTGGACGAAGACGAGCTCGAGGAAGCCGTGTCGCAAGGGGCGGTCACGAACAAGGACGCCGCGCTCGCCCGCAAGACGGCCGGACGGCTGCTGTCGACGATTCGGAACGGACGGTTCCGGTATTTCACGCTTAGCCTGAAGCACCGCAAGACGCTGGCGCAGAGCGGGGAGCTCAGCGAGTCGTGAAAGCGGCCGCCGTCAAGCGCCCGGCCAAGCGCGGCTCCCGCAGAAAATTCCGTCCGTTCGTCCTCTTTCTGCGGATCTGCGCTTGGGTCGCGGCGATCGGCGCCTTCTGGTGCGCCTATCTGCTCTGGGTCATCTCCGGGTACGAGCTGCCGAAGCCGGTCCCGAAAGCGGACGCCGCGATCGTCCTCGGCGCGTCGCTCTGGTCCGATCAGCCAAGCCCCGGCTTGCAGGAGCGGCTCGATTACGCCTTCGAGTTGTACAAGCAGGGGCTGTTCGGCCATTTCATTCTGTCCGGCGGCCTCGACCATAACGGCTCCACGCTGACCGAAGCGGAGGGCATGCGGAATTATTTGACGGCCAAGGGCGTCCCGGCCGCCGCCATGGTGCTCGAGAACGATGCCCGGAGCACGTACGAGAACCTGTTGTTCAGCAAGCCGCTCGCCGCGAAGCGGGGATGGAAGCGGCTGCTGGTCGTCACCCACGATTTCCATGCGCCGCGATCCAAGGAAATCGCGGAGTACTTGGACTATCCGTCGTCGAACACGACGGTGCTCGGCCGAAAATCGAAGGTGCTGAGCGTCGCGTACAATTACTCCCGCGAGGTGCTGGCGTTCACCAAATGGAAGGTCGACGAGCAGCTGATGCGGCTCGGCCTTCGGCTGCCGGATTCCTTCTGAAGCAGGCTCCCGGGCTCGGCTGAAATCTGTTAATATGCCTGCCATCGCTAGAATACAATGGATTAGATGCCAACGATCCAGTGAAGGATAGGTGATGGAGCAGACATGGACGATCGAGTCGTAACTTCCGGCGGCGGCGGCAACGGGCGGCCCGCCCGCCAAATCAATGTAGTCCTTCGCGGCAGCGAGCCGTTTGCAACTACGGGCAGCTCGCCTCCGCAGCTGGAGAGCGAACAGGCGCCGGCGGCAAGGCCGCTGACGCCCGGCGATCCGTTCCTCGACATTCAACGCGAGCTCGATCCCATGGTCGGTCTGGAGAACGTTAAGACGCTGATATATGAGATCTACGCGCTGCTGCAGATCAGCCGGATGCGTTCCGACGCCGGCCTGTCGGGCGGCTCGCATGTGTACCATATGATTTTCACGGGCAATCCCGGCACGGGCAAGACGACCATCGCGCGCATCGTCGCGAAGCTGTTTCAGAAGATGGGCGTGCTGACCAAGGGCCATATGATCGAGGTGGAGCGGGCGGACCTCGTCGGCGAATACATCGGCCATACCGCGCAGAAAACGCGCGATCTCGTGCGCAAGGCGCTCGGGGGCGTCCTCTTTGTGGACGAAGCGTACAGCCTGGCGCGCGGCGGCGAGAAGGACTTCGGCAAGGAAGCGATCGATACGCTCGTGAAGGCGATGGAGGATTACCGCAACCAATTCGTGCTGATTCTGGCCGGCTATCCGCTGGAAATCGAGCATTTCCTGATGACGAATCCCGGGCTGCCGTCGCGCTTCCCCATCCAGATCGAGTTCCCCGATTATTCGATCGACCAGCTGATCCAGATCGCCGAGCTGATGGCCAGGAACCGCGATTATGCGCTGATGCCGCAGTCGGTCTTCAAGCTGCGCCAGCATCTGATGCAGGAGAAGGCGATGTCCATGTTCGCCTTCAGCAACGCGCGTTACGTGCGAAATATTATCGAGAAGGCGTTTCGGCATCAAGCCGTCCGTTTAATGACGCAATATCCGTCCGGCTCGCCGGGCAAGCAGGAGCTCATGTCCGTGCGGCCCGAGGATCTGAAGTGGGAGAAATGACAGACAACGAACGAATAAGGAGCGATAGACGACACCGATGCGGCCAACGACATACGATACGGATACGGACGCGAGGGAGCGGGCGGTTCTCGTCAGCCTCGTCACGCCGGACATCAAGCGGGGCTCCGGCGATCCGGAGCTTTCGCTGCGCGAGCTGGTCAGCCTCGCCGAGACGGCGGGCGTCGAAGTGCTGACGTCCCTGACGCAGAACAAAGAGAAGGTCGACACGAAGTGGTTCATCGGCAAAGGCAAGGTCGAGGAGCTGCGCGCGGCCGCGGAAGAGCTCGGCGCCACGACGGCGATCTTCGATCAAGAGCTCTCCGGCGCCCAGGTGCGCAACCTGGAGGAAGCGCTGGATTTGAAGATCATCGATCGGACGCAGCTTATCCTCGACATCTTCGCCCAGCGCGCCAAGACGCGGGAGGGCATCATTCAGGTCGAGCTGGCGCAGCTGAGCTATCTGCTCCCGCGGCTGTCGGGCCACGGCAAGAACCTTTCCCGGCTCGGCGGGGGCATCGGGACGCGCGGTCCCGGGGAATCAAAGCTCGAGACCGACCGCCGGCACATTCGCGGCCGGATCACGGATCTGAAGCATACGCTCGAGGAGGTCGTCCGGCACCGCAATCTGCACCGCGAACGCAGGCGCAAATCCGGCGTCCAGCAGGTCGCGCTCGTCGGCTACACGAACGCCGGGAAGTCGACGCTGCTGCGGGAGCTGACGCAGGCGGACGTCTACGTGGAGAACCAACTGTTCGCGACGCTCGATCCGACGTCGCGCAGCTGGAAGCTGCCGAGCGGCAAGGAAGTCGTGCTGACGGACACCGTCGGGTTCATCCAGAACCTGCCCCACGACCTGATCGCGGCGTTCCGCGCGACGCTGGAAGAGGTGCTCGAAGCGGACCTTGTCCTGCATGTCGTCGATAGCGCCTCGGATATGCGCGAGGAGCAGATGGAGGTCGTGCAGCGCATCTTGGGCGAGCTCGGCGCCGCCGGCAAGCCGCAGGTGACGGTGTACAACAAGATCGACCTTGTCGGCGCGAACGGTCCGCAGCTCGTGCCGGCGAACGGACCGGATACGCTCGCGGTCAGCGCCTTCAATCCGGACGATCTGGAGCGGCTGCGCCAAACGGTGCAGGACAAGCTGACGGGAGATACCCGGACGTTCGCGCTGCCCGCGGACCGGGGCGATCTGATCGCTTTGGCCTATCGGTCGGGCGAGGTGCTCGAACAGACCGTCGACGGCGAGACGATGCTGATGAGGATACAATTGAACAAGTTGGATTACGAGCTGCACGGGCATAAGCTCGACGGTTACGTGCGGCAACCATAAGCATGCGTGCATGAGGAGAGACTGGAATCGTGAGACAGCAAGGAAACCATTGGCAGGCGTTGACGATGTGGGCGGAGGCTGCGGAGCAGCAGGCCGCCCCTGTTTTTCGTTCGCTCGACGGCATCGCCGAACGCAATCAGTGGAAGGTCATCGATGCGTTCCAGAAGCATCGGGTGAGCGACTTTCATTTTAACGGCTCGACCGGCTACGGGTACAACGACCGCGGCCGGGAAGTGCTCGACCTGGTCTACGCGGACGTGATGGGCGCCGAGGCGGCGCTCGTCCGGCCGCACTTCGTGTCCGGCACGCACACGATCAGCTGCGCGCTGTTCGGGCTGCTTCGTCCGGGGGACGAGCTGCTCTATATCACCGGCCGGCCGTACGATACGCTCCACAAAGTGATCGGCAAGCCCGGCGACGGCAAAGGCTCGCTGCAGGACTTCGGCATCGGATACGGGGAAGTCGCGCCGCTGCCCGACGGTTCGATCGATTGGGACGCCGTCGCGGCCCGCGTCACGGAGCGCACGCGCGTCATCGGCATCCAGCGCTCGCGAGGCTACGATTGGCGCGCGTCGTATACGGTCGCGCAGATCGGCGAGATGGTCGCGCGCGCGAAAGCGCTGAAACCCGACGTCTACGTGTTCGTAGACAACTGCTACGGGGAGTTCACGGAGGAGCTCGAACCGACGCAGGTCGGCGTCGACCTTATGGCCGGCTCGCTGATCAAGAATCCGGGCGGCGGTCTCGCACCGACCGGCGGATACGTGGCCGGCAGCAGGGAAGCGGTCGAGCTGACGGCCTACCGGCTGACGGCGCCGGGCATTGGCGGCGAAGTGGGCGCGACGCTCGGCACGCTGCGCGCGATGTTCCAGGGCTTGTTCCTCGCGCCGCATCTGGTGGGACAAGCGCTCAAGGGCAGCGTGTTCGGAGCGGCGATGTTCGAACTGCTCGGTTTCGAGAGCAATCCGCGCTACGACGCGCCGCGCACCGATCTGATCCAGGCGATCCGCTTCAAGGAGGCGGACCAGCTGATCGCGTTCGTCCAAGGCGTGCAGCGCGCGTCGGCGGTCGACGCCCATGTCGTGCCGGAGCCGTGGGACATGCCCGGCTACGAGCATCCCGTCATCATGGCGGCGGGCACGTTCATGCAGGGCGGCAGCTTGGAGCTGTCGGCGGACGCGCCGATCCGCGAACCGTACATCGCCTATATGCAAGGCGGGCTCACATACGCCCATGTCAAATACGGGGTTCTGAATGCGTTATCGCTGCTTGCCGAACGAGAGTTGATTGTAATTAAACCTCACACTAAACCTCACACAACTTGACACGTTTTTGGCATGGCGGTACAATGAGAGCATATATCAGATACTGGAAGGTTGATGCGACATGGGTGACGAAATTCGCAGGAATATGGCGCTCTTTCCGATCGGCATCGTGATGAAGCTGACCGACTTGACCGCCAGGCAGATCCGGTACTACGAGCAGCACGAGCTGATCGTGCCCGCCCGTACCTCCGGCAATCAGCGTTTGTTCTCGTTCAATGACGTTGAACGGCTGCTGGAAATCAAATCGCTGATCGAAAAAGGAGTCAATATCGCCGGCATCAAGCAAGTCATGAATCCGGTCTCCAAGGAGTCGGAGGACGCCACGGTCGTCAGCGAGCTGTCGGAAGTGAAACGGCGCGAGCTGTCCGACGCGCAGCTTCACCGTATGCTGAAGCAGCAGCTGCTGGAGAAGAGACCCGGGAAGGCGTCTTTGATCCAAGGCCAGCTGTCCCGTTTCTACAACAAAAAGTAACGCCGCGCGACGCCGCAAGATTCGCAACACCACTATGACAGAGGAGCTGATCCCGTGAGCTACACGAAAGATGACATCCGACGCATCGCCCAGGAACAAAACGTACGTTTTATCCGCCTTCAGTTCACCGACTTGCTCGGCACGATCAAGAACGTCGAAATTCCGGTGAGCCAGCTGGAAAAGGCTTTGGATAACAAAATGATGTTCGACGGCTCGTCCATCGAAGGCTATGTGCGCATCGAGGAATCCGACATGTACCTGTACCCGGACCTGGACACGTGGGTGGTCTTCCCGTGGGTCGCCGAGGACCGCATCGCCCGTCTGATCTGCGACGTGTACATGCCTGACGGCACGCCGTTCGCCGGCGATCCGCGCGGCATTTTGAAGCGCGTGCTGAAAGAAGCGGAAGAGCTCGGCTTCACGTCCATGAACGTCGGTCCGGAACCGGAATTCTTCCTGTTCAAGACGGACGCGAACGGCAATCCGACGACCGAACTGAACGACCAAGGCGGCTACTTCGACCTGGCGCCGATGGACCTCGGCGAGAACTGCCGCCGCGAGATCGTGCTGACGCTCGAAGAGATGGGCTTCGAGATCGAAGCGTCCCACCATGAAGTGGCGCCGGGCCAGCACGAGATCGACTTCAAATATGCGGACGCGATCAAGGCGGCCGACCAAATCCAAACGTTCAAGCTCGTCGTCAAGACGATCGCCCGCCAGCACGGCCTGCACGCCTCGTTCATGCCGAAACCGCTGTTCGGCGTCAACGGCTCCGGCATGCACTGTCACCAGTCGCTGTTCCGCGGCAACGAGAACGCGTTCTACGAAGAGAGCGACAAGCTCGGCCTGAGCCAGACGGCGCGCCATTACATGGCCGGCGTACTGCGCCACGCCCGCGCGTTCGCGGCGATCACGAATCCGACGGTCAACTCGTACAAGCGTCTCGTGCCGGGCTACGAAGCCCCATGCTACGTGGCCTGGTCCGCGAGCAACCGCAGCCCGATGATCCGCATCCCGGCTTCCCGCGGCATCAGCACGCGCATCGAAGTGCGCAACCCGGACCCGGCGGCCAATCCGTATCTCGCGCTCGCCGTCATGCTGAAAGCCGGCCTCGACGGCATCCGCAACAAGTTGCCGCTGCCCGCTCCGACGGACCGCAACATCTACGTCATGACCGACGAAGAACGGATCGACGAAGGCATTCCGAGCTTGCCGGACGACCTGAAGGAAGCGTTGACGGAGCTGCTCCGCAGCGAAGTCATCATCGACGCGCTGGGCGACCACGCGCTGGCGCACTTCTACGAGCTGAAAGAAATCGAGTGGGACATGTACCGCACGCAAGTCCACGAGTGGGAAAGAGACCAGTACCTGTCGCTGTATTAAGCTTCTCTCGAAGCAGCTGCGAACCCCTTGGCGCCTATGGCGCCGAGGGGTTTTTTGTCGTTCGGGGCATGACGGAGAAGGGGGAGGAAGCATTAGGCGATCGGTGCACGACGACTCGGCAGCAGGAAGGTCCGAACGCGGCCGATCCGCACTTGTACGTTCGCGGCCGCATAGTATGCCTTATCCGAGTACGACGAAAGGGTGTGGCACCGATGGCCGGGAATACGAAGACGAACGGCGGGGCGTTTAAGCTGAGCGGCTCGACGCTCTCCCGCGTGGCCGCCGTCATGGTTCCCTTCTATACGAAAATCGCGACGAGCCGCCTCTTCGCGCTGCGATGGTCGAAGGCGGTGAGGCAGGGCGATCTCGACACGCTGCTTCGGTTGTTTAAGTCGGTGACGACGTTCACGAAACGGGACGGGTTCTCGACGAACGCGATCGGGTATTTCGTCGATTTCGGGTTTCCGGATCCGATCGTCCAGTATACCAACGGCACGACGATCCCGCCGGGTTCGACGCAATTCACGTTCTCGACGCCGATCCACCAAGCGATCGCGCGTGCCGTGCTGCCGTTCTACCGGGCGCTTGCCCGCTCGAAGGCTTATGCGTCCGCCGTCGCGGCGGCGATCAACGGCAATCGGCCGGCGACGGTTCGCTGCCTCGTTCGACGGAAGGTGACGACCGCGGCGCTTAAGTCGGTCCGGATCCGCTTCTCCGGCGTTCAGTTGAACTTCAAATACCGCAGCAGCAAATTCACGTATCGCAACCTATTGTTCCGGGAAATCGGAGGTTAGATGACAGCCGCCGCGAATCCCGAAGCAGAAGCAACGCAAAAAAAAGGGGCAGCCACCGGCGCTTGTGAAAGCGGGGGCTGCCCCTTGCTCGTACGAATTAATGGATGTCGCGGAAGAGTCCGATGACCTTGCCGAGGATGCTGACGTTGCGGAGCCGAATCGGTTCCATCGTGGCGTTCTCGGGCTGCAGGCGAATGTGATCCTTTTCTTTGTAGAAGGTTTTGACCGTCGCTTCGTCTTCTTCCGTCATGGCGACGACGATATCGCCGTTGTTCGCGTTCTGCTGCTGGCGGACGATGACGTAGTCGCCGTCGTGAATGCCCGCCTCGATCATGCTCTCGCCGATAACGTTCAGAATGAATACGGTATCGTCGCCGACTTTGTCGGCCGGCAGCGGGAAGTAATCCTCGATGTTCTCCGTCGCGGTGATCGGCACGCCGGCGGTGACTTTACCGACGACCGGCACTTTGGCGATCGCGAGCGGAAACGGAATTTCGTTGCCCTCGCCGTCCAGAATCTCGATCGCGCGAGGCTTCGTAGGGTCGCGCCGGATCAGGCCTTTCTTCTCCAGCCGGTCCAAGTGGCCGTGAACGGTCGAGCTGGAAGCAAGTCCGACCGCTTCGCCGATCTCGCGCACGGAAGGGGGATAGCCTTTCTCCCGGACTTCCGTCTTGATGAATTCTAGGATCGCCTGCTGGCGGGTTGAAAGTTTCGACACCGGAATCACTCCATAAGGTTCATTTGTGTAAAATTATAGCACAGAACCGGAGTTCGTACAAACATAAGTTCGAGAAACACAAGTTCGCATCGGACTGCGAACAAATGTTCTAAAAACCATTGACGCCAAACGGATGTTCGTGTTAAGCTGAGTGCATAAGAACAGAACAAACGTTTGGGGTGCTGATGATCATGCAAACAATCTCGACATACTCGACTGCTTATACCGATAAGAAACCCGCCGTTCGCAAAGCGAACGCGTCCCGTAAGGATCGCGCTATCGAACGGCTGCTGCTTCGTCTTGCCGCCGCCTCGCTGTTTTTCGTCTTGCTGTTCGTCGGACTCACGATCGTGAAGGGTCATGCGGACAGCGACCTCCCCGCCGTACCTTCCGCGGGCGAACAAACCATCGTCGTCGGAGCCGGCGATACGCTGTGGGACATCGCGAGCAGCGTGCGCAAGGAAGGCGAAGATATTCGCCGGACGGTCTACGATTTGCAGAAGCGGAACAACTTAAGCTCCTCTTCCTTGCGGGCGGGCCAGACGCTCATTGTGCCTGCGGACGGCCGGGAGTAACGCCTAGCCTAACCAGACGAAGAAGACCGAACGCATGCGTTCGGTCTTTTCTCTTGTCCGAAGCTTGTCCGGCTCTGCGCGCAAGGCCGCCTTGCCTTGACAATGGCCGTTAGAAAATGTCAAAGTAAAGGATGGGATATTGGCCGAAGGACGAGAGGAGTAGACCTACATGGAGAAAATCATCGCTCGCATCAACGAGCTTTCCCGGAAAAATAAAACGGTGGGATTGACGGCGGAGGAGCTTGCGGAACGCGACGAGCTGCGCCGCATCTACCTCGACAACTTCAAACGCAATTTCCGCAACCAGCTGGACACGATCAAGTGGGCGGAAGACGAAGAAAACGGCGACGGTTCCATCAAGCATTAAACGATTCATTCGAGGAGGGGAAACCGAATGCGATATCGGCTTTTGGGCCGCAGCGGTCTTGCGGTGTCGGAACTCTGTCTGGGCACGATGACGTTCGGCAACACGACGAGCGAAGCGGATTCCGTCGCGATGGTCCATGATTTCCTGGACAGGGGCGGCAATTTTCTGGATACCGCCAACGTGTACGTGCAGGGCAAGTCGGAGGAGATCGTCGGCAAAGCGATCAAGGGCCGGCGCTCGGAAACGGTGCTGGCGACGAAGGTCAGGTTCATGACCGGCGCGCATCCGAACAGCGGAGGCGTCTCGCGCAAGCATATCATGGACGCGGCGGAAGCGAGCCTGAAGCGGCTGGATACCGATTACATCGACCTTTACCAGGTGCATGTCTGGGATCACGCGACGCCGATCGAAGAGACCCTCCGCGCGCTCGACGACCTGATCACGGCGGGGAAAGTCCGGTACATCGGCTGCTCGAATTTCTTCGCTTGGCAGCTGATGAAATCGCTGGCCGTCAGCGACCGCGAGCGTTACGCCCGTTTCGTGTCGATTCAGCCGCAGTACAGCCTCGTGAGCCGCGAGATGGACCGCGAGATGATGTCTCTCTGCCTGGAGGAGAACGTCGGCGTCATTCCGTGGGCGCCGCTCGGCGGCGGGTTCCTGACGGGGCGCTACACCCGCGAGGAACCGGCCAGCGGACGCCTGACGTCCAAGCAGGGCGAGAGTTCGTGGGCGCTGCGCGCGTCCGACAAAAACTTCGCCGTGCTCGAGGCGGTCCGGTCCGCCGCGAAGGAATTGGACAAGACGCCGGCTCAGGTCGCGCTGGCCTGGCTGCTTCGGCGCGAAGGCATCACGTCGCCGATCTTCGGGGCGAGCACGCTCGCGCAGTACGAAGAGAATATGGGCGCGGCCGGGTGGACGATGCCGGACGGGATTTGGAACGCCCTCGACGAAGCGAGCGCGCTTCCGAGCGAGTATCCGAACCGGTTCATCGCCAAATTCGCCCGTCCGTTCTGATCGCGCGCTTACATAAGAAGGGGCAAGCGAACGAGAGAAAGGTTTGCATCATTTTGAGGGGGTTCATTCGTGTCCAGATCGTGGCAGCGTAAAGTGCAAAAAAACCAGGAACTCATCAACAAACAGCGCAAAAAGCGCGGAGAAGCCCCGTTAATGTCCGCCAAGTCCGGCGGCGCGGCCGGGGTGGAGACCTTCAAGGGGCGCAGCTATTTAATGCCGGCGTTCCTGCTGCTCTTCATTCTGTTCTACGTGATCGTGACGGTCACGTCCGACGCGTTCAAGCAGGGCGATACGATGTTTTGGGTGACGATCGCGTGTTACGTGCTGCTCGCGGGCTTGTTCGTCCTGCGCCGGCCGTACTTGGCGATCGGCCGCGACTTCGTCCGTTCCCGCCGGTTCGCGGGGGACCGCAACATCTACGTCAGCAACATCAAGGGAATCAACGCGCAGAAGGGTTACGTCGTCATCGAGCAGCACAAGGGCGGCAATTGGGTGTTCTCCCGCGTCATGAACCGCTATCCGACGGAGCAAATGGCGGCGCGCCTGAAAGCCTTCGCGGAACAGAACGGAATTCCGTATACCGAAAAATAACGAGAGTGGAGTGCGACTGGAACCATGGCCAAACAAGCAGTTTTGTTCGATTTGGACGATACGCTCCTATGGGACGACCGCAGCGTGCAGGAAGCGTTCGACGCGACCTGCGAGGCGGCGGCCGCCCTTACGGGCGTCGACGCCAAAGCATTGGAGGAGGCCGTTCGCCGCGAGGCGCGCGCGCTCTATGAATCGTATGAGACGTTTCCGTTTACGAAAATGATCGGCATCAATCCGTTCGAAGGGTTGTGGGCGAATTTCCTGGAAGGCGAACAGGAAGAGTTCCGCAAGCTTCGGGCGCTTGCGCCCGGGTACCGCAAGGACGCGTGGACCCGCGGCCTGAAGGCGCTCGGCGTGAACGACGAAGCGCTCGGCGCGGAGCTGGCGGAACAGTTCCCGGCGGAGCGGCGCAAGCGGCCGTACGTGTACGACGAGACGTTCGCCGTGCTGGACGAGCTGAAGGGGAAGTACAAGCTGCTGCTGCTGACGAACGGTTCTCCGGACTTGCAGCGCGAGAAGCTCGCCGGCGTGCCCGACATCGTTTCGTACTTCGACCATATCGTCATTTCGGGCGAATTCGGCAGGGGCAAGCCGTCCGCGGACATTTTCCGGCATGCGCTGGAGCGCCTCGGCATCGAGCCGGAGCACGGCATCATGGTCGGCGACAAGCTGACGACCGACATTCTCGGCGCGAACACGATCGGCATGACCTCGGTGTGGGTCAACCGCCACGGCGCGACGCGCACGGACGACATCATCCCTACGCACGAAATCAAGCATCTCGCGGAACTGCTGCCGCTGCTGGTCTAGCGGTTCGGGGCTATCCGGCCGTACTTAGCCGGACGCTTGTTCCAACAAGAAGAGTCCGACAGAAAGCAACCAATGGAAAGCAACCAATGGAAAGCAACCAACGGAATGAAACCGACGGGATGATAGAGCGGCCAATAAAAAGAGACCTGTCCGCGGACAGGTCTCTTTTGCATTGCTGTTTTGTCCTAACGCTCGTGCCCGGGATCCTTGGCGCTTACGCGAACGCCGAGTCTTCGACGTTGTGCGCGATCCAGCCGTCTTTCTCGATGAACAGGCGGACGGCGATGATTTGGCGGTTGTCCATCAGCGTGAAGAAGTGGTTCTTGTTCTCCGGCACGGAGATGACGTCGCCGGCTTCGAGCTCGACGTCGAAGTAGCCCGTTTCCTCGTCGCCCTTAATGATGAAGATGCCGCGTCCGGACACGATGCCGCGGATTTCGTCTTCGGTGTGCGTATGAATCTGCTCGAACTTCTTCAGCAGCTCTTCGATGTTCGGAGTGGCGTCGGACAGGGAGATAACGTCCCAGATCTGATACCCGCGGCGGGCGGCAAGGTCGCGGATCTCGCCGTCGAACGTCGACAGAATCGTCGCTTTCTCTTCGTCGCTGAGGACGAATTTGTCCTGCAGCTCGGCCGGGAGCTTGGAAGCGTCCCAATGCTCGTACAACACTTCCTGTTTGTCCAAAAACGCCCGGACGTTCGCTTCGCCGGTAATGCGTTCGTTCGTGCTGCGAATACGGATTTCAGCCATGCGTATCCCTGCTTCCTTCAATAAGATCGTTATTCCGATACGAATAAGTATAGAGCATATTCCGGGACCTGTCGACCGGCGCGCGGAAGCTTTCGAACGCGGGTGAACATGCCTTTTCACCGGGGACGAATTCTGGTAGAGTATAGGGAAATGATTTTTGAGCTGGACCTTGACCAAGTTGAACCATGGTTCGGCGGCGAGCGGCAGCTTCGGAAGGGAAGTGCACCAATGACGAAACCGACAATCAAAGAAGAGCTAGGGAAGCGCATTCTCATCTTGGACGGCGCCATGGGGACCATGATTCAGCAGCGCGACCTCGGTCCCGCCGACTTCGGCGGCGACGAGCTGGAGGGCTGCAACGAGATGCTCGTGCTGACCCGTCCGGACGTCATCCGCGACATTCACGAGGAATATTTGGCCGCGGGCGCGGATATTCTCGAGACGAACACGTTCGGCGCGACGAGCGTCGTGCTCGCGGAATACGACATTCCGGAGAAGGCGAGGGAAATCAATCTGGCGGCGGCGAAGCTGGCGCGCGAAGCGGCGGATAAGCATTCCACGCCGGACAAGCCGCGGTTCGTGGCGGGCGCGCTCGGGCCGACGACGAAGACGCTCTCCGTCACCGGCGGCGTGACGTTCGACGAGCTCGTCGACAGCTACTACGAGCAGGCGATCGCGCTCATCGAAGGCGGCGTGGACGCGATGCTGCTGGAGACGTCGCAAGATACGCTCAACGTCAAAGCCGGCACGATCGGCATCCAGCGCGCCTACGAAGCGGCCGGCAAGACGCTGCCGCTCATGATCTCGGGCACCATCGAGCCGATGGGCACGACGCTCGCCGGGCAGAACATCGAGTCGTTCTACATCTCGCTCGAGCACATGAACCCGGTCTCGATCGGGCTCAACTGCGCCACCGGCCCGGAATTCATGCGCGACCATATCCGCTCGCTCGCGGGCATCGCGCGCACCGCGGTCAGCTGCTACCCGAACGCGGGCTTGCCGGACGAGAACGGCAACTATCACGAGTCGCCGGCTTCGCTCGCGAAGAAGATCGCCGATTTCGCCGAGAACGGCTGGCTGAACATCGCCGGCGGCTGCTGCGGCACGACCCCGGCGCATATCAAGGCGCTGGCCGAGACGCTCGCGAACTACGCGCCGCGCAGGGAGTACGGCGACCATCCGCCGGCCGTATCCGGAATCGAGACGGTGTTCATCGAGGAAGACAACCGCCCGATCATGATCGGGGAACGGACGAACATTTCCGGCTCGCGGAAATTCAAACGCCTCATTAAAGAAGAGAAATTCGACGAGGCGTCGGAAATCGCCCGCTCGCAGGTCAAGGGCGGCGCGCACGTCATCGATATCAACCTGCAGGACACGGACATCGACGAGTCTTACGCCGTCAAGCGGTTCCTGCCGGAAGTCGTCAAAAAAATCAAGGTCCCGCTCATGCTCGATTCGACGTACGATCACATCATCGAGCTCGGACTCAAATATTCGCAGGGCAAAGCGATCATCAACTCCATCAACCTGGAGGACGGCGAGTCGAAGTTCGAGAAGATCCTGCCGCTCATCCACCGTTACGGGGCGGCGGTCGTCTGCATTCTGATCGACGAGCGCGGCCAGGCGGTCTCGCGCGAAGCGAAGATGGAAGTGGCGACGCGCGCGTACGAGCTGTTGACGGAGAAGTACGGCATGCAGCCGGAGGACATCATTTTCGACCCGAACATGTTCCCGGTCGGCTCGGGCGATCCGCAGTACATCGGCTCCGCCGTGGAGACGATCGAGGGGATCAAGATGATCAAGGCGAAGTACCCGCGCGCGAAGACGATTCTCGGCCTCAGCAATATTTCGTTCGGCTTGCCGGACGCCGGCCGCGAAGTGCTGAACTCGGTCTATCTCTACCATACGACGAAAGCCGGCCTCGACTACGCGATCGTGAACACGGAGAAGCTGGAACGGTACGCATCCATTCCGGAAGAAGAGCGGCGCTTGGCGGAGGACCTGATCTACAACACGAACGACGAGACGCTCGCCGCGTTCGTCGCCGCGTTCCGCGAGAAGAAGGTCGAGAAGAAGGAGAAGGTGTCCACGCTGACGCTGGAGGAACGGCTCGGCGCGTACGTCGTGGAAGGCACGAAGGAAGGGCTTTATCCGGATCTAGACGAAGCGCTTGGCAAGTACCCGCCGCTCGACATCATCAACGGTCCGCTCATGAAGGGGATGGAAGAGGTCGGCCGGCTGTTCAACAACAACGAGCTGATCGTCGCGGAGGTGCTCCAGAGCGCCGAAGTCATGAAGGCATCCGTCACGTACCTCGAACCGCATATGGAGAAGTCGGAGTCCGCGGTCAAAGGCAAGATCATGCTCGCGACCGTCAAGGGCGACGTGCATGACATCGGCAAGAACCTGGTCGAGATCATCCTCTCGAACAACGGCTACAAGATCATCAATCTCGGCATCAAAGTACCGCCCGAGCAGCTCATCGAAGCGTACCGCAGCGAGCCGGTCGACGCGATCGGCCTCTCCGGCCTGCTCGTCAAATCGGCGCAGCAGATGGTCGTGACGGCGCAGGATTTGCGCAACGCCGGCATCGACGCGCCGATCCTGGTCGGCGGCGCCGCGCTGACGCGGAAGTTCACGAAGACGCGGATCGGCCCGGAATACGACGGTCTCGTCCTGTACGCGAAGGACGCGATGGACGGCCTCGATATCGCCAACAAGCTGATGGATCCGGCGCATCGCCTCGCGTACGAGGAAGAAATGGCGGCGTTCAAGGCGTCCGGCGCTTTGGACGAGGCGGAGAAGAAGCCGCTGCCGGAGCTGACCCGCGCCGTCCGCTCCAACATCTCGCCGGACGCGCCGGTGTACATCCCGCCGGATACGGACCGCCACGTCCTGCGGAACGTGCCGATTCCGCACATCGTCCCGTACGTCAACATGCAGATGCTGCTCGGCCATCACTTGGGGCTGAAGGGCAGCGTCGACGCGCTGCTGAAGGAAGGCAACGAGAAGGCGGTCAGCCTGAAGGCGACGGTGGACGGCCTGCTGGACGAAGCGGCAAAGGGCCAGCTGCAGGCGCACGGCATGTACCGGTTCTTCCCCGCGCAGTCCTCGGGCAACGACATCATCATCTACGACCCGCGGCAGCCGGGCGTCGAGATCAAGCGGTTCACGTTCCCGCGGCAGCACGTAGAGCCGTACTTGTGCCTCGCGGATTTCTTGAAGTCCGTGGAGAGCGGCGTCATGGATTACGTCGGCTTCCTCGTCGTGACGGCGGGCGAAGGCGTGCGGGAGAAGGCAAGCGAGCTGAAGGACAACGGCGACTACCTGCGTTCCCACGCCCTGCAGGCGGTAGCGCTCGAGGTCGCCGAGGCGCTCGCCGAACGCGTGCACCATATGATGCGCGATACGTGGGGCTTCCCGGATCCGCCGGAGATGACCATGAAGCAGCGCCACGGGGCGCGGTATCAGGGCATCCGGGTCTCGTTCGGGTACCCGGCGTGTCCGAACCTGGAAGACCAGGGACCGCTCTTCGAGCTCATGCAGCCGGAGGACATCGGGGTCCAATTGACGGAGGGCTTCATGATGGAGCCGGAAGCATCGGTTTCCGCCATGGTGTTCGCGCATCCGGAAGCGCAGTATTTCAACGTCGAGAAAGCATAGCCGACATCGGCCTACCCTCCGGAGCAAGGTATGAACCTTGCCCTTCGGAGGGTATTGTTATAAGGATCGGGATTGCAGACGAATTGGAGGGAACCGCTTGCAGCTAACGTTTCTAGGCACTAGCGCCGGCAGGCCGACAAGAACGCGCAACGTGACGTCGATCGCGCTGTCGCTCCCCGAGCCGCAGTGCGGCTTTTGGCTGTTCGACGCGGGCGAGGGCACGCAGCACCGGATGCTCGGCAGCCGGTTCAAGCTGAACAAATTGGAACGCATTTTCATGACGCATCTTCACGGCGACCATCTGTACGGCCTGCCCGGCCTGCTGAGCAGCCGAAGCTATTTCGAAGGGGCCGCGAAGCTGGATATCTTCGGTCCGCCGGGGCTGAAGCGTTACCTGGATACCGTCTTCGAGCTGACGGGCGTGCATCTCGGCTACGAGCTGAACGTCGTCGAAATCGCCGAAGGCATCGTGCTGGAGGACGAGCGTCATATCGTCGAAGCGGCGGAGCTGCAGCATCGGCTGCCGTGCTTCGGCTATCGGATCACGGAGCGCCCGCAGCACGGGCCGCTCAACCTGAAGCGGCTGGCCGAGCTCGGCGTGCCGGCGGGGCCGCTGTACGGCAAGCTGAAGCGGGGCGAGGACGTCACGCTGGAATGCGGGAGGACCATCGCCGCGGCCGACGTCGTCGGCAAGCCGCAGCCCGGCCGCGTCGTGACGATTCTCGGCGACACGCGCCCGTGCGACAACGCGGTGCGGCTCGCGCGCGGGGCCGACCTGCTCGTGCACGAGGCGACGTTCGCCGTCGGTCTGGAGGAAAAGGCGGCGGCCTACGGCCATTCGACGTTCGGCCAGGCGGCCGAGACCGCCCGCGCGGCCGGCGCCAAGCGGCTCGTCGTGACGCATTTCAGCTCGCGCTACGACGACGAAGCCGTCGCGGAGCTGGCGAACGGCGTCAAGCCGATCTTCCCGGACATCGAGCCGGCCGTCGAGATGGCCGACATCGTCATCCCGCGGCCCCCGCTTACAAATTCGTAACGAACCGCAAACGCTCCCTTGACAGTCCGCTGGTAGGATGTTGGCGAAGACCTACGACACCCGCAGACGAAGGGATGATGAAGCATGGATACCGGTAGTCACCTGTTGTTCGGCGTCACGCTTGCCGGCTTGGCCATGGCGGATCCGGCCGTGGCGGCCCATCCGGAGCTGCAGCACGCCGTGCTCGCGGCGACGCTTCTGGGCAGCCATGCCCCCGACTTCGATTCCGTGATGCGGCTGCGCGGCCCTTCCGCGTACATCCGGCATCACCGCGGCCTGACGCATTCGCTGCCGGCCCCGCTGGCATGGGCGCCGCTTCTCGGCTTTCCGATCGCCTGGCTGTTCGGCGCCGGCGAATGGAGCTGGACCGTCGTCCTCTGGACGCTGTTCGCCGTTTGCTTCCACATCGTCTTGGATTTGTTCAACGCCTACGGCGTGCAATGCTTAAGGCCGATCACGCGCAAATGGCTGCATCTCGACGCGCTGCCGCTGTTCGACCCGTATTTGTTCGCGGGGCACGCGGCCGCGGCGCTGCTGTGGCTGTCCGGCTATCCGCACGCCGTGCTCGCATTCATGCTCGTCTATGCGCTGACCGCCGTTTATTTGGCTTGGCGCCTTGCCGTCAACCGCGTCGTCCTGCGCAGGCTGGCCGCGCACTACGGCATGGACGAGGCGGACGTCACGATGCTGCCGACGCTGCTCGGCGCGTCTTGGCAGTACGTGGCCGACTTGGGCGACGAATACGCGACCGGCTACTTCAAGGGCGGCCGGGTGGACGAGGCGGCGCAGCTGCCGAAGGCGAAGCCGGAGAGCCTCGCGGAACCGGCGAAGGCGACGATGGCCGCGGCCGGCGTGCGGGCGTTCCATCACTTCTCCGAGCGCGCCCACGTGAAGGTGCAGGAAGTCGTCGACGGGTATCTCGTGACGTGGAGCGACGTTCGTTTCTGGCATCAGCGCGGCATGCCGTTCAGCGCGGCGGTGACGCTCGACCGGAACCTGAACGTGCTGAACGAGCAGATCGGATGGAACAAGAAATCGTGGCAGCCGCCGTTCGTGTAACGCGCATGCCTTCATTCATGCGATAGACATAGGAAAGTCCGCGGCAAGGCGGCCGGCAGCATGCGGCGCCCGCTCCCGCGGGCTTTTTTGCGTTTGGTCCAGTAGCGAGGACGCGACCGGACGCCCGGGCAAGCGAGGTCGCCGGACGTTTCCCCGGAAATCGCGCCCGGCTGCACTTCCTGCTGGCCAAGCGAACAGATATTCGCTAAAATAAAGCGTATAAAGAGGTGAGCCGCACATGTTCAAACGAAAATCGCTGCCCGATCTGATCGAGCAGCTTCGCCATAATGAAAACGTCATCCACTGGCATGAAATCGAACCCCGGGAGGCCCGGCTGCGGCCGGTTCCGGACCGCGTCGACGCGCGCATCCGCGACGCGCTGGCTAGGCGCGGCATCGAGGCGCTGTACACGCACCAGCATTCCGCCTTCGAGGCCGTGAACAAGGGCGAGAACATCGTCGCGGTCACGCCGACCGCTTCCGGGAAGACGATGTGCTACAACCTGCCGGTGCTGCAGGCGATCGCCGCGGACGCGTCGAGCCGCGCGCTGTACATTTTCCCGACCAAGGCGCTGGCCCAGGACCAGAAGAGCGAACTGAACGAAATCATCGCCGAGATGGGCATCGACATCAAGAGCTATACCTACGACGGCGACACGGCGCCGACGATCCGGCAGGCCGTGCGCAAAGCCGGCCACATCGTCATCACGAATCCCGACATGCTGCATTCGGCGATCCTGCCGCACCATACGAAGTGGGTCAGCTTGTTCGAGAATTTGAAATTCGTCGTCATCGACGAGCTGCATACTTATCGGGGCGTCTTCGGCAGCCACGTCGCCAACGTCATCCGGAGGCTGAAGCGCATCTGCGCGTTTTACGGGAGCGATCCCGTCTTCATCTGCACGTCGGCGACGATCGCGAACCCGAAGGAGCTCGCGGAACAGCTCACGGGCAATCCGATGCGGCTGATCGACGACAACGGCGCGCCCGGCGGACGGAAGCATTTCGTCTTCTACAACCCGCCGATCGTGAACAAGCCGCTCAACATCCGCAAAAGCGCGACCGTCGAAGTCAATCACCTCGCCCGCGAGTTTCTAAGGAACAAAATCCAGACGATCGTGTTCGCCCGCAGCCGGGTGCGCGTCGAGCTCATCTTGAGCCACCTGCAGGAGCTGGTCAAAAACGAGCTGGCCGCGAAGTCGATCCGCGGCTACCGCGGCGGTTACCTGCCGCAGCAGCGCCGGGAGATCGAGCGCGGCTTGCGGGACGGCGAGATTCTGGGCGTCGTCAGCACGAACGCCCTGGAGCTCGGCGTCGACATCGGGCAGCTGCAGGTATGCGTCATGACCGGCTATCCCGGCAGCGTGGCAAGCACGTGGCAGCAGGCGGGCCGGGCCGGACGCCGCCACGGCGAGGCGCTCATCGTGATGGTCGCCGGTTCGACGCCGATCGACCAGTACATCGTGCAGAACCCGGACTACTTCTTCGGGCGGACGCCGGAGTATGCCCGGATCAACCCCGAGAATCTGATGATTCTGGTGGACCATCTGAAATGCGCCGCGTACGAGCTGCCGTTCAAGGGCACCGAGGAATTCGGACCGCTGGACGTGACGGACATCATGGAATATTTGACGGAGGAGCGGGTGCTGCACCATAAGGGCGACACCTATTATTGGGCGAATTTGGCGTTTCCGGCAAGCAACGTCAGCCTGCGCTCCGCTTCCCAGGAGAACGTGGTGATCGTCGACCAGTCCGTGACCGCGGACGTCAAAATCATCGGGGAGATGGACAAATTCAGCGCCATGACGCTGCTGCACGACGAAGCGATTTACTTGCACGAAGGGGTGCAGTACCAGGTCGAGAAGCTGGATTGGGACCATAACAAAGCGTACGTGCGGGAAGTGGACGTCGAGTATTATACGGACGCCAACCTGGCGGTGCAGACGAAGGTGCTGGAGATCGACCGGACGGCGCAGCGCGCGCTCGGCGCCATTCATTACGGCGACGTCAGCGTTACGGCGCTCCCGACGCTGTTCAAGAAAATCCGTTTGACCACCAACGAGAACATCGGCTGGGGACCGATTCATCTCCCGGAGCAGGAGCTGCATACGAGCGCGACCTGGATCGAGCTCAAGGACGTCGATACGCGGCTTGGCACGAAGACGCTGGAGCAGCTCCTGCTCGGCATCGCGAACGTCATGAACCACATCGTACCCGTGCTGGCCATGTGCGACCGCAGCGACGTGCACGTCATTTCGCAAATCAAAGCGGACCATACCGGCCTGCCGACGATTTTCATCTACGATCATTATCCCGGCGGCATCGGGCTCGCCGACGGCGTCTACAAGCGGTTCGACGAGGTGAAGGCGGCCGCGATCGACCTCATCCGCCGCTGCCCGTGCGAAGACGGCTGCCCGTCGTGCATCGGGTCGGAGATCGAAGGCATGGACGCGAAGCCTAAGAGCCTGCTGGTATTGGAGGGGCTGTAAATGACCGATAATCTTCGCGATCGTCCGGGACGGCAGAGGTCTTCCGTCCGCGGCCGATCGCATGTCATTTTGCGCATCAAGGCGGACATGGCGCCATGAGCGGGCTGCGCGACAAGCTGCTGCGAATGAAGAGCGCCCAAGCCGCGCAGGCGGAACGGCTGGCGGGCATGGCGGAGCAGCCGCCGGCGGACGCGGTCCGTGCGGAAGCGCCGGGCTTCGCGGCCGGAGCGCACGGACCTGAAGCTGCCGAAGGCAGGGAAGAAGGCGAAGCCGTGACGTTCGGCGAAGGCGTCGGGGGCGCCGCGGGCGCTGCAGCCGACGAAGCCGCGGCGGCCATCGGAAGCATCGGCGACGCCGTCAGCGGGGAAAGCGGTCCGGCCGCGCAGGAGGAACTTCATCCGGCGTGGAGCGGGATGGGCGTTCGGCTCGTCAGCTCGACCGAAGGCGAATTCCTCGTGCGCGAGACCCGCTATCCGCTCTCGCACCGGCACGGGGCGCACCGGCTGGACGAATGGCACGGCGTCCAGGAGGCGATGTCCGCGTTCGGGGCCGGCGACGATTCCGGGTATCGGAACGCGCTGTTTCTCGACCTGGAGACGACGGGGCTCGGCGTCGGCGCGGGCAATGTCCCGTTCATGGTCGGCTTGGCGTACGTGCAGGACGACCGGTTCGTCGTCGAGCAGATGCTGATCCGCCATCCCGCGGAGGAACGGGCGATGATCGGCTATTTGAGCGCCATGCTGCCGACGTTCACGCATCTCGTGACGTATAACGGCCGGACCTTCGACTGGCCGGTGCTGCACAACCGGTTCATCCTGCACGGCCACCGCGCGTTCAAGTGGGAGCCCGTCCACATCGATCTGCTCCACCCGTCCCGCTCCGTCTGGCGCAACACGCTCGCTTCGTGCAAGCTGAGCCGCGTCGAAGAGGATCGGCTGGGCATCAGCCGGGAGGACGACGTGCCCGGCTCGCTGGCGCCGGCGATTTATTTTCAATATTTGGCGGACGGCGATCCGGAGCCGCTTCGGGGCGTCTTCGCGCATAACGAGACCGACATGCTGTCGCTTGCCGCGCTGGCGATCCGCTTCGGCCATTTTCTCGCCGGCGGGGTCGGCACGCGCGTCGCGATGCCGGAGGAAGCCGAGGAGCTGCTCCGCACCGGTTTATGGCTGGAACGGATGGGCAAGACGGAGCTGGCCGAGCCGCTATACGTCCGGTTCGCGGAGCATCCGCGGCCGTCCTACCGGGGCCTGTGCCTGCTCGCGGAGCGCGACAAGAAATGTGGCAATTGGTCACGCGCTGTGTTATTGTGGCAGAAGGCTGTCCGTACGTCCGGGGACGCGGTGTTGCCGGACTACGAGGCGCATATCGAGCTTGCGATGTATTACGAGCACAAAACGAAAGAATTGGAACGCGCGCTGCAGCTGGCGGAGCAAGCGTTCGAGCTGGCGGCCGGACGCCGCGCGGGCCTGCGCGCGCGCGGCAAGCGGCCGGGCGAGCTGGACCTGATCCGCAAGCGGATCGACCGCCTGCGCCTGAAACGATCGAAGGGGTGAACGACATATGGGACAGGGCGCCGGCCGCCTTCGCGGTTTGTTGATTGACCTGGACGGCACGCTGTACCGCGGTGGCCGGATGATTCCCGGCGCGGACGACTTCGTCCGGACGTTGAAGGAAGAGGCCGTCCGCTATTTGTTCGTCACGAACAATTCATCCGCGACGCCCGCCGTCGTCGCGGAGCGGCTGAACGGCATGGGCATTCCTGCGGAGCCGGAGGACGTCTGCACGTCCGCGCAAGCCGCCGCCGCCTATATCGCGGAACGGCAGCCCGGCGCGCGGGTGCACGCGATCGGCGAGGCCGGCTTGATCGCCGCGCTGGAGGAAGCGGGCCTGCGCCCGGTCGAGGACGAACCGGAGCTGGTCGTCCAAGGGATCGACCGGGCGTTTACATATGAGAAAGCCGCCGCCGCCGTCCGGCATATTCGCGGCGGCGCGCCGTATATTTTGACCAATCCCGATCTGCTGCTGCCTTCGGATCACGGGCTCGTTCCGGGCGCCGGTTCGATCGGCGCCATGCTGCGGGCGGCTTCGGGCGTCGAGCCGGTCGTCATCGGCAAGCCGTCTCCGATCGGGATGCGTTACGCGCTGGACCGGTTGGGCTTGGAGCCGAACGAAACCTGGGTCATCGGCGATAATCCGGCGACCGACATCGCCGCGGGAAAATCCGTCGGATGTTCGTCCGTCCTGGTATTAACCGGGCTGGCTGCGGCCGACAATTATAAAGAGCTGCTCGCGTCGGCCGACTGCGAGGCGAACGAGATCATCGACGATTTGCACCGTTTGCGGGAGTGGCTGCATCGCCGGCTGACAAGGCAGAGAGAGAGCCGATAGGAAGGAAGTTGTAGGCATGCCGGAATATCCGGAAATGGAACATTATCGCAGGCTGCTGGCGGAACGCATCGCCGGCCAGCCCATTACGAAGGTCGACGTGACGCGGCCGAAATCCATCAACGTGCCGGTCGAGACGTTCGAGCGCGAGCTCCTCGGCCGGACCGTGTGGTTCGTGGAGCGGCGGGGCAAAATGCTGCTCTTCCACCTCGACAACGGCAAGCGGCTGCTGCTGCATCTGATGCTGGGCGGCCTGATCCGGTACGAATCGCATACGCTGCTGACGCCGGAAGGGCTGCCGCCCGAACGGCCGGACCGCTCGGTGCAGGTGACGCTCGGTTTTCCCGCGGGGGACTTGTGCTTCATCGGCCTGAGGCTGGGCTATCTTCATCTCCTGACCGTGAAGGAGACGCTCGCGCGCCTGGCGGACCTGGGACCCGAGCCGTTCGATCCGCGGTTGACCCCGGACGCCTTCAAGGCGCGGTTCAAAGGGAAACGGGGCTCGTTCAAGACGGCCTTCGTCGATCAGCACGTCATCGCCGGCATCGGCAACTGCTACGCGGACGAAATCGCGTTCGAGGCGCAAGTGCGCCCGGACGCCAAGCTGGCCGACATCGAGCCGGCGAGCTGGGAGCGCCTCTACGGCGCCATGCACGCGGTGTTGAACGACGCGGTCGCCAAGGGCGGGTACATGGAGCTGCCGTTGACGGAGGGCGATACGGTGACGGGCGGCTATAACGATCACTGCCGCGTCTACGACCGGGGCGGGGAAGCCTGCCCGCGCTGCGGAAGCGAGATCGTGCAGACGGAGCTCAATTCGCGCAAGCTGTTCTTCTGCCCGTCCTGTCAGAAGGAACGGTAATCCCGGATGCGCGCCGGTTTTCACGTATCGACCAAAGGGGGCTACCGCGAGGCCGCGAGAAGAGCGGCGGCGTTCGGCGCGGAAGCCTATCAATATTTTCCGAAGAATCCGCGGAGCCTGGCGGTCAAGAGCTTCGACCGCGCGGAGGCGCTGCGCTGCGCCGAATTCTGCGCGGAACGGGGCATCGTCTCGATCGCGCATTCGCCGTACCCGACCAACGTCGCCTCGGAGGACGCCGATCATCGCGCGCAGACCGTGCTCTCGCTGCTGAACGATCTCGAGATCGCCGAGGCGTGCGGCTCGCTCGGCGTCGTCGTGCATTTCGGCGTCTACAAGGGGCCGGACCCGCTGGAAGGGTACCGCAACGCGGTCGTGACGCTGAGCGCCGTCTCGCAGCAGTGGAGCGGCAAGGCCAAGCTGCTGATCGAGAATCAGGCGGGCGATCATACCTTCATGGGCACGACGATGGAGGAGCTCGCCCAGATTCGCGGGTTGTGCAAGGACAACCGGAACATCGGGTTTTGCCTCGACACTTGCCATTTGTTCGCGAGCGGGACGTGGGACGGAAGCCCGGACGCCGATTGGCTGCGGAAGGCGCAAGCGCTCGGCGTCATCGAGCATCTCGCGGCCATCCACTTGAACGACTCCGTCTATCCGAGCGGCGAGAAGCGGGACCGCCACGCGGTCATCGGCGAGGGCCATATCGGGGAGCCAGGCTTGGCATGGCTGCTGCGTCATCCGCTGCTCGCGGACACGCCGTTCGTGTTGGAGACGCCTTCGGGGAAGGACGGCACGCATCGGGAGCAATTGGCGCTAATCCGGCGAATGGGAGGCGCGTGAGCCGCATGATCAACGTCTATTTGGACGATTACCGGCCGTGCCCGAAGGGGTTCGTGCTCGCGAAGTCGGCGGCGGAGTGCATCCTGCTGCTGGAGCACGAGGAAGTGGACGTGCTGTCGCTCGATTACGAGCTGGGGTGGGGCCAGCCGAACGGCCTCGCCGTGGTGCAGTACATCGTGGACAGCGGGCCTTATCCGCGGAGCTGTTATTTTCATACGTCGAGCGCCGCGGGCCGGATCGGCATGATCCATTTGCTGACACGGCACGCGCCGCCGGACGTGGCCATCCACCACGGACCGATGAAACAAGCGTAATTTGGGGGAGGGGACCAAAGCTTGATCACGCTGCAAAACATCACGTTCCGCCGCGGGGAACGGCAAATTCTGAACGGCGTCAATCTGCGGATGAACAAAGGGGAGCATTGGGTCGTTCTCGGGCGCAACGGCTGCGGCAAGACGACGCTGCTCGAAATGATGAACGGCTACGAGTTTCCGACGTCCGGCACGATCGACGTGCTCGGCAACCGTTACGGCGAGTGCGACGTGCGCGAGGTACGCAAGGAGATCGGCTACATCAGCCAGTCCATCATGGAGAAGCTGACGCTGCGGGACCCGGTATGGGAAGTCGTCGCGACCGGCGAATACGCGTTCCTGCGCTTCTATCAGGAGATCGACGAAGCCGTCCGGCAAAAAGCGCTGTCCCTGCTGGAGCAGGTAGGGATGGCGCATACCGCCGAGCAGTCGCTCGGTTCGCTGTCGCAGGGAGAGCGGAAAAAGGTGCTGCTCGCCCGGGCGCTCATGCAGGAGCCGAAGCTCCTGATCATGGACGAGCCGTGCGCGGGCCTCGACCTGTACGAGCGCGAGAAGCTGCTGATCGACCTCGGTCAGCTCAGCCGGCGCGAACTGATGGTCGTCTACGTGACCCATCACATGGAGGAAATCATCCCGCTGTTCACGCATGTCGCGCTCGTGCAGAACGGGGAGATCGTCGCGGCCGGACCGAAGAAGGACGTGCTGAGCGCCGAATGGCTCTCGGCCGCCTACGACTGGCCGGTCGAGGTGAATTGGGCAAATGACCGCCCGTGGATTCGGGCATTACCGGGAGGAAAGACGCAGTGACGGAATGGATAGGAACCGCGAACCATGGCTTCGCCTCGCTGGCGATGGAAGAGCTTCGCAGAATGATTCAAGGCCTTAAATTTACGCAGCTCATCGCCGGCGAGACGTTTCGGATGGAGGTTCCGCTGAGCCGCGAAGCGATGGTCGACCTGCTCCGGACGAACGAGCCGATCTTTTTGCGGCATATCCAGGCGATCGACCGCATCCTGCCGATTCAAGGCAACGCGGACGATCTGCAGGCGCTGTCGGAGCTCGTCCGGCACGCCCGCGCGCGCTGCGCGTCCGGCTCGACCGCGATTCATCTGCGCAAAGTCGACGGATCGCGCTATCGGTACTCCGCCGCCGACACGAAGACGGTGCTGGAAGCGGTGATCATGGAACTGGGCGGGGAGACGACGATGCAGGCGCCGGAGCAGATCCTGTCCGTCTTCGCCGGGACGGACGAGCTGTACGTCGGCTGGGGAACGCCGGCCGAGCAGCTGTCCGATTGGCCGGGCGGCGCCGTCCGGTTCCAGCGCGAGGAAGGGCAGATCTCGCGCGCGAAATTCAAGCTGCTGGAGGCCGAGCGCGCGTTCGACCTTCATTTCGAGACGTTCCGGGACGCGCTCGACATCGGCGCCGCGCCGGGCGGGTGGACGCAGCTGCTCCTGGAGCGCGGGCTGCGCGTCACGGCGATCGACCCGGCGGAGCTTCATCCGAAGCTGGACGGGTATCCGCGGCTGACGGCGCTTAAGAAGAACGCCTCGGACGTGACGTTCGCGCAAGGCTCCTTCGATCTGCTCGTCTGCGACATGAGCTGGAGCCCGATGCAGATGGCCAAGCTGGTGCTCGAGAAAACCGACGCGCTCCGGGAAGGCGCGGTGGCGGTCATCACGATCAAGCTGATGCACAAGAAGCCGCTGCAGACGATCCGGGACGTGATCGCGAAGCTGGAGACGGCGTTCGAGCTGCGCAAGGCGAAGCAGTTGTTCCACAATCGCGACGAAATGACGATCTATATGGCGAAACGCTGACGCGTTCATAACCTCGCTTTACGAATATAAGGAAACCGCAGGAAAGCATCCTGATCGCACGGACCGTCGGTCCGTTCGTTCGGGTTGCTTTTTTGACGTTGAACGGAGGCAGCTTCAGGATGAACAACGAACGGGAAGAAGCTTTTGCGAGCGGTACGCTGATCGGCGGGCGTTACCGCATCCACGGTTTGATCGGCAAAGGCGGGATGGGCGAGGTGTACACGGTGGAGGATACGCGGCTCCACGGCAAAATTCGCGCTTTGAAGGCGAACCGGTCGAGCGCCGGAACGGGCTTCCGCGGCGCGGAGGAAGCGGCGCTGCTCATGCGGTTGAACCATCCGCATCTGCCGCTGATCGTGGACTATTTTCCGCCGGAAGAGCATGACGGCTGCGAGCTGATGGTCATGGATTACATCGACGGGATGACGCTGCAGGCGTATGTGGAACGACAGGGCGGCGTCGTGCCCGCGGCCAACGTCGTCGGGATCGGCCTTCAGCTGGCCGAGGCGCTCCACTATCTGCACGGCCAGCGGCCCGCGATCATCCACCGCGATTTGAAGCCGACGAACGTGATGATGGACCGCGGCGGGTTCGTGCGGCTGATCGACTTCGGCATCGCCCGCGAATTCAAGCCGGGGCAGGCGAAGGACACGGTCACGCTGGGCACGCCGGGCTTCGCGGCGCCGGAGCAGGAAGGCGACCGCCAGAGCGACGCGCGGACGGACGTGTACGGCCTCGGCGCGCTGCTCTATTATTTGCTTGCGGGCGGGATCAAGCTGGGCCGCGGGCCGGCGGGCGGAGGCGCGCCGATCATGGGCGGTCTGCTTGGCGGGCCGCAAGCCTTGGTCGCCGTCATCGCCCGGATGACCGATCCCGTGCCCGCGCTGCGCTATCCGTCCATGGAAGAAGCCCGGCAGGCGCTCGCGGCTTGCCTGAACGTGAACGAACGCGCAGCAGGCGCAGCGGATCGGCAGCCGCTTGCGGCGCATGGCAGGCAAGCGGCTTCGCGCCGGCTGTCGGTGGTCGTCGCTTCCTTGTCGCCCGGGGCCGGCGCGACGTTCACGGCGATCACGCTCGGGCATTTGCTCGATCGCCCGGCGTATCCGCCTGCGGCGGCCGTGGAACATCCCGCGTTGGAGCCGGAATGGCATGCCCTGCTGCCCGATGCAGGCAAGGGTCGGGCCGGCGGACGGTTGGCTGACAGCCCCGACCGGAGGTATGCGGCGACGGCCTCGCCTTCCGGAAGGACGACCTGGTACCGCTTGGAGCCCGCGGTCCACGCGGCAGCCGGGCAGGACGCGGAGCTGCAGCTCAAGCACCGGCTGATGCTGCAGGCGATCGAAGCGCCGATCGTGCTGACCGACGTGTCCAGCCGGTGGCTGTCGCCGGAGATGGCGGAACAGCTGGCGTCGTGCGATATGCTGCTGTTCGTGGCCGATCCGTTCCCGGCCAAATGGACGGTCGAGCGGCTGGCCGCCGCGAAACGGATCTGCTGCGAGCGGGAGCTGGCGGGCCGCAGAACGTACTGGATCGCCAACAAGGACGGCAAGTTCGGCGCCCGCGGCGACTGGCTCGAGGCGATGCCGGCGAAGCCCGGCTGCTCCATACCGCTGCTGCCCGCGGAAGCCTGGGCGGATCAGATTTGGTCGGGAAAATGGGCCACCGCGCACCGGAAGTGGCAGCCCTTGCTGGAACGGTCGCTGCAGCCCGTGCTGCAGGCGATTTCCGCGTCGGTATAAGCCCCGCGGGGCGCTTCATGTGATACAATGAGGGACGTGCGGTTGCGAGGGAAGCGCAGAAAGGACGCGCCTTAATACGCGGTCTTGACTTGGCGCGGGCGTGCCGAAGACGCTTGCAATGGCGGACATGCTTCATTATGATTATGGGAAGGGTTCGCCGGGAACCCGGATACAGATTAGAGCAAAGTAGGTGCAAAGGCGTATGAACGAACGCATTCTCGTCATCGAAGACGAGGACGGCATCGCGCGGATTCTTCAACTCGAGCTGGAACACGAGGGCTATATCGTCGGCCGCGCGGCGGACGGCAGAAGCGGACTGGAGCAGACGACGAACGGCGAATGGGACATGCTGCTGCTGGACGTGATGCTGCCGGAGCTGAACGGCATCGAGGTGCTGCGGCGCATCCGGCAGGCGGGCAATCCGATTCCGATCATTCTCTTGACGGCCCGCGATACGATTCCGGATAAAGTGAGCGGATTCGAGCACGGGGCCAATGATTATATAACGAAGCCATTCGCCATGGAGGAGCTGCTCGCGCGGGTGCGCAACCTGCTGCGGATCTTCCAGCAGCAGCCGAAGGAGCCGGAGAGCCCCGACGTGCTGAAGGCCGCGGATTTGTCGATCGAGCTGCGCACGCGCAAGGTGTTCCGCAAGGATCTGCCGATCGAGCTCACGCCGCGCGAGTTCGAGCTGCTCGTCTATTTGGCGGAGCATCGGAACGAAGAGAAATCCCGCGAGGACATTTTATCCGAAGTGTGGGGCTACGATTTTATCGGGGAAACGAATTTGGTGGACGTCTACATCCGGTATTTGCGGCAGAAGGTCGATAAAGGCTATCGCCATAAACTGATTCATACGGTCCGCGGCGTCGGATACATGCTGAAGGAGCCGGATGCATGACGCTTCGCCGCCGATTTACGTTTTTTACTATTTTTTGGCTTATTTTCATTTTAATCTTGTTTAATATCTTCGTCTACTTGTTCGTCATCAAAATCACGATCCGCAGCGAGGACCAGCTGCTCACGAACAAAGTGAACATTCTGCTCGAGGATCCCCGGATCAACGACCCGACCCAGCTGTCGAACGCCGATTTGCTGCGGGATTACTACAACGTCAGCGAACTGATGCGCGTCGTGGACGTCAACGGGAAAGTGGTCAACACGCAGGGCTCCGACCCGGAGCTGCTCGCGCTGAAGCCCGATTTCACCACGCGGCACGATACGGGCATGTTCTTCATCGACGGGCGGCGCGTGCTCTACATGAAGGTGCCGCTCTTCCATAACAACGAAATCATCGGCACGCTGGAGCTGTACCGCAAGCTGACGCTGCTCGACAGCTACTTGAAAGTACTCGTCATCGCGCTGACGATCACGAGCATCGGGGCGATTCTATTCGCCATCTTCGGGACGTATTGGTTCACGTCCCGCCTCACGTCGCCGATTCAGCACATGGTGCAGACGATGCGGGAAATCGACCGGAGCGGCAAGCTGCGCAAAATCGAGCTCGCCGAGCGCGACCAATCCGCGGAGCTGCTGCAGCTCGCCCGGGCGTTCAACCAGATGGTCGATCGGCTCGAGCGGACGTTCGATCGCCAGAAGCAGTTCGTCGCCGACGCGTCGCACGAGCTGAAGACGCCGATCACGGTCATCACCAGCTATGCCGGCATGCTGAAGCGCTGGGGCCGGGACGACGCGAGCATTCGCGACGAAGCGATCGAAGCGATCAGCAAGGAATCGACGCGGCTGCAGAATCTGACGAAGTCCATGCTGCAGCTCGCGCAGGCGGAGCAGGAGGATTGGCTCCAGCGGGAGACGTTCAATCTGGTGCAGCTGGCCGACGAGACGGCGGACATGCTGCATATGACGTTCCAGCGGATGATCCGCGTCCACACGACGGGCAAGCAGGATATCCGGATGAACGCCGACAAGGAGAAAATCCGCCAGCTGCTGGTCATTTTGCTCGATAACGCCATCAAATACAGCAAGGAACCGATCGACATCAACATCGCGCTGCACAAGAACGTCGTCCGGTTCTCGGTCTCGGACAAAGGCATCGGCATTCCGGAGGAAGAGATGCCGTACTTGTTCGAGCGGTTTTACCGGGTGGACGGCGCCAGAAGCCGTTCGACCGGGGGCGTCGGCCTCGGCTTGTCCATCGCCAAACGGATCGTCGACCTCCACGAAGGCCAAATCGACGTGTTCAGCAAGCCCGACCAGGGCACGACGATCTCGATCGCGATCCCGCAAAAAAAATAGCGTCAGGTAAAAGGGAGAGGGTACCATGAGCGGCATCCGCGTCTGCGCCGTGCAGTATAAGCTGGCCGACATCGACGGCTTCGATCAATTCGCGTTCCAAGTCCGGCATTACGTCCGGAACGCCTCCGAATACGGGGTGCAGGTGATCTTGTTCCCGGAATTTTTCACGACGCAGCTGCTCTCCATCGGGGACGGGACGGGCGCCGCGCTGCCGATCGGCCGGCTGCCGGAATTCACGGACGCCTACATCGCGCTGTTCCGGTCGCTGGCGGCGGAATACGGCGTCCATATCATCGGCGGCACGCACGTCGTCGCGGCGGAAGGCGGCAAGCTGAACAACGCCGCGCATCTGTTCTATCCGGACGGCCGCGTGGAGAAGCAGGCGAAGCTGCACATGACGCCGACGGAGCGGGAAGAATGGAACATGTCGCCCGGCGAAGGGCTCGAGGTGTTCGACACGCCGTTCGGCACGATCGCGATGCTGACGTGCTACGACATCGAGTTTCCGGAGATCGTCCGGATGGCGAGAGCCAAGGGAGCGGATATCATATTCTGCCCGTCCTGCACCGACGACCGCCACGGCTTCTACCGCGTGCGCTACTGCTGCCACGCGCGCGCCGTCGAGAATCAAGTATACATCGTCACGACCGGCACGGTCGGCTCGCTCCGGAAGGTCGACTTCATGCGGGCGAACTTCGGGCAGGCGGCGGTCATCTCGCCGAACGACATTCCGTTCCCGCCGGCCGGCATTCTGACGGAAGGCGTCATTAACGACGACATGCTCGTCGTCGCGGACGTCGACGTCCGCCTCCTGCACGACGTTCGGGCTGCCGGCTCCGTCACGACGTGGCGCGACAGGCGCACCGATCTGTACGGCGACTGGTCCTGATCCCCCGGTCCGTTCGCGCGAAGGAGGAGCAACCGCGATGCGCAAGCAAATGATCGTCTTCTTGAACGGCAATCCGATCGAAATCGTCATTCGCAATTATACGTTTTCCGATTTTTCGGGCATGATCGAGATTCAGAAGCTGTGTTTCCCGCCGCCGTACCCGGCCGAGCTGTGGTGGAACGAGGCGCAGCTCCGCGAGCACGTGACGCGATTCCCCGAAGGCGCGTTATGCGCGGAGCACGACGGCAAGCTGATCGGTTCGATGACGGGGCTTGTCGTGAACGGCGACGCGCTCCGCGGCGATCATCGCTGGGAGACCGTCACCGACCGCGGCTATATCCGCACGCACGATCCCGGCGGCGACACGCTCTACATCGCGGACATCTGCGTCGTTCCGGAGATGCGCAAGGCCGGCATCGGCAAATGGCTCATGCAGAGCATGTACGAGACGGTCGTCCATCTCGGACTCAAACGGCTGCTTGGCGGCGGAAGGATGCCGAGCTATCACCGGCACGCGGACGAGGTGGCGCCGGACGACTACTTGGCGGGCATCGTCGCGGGCCGGTACCGGGATCCCGTCATCACCTTCCTGCTTCGCTGCGGCCGGATGCCGATCGGAACCGTCGCCGGCTATCTGGACGACGAAGAATCGCGCGATTACGCCGCGCTCATGGAGTGGCGCAACCCCTTTTTACCCGGAGAGGGCGTCCATTAACAGACCGAAGGAGCGAAACCATGGACTACATACGCATTCAATCCATTGACCACCCGTTGTTCGCCAAGATGCACGACCTGATGAAGACGGTATTCCCGCCGGAGGAAGTGCTGGCGTTCGAGAAGTGGCGCGCGCCGCTGGAAGACGAGACGATCCACGTCTACGTCGCCGTGCACGAAGGCGAAGTCGTCGGCACGACCGAGTACCGCTATTATCCGGACCTGCGGGTCGCGATGACGGACTTCACGATCGTCGGCCGTCCGGGACTCGGCATCGGCCGTTTCCTGCTTCGCAACCGCGAGCGGGACTTGCAGCGGCTGGCGGCGGAGAGCGGAACCGTCTCGCTCGGCATGTTCGCGGAGATCTACGATCCGACGCAGGCAAGCTACGAATTCGGAGGCATCTATCCGATGAATCCGTACGTGCGCCGGGAAGTGCTCTCGCATATCGGCTACATGCGCCTGGATTTCCCGTACGTCCACCCGTCCTGGGAAGAGGACGGTTCGGCGGTCGGCGGCCTCAATCTGAGCTTCCTGCCCGCCGACGAGAACCGGACGGAGCTCGATGCCTCGCTCGTGACGGCGTTTCTGACCCGGTACTACTCGGCGCTGCCGAACAAGCCGGAGGAATGGTACGCGATGATGGAACGGTTGAAGACGCAGGACAAGCTGCGCCTGCTGCCGTTATAATCTCGCGCCTTTGCCGCGCCCGCGTCGCACGCAGTACCGGAGCGGCTCGCGGGTCATTCTCGGCAAGGTGATGCAAAAGGAGTATCGCAGCATGAAAATCACGTTTTGGGGAACGGGCGACGCCATGGGCGTTCCGCGCGTCTACTGCGCTTGTCCGGTTTGCGAGGAAGCGAGGAGCGGCGGTACCAACCGCCGTTTTCGCTCGCTCGTCCGGCTGGAGGACGAAGGGACCGGCACGCTGCTGATCGACTGCGGTCCGGATTGGCGCCGCGGCATGGAAGCCGCGGGGCTTCGGCAGCTCGACGCCGTCTTGATCACCCACGCCCATTTCGACCATATCGCCGGGCTGCCGGAATACGCGGACATGTGCCGGTGGCTCGGGCGCCGAGGAACGGCGTACGCGATGCCGGACACGATCGAGGAGATTCTCGTTCGTTTTCCGTGGCTGTCCAGGCAAATCGCGTTCGTGCCGATCGGCGGCGAGCTGACGTTCGGCGGTTGGAAGGCGTTCTGCTGGAAGGTCAAGCACGGCAAGAACGGCTATGCGTATGCCTACCGCTTCGATCATGCCGCGACGGGACGCAGCTTCGCGTACTGCTCCGACGCCATCGCGCTGTCGGACGAAGAGCTGGAGCCGCTCCGCGGGCTCGACGTGCTGATTCTCGGCACGAGCTTCTACGAGGAACCGTACGCGTTCGAGACCCGTTCCGTCTACGACGTCCGCGAGGCGCTGGCGCTGCTCGAACGGTTGAAGCCCGGACGCACGCTGTTCACGCACATGTCGCACGACATCGACGTCGGCCGCGATTACGGCCTGCCGGCCGGTACGGCGTTCGCGCGGACCGGACAGACGATTACGGTGTAGGCCTAGCCGATCCGGAATAGGCGGAACCCTGCTTGACTTTTGCGGCGTCCAACCGTTATGATGAAAATAACTTTAACCAGCAAGGGGAAATTTTGATGCGTGTCGGTGTTCTTAACTTCTAATTGGATATGACCTGGGGCCGACGGCCGCCAGGGACGAAAGCGCGAATTTTTAGAGCATGATCGAACGACGCCTTGACCGCTTAGCGGCAGGTCTGTCTCGTCATTCCCACTTCCGCGTTCTCGTCGCCAATGAGTTAAGAACATGACCCATTTCCCGCCTGCTGCAGGACGGTAATTGAGCGTGCTCTTCGAGCACGCTTTTTTCATGCCGGCGTTCCATTTCTCGCGAGAAATGGAACGCCGCCTGAAGAACCGTCGATCCCACAGGGGACGGAATGCGTTTATGCGCTTTCCGTCCCTTTTTCTATTTTCATCTGAACTTCAAATCGGAAAAGAGGATGGGTGTACAATGAATCACACGACGATGACGGCTTTGGAATTCCATAAAATCAAAGCGAAGCTGGCCGAATATACGGTCTCGGATGCGGGAAGGGCGCTCGTCGACCGGCTGGAGCCGAGCCGGCACTTCAAGCAAGCGGCGGCCTGGCTGAAGGAAACGGAAGAGGCGGCCTCGCTGCTCGCGACCGGCGCGAGCGTACCGCTGTCCGCGATGGAGGGCATCGGGCCGTTCTTGGCGCTGCTCGGCAAAGGCAAAATCTACACGGAGCACGAGCTCGGCCAGCTCGCGCTCTGGCTGACGTCCGTGGCGCAAATGAAGCGCTACATGGACGGGAAGCGGATGACGGCGCCGACGATCAGCGGGTACGCCGATTCCATGCAGGACTGCCCGGAGCTCGTCCGGGAGCTGGACCGCTGCATCCGGCACGGACGGCTGACCGACCAGGCGAGCCCCGAGCTGGGCGACATCCGGCGTCATATCGCCGTTGCCGAAGACCGGATCGAGCGCAGGCTCAATCAACTGCTCGGCAAGTATAAGAGCGCGCTGCAGGAGCAGCTCGTCAGCAGGCGAAACGGCCGTTTCGTCATTCCCGTCAAGCGCGAGCTTCGGCGTCAAGTGCCGGGTACGGTATGGGACGAATCGGCGAGCGGCCAGACGCTGTTCGTGGAACCGGCCGACGTGGCGGACTTGCAGGGCGAGCTGCAGCTGTGGCAGAGCGAGGAGGAGCGCGAGCGGACGCACATTTTATCGGGGCTGTCGGACCTGGCGGAAGCGCATGCCGCGGCGTTCCGGTGGAACATGGAGGCGATGGCGTCGTTCGATTTTATCTTCGCGCGCGGCAAGCTTGCCCGGACGTACGACGGCATCGCGCCGGCGCTCGTCGACCGGCCGCTCGTCCGCTTGGTCGGCGCGCGGCATCCGCTGCTCGGCGAGAAGGCGGTGCCCCTGACGGTCGAGATCGGCGCAGCATGGCGGCAGCTGATCATTACGGGGCCGAATACGGGCGGAAAGACGGTCGCGCTCAAGACGATCGGCCTGTTCGCCCTGATGGGCCAGGCGGGGCTGCTGCTTCCGGCGGAGCGGGGCACGGAGATGGGACTGTTCGAGCATGTCCTGGCCGACGTCGGCGACGGGCAGAGCATCGAGCAGTCGCTCAGCACGTTCTCCGCGCATATGGACGCGTTAAGCGGCATGCTGCGCGCGGCGAACGGCCGATCGCTTCTGCTGCTCGACGAACTGGCGGCCGGCACGGATCCGGGAGAAGGCATCGCGCTGTCCATCGCGGTGCTGGAGGAGCTGCTGCAGCGGGGAGCGCTGGTGGCGGCGACGACGCATTTCAACGAGATCAAACGATTCGCCTCGCTCGTGCCGGGCTGCACGAACGCGCGGATGACGTTCGATCCCGAGTCGCTGAGGCCGCTCTACCGGCTGGAGATCGGCGAAGCCGGAGACAGCTTCGCCTTCGCGATCGCCCGGCGGTTCGGCCTGCCGGAAGCCGTGGTGAAACGAGCGGAGCAGCGGGCGAAGACCGCGGTCCGGACCGGCGGAGACGCGGACGCGGACCCAGCCGTTCCTTACGTCGCTTTGGCGGATTCGCCGTCGCGAAGCCAAGGTTCGGCGAAGAGGCCGGAGCGTTCGAAGCAGCCTGGCAACGTCGCCGGCGCCGCCTCGGACGAAGCGCCGAATGCGCCGGAGGAAGAACCGAAGGCGAAGCGGCCGTTAGAGGTCGGCGACTGCGTCTGGATCTATCCGCTCCGCCGAACGGGCATCGTCTACCGGACGGCGGACGAACGCGGCGACGTCGTCGTGCAGGTGCAGAAGACGAAGATGACGTTCAACCGGAAACGGCTGTCGCTGTACATCGCGAATACCGAGCTGTATCCCGGAGGCGCCTACGACCTTGACATCGTGTTCGAATCCAAGGAGAACCGGAAGAAGCGGAACCTCATGCGGCGCAAATACGTGCCCGGCTTGACGATCGAATCGCCGTCGGAGGATAAAGAAAAGTAGCGGAGAGGGCGGCGCCGAAGAAAGCGCCGTCCTCTCTCCATGCAGCGGGGGGGACGGACTCAATCCCGGCTCTCGATCGCGAGCAGCAGTCCTTGCTTGATCGCGATCGTGCCCGCGTCGCCGGTCAGCTTGTTGCTGATGCCGATCGATTGGCCGATCTCGATCGTCGCGTCCGCAAGGGGATAGAGGAAGCCGGTCAGCGTGATGCCGGTCACCGTTTCCGTAAGCGGCAGCAGCGAGACGTACGGGTAGCCTTCGTCCGCGATCCGCAGCGACCCCGACACGAGCCGGATGCGGTTGTGCTCGTCCTCGAGGCAGGCCGGGACGCCTTCGCGCGCCGCGAAACGAAGCAGGTGCACGTTCGCGAGCGTATGGTCGAAGCGGGTGCCGATGCCGCCCACGAGGACGATCTCCTTCGGGCGCTTGGCGACGGCCAGCCGCCAGGCGAGCTCCGTATCCGTATAGTCCTTGTCCACGGGATCGTATTCCCGCGTCTCGGCGCTGGCTGCGCGGACGAGCGCGAGCTCCTCCGGAGTGACGGAATCGAAATCGCCGAGCGCGATGTCCGGCCGGATGCCGCGCCGCGCGAGGAACAGCGCGCCGGCGTCCGCGCCGATGACGAAATCGTCCGGTCCGATCAGCGGAAGCGCCCAGCCTCCGAGCCGGCCTCCCGTCACGATCACAATGCGTCTGTCGTTCATAGCGCGAAGAAACCGCCTTTCAAGAAAAGGTTCGGATCAGATGTACGGATCCGTCATGCAGGTGCAGCTGGTCAGTTTCGTATTCGAATCCGTGCGCGGATTCCTATTCGGATCCGCATTCAGATCTGTAATCCGGATCGATGTTGGGGCTCGGATCCGTCCCGAAGCCGATTCATAAATAGCCGCGATGGCTGCTTAGCCAAGTATACGTTCGTCCGCCGTCGTTTGCCAACCGTCCGCCTTCCGATACTTGCGTGCAATTACCGCTTGAAGATTCCATTCGCCGCGGCTAAAATGAGAAAGGATTATCGAAGAATAGGTCGGAACCGGCGGAGGCATCATGAGATGAATGCAGCGATGAATATGGACATCTTCACGGTCTTCAGCATTATCGGCACGATCGCGTTCGCGGTGAGCGGCGCGATCGTGGCGATGGAAGAAGAATACGATATTCTGGGCGTCTACGTGCTCGGCCTCGTGACCGCGTTCGGCGGCGGCGTGATCCGCAATCTCTTGATCGGCGTTCCGATCACGACGATCTGGACGCAGGGCATGCTGCTCAAAACCGCGGTGATCGCGATGACCGTCGCGTTCGTCCTTCCCTTGAAATGGATTCGGACCTGGAAGAAGAGCGAAGCGTTCTTCGACGCGATCGGGCTGTCCGCCTTCGCGATCCAAGGCGCGCTATACGCGACGGGCAAATACCCGCTCAGCGCGGTCATCGTGGCCGCGATGCTGACGGGGATCGGCGGCGGCATGATCCGCGACGTGCTGGCCGGGCGGAAGCCGCTCGTGCTTCGCGACGAGATTTACGCGGTCTGGGCGATGAGCGCGGGCGCCGCGATCGGACTCGGCTGGTTCCGTTCGCCGGTGGAGCTGCTGATTCTGTTCGCGATCGTCATCCTGTTCCGAATGCTCTCGGTGCATTACGGATGGCGGCTGCCGCGGCGGTCGCTGAAATACGCGTTGTCGCAATCGGTATTCGCGGAAGAGGAACGGACTGCGGCGAAGAACGAGCATAAGGAAGGGGTAGGGCTTTGATTCGGGTTTTGTTTGTATGTCTCGGCAACATCTGCCGGTCGCCGATGGCGGAGGCGGTGTTCCGGAACCTGGTGAAGACCAGGGAATTGGGGGACCGGATCGAGGTCGATTCCGCCGGCACGGGGGACTGGCATCTGTGCAAGCCGCCGCATGAAGGCACGCGCGCCCTGCTCGACCGGCACGGGATTTCGTACGAGGGCATCCGGGCCAGGCAGGTGCTGCTGGACGATTTCAACCGGTTCGACTACATCGTCTGCATGGACGCCAACAACGAACGCGACGTGCGGGCCGTCTTCGGAAGCAAGGCGGACGGCAACGCGAAGGTGTTCCGGTTCATGGATCTGCTGCCGGAGAAAGAAAGCAAGGACGTGCCGGACCCGTATTACACCGGCAATTTCGACGAGGTGTACGAGCTGGTCGCGGAAGGCTGCGAGCGGCTGCTGGACCGCATCCGCCGCGCGCATCCCGACAAGGCGTAACCGGGGCGACGCGCGGACCGCAGCGGCTTATATGAACCAAAAAAACCGTAAGCTCCCGGCCGGGACGCTTACGGTTTTTTGGTGTTTCAATCGCCAAACGGGCAGGGAGGTCCTCAGCTTTCCGAACGCAGGAACGTGCGCAGCGCGTCCGGGAGGAATCGCTGCCAGAAGCCCCAGACGTGGTCGCCGTCGTGCTCGCCGTAGACCGTCGACGCGCCTTTGCTTTCGAGAATGCGCCGCATGTCGCGGTTAAGCGCGACGAAATCGAAGACGCCGAGATCGGATTTGAACGCCGTCTCCTGCAGGCCGACGATCATGAACAGCGAGAGCGCGCTCAGATCGCCCGCGGCTTCGACGATTTTGCGCGCCTCGGGATAAAAGGCGCCGGACAAGGCAATAATTTGATGGAACAAATTGGGATACGCGAGCGCGAGCAGCACGCTGACGGACCCGCCGAGCGAGTCCCCGGCGAGAATCCGCGACTCCGATTCGCTTCGGATCGGATATTTATCTTCTATAAAGGGGATCAGCTCTTCGCCGAAAAAGGAGAAGTAAGCCCGGTGGCGAGCGCCTTCCGGCGCGTATTCGGCCGTGCGATGGGCGAGATCCACGTCGACGCCGACGATGATGAACGGCTCCGTGCCTTCGTCGAGAATCATCTGGTTGGCGATCGTCGCGATCCGTCCGAAATTGAAAAACTGCTCGCCGTCTTGGCAGTAGACGACGGGATAGCTGAGCAGCTCGTTGTAGCCCGGGGGCAAATAGACGCGAAGATTGCGGGAGCCTTCCGGCAAAAAGCGGCTGGCGACGACTTCTTTCACGATCGTTCGTTTTAAATAGCGTTCGTCCGTCATGGGGAGAAACTCCTTTCGATTGTAGCTCGATGCAGCCCGAATGCAGCTCGTGTCTAGCTCGTTTGCAGCGCGATTTTTGTTGCATGGTTTGGCGGCCGTTAGGGTAAACAAAAGGGAGGCGTACCACGCTTGGCCACGGGTTTTCCAAGCCGTTGTATTATGCTGTACTACCAAAGTTTAATAGCTGTTACATATACAATTTGACAGGATAATAGATATTTTGTTGCCGACTACAGCGGAATTTAGTGCTTTATGCTTTGACCATATCGGTTAAACAGGTTTATAATCATTCTATAACAGAGCTTCGCGTTTTTTCAAATATTTAACTGAGGTGAACAATATGAGCAAGTTGCCTTACGAAGTTCATTCGGAACCGGTTACGCCGCTTTCCGTCTTGTCTCCCGAGGGAGAAGTCGTAAACGAGGCTTATATGCCGAAACTTAGCGACGAGCAATTGAAAGAAATCATGTACCGCATGGTATTTACCCGCACATGGGATGAGCGCGCCGTCAACCTCGGCCGCCAAGGCCGTCTCGGCTTCTACGCGCCGGTATCCGGCCAAGAAGCGTCCATGGTGGGCAGCGAATACGCCCTGAACAAAGACGACTTCGTCTGCCCGGGCTACCGCGACATGCCGCAGATCGTATGGCACGGACTTCCGTTGTACCAGGCGTTCTTGTATTCCCGCGGCCACCAGCACGGCGGCCAAGTGCCGGAAGGCGTACACGTTCTCATGCCGCAAATCATCATCGGCGCGCAAATTTTGCACGCGACGGGCGTCGCGATGGCATTCAAGAAAAAAGGCGAGAAGCGCGTCGCCATTACGTACACGGGCGACGGCGGTTCCTCCGAGGGCGATTTCTACGAAGGCTTGAACTTCGCGGGCGCTTTCAAGCTTCCGGTCATTTACGTGGTTCAAAACAACGGCTACGCGATCACGACGCCGTTCGCCAAGCAAACGGCGGCGCAATCCATCGCGCATAAAGCGCTGGCTGCCGGCGTTCGCGGCGTGCAGGTCGACGGCATGGACGTCCTGGCCGTCATCAAAGCGGTATCCGAAGCGGCGGAACGCGGCCGCAACGGCGAAGGCGCGACGCTGATCGAGATGCTCACGTACCGGTTCCGCCCCCACTCCATGGCGGACGACACGTCGAAATACCGCACGAAGGACGAAGAAGGCGAATGGAGCCTGAAGGATCCGATCACGCGCTTCGCCAAATTCCTCGAGAAGAAAGGCCTGTGGACGGAAGAAGACACGGCCCGCGTGAAAGAGGAAGCGAAAGCGGCCGTCAACGAGAACATCAAAAAAGCCGAAGCGACGGAAAAAATGACGGTTTCGGGCCTGATCGACTCCATGTTCGAAACGACGCCGGCTTACCTGGAAGCGCAAAAAGCCGATTTTCAATAATGGGATGAATAGAGAAGCAAGCTAAGGAGGAACTCGCGACAATGGCTCAAATGAATATGAAAGAAGCGATCCGCGACGCGATGCGCGTGGAGCTCAAGAACGATCCGAACGTAATCGTCTTCGGTGAAGATGTCGGCAAAGTCGGCGGCGTCTTCCGGGCAACGGAAGGGCTGCAAGGGGAATTCGGCGAAGAACGCGTATTCGACACGCCGCTGGCGGAATCCGCGATCGCCGGCATGGCGGTCGGCATGGGGATCCAAGGCTTCCGGCCGGTAGCCGAAATCCAGTTCGTCGGCTTCATCTACGAAGCCCTTGACCAAATGTTCGTCCAAGCGGCGCGCATGCGCTACCGCTCCGGCGGCCGTTACAACTCGCCGATCGTGTTCCGCACGCCGTTCGGCGGCGGCGTCAAAGCGGCCGAGCTGCACACGGATTCGCTGGAAGGCCTCGCGATCCAAACGCCGGGCATCAAGGTCATCGTGCCTTCGAACCCGTACGACGCGAAAGGCCTGCTCATCTCGGCGATCCGCGACAACGATCCGGTGTTCTTCATGGAGCACTTGAACCTGTATCACGCGTTCCGCGCGGACGTGCCGGAAGAGGCGTACACGGTCGAGATCGGCAAAGCGAACGTCGTCCGCGAAGGCGCCGACGTCACCATCATCGCTTACGGCTTGATGGTGCACACGGCGCAGAAAGCGGCCGACGAACTCGAGAAGAACGGCGTGAAAGCCGAGGTCATCGACCTGCGCACGCTGCTGCCGCTCGACATCGAGACGATCGTCAAGTCGATCCAAAAAACGAACCGCGCCATCGTCGTGCAGGAAGCGCAGAAGACGTCCGGCGCCGCTGCCGAAATCATCGCGCAAATCAACGAACACGCCATCCTTCACCTGGAAGCGCCCGTGCTCCGCGTTGCGGGTCCGGATACCGTATATCCGTTCGCGCAAATCGAAGACGCTTGGCTTCCGAACGTTGACCGCATCGTGAAGGCCGCGAACCAAGTTCTGAACTTTTAAGCACCGCTAGACGACAATTGGGCAGGTTGTGAGACCTGAAAGGAGGTCACGGGACGTGGCAAAGTTTGAATATCGTTTCCCGGAGCTGGGCGAAGGCTTGCATGAAGGCGAAATCGTCAAAATGCACATCAAGCCCGGCGATACGGTGACGGATGAAGATATCATCATGGAAGTGCAAAACGACAAGGCGATCGTCGAGGTTCCTTGTCCTGTGAACGGCAAAGTGCTCGAAGTTCTCGTGAAGGACGGACAAGTTTGCCACGTTGGCGATATCGTCGCCGTCATCGATGCCGAAGGCGAAGTGCCTGAGCAGGCGGCGCCGGCGGGCGGCGGCCAAAGCGAACCGGCTCCTGCAGCGGAAGCGCCGAAGGCGGAAGCCCCGGCCGCGCCGAAGGCGGAAGCTCCTGCCGCGCCGGCAGCTCCGGCGGCTTCGAAACCGGCCGGCGGCCTCGTGCTGGCGACTCCGAGCGTGCGCAAGTTCGCCCGCGAGCAAGGCGTCGACATCGCGAACGTAGCCGGTTCCGGCAAGAACGGCCGCATCACCCGCGAAGACGTCTCGTCGTTCGCGTCGGGCGGCGGCACGGCGGCAAGCGCTCCGGCTGCCCAAGAAGCGGCGGCGGCTCCGGCCGAGTCCAAAGCGGCTCCGGCAGCGGCCGTGTCCGTCGGCGACCGCGCCGAAGAGCGCGTGCCGTTCAAAGGCATCCGCAAGGCAATCGCGAACGCGATGGTCAAATCCGTGTATACCGCTCCGCACGTCACGATCATGGACGAAGTGGACGTGACGGCGCTCGTCGAGCTCCGCACGAAAGCGAAGCCGCTCGCCGAGAAGAAAGGCGTGAAGCTGACCTACCTGCCGTTCATCGTGAAGGCGCTGGTCGCGGCATGCCGCCAGTTCCCGATCATGAACGCGATGCTCGACGAAGAGAAGCAGGAGATCGTCTACAAGAAGTACTACAACATCGGCATCGCGACCGATACCGACAACGGTCTCGTCGTACCGGTCATCCCGGACGCGGACCGCAAGAACGTCTGGATGGTCGCCGACGCGATTCGCGACCTCGCGGTCAAAGCGCGCGACGGCAAGCTGAGCGTGCAAGAGATGCGCGGCAGCACGATCAGCATCACGAACATCGGTTCCGCGGGCGGCATGTTCTTCACGCCGGTCATCAACTTCCCTGAAGTGGCGATCCTGGGCACGGGACGCATTTCCGAGAAGCCGGTCGTCAAGAACGGCGAAATCGTCGCCGGTTCCGTCATGGCCTTGTCCCTCAGCTTCGACCACCGTCTGATTGACGGCGCGACAGCTCAAAACTTCATGAATTACATCAAACAGCTGCTTGCTGATCCGCAATTACTAGTAATGGAGGTTTAAAAACCATGGTCGTAGGTGACGCTTCACTCGATATCGATTTGCTCGTCGTAGGCGCGGGACCGGGGGGCTACGTCGCGGCGATCCGCGCGGCCCAGCTCGGTCAGAACGTGCTGGTCGTCGATAAACAATACGTAGGCGGCGTGTGCTTGAACGTCGGATGCATTCCGTCCAAAGCGCTGATCTCCGCTTCCCATCAATACGAATCCATCAGCCACGCGTCCGATTTCGGCATCACGGCTTCCGACGTGAAGGTCGAATGGAGCAAGGTGCAGGAGTTCAAGAACGGCGTCGTCAAGAAATTGACGGGCGGCGTCGCTTCGCTCCTCAAGGCGAACAAGATCCAATATTTCGCCGGCGAAGTCATGTTCATCAACGAAAACGAAGCGCGCGTCTTCAACGATCAAGAAGCGCCGCGCTACCGCTTCAAAAACTGCATCATCGCGACGGGTTCCCGTCCGATCGAGCTGAAAGCATTCCCGTACGGCGGCCGCATCGTGTCCTCGACCGAAGCGCTGTCGCTGCCGGAAATCCCGAAGAGCCTCGTCGTCATCGGCGGCGGCTACATCGGCATCGAGCTCGGCCAAATGTATTCGAAGTTCGGTACGCAAGTGACGATCATCGAAGGCTCCGACACCATCCTGCCGGGCTTCGATTCCGACATGTCCTCGCTCGTGGCGAAGAAGCTGAAAGGCGCGAAAGCGGAAATCGTGACCGGCGCCCAAGCGAAGAGCGCGGAGCAAACGGACAAGGACGTTACCGTTACGTACACGGTTAACGGCGAAGACAAGCAAGTGAAGGCGGACTACCTGCTCGTGACCGTCGGCCGCCGCCCGAACACGGACGGCGAGCTCGGCCTCGACCTGATCAACCTGAAGATGACCGACCGCGGCCTCGTCGAAGTCGACGACCAATGCCGGACGAGCATTCCGCATATTTACGCGATCGGCGACATCATTCCGGGTCCCGCGCTCGCGCACAAAGCGATGTACGAAGGCCGCGTAGCGGCTGAAGCCATCGCCGGGCAGCCGAGCAAGATCGACTACAAGTGCATCCCGCTCGTCGTGTTCTCCGATCCGGAGTGCTCGAGCGTCGGCTACAGCGAGAAGGAAGCGAAGGAAAAAGGCTACAACGTCAAAGTGGGCAAATTCCCGTTCAACATCAACGGCCGCGCCTTGTCGCTCGGCGTGAACGAGGGCTTCGTCAAAATCATCGCGGACGCGGACAACGGTCTCGTGCTCGGCGCGCAAATCGCCGGCATCGAAGCGTCCAACATGATCGCGGAGCTGGGCCTGGCCATCGAGATGGGCGCAACGCTTGAAGACATCGCCCTGACGATCCACGCGCATCCGACGCTTGGCGAGATCGTGCTCGACGCCGTCGAAGTGGCGCTCGGCCATCCGATCCACGCGATCGCGAAGAAGTAAGCATCGCCTTGCGCGATATTCACATACAATAGCGTGACAAGCGCGTAGAGGTCCCGCCGCAGTCGTTCTGCAGGCGGGCCTCTTTTTACATAATGACGCAGCCGAACGCCGCTTCGGCCGACTCCGCGGATAGGAAGGGATAGGCAAAATGACCACGAACGCCAAATCGACGCGGGAATCGCGTTCGACGATGATGCAGCTCATTTTTCCGCTGGACGCGAATTACCACGGCACGATGTTCGGCGGCAAAGTCATGGAGTACATGGACAAAATCGCGGCCATCGCCGCCATGCGCCATGCGCGCGGGCCGGTGGTGACCGCTTCCACGGACAGCCTCGACTTCGTCGCGCCGATCCGCGTCGGCGACATGATCGATGTGGAGGCGTTCGTCGCGTGGACGCATCGGAGCTCGATGGAAGTATACGTCAAGGTCGAGACCGAGAACGTCTATACGGGCGAGCGGAAGACGGCGGTCACCGCGTTCTTCACGTTCGTCGCGCTCGACGACGCCGGGAAGCCGAAGCCGGTGCCGGCCATCGTTCCGGAAACGGACGAGGAGGCCGAGCTGCACCGCACGGCTCCGGATCGCTATGAACTTCGCATGCAGCGAAAGCGGGACAGATCCGACATAAAGTGATAAAATAGTAGAAATACCATTGCGGCCGCGGCCGCAATGAGCGGGAGTGGAACGACGTTGAGCACGAGCGAACGGCAATACCTGGACCTGCTTCGGCATGTCCTGAAGCACGGCGCGAAGAAGGAGGACCGGACCGGAACGGGAACGTTATCGGTATTCGGCTACCAGATGCGCTTCGATTTGCAGGCGGGCTTTCCCCTTCTGACGACCAAGCGCGTGCCGCTGCGGCTGATCGCGAGCGAGCTGCTCTGGTTCATGAAGGGCGATACGAACATCCGCTATCTGCTGCAGCACAACAATCATATCTGGAACGAATGGGCGTTCAAAAAATGGGTGGAAAGCGACGCTTACGCCGGCCCGGACATGACGAACTTCGGCCTGCGCTCGCAGACCGATGAAGCGTTCGCGCAGCAGTACCGGGAACAGGAGGCGCTCTTCGTCGAGCGGATCTTGAACGACGACGCGTTCGCAGCCGAATTCGGCGACCTGGGGAACGTCTACGGCAAGCAGTGGCGCAGCTGGCAGACGTCGCAGGGCGAGACGATCGACCAGCTGAAGAACGTGATCGCGGAGATCAAGCGCAATCCCGATTCGCGGCGCCTTATCGTCACGGCGTGGTCGCCGGAAGACGCGACGCCGCAGCGTTCCGCGCTGCCGCCATGCCACACGCTGTTCCAGTTCTACGTGGCGGACGGCAAGCTGTCCTGCCAGCTGTACCAGCGCAGCGGCGACATTTTCCTCGGCATTCCGTTCAATATCGCCAGCTATGCGCTGCTGACGCATATGATCGCGCAGGAATGCGGCCTCGCGGTCGGGGAGTTCGTGCATACGATCGGCGATGCCCATATTTATTCGAACCACCTGACGCAGATCGACGTGCAGCTGGCCCGCGAGCCGCGGCCGCTTCCGGCGCTGAAGCTGAATCCGGACGTGGCGTCCGTCTTCGATTTCGAGGTCGGGGACATTACGGTCGACGGCTACGATCCGCATCCTTCCATTAAAGCGCCCGTGGCCGTATAGCCATACCAGAGAAAAAGGGGGGATCAGCCATGACGATTACGATGATCGCCGCGATGGCCCACGACCGCATCATCGGCGCGGATAACGCGATGCCGTGGCATCTGCCGGCCGAGATGGGCCATTTCCGGCGCTCGACGACCGGCAAAACCGTCGTGATGGGCAGGAAGACGTTCGAATCGTTCGGCGGACCGCTCAAGAACCGGCGCAACGCGGTCCTGACGCGCAGCGAGTCGTACCGTCCCGAAGGCGCGGAGACGGTCCATTCCGTCGCAGAGGCGCTCGCGCGCTACGCGGGGGAAGACGAGCTGATAATCATCGGGGGCGCGGAAATTTACGCGCAATTTCTGCCGCACGCGGATAAAATGTTCTTGACGGAAGTCGACGCGACCGTCGCAGGGGATACGCGGTTCCCCGAATTCGACGCGTCGGAATGGCAGGTCGCGAGCCGCGAATTTCATGCCAAAGACGAGAAAAACGCGTATGATTTCACCATCGTCACCTATGTAAGGACGAAGCCCGAACGCTGAACGGTACCGTAGGAAACGTCGAACATTATGTACGAAAGTGCAAATGATTGTACGGAAAATCCATTACATGCCGTAGGCCTTATTGCTACGATATTCTAAATAGTTTTGGGAAAGTTTGATATTGAATCATGGCGGATTTCCCGATATAGTTTTGAGAGAGAAGACGAACATTCGGTAATGGGAAAATGGATGGAGGAAAGCGATCATGTCGACACCTACTGGATTTATGGACTACAAGCGCGAATTGCCGGCCGACCGCGACCCGCTGGAGCGGATCAAGGATTGGAATGAATTTCATAAGCATTTCAGCGAAGATCAATTGCGGACGCAAGGCGCGCGCTGCATGGATTGCGGCACGCCGTATTGCCATACGGGCATCGAGCTTCCCGGCGGCACGTCCGGCTGCCCGGTCAACAACCTGATTCCGGAATGGAATAATCTCATCTACCGCGGCTTGTGGCGAGAGGCGCTCGACCGTCTGCACAAGACGAACAATTTCCCTGAATTTACCGGTCGCGTCTGCCCGGCTCCGTGCGAAGGCTCCTGTACCGTCGGCCTGATCGGCGACGCCGTCACGATCAAGACGATCGAATCGGCGATCATCGACAAAGGCTTCGAAGAAGGCTGGGTCGTTCCGCAGCCGCCGCACATGCGCACGGGCAAGAAAGTCGCCGTCGTCGGCTCGGGCCCCGCTGGCTTGGCTACGGCCGCGCAACTGAACAAAGCCGGCCACACGGTCACGGTGTACGAGCGTGCCGACCGCATCGGCGGACTGCTCACGTACGGCATCCCGACCATGAAGCTCGACAAGAAAGTCGTGCAGCGCCGCGTCGACCTGCTTGAAGCCGAAGGCATCAACTTCGTGACGAATGCCGAAGTCGGCGTGAACGTGCCGGCGGAGCAGCTTATGAACGAATTCGACGCGGTCGTGCTCTGCGGCGGCGCGACGAAGGCGCGCGACGTGGAGATCGAGGGACGCGACTTGAAAGGCGTCCATCTCGCGATGGACTACCTGAACGGCACGATCAAGAGCTACCTGGATTCCAACCTGGAAGACGGCAACTATATCGACGCGGCCGGCAAGGACGTCATCGTCATCGGCGGCGGCGACACGGGCACCGACTGCGTGGCTACGGCGCTTCGCCACGGCTGCAGCTCCGTTACCCAGTTCGGCACGCACGCGAAAGCGCCGCTGACGCGCGACAACGAGAAGAACCCGTGGCCGCAATTCCCGAACGTCTATACGCTCGATTACGCGCAAGAGGAAGCTCGCGCGCTGTACGGCGAAGATCCGCGCGCCTTCTCCGTCTTGACGAAGAAATTCGTCGGCGACGAGAACGGCAACGTGAAAGAGCTGCACACGGTGCAAATCGAACGTACGGTCGACGAGACCGGACGTAAAATCTACAAAGAAATTCCGGGCACCGAGAAAGTATGGAAAGCGGATATCGTCCTCATCGCCGTCGGCTTCGAAGGACCGGAAAACACGCTGATCCAGAAGCTCGGCGTGGAGCAGGACCGCCGTTCCAACGTCAAAGCGGCGTACGGCAAATACAACACGAACGTCGAGAAAGTATTCGCCGCCGGCGACATGCGCCGCGGACAAAGCCTGGTCGTATGGGCGATCAACGAAGGCCGCGAAGCGGCGCGCGAAGTCGACCGTTATTTGATGGGCACGACGATGCTCCCTTAAGCCCATTCTTCACAAGCCTATCCACCCAAAGCGCCTACGGGCGCTTTTATTTCGTTCATGCCGTTCGAGAGGAGCAGACCTATGATTCAGTACGGTTCCGATACCGTTACGCACCTGAAATTCCGCTCGTTCGCGCCGCGTCTGGAACGCCGCGATGCCCAATGGATCGACATCGAGCTGGCGGTCGACGTCGACCCCGCCACGCCGGTCCCGTCCGAGCTCGCGGAGCTGACGGCGCTCGTCATCTGCACGCACGGCGGCGTCATCGCCCAGATCGTCCCTTTGGATGAAGGGACGGACTGCGAGTTTCAATTTACGGCGGACGAGAAGGATCAAATTCGCGCGTATATCGAAAGCGAAGCGATGCAGCATGCGATCGCAAATCTAGCGCGCGGCGAAGTCTAGCTGTGGTACTATATTCCTGAGAGCCATGGTGATCAGGAGGCGATGTCATGTACGGCCAAGCCGCAGGCGTGCTCACGAACGCCGATATTCGCAAGCTCCGCCATTATGTCCAGCACAAGCACGGCGATCTTCCGAACGAACGCCGGGCCGAAATCGTCGCGGACGCCATGCAGCGCATCGTGCTGCGCCAGCTGCCGGACTTTCCGGAGGACGCGAAGCACACGGTCATGCGGGCGCTGATTCGCGACGTCGTGGCCGGCAAAGCGCTGCCGGTCAATGAAGGCTTGATTTACGAGGCGTGCATGCAGCTCGATACGGAGCTGCCCGAGCTGCTGCGGCCGCTGCATGCTTGGTGCGAGAAGCGCGCGGGCTTCGCGATCGATCCGGCGCGGTTTCGGGATGCGCTGGCCGAAAGCCGAGTCATCGCGGCGTCGCCGGAGCTCGGGCTGTCGGCATGGGACGCGGTCGTCGGCGCGGCCGGCCTGCGCGACAGCGGCCGATTCGTCCCGCGCGGCGCGTTCGCGGCGGAAGCGCTGCCGGCACGGCTGCCCGAGCCGGTGCGGCTGCCTGCGCGAAAGGCGGCAAAGCTGCCTTCGGGCGCCTATTTGGCCATGTCGCTCGCGCTGTGCGCGGCCATGCTCGGCTACGGCTGGTGGTCGCTTCGTCCGGTGCCGGCCGAAATCGAGCAGCCGCGGACGATCGTGCGGATCTCGGCGCCGACGCCGCCGATCGTCAAGCAGAAGAACGCGCTGCCCGCGGAGCTGCGGTACGCCGAAATCAACCGGGAACGGCTCGTGCGGTATTTGCGGGGCAAATCGTCGCTGCTGGCGGACGAGCCGTATTTGAGCGCGATCCTGCATGCCGCGAAGGAGCACGACATTCATCCGCTGCTCTTGTTCGCCATTACCGGGCAGGAGCAGGCCTTCGTGCCGAAGACGGCCAAGAACGCCGCCAAGATCGCGAACAATCCGTTCAACGTCTTCTATAGCTGGAAAGCGTTCAATACGACGATCGCCGAATCGGCCCGCATCGCGGGCAATACGATCAACCGGCTCAGCTTCGACCGGCCGGAGCGCGTCGACGCGGTCACGTGGATCAACCGCGAATACGCGGAGGATCCCAATTGGTCGAAAGGCGTGAACAGCCTGTTCAACGCGATGCTGACGCAAATCACGGCGGACTCGAAACGCTGAAGAAGAGGGATAGTCCTGAAAACATTAATCATAGCCGAAAAACCCGACATGGGCCGTACCATCGCCGCCGTCGTGGAACCGCGGGCGCAGAACAAGCGCACGTATTTGGAAGGCGAGCGGTATATCATCACCTGGGCGATCGGTCATCTGGTCGGCTTGGCCGAACCGGATCAATACGACCCGAAATATAAACGGTGGAATGAGGCGGATCTTCCGATCATCCCCGATCGCTTCAAGCTATGGCCGAACGCGCGGACAAAGGATCAGCTGAAGACGATCGGCGAGCTGTCGAAGCGGTGCGGCCGGCTGGTCAACGCCTGCGACGCCGGGCGCGAAGGCCAGCTGATCTTCCATCTCATCCGGCAATACCTGAAGCTTCCGCAGCCGACGGACCGGCTGTGGATTTCCGACTTGACGCCGGAGACGATACGCCGCGGCTTCGACGGCCTGCGCAGCGACACGGACTTCGACGATTTGACGCGCGCCGCGCGCGCCAGGAGCGAAGCGGATTGGCTCGTGGGCATGAACGCCTCCCGCGCGTTCACGATCCGCCACAAGGCGCTGCTGTCCGTCGGACGCGTGCAGACGCCGGTGCTCGCGCTGTTGTACGACCGCCATAAGGAAATTACGGCGTTCAACAGCGAGACGTACTTTATCGTGCAGGCAGCCTTCACCCAGGATGACTTCGGCTACAAGGGCATCTGGCAGGGCGACCGGATTACGAAGCGCGAGGAGGCGGAGAAGCTCGCGGATAAGGTGAAGGGCAAGCCCGGCGCCATCGTCAGTTACACCGTCAACGAGTCGAAGGAATACCCGTACCGTCTCTATGACTTGACGCTGCTGCAGCGCGAGGCGAACGGCCGCTACGGTTATCCGGCGAAAAAGACGCTGGATATCGCGCAGTCGCTTTACGAGAAGCACAAGGTCATCACATACCCGCGGACGAGCTCCAACTACGTGACGGAAGAGAACATTCCCGTCATGGGCAGCGTGCTTAACATGCTGAAGGGGACCGCGTACGCGGATCTCGCGAACGGCGCCGACCGGAACCGCGTGCATAAAGGTAACCGGGCGGTATGCAACCCGCCCAAGGTCGAGGACCATCATGCGATCCTGCCGACGCCGAAGAAGCCGGGGACGTTAAGCACGGAAGAGCAGAACATCTACGACATGATCGTGCGCCGCTTCCTGTCGCATTATTATCCGCCGGCCGTCTACAACAATCACGAAGTCATCACGGAGATCGAAGGCGAGACCTTCCGCACGCGGGCCAAGGAACAGCTGGAGCTCGGATGGCGCGTCGTGCTGGAGCAGACGGAAGCGAACGCGGCCAAAGGGAAGGGCAAAGGCAAGAAGAAGGACGACGACGCGTCGGCGGCGGTCGAAGGCGACGAAGATCTGGTCGAGACCGATCGCCCGTTCTCGGTCGATGCCGACCGGCCCGTCCGCTGCGACGACGCGGCGGCCGTCGAGAAGGAGACGAAGCCGCCGAAGCCCTATACGGAAGGCACCCTGCTGAAGGCGATGGAAAGCGCGGGCAAAGCGATCGAGGACGAAGAGCTTCGCGATGCGATGAAGCAGACCGGGCTCGGTACGCCGGCTACCCGCGCCGCCACGATCGAACGGCTGAAGCAGGTCGGATACATCACGTCCGCGGGCAAGCGGCTCGACATTACGACGAAGGGCTGTACCGCGATCGAGCTCATTCGCGGCGCGGGCGTCGAGCTGCTGGCCTCGCCGGAAATGACCGGCCGCTGGGAGCAGCGGCTGCATCAAATCTCCAAAGGCGAAGCGTCGGACGAGCAGTTCATCGCCAAGGTGAAGCAATTCGCGGAGATGATCGTGGGGAAGGTGAAGCAGCAGCAGCAGGCGCCCGCGAGTCTGTTCGACGAACCGGACGGCGGCGGCAAGCGCGGGGCGAAAGGGAAGGGCCGCGGAGCCGCGGCATCGGCGCGGAAAGCGGGCGGGACGGCGCCGCGCGCCGGTACCCGGTCGCGAGGAGCGGCGGCTGCCGATTCGGCGCCGGTCGCTTCCCGCGCCCGCGCGTCCGCCCGCAAGGGCACGAGCGATAGCGGACGCATGCTCGCCGCCCCGGTCGAAGCGGCCCCGGCTTCGCGCGCCAAGGCGCCGGCCGCAGCGTCCCGCCCGAAGACGGAGGGGCGCGCGGCTAAGCCGGCTCCGGCGAACAGCGAAGGCTCAGCCGGCTCGCGCGGCACGATCGCGCCATGCCCGAGACCGGGCTGCGGCGGTCAGCTCATCGAGGGCAAGCGCGGGTATGGCTGCCTGCGCTTCCGGGAAGGCTGCAGCTTCGTCATCTGGAAGGAACAGCAGGGGAAGCACGTGACGCCGGCTATGGCCAAAGCGCTGGCGGAGAACGGCGTCACGCGGAAGTCGACGTTCAAGCTCGCGAACGGCACGGCCGTCTCGGGAAAATGGACCTTGACCGACCCGGCCAAAGGCACGATCGCCTTTCAACCGGCAACCTAAAAAACAGGCTTGTCTTAAGCAAGAGCAGCGCGTGCTCCGGCTTAAGGCAAGCCTGTTTGCGTCTTACGCGTTCAGTGCGGACGTCCGTCAACGTAGTTCTTGATGCTGCCCGGAATTTGGTGGAGGTGACTCAGCGTGAAGAATGCGCCTTTCGGCTCCACGTCGATGCCGACGATATTATAAATCCACTCGGAATCGGTCTTCATATGGATGGCGTTAATGCCGGTCGTCAGCGCCGGGATAACGTCGGTACGAATGGAATTCCCGATCATCCAAGTGGCGTTCCGGTCGAACTGCCCTTCCCGGAGGATGCCCTCCATCGCTTCCGTGTTCTTCTTGGCGCGAACGTATATGCGTGGACCGAAATAGCGTTCCAGCTGCATTTGTTCGATTTTCTTCCGCTGGATGAGCAGCTCGCCGCCGGTATACAGGTGCAGCTCATGCCCTTGGGCGGATAGCTCGTACAACGTTTCTTCCATATTCGGATACGGCTCCGCTTGGAAGTCGTACACGCTGTGTCCGAGCTTCCAAAGGAAATCTTCCTCGGACGCGGATTTCGCGCGACCCAGCAAATCGGAGAAATGCCGGTACGTGTCAATGAAGGAACGCGGGAAGTGATCGCTCTTGAATCCTTCGAGCTGCACGCCGGCGATATCGACTTCCGTCTGTTTGTCGTGGATCTCCTGCTTCGTGACGCCATAGCCTCGGAACCAGTCGGTCATGCAATCGGTGAACTGGTCAATGACGAAGAAGAAGTATTTGTTGCAGTAAATAAGCGTATCATCGAGATCGAATAGAATGGTTTGTTTCATCTTAAGCACGGCTCCTTCCCCGGATGATTTCGCTGTAGATTCAATCTACCGCATCTTGGGATTCGCCGTCAAATCGAATAGCGCTGGGATGATTTACAAACCCTAAGGTCCGGAGGTGAGTGGGAAATGGTGCTGAACAAGAACGGCAAGCGGAACCGGAACGACGAGTCCGGCTTGAAGGAGTATTACGTCAGCCTGAAGCCGGAAAAAGCAGCCAATAGGCCGGCGAGCCTGAACGGCATTAACAAGCAGCTGCCGTAACCGAACGACGCGGCATAGCCGTCTTGATGAGGAAAGTCCCTAACGGAGGATAAAGGTCTCTATATGATGGAGGGCATGATGGAGGGCATGATGGCGATGACGTACGGCATGACGGAAGGTACGACGTACGGCATGACTAACGGCGTCCATCGGGAGGCCGGCCGTCATATAGAGACTCCGATAAACCGAATTGCCGCGCCTGCGCGATCACGCGTATTTTTTCATCTTGGCGGTCAAGTCCTGCTTGATGAACGCCAGTCTCTTCTTAACGTAGAAGTCGTAGCTGGCGCCTTTCAGATCGCGGGGGCTGATCACCTCATCCGCACTGTTGTCGATAATGGTCAACGCGCCGTTGGAATAGAACTTGAACGTCAAATCCCGGAACGGACGGTGGTTCTCGATAAAACGATAGTTTTCACAGTTTGTCATGATGGTCAGCCTCCTTACGGTATCTGAGGGATTAGAACATTTGTTCCTGTTTTGATTATAGCAAACATCTGTTCGTATGGAAACTATTATTTTTTTCCCTTACACTAGATTCATATGTAAGCCTTTTATCGCGAACGATTAACGAGATTAAGCAGCCCCGCGAGGGATAAGGAGCGCCAGTCATGATCAGAGTATCGCAATTATCGAAACAAATTCCGGGCGGGCCCCAGGTTCTCTCCGGCATCAGCCTGACTATAGAACCGGGCGAGTTCATCGCCGTGAAAGGCGCGAGCGGGAGCGGCAAATCCATGCTTCTGAAATGCCTCGCGCTGAAAGAAAAATGGACGAGCGGCAGCTATACCGTCGACGGCGTCGATATTTTCGCCAAAGGGCTGCAGGGCCGCTTGAAGGTGCACCGCGAAATCGCGTACCTGGAAGAGAAGCCGACGCTGTACGGCAACCGGACGGCGCTCAAGAACGTGACGATCGGGGCGGTCGGACAGACGCCGTTCTGGCGGCGGTTCACCGGCATGGTCCGCAGCGACGATTACATGGGCGCCATGGACATGATCGAGAAGATGGGCTTGATCGACAAGGCGCACCAGAAGGGCGACAAGCTGAGCGGCGGGGAGCGGCAGCGCATCGCCATGGCGCGGGCGCTGGTGCACGGCGCCAAGACGCTGCTCGTGGACGAGCCGGTATCCGGCCTCGATCCGCACGCGGCCGAGCAGGTGCTGTCCGACTTGAAGCGCATGTGCCGGATTCAGCAAATCTCCGTCGTCGCGGTCATGCACCAGGGCGATTGGGCGGAGCGGTTCGCGGACCGGATCGTCGGCCTGAACAACGGCGAGATCGTGCTCGACATCAAGGGCAGGCGCATGACGGAACGGGAGAAGAGCCTGCTGTGAGCGCCGCGGATCCTAACGGGCGCGCGTTCGAGATCCGGCCGATGCGCGCGGAAGATCTCGATGCGGCCCATGTGCTGGAACTGGCCTGTTATCCGGCCGAGGCGGCGGCGACGCGCGAGGCGTTCGCCTTCCGGCAGCGGCATTTCCCGGGCTATTTCCGTTCGGCCTGGCGAAACGGCGAGCTGGTCGGCCTGGCGTGCGGCGTCCGTACCGACGACGACAGCAGCGCGTCGGACGGCGTCAAGCGCGCGCACGGTTCGCCGGGCGCCGAAGGCCGGTACTTGTGCGTGCTGTCCGTCGCGGTGGCGGAGGCGCACCGCGGCCGGGGAATCGCGAAGGCGCTCATGGAAGCGCTTATCGGCCAAGCCGCGGCCGACCGGCTCGAAGGCATCGTGCTCATGTGCGAGGCGCATCTGATCGGCTTTTACGAAGGACTCGGTTTCCGGCACGAAGGCAGGTCTGCTTCGGCGCACGGCGGCCTGGAGTGGCACGAAATGAAGCTGCATTCCTCCGCGCGGCCGGGCGAATGAAGCAAGTGGCAACGGCAGGAAGAAACCGGCATAGAATGGAACATCATCCTATATAGGCAGGTGTTCCGACATGGCGTTTCAATTCCAGCAGCCGGCCATCGTGCAGTCCTCGCGGGTCGCGTTTCCGAAGGCGGAGCTTTACGTGCCCGTCGTGAGCGGGCTCCGGCAGCCGGCCGCGCAGACCGCGATCAACAACAAGATCCGCCAGTCCGAGCGGCAGCTGGTCCAAGACCAAGGCTCGCTTTCCGATCCGCGGGCGGAGATGATCGGCTATTTCGAAATCAAGACGAACGAAAAAAACGTGCTCAGCCTCTCGCTTTTCAATTACGCCTACACCGGCGGGGCGCACGGCCTGACGCTTCAGGAATCGCTTTCCTTCGACGCGGCGACGGGCAAAGCGTTCACGCTCGCCGAGCTGTTCAAGCCGGGAAGCGATTACGTGAAGCGGCTGTCCGACTTGGTCCGGGCCCAAATCGCGGAGCGGCAGATCGAGACGTTCGAGCCGTTCAAGTCGATTCGGCCGGATCAGCCTTTTTACATCGCGGACCGCGCCTTGGTCATCTATTTCGCGCTTTACGAAATCACGCCTTACGCTTTCGGATTTCCCTATTTTCCGATTTCGGTGTATGATGTGAGCGACATCGTCAATCCGAACGGGCCGCTCGGACGGATGGACGCGAACGATTAACGTGTAGAAGGGGTTCCCGGTTCCCATGGTGTATGTTCTCGTATCGCTGCTCGTCCTGCTAGGCATCCTTCTGTTCGCCGCTCGGCGCCGGAGGGACGAGCGGAACAAGCCGGCCATCGCGAATCGCGGCGCCGCGGACCCGCGCCGCCCGAAGCCTCCGGAAACGTCCGGGCGGGAAATCGGGGCTTCGGGCGAGCCGGCCGGCGGCGTCCGCCGCGTGCTCATCGTCGACGATCAGCCGCTGATCCGGACGATGCTCGCCGAACTGTTCGAACGGGAAGGCGCGACGGTCAGCCAGGCGCTGAACGGCGCATCCGCGATCGACGCGGTGCGGTCGGGCGGCATCGATCACGTCCTGCTCGACCTGAAGCTGCCGGACATGGACGGCATCGAAGCGTTAAGAGCCATCAGGCGCCTGGACGACCGCGTGCCGGTGTCGCTGATGACGGGCTACGGGAGCCCCGAGCAATTGGCCGAGGCCGAGCGGCTGGGGATCGGCGCGTGCTTCATGAAGCCGTTCGACCTGCAGCAAGTGAAACGCCACGTGCTGGGAGGCGCGAACGACGCGGGCATCGACGCCGGCGAATTTTCCTGAACGGTGCGGCAACCGGGCATTTCCTCTAAGTCCGAATCAAGCGCCTGCATCAAGCGTCTTTATCAAGCGGTTGAGTTTATAAACCCTAGTCCTTAGCCTCATAACGACCCACGTTCGTCCGCCGGCTGCGCGCAGCCGGCGGTTTTTCATTGGCGGGGAAATGTTTGCGGGGAAATGCTCCGGCGGCGTGCTGACCGAACGGGCCGCTTCATAGAGTCAATTAGGAGGTGTCGGCATGCTGCTGCTTTGGATCGGATGCGCGTTGTTCGCCGCGGTATGCGGACTGGCCTTCTTTTTGGCGCGCGTCGCCGAGCGCGGCGCGAAGCTGTCGCTGCACCGGCCGCTGCGAAGCCATGGCGCCTACGTCCGTTACATGCGGGACAAACACGAGCTGAACGGACTGGGCATCGCCCAGCAGCTCACCCGGCATATGGGCGCCCCGTCGTCCTTCGGCCTCGCGTTCTCGTCGCTGCCGCTTATCGGGGGCGCTCTGTTTCTGCTCGGTCCCGCGATCGCGGCCGGCGGGCCCGCGGTCATCGGCGTCGGCTGGCCGATCGTCGGCTTGTTCGGCCTGCTGACGGCATGCTCGGTCGCCGCGTACGCATCGGCGGTGCCGACGGCCGGCGGCTGCTACCATTGGGCGCTGGCCGCCAGCGGCCGGCGGGCCGGGCTGTGGTCCGGCTGGCTGCATACCGCCGGATCGGCGCTGCTGTTGATTACAACGAACGTGTGGCTCGCGGATTGGAGCTGCCGGACGATCGAACGGCTCTTCGGCTCGACCGGCGGCGCGGGCCTATATTATACGGTGCTGACGGGGCTCTTCGCGTCGCAGGCGGCCGTGGCCGCGCGGGCGATGCGCGGCTTCGGGCGCGTGCTGGCGTGGTCCGCGGCCGTCCAGCTGCTGCTGCCGGTCGCGATCGTCGCGCTGCTGGCGGCCCAAGTCTGGCACGGAGACGATCCGTTTCAGGCGCTTGGCCTGACGGCGGCGGACTTGAGCCCGGCGGGAGAGGGGGGCGGGCTGGCCCCGGCGCTGCTCGGCTTCGTGCTGCTGCAGCGGCTGTTCCTCGGCCTGGGCGAAGGGGCGCAGGCGGGGGAAGAGACGAACGACCCGCGCGTCACCGTGCCGTGGTCGGTCTTCCTGTCCGCCGCGGCGCTCGCGCTGCTCGGCTTCGTGCTGTTCGCGTTCATCGCCATGCACGCCCGGAACGGCGCGGGCGGCCCGGTCCCGCAGGCCGCGGTCGGCGATTGGCTCGTCGGCGCGTGGGAGCGGCTCGGATCCGCCGCCGCCGCGCTGTTCTTCGCGCTGGCCGCGGCAGTCGTCTGGGCGGGCGGAACGACGACGCTGGCCTCCGTTTCGAAGACGCTCTTCGCCATGGCGCGCGACGAATCGGCGCCGTTCGCGGCGAAGCTGGCCGCCGTGTCCATGCGGCACCGCTGGCCGGTCTGGGCGACGCTGGCGGCCGCGGCGGGCGCCGGCTTGCCCGCCCTGGCGTTCGCCCTGGCGGTGCCGCGCGACGCGCTGCCGCTGCTGCTGCCGCAGCTCGTGCTGGCCGGCATCGCGGCCATGCATGCGGCCTACGTCCTGCCGATCGGCGGCCGGCTGAAGGAAACGCTGCGCGGGCAAGGCGCCGCGGGGACGCGGAAGCGCTCCAGGCTCAAGGGGCCGTGGGAACTCGGAAAATACGGCGCCGCCGTCGACGCGGCGACGGCGTGCTGGCTCGCGGGAACCGGCTTGACGGCCGTCTGCCTCCTGAAGCCGGCCGCGCTGCTGACCGCGGCGGCCGTCCTGTTGGCGACGGCGATCGGCATCGAGCGCCGGCATCGCGCGCTGCGGCGCAAATCGCCGCTCAAAATCGTCGGGTCGATGCGCTTCAGCCGAAAGTCGATCGAAGAATGTATCAGAATTGAAAGAAAATTCCCGCAATAACGGATCGGACCAGCGCCTGCGATGCCCGGACGGGAAGTGGCCGAGCGCGCTCGGACGCGCTTGGAAGCGCGGGAAATGACGCGCGGATGACCGGGGAAATATACGCGGCTAGCAGACCGTCATTTCCCGGGGAAGCGCAGAAAGCAACACGATCGGCGGACTTTCGACACGGACTGTAACATTCTGCCTGTTCGTGCCGGCTCCGCTGCCGCGCCGACGCCGGAAGGATTGCCAACCTCCCGGGCTGCGCGTATAATTTCGTTAACGCATGCTAGGCTGGAGGTCGAAAATGGAACTCGGAACATTGCTGTCGTTGAACGTCTCGCTGCTCGAAACCGTGCCGTTCGGCAACAAGGAAGTCGTCACGGGCATCAACAAGAAGCCGTTCGCCGGCGCGCTGCGTCTGGGCGCCGCGGGACTGACCGGCGACGCGCAGGGCGATCTCGTCTTTCACGGCGGACCGGACAAGGCGGTCTGCGTCTACAGCGCCGTCCATTTCCCGTATTGGACGGAACGTTGGGGGAGACCCGCGGGAGCCGGCGATTTCGGCGAAAACTTCACCGTATCCGCGCTGACGGAGACGTCGCTCTGCATCGGGGACGTCGTCGAAGCCGGCGGGGCGCTGCTGCAGGTCAGCCAGCCGCGGCAGCCGTGCTACAAGCTCGGCATGAAGCACGGTCTTCCGTCGCTGCAGCTGGACGTGCAGGAAAGCGGCTATACGGGCTTTTACTTCCGCGTGCTCGAGGAAGGCGACGTCGCGCAGGGCGACCGGCTCGTGCTGCGGCACCGCAGCGACGCCGGAGTTACGGTCGCGGAGGCGAACCGCGTCATGCACCGCGACCAAAAGGACCGGGACGGCATCGCGAGGCTGCTCGCGCTGCCCGAGCTCTCCGAGAGCTGGCGTCAGACGCTGGCCAAGCGGCTGGCCAAGCTGGACGGGGCGCCGGCATGACGGAAGCGCGTGCCGCGGCGTCCGGGGCGGACGCGTATTTCGCCGCCGTCGCGGGCCGGTATCCGCTCGCCGAGCCGCTGCGGATCGCCAAGGAAGAGAGCGGCATGAACAACACGACGCGGATGGTTTATGCCGCTAACGACCGCTACGTGCTCCGCGTGTACGACAATCACCGGGACCGCGCGATCGTCCGCATCGAGCACGGGCTGTTGGCGGCGCTGCAGCATGCGGGCCTTTCCTTTCGCGTGCCGTCGCCCGTCGCGGGCCGGGACGGCTCGACGATCGCCGAGGCGCCGGACGGCAAGCTGGCCGCGCTGTTCGGCTACATCGCAGGCAGCCGGCCGACGCCGGCCAATCCCGCCCACGTCGCGGGCTTGGGCCGCGCGGCCGGCGAATTGACGCGGGCGTTCGCGGCGTACGGCCCGCAAGCCGGGCTGGAGCCGGCGTACAAGCCGTATTACGACTTCGAAGCGACGCATGCCGCCGCGGACGAGGCGATGCTCATGGCGCTGTGCCGGCGTTCGCCGGCGCTTGCGGAACGGGCGGAAGCCGTGGCGTCGCTGCACGCGCTGCGCACGCGGTCAACGGCGTTAATCGATCGCGTCAAACGGCTTCCGCATCAGTGGATCCACGGCGACATCGTGTTTTCGAACGCGCTGGCGGAGGGCGACGCGATCGTCGGGCTGCTCGATTTCGAATTCTGCACGGTCGACGTCCGGGCGATGGAGCTCGCCGTCGTGCTGGCCGAATTTCCGTGCGGGGACGAAGAGCGTGCCGTCCGGCGGATGGAGCTGTTCTGCGCCGGCTACGGCGAGAAACTTCCCCTCGAACCCGAAGAGATCGCGCTGCTGCCGGACTTGATGCAGCTGCGCATGATCGACGTCTGGCTGCATTTCGCGGTCCGTCTCGCGGAAGGCCTGGATCCGGAGCAAGTATGGCTCCGGGAAATCGAACGCGTCTCCTTCGCATGCGGCTGGGTCGAACGCCGTCGGGAGCGGCTGCTGGCGCTGTTTCGGAACGCGCTCACGCGGAAGGCCGCCGTTTGACCGAAAGGAACGACGCGGGCAAAGCCCGGCGGTTCGTCCCCGAAAGGGGCATGAACCGCCGGGCTCTCGTCATATACATGCCATGATGGGTTCGTAATGCCACCGCGTCCGCAGGCGCAGCAGGAGGGGAACGCAATCGATGAAAAGCACGGCCGAGCAGCTCGGATACGGTCCGAACGACCGCCTTTTGATCATTAACGCAGACGATTACGGCGTATGCCATTCGACCAATCTCGGCATCCAGAAGCTGCTGGAGGAGCGCGCGGTCTCGTCCGCCACGATCATGATGCCCTGCGCGTGGGCCCGGGAAGCGGCGCAGTGGAGCGCCGCCCGCGGCCGCCTGGACGTCGGGGTCCACCTGACGTTCACGAGCGAATGGGACGCCTTGAAGTGGGGGCCGGTCTACCGCGGCGGTCCGACCCAGTCGATGACGACGGCGGAGGGGTATTTTTACAAGGACGCCAAGGCGTTCGAGCGGCGCGCCGACGCCGCGCAGGTCAAGCAGGAAATCGTCGCCCAGATCGAAATGGCGCTGACGCTGGGCGTCGACGTGACGCATGCCGACAACCATATGGGCAGCCTGTACGGGCTGCAGACGGGCCGGGATTTCCTAAGCGAGACGTTCGAGGCGTGCGCGCACTACGGCCTGCCGTTCCGGCTGCCCCGCTACTTGCTGCTCGAGAGCGGCATGCCGGCGCCGCCCGAGCTGGGGGGCTTGGCCATGAAGCAGGCGGAGGCCGCCGCGCGCAAAGGCGTGCTCGTGCTCGATTACCTCGTCGGCATGCCGTTCCGGTCGGCGCCGGGCGAGACGTACGCTCAGTTCAAGGCGGGGATGATCGCGCTGCTCAAGCGGCTGAAGCCGGGCGTGACGGAGCTCATCATCCATCCGTCGTTCGTCACCGACGAGCTCGTCGCCTTCCACGGCGAGCCGTACCGCAGGGGCATGGAGCTGGACGTCTTCCGCGATCCCGAGGTGCAGGATGCGATGAGCAGGGAAGGAATCGCGCGGATCGGGTGGCGCGAACTGAGACAGTACCAGCGCAGGCGCAGCGCGCCGTAACGGGCGGCGCGGCAAGGCGGAACCCGCTGTTCCAGCCTTGTTGCGGCAAAACGGACGAGCTGTACTAGCACAGTACGTCGGACAAATCGGCTGTAGCAGTGTTTTGGGCTCCCTGTTTTGGAAAAAACCGCTATTCGGTGGGGGGTTCTAGTGTTATACTGACTGTTGTGAATATAAAAAGTTTTCAGTTAATTCGGAAAGGGAGTGGAGCAAGTGGCAATACTTCCAAAGCAGAATGAACTTGGATTCTTTGAAATTCGTTTGGAGTCGATCGGCGGCCTGGGGGCAAACCTGGCAGGCAAAATGCTGGCCGAGGCGGGTGTTGTTGGAAGCGGTTTCAACGGAGTCAGCTTTTCCTCGTACGGTTCGGAGAAGAAGGGTTCGCCGGTCAAAGCGCATATCCGGTTTTGCGACATCGACACGAATATCCGCGACACGACGCCGGTGGAGCGCCCGCACATCGTCGGCGTGTTCCACGAGAACCTGTCGAAGACGATCGACGTCATCAGCGGCATCTACGAGGACAGCGTCGTGCTGGTCAATTCCTCCAAGACGCCGGAGCAGCTGAAGGACAAGATCAAGCTGGCCGGCGGCACTCTGGCGGTCGTCGACGCGACGGGAATCGCGCTCGAGGAGAACAACCGCGTCAACATGGCAATGCTCGGCGGGCTGTTCCGGCTGTGCGATTTTCTCGATTTCGAGCATATGAAGGGCATTATCCGCAAGTCGCTGGAGAAGAAATACCCGCAGGCGGTCGACCCCGCGCTGCGCACGTTCCAGCGCGGCTACGACGAGGTTCGGTTCCAGACGTTCGCGCTGCCGGAAGGCGTCGCGATGCCGGAGCCGACGCGGTGGGACGTGCCGGCGCTCGGCTACGCGACGCAGCCGATCGGCGGAATGATCGTCAATCCGGGCAACAGCGTGCTGAAGGACCTCAGCATCTCGCGGCAGGGCATGATGCCGCATTTCGACGAAGAGAAGTGCATCCACTGCGCGGCCTGCGACACGGCCTGCCCGGATTTTTGCTTCGTCTGGGAGGAGCTGCCGGACAAGAAAGGCCGGCCGCAGATGTTCCTGCAGGGGATCGACTATCAATATTGCAAGGGCTGTTTGAAATGCGTCGTCGCCTGTCCGACCGAAGCGCTCGCCTCGGAGCGCGAAACGGACGGCTACGGCGACGAGCACCGGGTACCGCACAGATTCGAATGGGCAGCAGCGAATTAACGTCGTGGCGCGGCACCGCGCACGAAAGAGAGGAGCTTCGAAATGGCCATTGAAATCAATAAAGAAGTGAGCACGGGCACGGTCGAGCAGCGGATGGTGTACGAATCGGGCAACGAAATGGCCGCTTACGCGGCGCATCAAATCAACTACCACGTCATGGGCTACTTCCCGATCTCGCCTTCGACGGAGGTCGCGCAGTTCCTCGACCTCATGAAGGCGAACGGCCAGCACGACATCAAGCTGATCCCGGCGGACGGCGAGCACGGCTCCGCGGGCATCTGCTACGGGGCGTCGGCCGCGGGCGGACGCGTCTTCAACGCGACGAGCTCCAACGGTTACCTCTATATGCTGGAGCAGATGCCGGTCCAATCCGGCACGCGCTTCCCGATGGTCATGAACCTCGTTTGCCGGTCCGTTTCGGGGCCGCTCGACATTCACGGGGACCACTCCGATTTGTATTTCGCGCTCAACACCGGCTGGCCGATCCTGATGTGCCGCGACCCGCAAGCGGTGTACGACATGAACATCATGGCGCTCAAGCTGGCCGAGGATCCGGAGGTCCGGCTGCCGGTGCTCGTCGCGTCCGACGGCTACTTCACGTCCCACCAGAAGCGCCGCGTGCAGACGTTCGCGCACCGGGCCGACGTGCACGCCTTCATCGGCGAGCATGCGCCGGACGGCTTCAAGCACGTCCTCGACCGCAACAATCCGATCACGGTCGGCCCGTACATGAACGAGCCGGACTATATCAACAACTGCTACCAGCAGTCCATGGCCATGTACAAGGCGGCGGACGTCTACGACCGCATCCGTCAAGAATACGCCGCGCTGACGGGACGCGATTACCCGATCCTCGACCTGTACCGGATGGACGACGCCGAGGTGGCGGTGTTCCTGATGAACTCGGCTTCCGAGATCATCAAGGACGTCGTCGACCAGCTGCGCGTCAAGGGCATCAAGGCCGGCTCCATCGCGCCGAACATGATCCGCCCGTTCCCGGCGAAGCAGATCGCCGAGGCGCTGCGCGGCGTCAAGGCCGTCACGATCGGCGACCGCGCCGATTCCTACGGCGGGCACGGGGGCAACATGACGAACGAGATCAAGGCGGCGCTGTTCACGCACGGCGCCAAGGACACGCTCGTCGTTAGCCGCATTTACGGACTCGGGGGCAAAGACTTCTACGCCGAGGACGGCCACCATCTGTTCGAGCTTGCGATCGAAGCGGCGAATACGGGCAAGGTCGACGTGCCGTTCGATTATTGGGGCCATACGCCCGGCGATCCGGCCAAAGCGCCGAAGCGCGTCCTGGAGCCGCTGAAGTACGAGGATCTGAAGACGGGTCTGATCACCGTCGACCGCGACGCCACGAGCGGCAAGCTCAAGGTGAAGGTGCCGCCGGTCCGTCAGCTGACGAAGAAGCCGAAGCGGCTCGCGCCGGGGCACGGCGCATGCCCGGGCTGCGGCATTTTCTCGGGGCTCGAGCTGTTCTTCAAGGGCATCGAGGGCGATATCGTGGCGCTCTACCAGACGGGCTGCGCGATGGTCGTCACGACGGGCTTTCCGTATTCCTCGCACAAGGCGACGTATATCCACAACCTGTTCCAGAACGGAGCGGCCACGCTGTCCGGCGTCGTCGAAATGTTCTGGGAGCGCAAGCGCCGCGGCGAGCTGGACCAGTACGGGCTGAAGGACGACTTCACGTTCGTCATGATCACGGGCGACGGCGGCATGGACATCGGCATGGGCCCGGCGATCGGCAGCGCGCTGCGCAACCATAAGATGATCATCCTCGAATACGATAACGAAGGCTATATGAACACCGGCGCGCAGCTGTCGTATTCGACGCCGCTCGGCCACCGCACTTCGACGTCGAACGTCGGCAAGCATCAGGGCGGCAAGCTGTTCCATCACAAGGACACGGCGCAAATCATGGCGGCCACGAATATTCCGTACGTCTTCACGGGCTCGGAATCGCTGCCGCAGGATCTGCTCCGCAAAGCGGCCAAGGCGCAGTACTACGCGCAGAACGTCGGTCTCGTGTACGGCAAAATCCTCATCACGTGCCCGCTCAACTGGCTGTCCGAGGAGAAGATCGGCCAGACGCTGATCGACGACGCGGTGAACAGCTGCTTCTTCCCGCTCTACGAGGTGGAGGAGGGCATCACGTCCATCACGTTCAACCCGGAGGACAAGGGCAAGCGGATTCCGCTCGGCGACTGGCTCAAGAACATGGGCAAGACGAAGCACATGACGCGGCCGGAATACGCCGAAGCGCTGAAGATGTTCGAGGACGAAGTGGAACGCCGGTGGCAGCGGCTGAAAGCGAAGCACGAGAACGCGTATCTGTAATAAGGATCCTTCACGCCGTTAACAAGGCGCGGCTCGAAAGGGCCGGCGCCTTGCTTGCGTTCCGGCATCGGCCCCGGGAAGACCCGGCCGGCGCGCGGGCGGACCGGGCCCGGGGAAAGGAGCGGCATTGCCATGCCAGTCGTACTGCGTCACCGCGCGTCGGGCGAAATCGCCTGCGGCATGTTGAAAAATGTCTATGAATTCGCATATTTTGGCGCCCTTTGGTGGGAGGATAACGAGACGGCGGAGCGCGAGGCCGAAGCAGCGCTCGCGCAGGCCGGCTACGAGGACGACGGCGGCTGGGACGCGCTCGACATCCGGGAGGAGCGGCTCAAGCTGTTCAACGTGAAGCTGAACAACGACCGGCGGCGCCGGCTGGTGCTCGAGCCGGGCGGGACGGTCGCCGTGATCAAAACCTAGCGCCGGCACGGGAGGGAAGGTCGTGAGAGACATGGACGCTGCACACGAGGACGATTATTTCGCAAGGCTGCGCGAGCTTCGCGCGGCGGGAGAGACCGAGGCGTTCGGCAAAGCGCTGCGGGAGGCGGGCTTCACGCCGCTCCGGCGGTTTCTGGACGCGTTCCGGCATTATTTGCGGACCTACGGGGAGGCGGAATGCGCCCAGGCGTCCGAGCTGCTGAAGCGGGCGAAGCAGGCCGTTCCAGAACCGGGCCGGATGAGCCCGTCCTGGACGTACGTCTGGCGCGAATACGACGGGATCGTCCGTACGAAGGCGCAGGTGTTCCGGGACGTGCCCGCGGCGGACCGGGACGGCGAATGGCAGGTGCTGCTCGACAATCCGCATTCCAATCAGAACATCGCGGTTTATCCGGGGCTCGATTTCCTCGAAGCGGCGTACATGTTCGCGTATTTCCGGACGGAGCTGGCGAACAACGAGTATATCCGGCTGCAGAAAATCGCGACCGTGATGACGCTCACCGGCGCGGATTCCGACGGCCTGCAGCCGATCGCGAGCCTGTGACGCGGCCGGCGGCCAAAAAAAAGGGTTTGATTCCCGCAGCGATCCGGCTGCGGCGGAATCAAACCCTTTGCGTTTAGCGGCCGGCGCGGATTTTGCCGGTCCGGAGCAGGTGCGCGGCGATCTTGCGGCCGTGGAACCGCCCGGATTCGATGAAAATCTCGTTCGCCTCGTGGCGAGAAGCAACGACGCCGGCCAGGTAAACGCCGGGCACGTTGCTCTCCATCGTCTCGTCGTCGAACGTCGGATAGCCTTCGTCCTCCATCGTGACGCCGATTCCGTTCAGGAACGCGCGGTCGGGGCGGAAGCCGGTGAGCGCGAGCACGAAGTCGTTCGGCAGCGATTCGCGGACGCCGTCGCGCTCGACCGTCACGGTCCGCGGTCCGATCTCGACGACCCGGGAGGCGAAGCGAATCGCGATCCGCCCTTTGTTCACCAGGCCTTCGAAGCCGGGCCGGACCCACGGCTTGATGTGCGGCGAATACGTCTCCCCGCGGTAGACGACGGTGACGTCCGCCCCTACGCGCTCCAGCTCGAGCGCCGCGTCGATCGCGGAGTTGCTGCCGCCGATGATCGCGACCTTCATGCCGGTGTACGGATGCGCTTCGCGGAAGAAGTGGGTGACCTTGTCCAGCTCCTCGCCGGGGATGCCGATGAGGTTCGGATGATCGAAGTAGCCCGTCGCGACGATGACGGCGTCCGCGCGGTACTGCCGGCCTTCGCCGTAGCGGTCATGGCTGCGCAGGACGAAGCCGCCGTCCGGCTGCGGCTCGACGGCCGTGACCGTTTCGTAGGCGTGCATCCGAACGTTCTTCCGGAGCGCGATGCTGCGGTAATAGTTGAGCGCTTCGAGCCGGGACGGTTTCTCGTTCGCCGTCGTGAAGGGGATGTCGGCGATCTCCAGGTTGGCCGGCGTGCTGAAGAAGTTCATGTACGTCGGGTACTGCGAGATGGAATGCACGACGTTCCGCTTCTCGATGACGAGCGGGGACAGGCCGATCGACTGAAGCTCGACGGCGGCGGCAAGGCCGCACGGCCCCGCGCCGATAATGATGATTTGTTCGTCAGGCATAAACATGATTCTATCAACTCCATTATTCATTTCGAGCCATCTGCGGGAATACGTATTATTTTAACACATCCTCGGGCTAGCGGCGCCTTATCGGCCGCGAGCCGCGACTCCCGCCGCCGCGGGGAACGGCGATACAAGCATTTGGCTCTGTGTCGCAGGAACAAATTGTTGTATAATAAGCTAACGCTGCTTGAAGGGGGAGATAGAATGCGACGGCGATTCGTTATCGAAGCCGTAATGGTTGCTACGTATGGTCAATTGCTCGTGCCAAGCCGGCCGGTCGATTTTGTCTTGCCATATTCGACGATCATGGAGCTTTACGATATGAAGGACGGACCGGAGCCGGTCATGGACGATCCGGAAGACGATAAGCACGTAAAAGGCAAAATCCAAGAGCTGATCGGATTCTTCGAAGATCCGTTCAACCGCAAGAAGATCGAGCGGGCGCTGCAAATGCCGTGGCGCGAAAGCTCGCCGCTGCTTCTGAACGACACGGTGCAGTTCACCGTCGTGCACGCGGTGGACAACGCCCAGTACGGCGAATATTTCGATCCGATCGAGACCGAGCTGCTGCTCACGTCGATGAAGCTCGGCGTGCCGCTGCTGTCGGACCAGTTCGAATTCCAGGATAAGCTGCTGGAAGCCGAGGTGCCGGTTCAGGTATACGATATCGAGGACTACGAGTTCGCGGTCGAACAGGGGATCGAAGCGTCGGACTTCGAATCGACCCGCGATCTGTAAGGCGAAGAACGCCGCGACGCGATGGAGGCTGCGCCGGCGGCGGGGTGACGAACGTCTTCCTCCCCCGGGCGCGGCCTTTTTTCGTTCGCCCCTCTTGCGAAATGCTGGAAGGAATGATAAGATTTGGATGTTTAAGGCGGGCAACCCCACGAATAAGGAGGGCGATGGCTATGATTTTCATGAAGAATGCGTCGCGCATTTCGCATGGCAATCCAGTCCATCGGCCCGATTTCCCGCGCATGAGATGAGACAGCCTTGAGCGGCTGCCCCTGCTCCGTGCGCCAGGAGACTTTGAGCCATGAGGCTCGGAGTCTCCTTTTTTGTTGCCGCCCGCCGGAACGGCTTCGAATCGAGGGAGGAATGCAGGCGATGAACGTTATGCTACGCTTGTTGAAGTATTTGCGCCCGAGCCTGAAATGGGTCGTGATCTCGGCTCTGCTGCTGGTGTTCGGCACGTTCGTCGACTTGGCGGCGCCTTGGCTGCTCAAGCAAGTGTTCGACGAGGGCATCGCGGCGCGGAGCGGGAACAAGATTCTCTTCTTCACGCTGACGCTCGCCGGCATTCAAGTGGCGAAGAGCGTCGCGATGTTCGTGCAGGGGAGATCGCAGGAGCTCGTCGGCCAGAACGTCGTCTTCAAGCTGCGGGAGCAGATGTACGACCACCTCCAAAGGCTGTCTTTCGGTTATTACGACAAAGCGCAGACGAGCCAGCTGATGTCCCGGATGACGGGCGACATCGAATCGGTCAAGAACTTCATCGGCTTCGGCGCGATGGCGATGTTCACGGGCGCGCTCACCTTCGCGGGCACGATCGGGTTCATGCTCGCCATGCAGTGGCAGGTGACGCTGCTCAGCATGGCGACCGTTCCGCTGCTGATGCTCGCCCTGTACCGGTTCAACAAGAAAGTCGGCCCGGCTTGGGGCCAGGTCCGCGAACAGATGGGCAAACTCACGACGACGCTGCAGGAGAACATCTCCGGCATCCGGGTCGTGAAGGCGTTCGCGCGCGAGAAGGTCGAGCAGACCAAGTTCGAGTCGCGCAACGAGGATAACTTCGGGACGAACATGGAACGCGCGAAGCTCGAGGCGAAGGCGTTCCCGCTCATGAATTTCTACGGCGGCGTCGTGTTCGTCACGATGGTCTGGTTCGGGGCCTTGTACGTCGCGAACGGCGGCATGACGCTCGGCACGTTCATGGCGTTCCAATGGTATACATGGGGCATCATCTGGCCGCTGAACATGCTCGGCTGGCAGATCAACGTCATGCAGCAGGCGATCAAAGCCGCGCCGCGCTTCTTCGAGGTGCTGGATACGCCGGCCGGGATCGCCGCGAACGCTTCGAGCGTGGGCGCGGACCGGATCGCGGGCAACGTCGTCTTCGACCGCGTCGCGTTCCACTTCGCGGACCAGGATCCGGAGAGCGAAGCCGGCGTGCTCGAAGACATCTCGCTCGACGTGAAGCAGGGCGAGGTGATCGCTGTGCTCGGCGCCACGGGCTCCGGCAAGAGCAGCCTGATCGCGCTGCTGTCGCGCTTCTACGACGTCAGCCGGGGCGCGCTGAGGATCGACGGCGTGAACGTCAAGGATTACGAGCTCGACGGCTTGCGCCGGAAGATCGGCATCGTGCCGCAGGAGACGTTCCTCTTCTCGGCGACGATCCGCGAGAACATCGCGTACGGCGTCCCGGACGCCACGCAGGAGCAGATCGAGCGGGCCGCGCGCAAGGCGCAGATCCACGCCTTCATCGAAGGCATGCCGTTCGGCTACGATACGATCGTCGGCGAGCGCGGCGTCGGGCTCTCCGGCGGGCAGCGCCAGCGCGTCGCGCTCGCCCGGGCGGTCTTGATGGACCCGCCGATCCTCGTTCTCGACGAAGCGACGGCGAGCGTCGATACGGCGACGGAATCCGCGATTCACGAGGAGCTGCTCGACGTGATGAAGGGGCGCACGACGTTCATCATCGCCCAGCGCCTGTCGTCGGTGAAGCGGGCCGACCGCATCGTCGTGCTGGACCGGGGCCGGATCGCGCAGCAGGGCACCCACAAGGAGCTGTTCGCGCAGGAAGGCTTCTTCCGCAGCCTGTTCGACATGCAGGAGGCGGCGGCTTCGCGCTGAGGCCGGCATTCGTAAACGACGAAAGGCGGGCAGAAACAACAAGAGCACGTCCGACACCGATTCGGACCGAAGGAGGGCAACGCGCGTGAGCCAGGTCGAGTGGGATTCCGGCGAAGAGATCGAAGAAAAGCCGTTTAACCGCGTGTATTTAAAGCGTTTGTTCCGCTACGTGCTTCCCTATCGCCGCGTCATGGCGGCCGTCATCGTCATCGTGCTCCTGAACATGGCGCTGAGCCTGGCGGAGCCGCTGCTCGTGCGGTACATCATCGACGACGGCATCCTGAATCGGGATTACCGGTTGATCAATCTTCTCGGCGCCATCCTGCTCGGCTCCAAGGCGGCGGGCTGGCTGCTCGGCTACCTGCATACGAAGATGATCAATTTTACGGGCCAGCGCATCCTGTTCGATCTGCGCCAGCAGCTGTTCAACCATCTGCAGACGCTGTCGTTCCGGTTCTTCGACGGACGGCCCGCGGGCAAGATCATGTCCCGGATCACGAACGACACGAACGCGATCGGAGAGCTGATCAACGGCGGCCTCATCACGATGGTGATGGAATTCACCCACCTGGCCGGCATCGTCGCCATCCTGCTGTGGATGGACTGGAAGCTGGCGCTGATGTCCTTCGTGACGCTGCCGCTCCTGTATCTCATCGTCGGCCTGATGCAGCCGAAGATCGAAGGCTCCTGGTCGCATTCCCGCAAGACGATGTCCGCCATCAACGGCAACCTGAACGAGACGATCCAGGGCATCCGCGTCATCCAGGCTTTCTCCCGGCAGAAGGAGAACAACCGGCGGTTCGAACGGCTGAACGCGCGCAACAAAAACGCCTTCATGCGGGCGATTACGCTGGAATCGACGGTGTGGCCGTCGGTCGAGATGATCGGCATGATCGGCACGTGCATCGTGCTCTGGTTCGGCGCGCAAGCGGTGCTGGACGGCGACTTGACGCTCGGCTTCATCATGGCGTTCATCAATTACCTTTGGCGGTTCTGGGGGCCGCTCAGCGCCCTCTCCAAGGTCTACAGCCAAGTGCTCTCCGCCATGGCGTCGGCCGAGCGGATCTTCGAAATTCTCGACACGGAGCCGGAGGTGAAGGACCGGCAGGACGCGAAGGACATGAAACGGATCCGCGGCGAGGTCGTGTTCGAGGACGTGTCGTTCCGGTACGGGGAAGAGAAGCCGGACGTCCTGCACGGCGTGAACCTGCGCATCCGGCCGGGGCAGCGCGTCGCGCTCGTCGGACCGACGGGCGCCGGCAAGAGCACCATCGTCAACCTGCTCATGCGCTTCTACGACGCGACCGGCGGCCGGATTCTGATCGACGGCCAGGACGTGAAGGCGGTGACGCTGGAGTCGCTCCGCAGGCAGATGGGCATCGTGCTGCAGGATTCCTTCATCTTCTCCGGCACGATCGAGGACAACTTGCGCTACGGCAACGAGGACGCCCCGGACGAAGCGCTGCGGCAGGCAGCGGAGAGCGTCCGCATCGACAAGTTCGCCGCGCAGTTCCCGGACGGCTTCGGGACGCAGGTCGAGGAGCGCGGCTCCAAGCTGTCCGTCGGCCAGCGCCAGCTGCTCGCGTTCGGCCGCGTGCTGCTGTCCGATCCGCGCATCCTTATTCTCGACGAGGCGACGTCGAGCGTCGACACCGAGACGGAGCAGCACATTCAAGCGGCGCTCCAGACGGTGCTCGAAGGACGCACCGCGTTCATCATCGCCCACCGGCTGTCGACCATCCGCGACGCGGACGTCATTCTCGTCGTGAAGGACGGCCGCATCGCGGAGCAGGGCTCGCACGACGAACTGCTGAAGCAGGGCGGGCTGTACAGAAGCTGTACATGACCCAATACGACATGCAGCAATCGCTCGCGATGCAGACGGGCGCTTGACCGTCAACCGGCAAAAAGGCAGGCCGCTTCCGGCATGGAAGGGCCTGCCTTTTTCGCCTTTGGTTGGCAAGCCGGCGATCGGGGCACACTGGATAAATGAATTGACATTCAGGCCTAAATTATATAAGCTTACAAAGAATTTTCAATTTCACGGAACGGGAGATCGATGATGAAATTCAACGTTAAAATTAAAGATTTTGCGGCGGCTGATATGAATCCGGAAGCGGGTCTTTATCATTTCGTCGTGACGATGTCCGACAATACGCAGTGCCGATTGATCTTCACGAAGAAACCGGACTGGAAGCTGATCGGCGTCAACCGTCTGCTGACCGTGCCTTGTCCGATCTGCAGAAGGGACTACTACTGCAACTGCATGACGAGCTATGTGGAACAATTCGAGCGCGAAGTGCTGGATAACGAGCTGATTTCTTCCGTTCTTTAATTTATGGATTCCCGAGCAGCCGCCCCTTGCGCAAAGGCGGTTGTTTTTGTTATACTTCAACGCAATAGGGCAAACAGGCCGATGATGAGATTCCAACTCGGAGGCGTTGCGTACGGAAGGGCGGCACCATAGGCCGGCTTCCCCAAGCAGTCCGGCACCGCGCCGTTACCCGCGGAACCGAGAGAGTCGGTCGCAAGATCGGCTAATTTGGGTGGCACCGCGAACGCGTTCTTCGTCCCATGGCATGGGGACGGGAACGCGTTTTTTTGATCCCCTTTACCATAAACAGGGAGTGACGGACATGTTGGACATCGGGTTTATTCGGGAACGGGCGGCGGACGTGCAGCGCGCGGCGGATCGGAAAGGGATCGCGCTGTCGGTCGGGGAGCTGCTCGAGGTCGACGAGCGCCGGCGGGCGCAGCTGCGCGAGACGGAGGCGCTTCGCGCGGAACGGAACCGCAGCTCGAAGGCGATCGAAGGCTTGCTGCGGGAAGGACGCAAGGCGGAGGCGGAGCAAGAGAAGGGGGCGGCGTCGGCGGCGTTGGCGAAGCTGAAGGCGCTCGAGGAGCAGTTCCGGCAGACGGAGCGGCTGTACGAGGTGCTCATGCTGCAGGTGCCGAACATCATCTCGCCGGATACGCCGGACGGCGCCGGCGACCGGGACAACGTGGAGATCCGGCGCGTCGGGGAGCCGCCGGCGTTCGGGTTCGGGCCGCGCAGCCATGTCGAGCTCGGCGAATCGCTCGGCATCGTCGACCTCGCCAGAGGCGTCAAGATCGGCGGCGCCCGCCAGTACGTGCTGAAGAACGGAGGGCTGCTGCTCCACCGCGCCGTTCAGCAGCTGGCGCTCGATCTGCTGCATCGCAAAGGCTTCGACCTGCTCGACGTGCCGGCGCTCGTCAAGGAAGGGACGATGCTCGCGACGGGCTTCTTCCCCGCGGGACGCGATCAGAGCTACGCGGTCCAAGGCGAGGACAAATGGCTGGCGGGCACGTCGGAAGTGCCGCTCGTCTCGTATTACGCCGGCGAAGTCATCGACTTGGACCGGCCGAAGCTGCTCGGCGCGGCAAGCGCCTGTTACCGGAGCGAGGTCGGCTCGGCGGGCAGGGACGTGCACGGGCTGTACCGCGTCCACCAGTTCGCGAAGGTGGAGCAGGTCGTCCTGTGCCGCGCGGAGCAAGACGAAGGCTTGGCGTGGCTGGAGCGGTTGGCGGCGAACAGCGAGGAGCTGCTGCGGCTGCTGGAGCTGCCGTACCGCGTCGTGGCCGTCTGCGGCGGCGATCTCTCGGCCAAAAACTACAAGCAGTACGATATCGAGACGTGGATGCCGAGCCGGGACGGCTACGGCGAGACGCATTCGGCGTCGCTGCTTCTCGATTATCAGGCGAGACGGTCGAACATCCGGTACCGGGACGAGGACGGCCGCCTGCGGCATCCGTATACGCTGAACAACACGATGGCCGCCACGCCGCGCATCCTCATCCCGCTGCTCGAGAATCATCAGCGGGAGGACGGCTCGGTCCGCGTACCGGAGGCGCTTCGTCCGTACATGTACGGCATCGAGGCGCTCCGGCCGGAGACCGAAGCGTAAAAGGATGGCCCCCGAAGGGAAATGCAGGTATACTACTGGTGTAAGCACTTCCATTCGATGGGTAACGAGAGGAGCACGGCGAGATGAATCCGGGAAACATCGCGCAAACGGCGCAAGCCATTCGGACCAACGTCAGCAAAGTCATCGTCGGGAAAGAAGATATCGTGGATCAATTGATCATCGCCATTTTGACTTCGGGCCATGTCCTGCTGGAGGACGTGCCCGGCACGGGCAAAACGCTGCTCGCGAAGGCGGTGGCGAGGTCGATCGACGGCGAATTCAAACGGATACAGTTCACGCCGGACCTGCTGCCGTCGGATTTGACGGGCATCCATTTCTATAACCAGAAGCTGGCGGAATTCGAATTCCGGCCGGGCCCGCTGTTCGCCAACATCGTGCTGGCGGACGAGATCAACCGCGCCACGCCGCGCACCCAGTCCAGCCTGCTGGAGAGCATGGAGGAGCGCCAGGTCAGCATCGACGGCACGACGCATCAGCTGGGCCGTCCGTTCCTGGTCATCGCGACGCAGAATCCGGTGGAGCAGCAGGGGACGTTTCCGCTGCCGGAGGCGCAGCTCGACCGGTTTCTGTTCAAGCTGAAAATGGGCTATCCGACGACGGAGGAAGGCATCGCGATCATGAAGCGGTTCATGGCGGACAGCCCGCTGGAGCAGCTGGCGCCGGTCGTCAGCACCGCCGAGATCGAGGACGCGAAGCGCCATTACACGGGCGTGAAGGCGACGGACGAGCTGCTCGGCTACATGCTCGCCATCGTCGAAGCCACGCGCAAGCATCCCGACGCCGTGCTCGGGGCGAGCCCGCGGAGCAGCCAGGCGCTGCTGCGCGCCTGCCAGGCCCGGGCGGCCATCCAGGGCCGGGATCACGTGCTGCCTGACGACGTCAAGGCGATGGCGGTGCCGGTCCTCGCGCACCGGATCTCGCTGCGCAGCGTGCAGCGAATGCGCGCGGACGCCGCCGAGCATGTCGTCGCCGGCATTCTGTCGACCGTCCCCGTGCCCGCGGACGCGCCGCTCGTCGGCCGGGCGTAACCCCGCCGCGGAAGGGAGAGGGGATCCATGGGCATACAATGGTACATTTTGAGCGCGGTGCTCGTGATCGTGCTTCAGCGTTACCTGTTCCGGTATTTCGGCATGCGCAAGGTGAGTTATTCGCGCGCGTTCAGCACGGCGGCCTGCTTCGAAGGGGACGACGTCGAGATGGTGGAGAAGCTCGCGAACGGCAAGCTCTTGCCGGTGCCTTGGCTGCGGGTGGAATCGATGCTGCACGCGGGGCTGCAGTTCCGGAGCGACGCCAACTTCGACGTCAGCAACGGGGAATTTTTCCAGAACCATAAGAGCCTGTTCAGCCTGATGGGCAACAAGCAGCTGACGCGGCGGCATGCCGTGCATGCCGCGCATCGCGGCTGCTACCGGGTGACGAGCGCCTCGCTGACGTTCGGCGACCTGTTCGGCTTGTTCAGCGCCTGGAAGAAGGTGCCGCTGCAGGTGGAGCTGCTCGTCTATCCGCTTCCGGCCGACAGAAGCCTGATTCAGCTGCCGTCCCGCAGCTGGCAGGGGGACATCGCCGTGCGGCGCTGGATCGTCGAGGATCCGTTCGCGATCAGCGGCGTGCGGGAGTACCGGCCGGGCGATTCGTTCAAGATGGTCAACTGGAGCGCGACGGCCCGCACCGGCGAGCTGCAAGTGCACCGCCGCGACTACACCGCGGACTTTCGCCTGATCGTGCTGCTGAACGTCGAAGACCATGCCGGCATGTGGGAGGCGGTCAACGATACGGCGCTGATCGAGCAGGGGATCCGGCTCGCCGCCGGCATCCTGCAGCTGGCGACGGAGCAGGGGCTGGAGACCGCCTTCGCGTGCAACGGCCATTCGATCGACGCGCCGGACGACGTGATGACGGTGGAGCGGGGCAGCGGCAGCGAGCATCTGACCCATTTGTTCGGCCAGCTGGCCAAGCTCGCCATCGTCCGCCGGCTGCCGTTCCATACGATGGTGGAGCAACTCGCGCCGCAATGGGAAGAGCGCAGCGACATCGTCATCGTGTCGGCCTTCATCAGCGACGACATCGCGGAGGCGATGGCGCGGCTTCGGCGGGACGGTCACGCGGTCGACTGGCTGCCCATCGCGGAGAGGGAGGCGGAAGCGGTATGAGAAACAACATGCGTCTTCTCGGCGGCAGCTTGATCGTCGCCGGCGTGCTGGAGCTGCTGCTGTTCTTCCCGGTCACGCTCTTCGCCTATGTCTTGGCGCCGCCCGGTTCGGCCGGGCTCGCCGCCGTCGCGCTGCTGCTGCTCGCCGCGTACGCGGTCGGCTACGGGCTGAACGCGCTGCTGAAGTTCAAGCGCGCCTTTCCCCGGCTGCTGATCGCCGCCGTCATCGGAGCGGCCGGGGGTTACGCGCTGTTCGGCATCGCGAAAGGGAGCATCGTCCTCATGCTGCTGCTCGCCTGCGCCGTCTTCCGGGGCTCCAGGCTGCCGGGCTGGCCGCTGCACGCCAGGCTGGCGACGCAGGATTACATCGTCGGCGTAGGCTTGTATTTCGTCGGAGCGCTCGCGGACGGCATCAAGGAGACGATCGACGGGTATCGGGGGCTCTATCTCGGCGCCGGCCTGTTCACGCTGTTCGCGGCGCTTTATTTGACGAACCGCGGCATGGTCGGCCGCGAGACGCTGTCGGGCGCGGCGAAGCCGACGGTCGAGCCGTCCGTGCGGCGCAACAACCGCATTTTCGTTGCCTTCGCGATCGCCGTCACCGTGCTCGTCGCCGCCAGCTACCAGCTGCAGGCGCTGCTGGGCTCGGCCTGGCAGTCGCTCAAGCAGTGGCTCGCGGGGCTGTTCAGCGGGGGCGGCGGCGACGTGAAGCCGCCGGACGAGCAGACCGCGCAGCCGCCGCCGGACATGCTGCCGCCCCTCGACAAGACGCGCACGATGCCCGCGTGGGTCGACCATTTGATGTACGCGATCGTCATCGCGTTCCTGCTCGTGCTGCTGGTGCTGCTGCTGCGGCGGGTCAACCGGCTGCCCGGCTGGCTGGGCGCGCTCGGCCGCAAATTCATGAAGCTGTTCGACCGCGACGGAAGCGTCGCGGAGCGCGGCTACGTCGACGAAGTCGAGCGAATCCGGAAGACGGAGCGCGGATTGTTCAAGTGGTTCGGCCGATCGAAGGACGAACGGCTGCGGTGGAAGGACCTCGCGGACAACGAATCGCGCCTGCGTTATTTGTACAGACGCTGGGTCGGCGGCGCCGTCAAGCGCGGCTACGAGCACCGGGCCCACCTGACTCCGGAGGAAATCCGGCGCGCGCTGAGCGGCGACGGCCCGGCGGACGACGCGGCGGCGGAGACGCTCGTGCGGCACTATCAAGAGGTGCGGTACGGAAGCGGGAAATTAACCGACGACCAGCTGCAGGCGATCGCGTCCCGGTTGGGCCAATCGAAGCCGTAGCCTAGCGGCCGGCAGGCGGGCATACATATTTACCCATGGTCGGGGAAACCTAAGGCGGCACATCGATGCATTCCGAGGGAGGTTCGTCCATGAATTACAATATGCCCGGTCAGCCGGCCAACAGCCAGCAGCTGACGTACGAACAGTTTCAGGAGCAGGTCAGGCAGCGGCAGGAACAAGAGCAGCAGCGCGCGAAGGATGCGCTTCGCAGCGCGGGGCTCGACCCGAAATCGCAGCATATGCAGGCGATCGTCCAAGCGCTGTACGGCGTGGAAAACGAGCTGAAGCTCGCCGAAAACCAGCTGCAAATGCAGATGGATGCGCAGAAGCGCCAAATCCAGCAAATCCAGCAAAAAATCCAGCAGGCGATGGCGCAGGTGCAGGGCACGGTCACGGGATCGATGCAAAGCGGCGCCTACACGCAAACCATGGCTCAAAATTACATGCAATAAACGGCGACGACCGCCGCGAAATCCTTCTAGCCGTCCGAAAGGGGACGGCGGGAAGGATTTTTTGCATTGTTCGGAGGATATACGTTAGTAAATATAACATTAACATGACATAAGTATTCACTAAGTGATATTCACGTAATATAATATAACATAAACAATAGCGAGCGCGGCCGTCGCCGCGATCCGCAACCGCGGGAGGTGCCCGGCATGGATATGGCGGCCTTGTTGAACCTGATCGCCGAATTGCCCGAAGAAGAAGTCCCGGTGCTGGCCACCGTCGTTCGCGTCAACGGCCATGCGTACCGGAAGCAAGGCGCCGCCATGCTGTTCCTGCCGGGCGGCGGCAGAGCCGGGAGCGTCAGCGCCGGCTGCCTCGAAGACGATCTGCAGGCGAGAGCCGCGGGGGTCGCCGAGTCCGGCAAGCCGGCATGCGCGGCGTATAACCTCCGTTCGGAGGAGGACGCCGTCTGGGGAGAATCGATGGGCTGCGGCGGCGAGATCATGGTGCTGCTGGAAGCCGTCGCGGGCGAGCTGCGGCAGCTGCTCGGCCTGGCCGGCCTCTATCTGGCGAAGGGAATCGAAACGACGCTGGAGCGGAAGTGGGGCGAAGCTGCCGTCGCCTATACGCTCCGCAACGGGTCTGATGTCATTGCTTCCGCGGGCACGGTAGGCGTGCTTGGTTCGTGCGGCAGGGAGCTCGCCGACGCGCGGCCGAACGCAGCGAGACCGGACGCCGCGGAGCGGGCGGACCGGTTGCGGCTGGCCGTGAAGATCGCGCCGAAGCCGCGGCTCGTGCTCTTCGGGGACGGCGAGGATGCCCGGGCGATCGCGGACATTGCGGAAGGCATCGGGTTTCGCGCCGTGACGGCGGATTGGCGGGAAAGCCGCCGCGGCCGAGCGGACGCGGTCGGTACCCCGGCCGAGCTCGTCGACGCGCTGCGGCTAGGCGCGGGAGATTACCTGATGCTGTGCAGCCATCGGCTGGACGTGGAGCGCCGCCTGCTCGAGCTCGTGCTGCCGCTGGGACTGCGCTACATCGGGATTATCGGCTCGCGGACGCGGATCCGCATGCTTTTCGAGGGACTCGAACGGACGCCGAACGTGCATGCGCCGGCCGGACTGCCGCTTCCAGCGGACGGTCCGCGGGAGATTGCCGTCAGCGTCGCGGCTCAATTGATCGAAGAGCGGCATGCCTCGGCCGACTCGAACGAAGAAAGGAAGATGCGACATGAGAATCGGCGCGATTTATTTGGCGGCCGGCTTCAGCCGGCGAATGGGTGAAGCGAAGCTGCCGCTCGAGCTCGCGCCCGGCGCGACGCTCGGCAGCCGCGGGCTGCTCGAGGTGAGGCGAAGCGGCTTTCAGCCGATCGTCGTGGTCGTCCGGCCGGAGGATCCGCTGCTGTGGCTGTACGACGGCACTGCCGGCCTCGACCGGCTGCCGAAGTTCCGGATCGCGCCCTGCAAGGACGCGAACAAAGGCATGTCGCGATCCATCCGGGCGGGGATGCAGGCGCTGCTGCCGGAAGAACCGGACGCGGTGCTGATCGCGCTGGCCGACCAGCCGTTCGTATCGGCCTCGCTGCTTCGACGGCTGGCGTCCGTCTTCCGCAAGGATCCGGCCGCGGACTTCGTTGCGAGCGGCTACGGGGACGTTTCGGCGCCGCCCGCGCTGTTCAACAAAACCATGTTCGACCGGCTATGCCGGCTGGAGGGAGACGCCGGCGCGCGGGCGCTGCTCCGATCGACGGAGTTCCGGGGGAAGGTCGTGCGCTACGCCGCGGAATGGGCGTTCGTCGATATCGACACGAAAGAGCAGCTGGAGAAGGCGAGGCTGATTTGGTCGCAGGTGCAGACCAGAGCGCGATAAGGCTTGGGGGACCGGGCTCGCTCGCGATTAGGGGAGGAGGAGAAGCTATGAGCGTCGTTTGGCAGCCGCGCGATGCGGCGGAGGCGGTCCGGCTGAAGGAATATTTCGGCGCGGCCGGCCAATACGTCGGCGGTGGCACTTGGCTGTCGGTGCAGTGGGAGAACGGCGCGGCGAAGCCCGCGCATCTGATCGACGTCGGCGGCGTGCCGGGCGTCAAGGGTCTGTTCGTCCAAGGCGCGGAGCTGACGATCGGCGCGATGACGCCGCTCGCGGCCGCCCGCCTGGACCCGGTCGTCGGCCGCTGCGCGCCGCTGCTGCGCGAGGCCGCGCGGCACGTCGCGGCGCCGTCGGTGCGCAACCTCGGCACCGTCGGCGGCAACGTCGCGAGCCGGACGGGCGATTTGCTGCCCGCGCTGCTCGCGGCCGATGCCGAGCTGCTCTGGTATGACGGCCGCGTGCAAGCGGCGGAAAAGCTCGCCGATTGGCTGGAACGCCTGCGAGGCGGCTCACGGCCGGACGCGAGTCTGCTGCTCCAAATCAAGACGGCCTGCGGCGAGGCCGAGGATACGAAGCGGCAGCTCGCCGGCGGGCGCGTCCTTGAAGGGTACCGCAAAATCGGCCGGCGGGAGACGTTTACCCCCTCGGTCGCGACCGCGGCGTTCCGCGCCGCGGTGACGCCGGCGGGCGAGATTCGTTCCGTTCGCCTCGCGGCCGGGGGCGGCGCCATGCTTCCGCAGCGGCTGCCCGCCGCGGAGGCGCTGCTGCTCGGCGAAACGATGCGCCCGCAGCTGATGGAGCAGCTGTACGACGAGCTGCTGGCGGAGGTGCGGCCCGCCGGAGACGCATTCGTATCCGCCGAGTACCGCAGGCAGACTACGGCGGCCGTGCTGGCGGCCGGACTGTGGCAGGCATGGCGGGAAAGCGAGCCGGCCTGAGACGCGCCGCCCCCATTTCATGCGGCATCGTCTTGCAGGGTGAAAGCAGTGCCGCGCATCCAAGAAAACCTTCGGAAGGAGTGACATCCATGGTGCTTAACCGCAAGTCCGGCGGCGAACGCTGGCGGATCCGGCCGGACGGTCCCGGCAAAGTGACGGGAGAGCTTGCTTACTTGACTGACCGGACCGCGCCGGGCATGCTGATCGGCCGGGTCCTCCGCAGCCCGCATCCCCACGCGGCGATTCTGGACATCCGCACCGATCGCGCGCGCGCGTTTCAGGGCGTTCGCGCCGTGCTGACGCATCTGGACGTGCCGGGCTTGAACGGCTACGGCATCGCCGTCCAGGATCAGCCGGTGTTCTGCGTCGACCGGGTGCGCTACGTCGGGGACGCGGTCGCGGCGGTGGCCGCCGAGACCGACGAGATCGCCGAAGAGGCGCTGCGGCTGATCGAGGTGGATTACGTGCCGCTCCCCGTGCTCGACGGGCCGGACGCCGCGCTGGCGGACGGGGCGCCGCGCCTGCATCCCGGCGGCAACGTGCTGCACCGGACCGACTACAAGCGGGGCGACGTCGAGGAAGGGTTCCGGCGCGCCGTCCATGTCGTCGAGGAGACGTACGTCTCGCCGCGGCAGATGCATACGTACATGGAGACCGAAGGCGGCTTGTTCGTTCCCGGGGCGGACGGCCGGCTCACCGTCCATTCCCCGACCCAGCATGGGTTCATGGACCGGCTGCAGCTGTCGCGGATCACGGGGCTGCCGGAATCGCGCATTCGCATCTTGTCGAGCCCGATCGGCGGCTCCTTCGGAGGCAAGGACGAGCTGAACGTGCAGCCGTACGGCGCGCTATTGGCGCTGGCGAGCCGGCGCCCCGTCAAGCTTCACAATTCCCGCAAGGAATCCGTTCGCGCGGGCCTGAAGCGGCATCCGATGGTCATCCGGATGCGCACCGGCATCGACGCCGACGGCGCCATTGTCGCGCATCAGGCGTTCGTGACCGCGGATACGGGGCCGTACGCGACGCTCGGCGCGGAGGTGCTCAATTTCGCCACGGAGCATGTCATCGGACCGTACCGCTGCGCGAACGTCGAGGTGGAAAGCGTCTCGGCGTACACGAACAACGGCATGTCCGGCGAATTCCGCGGCTTCGGCGGAAATCAGGCGATCTTCGCGCTCGAGGGCCAGATGGACCGGCTGGCGGACGCGTGCGGCATGGATCCGTGGGCATTCCGGCTGCGCAACCTGCGCGAGCCGGACGCGCCCGGGCCGTTCGGGCAGCCCGTCGCGTCGACGAACGGCGCGCGGCAGGCATGGGACGCCCTCGCGGCGTCGCCGCTATGGCGCGAACGAGCCGCGCGGCGGGAAGGGCCGCGCGCCGGCGCGAAGCCGTGGGTGAGAACCGGCATCGGCGCGGCGTTCGTCATGCACGGCGCGGGGCTCGGCGCCGGCATTCCCGATCCGGCCGGCGGCCGGCTGCTGCTGGCGCCGGACGGGAAGATCGAAGCGCGGTTCGGCTACGAGGAATGCGGCCAGGGTCTCCTCGCTTCACTGGAGCTGATGCTGACGGAGCAGTTCGGGTTCGGCGCCGCGGATCTGCGCCTCGTGATCGGGGACACCGACGCCGTGCCGGACAGCGGGTCGACGACGGCGTCGCGCGCGACGACGATGATGTGGAAGTCGCTGCGGCTGATGAAGCCGGCGTTCGAGGGCGCGCTGCTCGCGGCGGCGTCCGGGCTGCTGGATATGCCGGCGGAAGGGCTGCGGCTCGGCGAGGGCGGGATCCGGCGCAGCGGCGCCGTGGCGGCGGATGAATCCCGCGCCGGTCATGCTTCAGCCGGCTTAACCGCCGCAACCGGCGGCGCCTCGCATAGCCGCGGCGGCGACGCGCGCCCGGCCGGCGCGCCGACCGGCGGCCGGCTGCTCCTGACCTACGCGGAGCTGGCCCGCCGGGCGCCGGAGCAGATCGCCGCGCAAGCGTCGTTCGCGTACCCGGCGACGACGCTGACGCGCGCCGGCGCGCATTACCTCTACACGTACGCGGCCGTGGCCGTGAAGGCGGAGGTCGACACGCTGACCGGGCGCGTGCGGGTGCTGGAGCAGTTTCATGCCGTCGCCGCCGGTCCCGTCGTGAATCCGCAAGGGTATCTCGGGCAGATCGAAGGCGGCGCGATCATGGCGCTCGGCTACGCGCTCTCGGAAGAAGCGCTCATGCGGGAGGGCGTATACCTGACGAACAATCTCGATACGTACCTCATTCCGACCGTGAAGGACGCGGCGGGCCGCATCGACGTCCTGCCGATCGAGGACTTGCCCGACGGGGACGCGCACGGACCGCGGGGCATCGGCGAGATCGGCTCCGTCGGCTTGGCGCCCGCCATTCTGGCGGCCGTCCGCGACGCGACCGGCAAGCGGTTGAACCGGCTGCCGATCGATCCGCTGGAGCTGGCGGAACGGCCGTCCTTTGCCTAAAATGGCTTCACGAAACGAAAAGGGGGAGGAACGGATGAAGAAGCCCGGCGATCTGCGTCAGCCTGTTCCTTCCGAGCAGTTCCGCTGCACGGTGAACGGCGCCGGCGTCAGCCTGGAGGTCACGGCCGACAAGCGGCTGCTGGCGATTCTCCGCGACGATCTGGCGCTGACCGGCACGAAACGATCCTGCGAAATCGGCCGCTGCGGCGCATGCATGGTGCTGCTGGACGGCAAGCCGGTCAACGCTTGCCTGACAATGGCGTATCAATGCGACGGCCGCGCCGTGACGACCATCGAGGGCTTGTCTGGCGCGAAGGCAGGGGTAAGCGGAGCAAGCGCCGAGCTCCATCCCGTGCAGCGGGCGTTCCTGGAGGAAGGCGGCTACCAATGCGGTTACTGCACGCCCGGCATGATCGTCGCCGTTACGGCGCTGCTGCGCGACAATCCGCGGCCGGACGAGGACGAAATCGAAGAGGCGCTTTCCGGCAATTTGTGCCGGTGCACGGGCTACGGCGGCATCGTCCGTTCCGTCAAGCGCGCCATTGACCAATGGAGGGAAGACGCATGAACAACCGGGAGCGCCATATCGGCTTATTGCGCAGAAGCATCGAAGTCTCGAAGGCGGCCAGAGCCGCCGGAAATACGCCGTTCGGCGCGCTGCTCGCGGACGCAGAAGGCCGAATCCTGCTGGAGCAGGGCAACGTCGAAGTCACGACGGGCGACTGCACCGGCCACGCGGAAGCCGCGCTGATGGCCGAAGCGTCGAAGCGGTACGCGAAGGAGGAGCTGCGGACGTACGCGCTGTATGCCTCCACGGAACCGTGCGCCATGTGCGCGGGCGCCATCTATTGGGGCGACGTCGGGACCGTCGTCTACGCCATGGCCGAGGAGAAGCTGATCGGCCTGACCGGCGGGGACGAACGCAACCTGACGCTGCGGCTGCCATGCCGCGATGTCTTCGCCGCGGGACGCAAGCCGGTCGAGGTGATCGGCCCGTTCCCGGAGCTCGAAGCGGAAGCGGCGGCGGCGCATGAGGGGTACTGGCGATGAGCATTCAATTGTGGCAGCTGAATACGCTCAGCCGCGAGCGGTTCATCGGCGAGCTGGGCGCGATTTTCGAACATTCGCCGTGGGTGGCGGAACGGATCTGGCCGTACCGGCCGTTCCGTTCGCTGCGCGAGCTGTACGAGGCGATGATGCACGCGGTGGACGAGGCGCCCGAAGAGCAGGCGCTCGCGCTGCTGCGGGCGCATCCCGGCCTGGCGTCCCGCGCGGCCATGACGGATGAATCGACGGCGGAGCAGCGTTCGGCCGGTTTGGACGCGCTGACGCCGGACGAATACGGCCGGTTCGCCGCGCTGAACGCGGCTTATACGTCGAAGCACGGCTTTCCGTTCATCATCGCCGTGCGGGGGAAGACGAAGGCCGATATTCTGGCCGCGATGACCCGCAGGTTGGAGAACGACGGCGGGCTGGAACGAAGGCAGGCACTGGCGGAAGTGGGCCGCATCGCGGAGCTGCGGCTGCGCGACCGCGTGGAAGAATAACGACGAAGGGGATGGCGACATGCTGCATTTGCGCAACGGACGCACGCTATACTATGGCAAGGGTGACGTGCTGACCTATCGCACGTACGCGGCGCCGCTTGAGGTGCCCGCGATTCCGGAATCGGCGTACGCGGGGGACCGCAATGTCCTGTTCGCGCACAACGTGACGTTCGCCGTCGGCGGCGAGTCGCTGCTGACCTCGTTCAGCGAAGGGGATAACGGCCGGGTCGTGGCGACGGATTCCATGAAAAACTTCATTTTGCGGCATGCCGCTTCCTACGAAGGCAGCACGACCGAAGGGTTTCTCGCCTACGTTGCCGAAGCGTTCTTCGCGAAGTATCCGCATGTCGCGGCGATCGAGCTGCGGGGCGACCGGATTCCGTTCCTGCCGCTGTCCGTCCTCGGCGACGGCGGCCCGCAGGAGAGCGGGCTCGTCTACCGCCGTTCCCATAACGAGCATGGGCATGCCGCAATGACGTTGGTCCGTTCGCCTGAGGGGATCGAGACCGCCGAACAGTGGAGCGGGCTTTCGGACCTGCAGCTGATTAAGGTGAGCGGAAGCTCCTTCTACGGTTTCGTCCGCGACGAATATACCACCCTGCCGGAGACGTTCGACCGGCCGCTCTTTATTTTTCTGGACATCCAGTGGCGGTATGCCGATCCCGAGGACGCGCGCGACGGCGCGCCGGGCCGCTACGTGCCGGCGGAGCAAGTCCGCGACCTCGCGCAGCAGGCATTTCACGTCTACGACTCGCCGTCCATCCAATATTTGATCGCGCGCATCGGCCTGCACCTCTTGGACCGGTTTCCGCAGTTGGCCGAAGTGCGCTTCGAATCGAACAACCGAACGTGGGAAACCGTCGCGGACCGCGGGCCGGCGACCGGCGCCGCCGTCTATACGGAACCGCGGCCGCCGTTCGGTTTCCAGGGGTTCGCGATGACCCGGGAAGATCTGGCCGACCCGCGATTCGCGTTCGACCGGCAGGGCCTCCTTCCGCAGACCGCCAAGGGAATCGCACGGCCATGAGCGGGGGCGGGCGGCTGACGACGCATGTGCTCGACACGTCGCGGGGCGTTCCCGCCGCCGGGCTCCGCATCCGGCTGATGGCGCTGGCGGAAGGGCTGGCCGCGCGGCTGGTCGCGGAAGCGAAGACGAACGCGGACGGGCGCGTCGACCGGCCGCTGCTCGCGGACGGAGAGCTGGAAGCCGGGATCTACGAGCTGCGGTTCGACGTCGGCGCTTACTTCGGGGACCGCGCGTTCCTCGACGTCGTGCCCGTCCGGTTCGTCGTGACCGACCCCGGCGCGCATTACCACGTGCCTTTGCTCGTGGCGCCTTTCGGCTATAGCACGTACCGGGGCAGCTAGCTCGGAACTCCGCGCGTTCCTCGCTCACATCGGGCTTTCGCGTCATCCGCCGGCCGCTTTACAGACCTTCTTCCGGATGATAGAGTGAGACGAACCGATGATCCGACGGAGGAGCGATGGATAGTGGGCACCAACGATAAAGATGCCGTACCGCAAGCCGCGAATGCCGCGCATCCCTATTACCGGCACGCGGAGCAGGCGTTCCGGCTGCTGCCGGGCGCGGTCGAGCGGCTGACGGCGCTGCGCGAGGCGTTTCGCGCCGCGGACGAGGACTTTTTGGCGGTCGAGCTGAAGACGATGATCGCCCGGTTGGAAGAGATCCGCGCGCTGCTGGCGGACGGGCCGCAGGGCTGACCGGCGCGGGCCGGATTCCGGCCGCGATGCGCGGCACGGAGGCGTTTCCCGACTCGCGGGAACGCCTCTTTTTGCGCTGCAATCTATCTGCCGGGCTTAGGAAGATGCCCCGCTCCATTCGATTCCGCGCGTCATAGAATAGAGGAATGGAAGAATAGAGGAGGCGTCACCTTTGCCGGTATTGGACACGGGACTTCTGTATAATCGGGAAAAGCGGCGTACGGCGAGCTTGAGCATCAGCGTCATGAATCGGGGCAGACAGGGGGCGAGGGCGGCCGTGCAGCTGTACACGGCATCGCCGGCGGGAAGCGCGCAGGGAACGGGCGGGCACGAGACGGGCTTCGGCCGGATGCAGACGGAATCGCTGGCGACCGTGCAGCTGAGTCCGGCGGGACGCGACCGGAGCATGTATTTCGTCTCGCGGGACGTGCTGCTGGAGGCTGTCTACGGCATTCGCGTAACCGTCAGCGGACTCGCGGCGGGAGAGGTCGCGGCGACGCTGGCGGAGCTGGACGAGAAGGGCGCCGTCATCGCGCAGCACCGGCTCAAGCTGCTGCCCGCGGGGACGGATGACATCCTCCACGCGTACATCGCGAATCACACCCAGCATTCGCTCACGGTCCTGCAGACCGACACGAACGCGCGGGTGGCTTCGATCCCGCTGCCGGCGGGCAGCAGTCCGCGCAAGCTGTCGTTCACGCCGGACGGCCGGGAAGTATACGTCACCTGCCAAGGCGACAAAACGGTCCGCATCGTCGACACGCTCTCCCACGAGGTGTGCGGCGAGCTGACATTTCCTCAGGAAGCCGTGCCGCTCGCGGTCGCGGTCTCGCCCGTCGGCGCCCGGGCGTACGTCACGACGGTCATTCGCGATTACGTCGCCGTCTTCGATACCGACGCCAGGTCGCTGATCAAGCTGATCGCCATGCCCGCGGGCAGCGATCCCGCGTCGGTCGCCGTGTCGCCGGACGGGAAGCGGGCGTACTGCTGCCTCATCAACCGCGGCACGATCGCGGTGATCGACGCGGAGACGCTGGGCGTCAGCGTGACGATCAAGCTGCCGTTCGGGGCAAAGCCGTCGGCGATCGCGCTCTCCCCGGACGGGACGCGCGCCTACGTGACCGACGTCTATCACGACCGGGTCTATAGCATCCAAACCGCGACGCATGCCGTCGCGGCCGTCATCCAGCTGGAGATCGACAGCGACCCGCAGCAGCTCGCCGTCACCCCCGACGGCGCGCTGGCGTACGTGGCCTGCCGGGGTTCGGACGAGATCGTCGCGGTCAACCTGTCGCGGAACGAGATTTTGACCAAGATCGAGCTGCCCCAGGGCAGCAACGCGAGCGACATCGCCGTGACCGCGGACGGACTCAAACTGTACGTGACGATTTTGACGTTCGGGTACGTGGCGGTCATCGAGGTGGCCAGCCAGCTGCCGATCGCGATCCTGCCGACGGGCAGCTTTCCGTCCGGCGTGGCGGTATCCCCGATTCTGCTGCAGGGCTAGCAGGGATCGAACGGCAAAAGCAAAAAACCGCAAGGACGAGGCAAACGGCCTCTCCCTTGCGGTTTTTTGCGCGCGCCCGGCGAAGGGCTTCGAGCGTTGAAGCACGAGGAGCGAGCCCTGCCGAGCCTTGGCTAACCATGACCAACCATGCGTAACCGTCGGCGACTATTCCTCGCCGAGCGGCAGCCATTTCAGCACGTGCTGGATGTATTCGTCCCAATACTCCCAGCTGTGCTCGCCCGGCGCTTCCTCGTAGGTGAGCGGCAGTCCGAGCGCGTCCGCGTGCCGGCGGAACTTCACGTTGTCCTCGTAAAGGAAATCCTCGGTGCCGCAATATTGGTAGAGCCGCGGAATCGGCCGGCCGGATGCCTTCAGCGTCTCGGCGGCCAGGAACAGGTTGTTCGGGAGCCCGTTCACGACGTACGCCGTGCCGAAGATCCGCCCGAAATCGACCGGCGCGCGTTCCTCGAACGTCGATACGTCGAGCGCGCCGGACAGGCTGGCGGCCGCGGCGTACTGCTCCGGCTTATTGAGCGCGAGCTTGAACGCGCCGTAGCCGCCCATCGACAAGCCGGCGACGAAGTTGTCCTCGCGGCGATCCGACAGCGGGAAGAAAGAGCGGGCCAGCGCCGGCAGCTCTTCGCTGACGAACGTCCAATAATCGCCGCCGCTCGCCATATCGGTGTAGAAGCTGCGGTGGACGGCCGGCATGACGACCGCGAGGCCGAGCGGCGCGACGTAGCGCTCGATCGACGTGCGGCGCAGCCAGATCGTATGGTCGTCGGACAAGCCGTGCAGCAGGAACAGCGTCTTATGCTTGCGCTGGGTTGCCTTCGATTCCATTCCGATTTGCGATTGCGCGTTTTGCGGCAGGATGACGTACATCGAGCTGGATAAGCCGAGCACGTCGGAGAAGAAATCGCATTGAATCAATGCCATGGCGAATGAAGCCTCCCCTACAAGGATATGAATGCAATGGAACCGCTTGCAGGACAAGCCGGTCCGTTCTTCTCTATTGAAGCACTTCTCGCGCGCCGCGTATAGTCCAATTTTCGGTCTCCGGATTGCGCGTGCCGGGACTGTTCATATTCCGTTCAAAATCGAACGTTATGCTGAATCGGCAAGCTAGCGAAGGGAACGCCGAAGAGGCGCGAAAGGAAGGAATGCCATGGAAGCTCGTCGCGTCCAAGATAAACGGGAGGCGGAATCAGCCGAAAATCATCGTCATCCCTCGGATGAGCCTTATACGAAAGCCGAAGCCGCGCGTCATGCATCCGGCCGTGGCAAGGAACATGCCCGCGGGGAAGCGGGAACGCCGAGTCGCAGCCGCTCCGGGAATGGAGCAGGGGAAGGCGAAGGAAAAGGGAACTGGCGGCTGTTCCTGAAGCTGCTCGCCCGCACGAAGCCGTCCAAGCGGCTCATCGCGGCCGCGATCGCGCTGAGCCTCGGCGGCACGCTGGTCTCGTTGGTCATCCCGCTCTTCACGAAGAAGCTGGTCGACGGCTTCGACGTCAGCAGCCTCGGCTTCGGCCAAATCGCCGCGTTCGCCGGCGTCTTCATTCTTCAAGCCGTCGTCAGCGGCGTGTCGATGTACATGCTGAACCTCGCGGGCCAGCGGGTCGTGGCGAATTTGCGCGACCAACTGTGGCGGAAGCTGCTGAAGCTGCCGGTCGCCCACTACGACCGCAACCGGACGGGCGAGACGATCAGCCGGATGACGAACGACACCGGCATCGTCAAGCAGCTGATCGCGGAGAACTTCACCGGGTTTCTCAGCGGCATTATTTCCGTCGCCGGCTCGGTCGTCGTGCTGTTCTACATGGATTGGCGGATGACGGCGGTCATGCTGGGGGTCATCCCCGTGGCGGCGTTGTTCATGGTGCCGCTCGGCCGGCAAATGTACCTCGTGTCCAAAGGGCTCCAGACCGAGACGGCTTCCTTCACGGCCACGCTGACCCAGGTGCTGTCGGAGATCCGGCTCGTCAAGTCGATGAACGCGGAGCCGCGGGAATACGCCGCCGGGGAGCGGGGCATCTCGAGCCTTTTCCGCTTCGGCCGCAGGGAGGCGAAGATTCAGGCCCTGATCGCGCCCCTCATGTTTTTCGTCATGATGATGCTGCTCGTCGTCATCGTGGGCTACGGCGGCATGCGGGTATCGTCGGGCGCCTTGACGGCGGGCGAGCTGGTCGCGTTCATCCTGTATCTCATTCAGATCGTCATGCCGATGTCGCAAATATCCACCTTCTTCACGCAATTCAAGAAGACGGTCGGCGCGACGGAACGCATCGTGCACATCCTGGACGCGGACGAAGAAGATCACGAGCGTGGCGGGGAGGTGGCGGACGCGAACCGGCCGATCCGGTTCGAAGGCGTGAGCTTCGGCTATGAAGGCGGCGAGCAGGTGCTGCGGGACGTCACGTTCGACGTGGCGCCGGGCACGGTGGCGGCGGTCGTCGGTCCGAGCGGCGGCGGCAAAACGACGCTGTTCTCGCTGCTCGAGCGGTATTACGAGCCGACGGGAGGAACGATCAAGCTCGGCGGCGACGAGATCGGCAGCTTCGCCCTGCCGTCGTGGCGCCGGCAGATCGGCTACGTCCCGCAGGAAAGCCCGCTCATCGCGGGGACGATCCGCGAGAACATCTGCTACGGCATCGACCGCGCCGTAAGCGAGGGAGAGCTTGCGCGCGCGGCGGAAATGGCGTATGCGCACGTCTTCATCCGGGAGCTCCCGAACGGTTACGACACCGAAGTCGGCGAGCGCGGCATCAAGCTTTCGGGCGGCCAGCGCCAGCGGATCGCCATCGCGCGAGCGCTGCTGCGCGATCCGAAGATTCTGATGCTAGACGAAGCGACCTCGAGCCTCGATTCCAAGTCGGAGGTCGTCGTGCAGGAGGCGCTCAAGAACCTCATGGCCGGCCGGACGACGCTCGTCATCGCGCACCGCCTGTCCACCGTGGTGGACGCGGACCAGATCGTCTTCGTCGAGAAGGGACGAATCACGGGACGGGGCACGCACGACGAGCTGCTGCGGGAGCATCCGATGTACCGCGAATTCGCGACGCAGCAGCTCCGGCTGCAGGAGCGGGAAGCGGCGGCGCCGGACCTCGCGTAGGTTCGGCTGCCGGTCGGGCGACATCAGGTCAAGGCACAGAGCAGGGCAGAATGACAGGCAGGGGCGGCGGATCGGAAAACGTCCGAAAATTTCATGCCCGAATTTCATTCTCACTGATAATTATTATCAGCCTTGGCTATACTACTTCTAGACGAAGGCGGGCCGCCTTCTAGGCAAAGGCGGCCCGCATAACAGCTTTAGATTTTCGGTTCGAACGTTTTGCAGTCGGTTTCTTCGGAATGATGGGCCTGCTTGCCGCGATTGTTGACGACATAAATCGAAGAAGCGTTGCATTGGTTGCCGGCTGCCCAATATTTGCAGGAATTCACTTCGCATAATACATCTTTCGCCATGAGCGTATTCACCTCCATCCTTCGTCTAGGATGGACGCTTTTGCATGCCTTTTATACCCCACCGACGCAATTCGATTGCCCAATGCTACCGTCCGCTATATCATGGAGAAAAACGGAAGGGGCCTATCGTTCGTTCGGGCATCATAGGCAATAGGATCGGAACCATGCGCATGATTATTCGTTGGCTCGCCTACGGAGCCGCCATGGGCGGCTTGACGGGCAGCGCCTCGGCGCTCTTCCTGCGGGGGCTGGACCGGGCGACGGACATCCGGCTGTCGGCGCCGTGGCTCTTGTGGCTGCTTCCGCCGGCGGGCGCGCTCGTCAGCTTGCTGTATTCGCGTTACGGCGGCAACGCCGGCAAAGGCAACAATCTCATCGTGGAGCAAATCCGCTTGGGCGACGCGCCCGCGGAGCGCTTGGAACGGGTATCCGCCGTCATGGCGCCGTTCGTCCTGATCGGCACGTGGGCGACGCATCTGTTCGGCGGCTCCGCCGGCCGGGAAGGGACCGCCGTGCAGATGGGCGGCAGCCTCGCGGAAGCGTTCGGCCGGCTCGTCCGGGCGGAAGGCGCCGACCGGCGCGCGCTGCTGATGAGCGGCGTCGCGGGCGGCTTCGCATCCGTCTTCGGCACGCCGCTGGCCGGCGCCGCATTCGCGCTCGAGGTCGTGACGCCGGGCCGCCGGATCTCGCCGAAGACGATCGTGCCGTGCGCGGTCGCGGCGTTCGCCGGGGACATGGTCACCCGCGCATGGGGCATTCGCCACCTGCAGTACGCGCTGGGGGCCGTCCCGGCCTTCTCGGCGGCGCTGCTCGCGAAAATCGCCGCGGCGGCGGTGCTCTTCGGGCTGATGAGCCTGCTGTTCGCGTTCGCCGTCGGCTGGGTCAAGCGCGGGCTGGCCGCGCTTATCGCGCGCGCCTGGCTGCGGAGCGTCGCCGGGGGCTTGCTCGTCATCGGCCTGACGTATGCCGCGGGCACGCGGGATTACCTCGGGCTCAGCCTGCCGCTGCTCGTGCAGGCTTTTCACGAGCCGCCGTCCGCGCTTGCGTTTCTGTGGAAGACGGCGTTCACCGCCGTCACGCTCGGCTCCGGGTTCATGGGCGGCGAAGTGACGCCGCTGTTCGTGATCGGGGCGGCGCTCGGCAGCGCGCTGGCGCCGCTGCTTCATCTCGGGGCCTCGTTTCTGGCGGGTCTCGGGCTGATCGGCGTATTCAGCGGCGCGGCCAACGCGCCCGCGGCCTGCTTCTTCCTCGGCCTCGAGTTGTTCGGCGCCGACGGAGCGGCGTACATGCTCGTCGTATGCTTGGTCAGTTATATGTTTTCCGGGCATGCGGGCATTTACGGGGCGCAGCTCGGCGGCGTGCCGAAGCCGCGGTATTTTGTCCGGTTTCCCGGCGCCGCGCTGCTGCGCGACCTTCTGAACCGGAGAAAATCCGCCCGGTCGCGATCGTCCTGAACGAAAAAGAGCACCGTTTCCGGCTTGCGGAAACGGTGCTCTTGTCTTCTCGATGCGTTAGGCGCTGCTAGTCTACACGCGGCGGGCGAACGCGTAGTGCGATTTCCACCAGCCGGAGTTGATCGTGGAAATCGTGACGCCCGGCTTGCCGTACGTGTGGATGACTTTGCCTCCGCCGATGTAGATGCCGACGTGGTGGACCGGGCTATAGAAGAACACGAGATCGCCCGGCTTCAGGTTGCTCTTGCTGACGTACTTGCCGACCTTCGATTGGTCGTGCGACGAGCGCGGCAGCGTGACGCCGTGCAGGCCGAAGACGCGCTTCGTGAACGACGAGCAGTCGAACACCCGGGTCGTCGACGTGGACGCGTCGAATTTGTACGGCGTGCCCATGTATTTTTTAGCGGAAGCGATTACCGCAGACGCTTTCGAGGAAGAAATTGCCGCATGCGCCGGTTTGGCCTGAAGGACCGCCGTGCCGCCCATCAATAAAGAAAAGCTCACCGTTACGCTCATCATCAGTTTACCGAATTTGTTCTTCGTCATGAGTAAATTCCCCCTTGGGTGTAGGTTCTGGTTGTCGGTTCCGACTAGGAATAAAGTTCGGCGACAGTCTGCCTGGATAAGTGCGTCGGACGCTGCGTCTGCCGTCTGACCAAGGTCGTTTGACCTAGTCCAACTATACCACAAGATTTTTTCCCAGCATTTGCATGCAACCTTTGCGTCACAAGCCCATCAAGGCTTTCGCGCGAACTATGAGAAAACCATTAGAAATTCCTCATGAACGATATCTTGACATATTGAAAGCGCTTATCCGAATACAATCAGTCATAATGGGCAAAGGAGCCGGCGATCATGACGGTATTCTATCTGGCAAGCATGGCGGCGGTCACGGGCTTGTCCGGCAGGTCGATCTGGCACGCGTACCGGCGGCGCGCCTCCTTGAGCTGCATGGCCGGCATGATGATCGCCATGACGGTGGGCATGATGCAGAGCCTGGCCGCCGGGACGGTCGCGGGCATCCTGTTTCCGCAGGATTTGGCGGTACCGACGGCGGGCGCGGTGCTGCTCGGCGTCGCCTGCGGCTATTTGGCGGGGAAGCCGGTCAGCACGATGGCGGCGCTCGACGGCATGCTGGCCGGCATCATGGGCGGCATGATGGGCGCGATGCTCGGGGTCATGCTGGGCGACCGCGCGGCGACGATGGTGCTGTTCGTCGACGTGCTGTTTCTATTTATACATATCGTGCTCCAGCAGCTGATCCGGGAAGAAGGCGGCGCGCCGGCCGCGGCGGGGGATCGGGACGCCGGCGCTTCGGGCGCCGGCGCCGTGCTGCTGCATCCGTACGTGTTCGGGCTCGGCATCTTCGTGCTTGCGGCCGTATTCCTCTATCAAGCCTGAAGCGCGGGACGGCCTCCGGCGCTCGCGTTCATTCCGGTCGACATGCGCGCATAGGCTGGTTATGGATGGCGAATCGCCAGTTCAAGACGAAGCGAACGGGAGAGGATCGACATGACGAGCGTGATCGAAGTCAGGGGCATGTCCTGCCAGCACTGCGTCAGCAGCATCGAAGGCGCCTTGAAGAAGAGAGGCGTCGCCGCCAAGGTCGATCTTCCGGGGAACCGCGTGACGGTCGATTACGAAGCGAAGGCGATCACGATCGAGCAAATCAAATCGACGATCGAGGACCAAGGCTTCGACGTGGTCTCCTGAGGCGGTTCCCATAGGAAGGCGCAAACGCAAAAAAAGCCGATCCGCGGCCGGATCGGCCTTTTCTTGCGCCGCTCCGGCATGCTATGATTAAGGCTTGATTGGAGGCTCGCATGTCGTGAATACGTATCCTTTTGAATTCGATCCCAAAACGCCGTTCATCCAACAAGCCAGCGACTGGATCGCGGACGTTTTTTACGAGCGGCTGCCCGAAGCGGGCTTCGAGCTGCGGGACGAGCAGATTTACATGGCGTTTCAGCTGGAACGCGCGTATCAGGAGAAACGGACGATTTTCGCGGAAGCCGGCGTCGGCACGGGGAAGACGCTCGTGTATTTGCTGTATGCCGTGCTGTACGCGCGTTACACGCGCAAGCCGGCGATCATCGCCTGCGCGGACGAATCGCTGATCGAGCAGCTGGTCAAGCCGGAGGGCGACATCGCCAAGCTCGCGCGCTACCTGGACCTGACGATCGACGCCCGGCTGGGCAAGTCGATGGACCAGTACCTCTGCCTGAACAAGCTGGACGACGCGCGCGGGAACGCGGAGCATCTGGAAGCGCTCGGCGAGGTGTACGCCTCGTTGCCGGACTTCGTGAACAGTCCCGGCACGATGCAGGCCTTCCGTCCTTACGGCAACCGGAAGGACTATCCGAGTTTGTCGGACGAGCAGTGGCGCGCGGTCTCCTGGGATCCGTTCCAGGACTGCCTCGTCTGCAGCCGGCGCCACCGCTGCGGCCAGACGCTCTCGCGGGAGCATTACCGCAAGGCGGCGGACGTGATCGTCTGCTCTCACGACTTCTATATGGAGCATGTGTGGACGTACGAATCCCGGAAGCGGGAAAGCCAGCTGCCGCTTCTGCCGGAGCACAGCTCGGTCGTGTTCGACGAAGGCCATCTGCTGGAGACGGCGGCGCAAAGCGCGCTCACCTATAAGCTCAAGCACGCGGCGTTCGAGGCGATCGTCACGCGCCTCCTGCAGAGCGATATCCGCGAATCGCTGGCCATGGCCGTCGAGGACGCCATCGCGCAGAGCGATAAGCTGTTCGGCCTGATCGACGCGACGAGCGTCGCGGTCGAGGCGTCGGACCGGCTGGAGGTGCCGTTGACCGGGCGGCTGCTCCGCGAGGTGGAACGGTTCGCCGCGCTGCTGGACGCCATCGAGGAAGAGCTCGTCTTCGAGAGCGGCATGTTCACGATCGACCCGTACCAGCTGACGATCGTGGAGGAGCATCTCGACATGCTCCAGACGGCGCTGCGGCTGTTCAAGCAGCCCGAAGGGCTGATCTCCTGGGCGGAGCGGGAGCCGGACGGCACGACGCTCGTCATCATGCCGAAGCTCGTGAAGGAGCTCCTCAAGGAGCGGGTGTTCTCGAGCGGCATGCCGGTCGTCTTCTCGTCGGCGACGCTCTCCGCGGGCGGCTCGTTCCGTTACATCGCCGACAGCCTCGGCATCGAGGACGCGCTGTCGTTCTCCGTCCCTTCGCCGTACGATTACGAGAACCGGATGGCGGTGGCGGTCTCGGGCGAGACGGACATCGCCGCGAAGCTGCGGCTGACGCTCGCGCGGCTGCGGGAGTCGGAAGGCCGGGCGCTGCTGTTGTTCCCGTCGCGGGAGGAGCTGGCGCGGTTCCGGGAAGGCATCGCCGGCATGCCCGCCTTCGGAAGGTTCCGCTTCCTGTACGAGGGGGATGCGGAGATCAGCCATTTGATCGCGGACTTCCAGCGCGACGAGGCGAGCGTCCTGTGCGCCGTCACGCTGTGGGAAGGGCTGGACATTCCCGGACCTTCGCTGTCGCACGTGCTGCTCTGGGCGCTGCCGTTCCCGCCGCGCGATCCCGTGTTCGCGGCCAAGCGCCGGGAAGCGGCCGACCCGTTCCGGGAGGTGGACTTGCCCTACATGCTGCTCCGGCTGCGGCAGGGAATGGGCCGGTTGATCCGCAAGCGCGACGACGAAGGCATCGCGACGATCTTCGGCGGCGAATTGGCCGACGAAGCGGTGATGGGCCCGGTCCGGGACGTCCTTCCGGAAGGCGCGGCGGTGTCCGTCCTGGCGCCGTCCGCGAATTGACATCTACCAGCACGGCTCTTACAATTTGAGTAGACTGATAGAAAAGGAAGGGAACCGATGACGCAACCGATCAAAAAGTCCGCCTACAAAAGCCAGCGCAAGGCCGAGCAGGAGCGGATGGAACGACAGCGCAAGACGATGAGGAAGCTGATCTGGGGGACCGCGATCGTCGTCGTGCTCGGCATCGTCGCGGCGCTGATCTTCACGCCGAGATCGAATCCGACCGACTTCGATTACGCCGCCCTCCCCGTGCTCGGCAAGACCGACGCGCCGGTCAAGATCGTTGAGTTCGGCGACTACAAATGCCCGTCCTGCCAGATTTTCAGCCAGCAGGTGAAGCCGGTGCTGGAGAAAGAATACGTCGAGACCGGCAAGGTTGCGCTCTATTTCATGGATTTCCCGTTCATCGGGCCGGACTCCACGACCGCCGCGCTGGCGGCGCATTCCGTCTTCCACCAAAGCAACGACGCGTTCTGGAAGTACTACGACGCCCTGTACAAGAACCAGCCCGACGAGAAGACGCTCTGGGCGACGCCCGACTATCTCGTGAAGCTCGCGAAGGATAACGCGATCGACGTCGATACGGATCTGCTGAAGAAGGACATCGACGGCCAGACGTACATCAAGGAAGTGAACGCGAACAATTCGGCCGCGATCAAGGCCAACGTGCGGTCGACGCCGACGCTCTTCATCAACGGCAAGGAATTTACCGGCAGCTTCGCCGATTACGGCGCGATCAAGACGGCCATCGAGGACGCGCTGAAGGACGCGTCCGAATGACGACGTCGCCGTTTCCGGGGTTCTTCCGCCGCTACGCGCTTTATCTCGCCTGGGTCGTCTCGATCGTCGCGGTCGGGAGCAGCCTCTACTTGAGCGAAATCATGAAATTCATTCCGTGCAATCTCTGCTGGTATCAACGGATCTTCATGTATCCGATCGTCATTCTGCTCGGCATCGCGTGCTATAACCAGGACCGCAAAATCATCCGCTACGTGCTGCCTCTGTCCGTGATCGGAGGCTGCATCTCCCTGTATCACTACTTGGAGCAGCAGATACCCGCGCTCGCGAAGGTGCTGCCGTGCACGGTCGGCGTGCCGTGCAGCGAGGATTACCTGGACTGGTTCGGCGGCTACGTCACGATTCCGTTCCTGGCGCTCATCGCGTTCATCCTGATCACCGCGCTGCTCGCGAACGGCCTGAAGCAAGGCGCGCCGGACGAAGAGGACGAGACGGACGACGAAGAGCAGGTTCTGCCGGCTCGTTAAACGCAGGTCAAACAGGTAAAGGCTGCCGCAGCGTCTTGGACGCGGGCAGTCTTTTTTTACGGAATCTCCCAGCGCTGTCGAATCCTCGGGATGTAAATATGAAGATTATGAGGAGATTTGTCGCTTTATTTGTTCCTCCCATTTAGTTCTGGTATCATGTATGGATGAACGCTATGACGGGTTAATGTAATAAGAAGGACTTTTTTGTTCCCGTTGTACTTACTTTTGATGGAGGTAGCCGTTAATGACAGCAGACAGCAATGACCGCAAGTCGCCCTGGGAGCTCTATTACGGTCCCAACCTGGGGTACATTGAAGAAATGTACGAGCAATACCTGCGCAATCCTGACGACGTAGATCCCGCCGTTAGAGAATCTTTCGAGAAGTGGGGACCGCCGCCGTCCGTCTCGGCCGGCAGCAACGTGAACGTGTTTCCCCCTTTGAAGGTAACGACGGACGGTTCCAATAGCATCAAGACGGTCGACCCCGCTTATTTGAAAAAAATCGTCGACGCCGGGAAGCTGGTCCGGAACATCCGCACGTTCGGTCACTTGGCGGCCGACAACGATCCGCTCGGCCTGACGCCGGCGCCGGACACCCGCCTGATCGAGCCGGCCACGTTCAAGCTGACGGACGCCGATCTCGAGGGCATTCCCGCCTCGCTGATCTGGGAAGAAGCGCCGGAATCCATCAGCAACGGCAAGCAAGCGATTCAACACCTGAGGGACGTGTACACGAAGTCGTTCGGCTTCGAATTCGCCCATATCCATGAACAAGACGAACGCCTCTGGCTTCGCCGCCAAGCCGAGATCGGCATGGCTTCCAAGCCGATGACCGCGAAGGAGCGCATCGCGCTGCTGCAGCGCCTCATCGACGTCGAACAATTCGAAACGTTCCTGCACCGTTCGTTCGTCGGGCAGAAGCGCTTTTCGATCGAAGGAACCGATAGCTTAGTGCCGATGCTGGACGAAGTCGTGAGAGAAGTGGCTCATGACGGCGCACGGCATATTCTGATGGGCATGGCGCACCGTGGACGGCTGAACGTGCTGACGCACGTGCTCGGCAAGCCGTACGCGGCGATCTTCTCCGAGTTCCACCATTCGCCGAACAAGGACCAGGACCTGTTCCCGTCCGAAGGCGCGATCGGCATCAACATCGGCTATACCGGCGACGTGAAGTACCATCTGGGCGCCCACCGTTCGGTGAAGGAAGGCGAGACGGTCGAGACGCGCATCACGCTGGCGAACAACCCGAGCCACTTGGAATACGTCAATCCGATCGTCGAGGGCTTCACGCGCGCGGCGCAGGACGACCGCTCCAAGCCGGGCTACCCGGTCGCGAACTTCGGCAGCGCCGCGGCCATCATCATTCACGGCGACGCGGCTTTCGCGGGCGAAGGCATCGTGGCGGAGACGCTCAACTTCAAGAAGCTGGCCGGATACGAGAACGGCGGCACGATCCACATCATCGCGAACAACCGCCTCGGCTTCACGACGGAGAGCAAGGACTCGCGTTCCACGTATTACGCGAGCGACTTGGCGAAAGGGTATGAAATCCCGATCGTGCACGTCAGCGCGGACGACCCGGAGGCGTGCATCGCCGCGGTCCGGATGGCGTGCGAATACCGCCAGAAATTCGGCAAGGACTTCCTGATCGACATGATCGGCTACCGCCGCCACGGCCACAACGAGACGGACGACCCGGAAACGACCCAGCCGCTGCTGTACCAAAAGCTGCGCAAGCATCCGGTTGCCTCCGTCATATACGCCGAGCGCCTGAAAGAGAAGGGCTTCGTGACCGAGGAGCAAGTTCAGGCGCTTCGCCGCGAAGGCCTCGCGAAATTGCAGGCGGCGCTGGATGAAGTCAAAGAAAATGATAAAGCCTATAAGCAGCCGAAGGCCGACGAAGTGGGCAGCAAGCGCCGCAAGAAGGACACCGTGACCGGCGTGCCGCTGAAGAAGCTGGCGCAGATCAACGAAGCGCTGCTGCAATGGCCGGAAGGATTCAAGGTGTACGATAAGCTGGATCGCATCCTGAAGCGCCGCGCGAACACGTTGAACGAAGGCGGCAAGGTCGACTGGGGCCAAGCGGAAGCGCTGGCGTTCGCCACGATTCTGTCCGACGGCACGCCGATCCGTCTGAGCGGCCAGGATTCCGAGCGCGCCACGTTCGCGTTCCGGAACATCGTGCTGCACGACGTCGAGAACAACAAGACGTTCTCGCCGATGCACACGCTGCCGCAGGCGAAGGCGTCGTTCGCCGTCCATAACAGCCCGCTCGCCGAGGCGTCCGTGCTCGGCTTCGAATACGGCTACAACGTCTTCTCGCCGGAAACGCTCGTCATCTGGGAAGCGCAGTACGGAGACTTCGCGAACTGCGCCCAAGTCATCATCGATCAATTCGTGACGGCCGGCCGCGTGAAATGGCAGGAAAAATCCGGCCTCGTCATGCTGCTGCCGCACGGCTACGAAGGCAATGGGCCGGAGCACTCCAGCGCGAAGCTGGAACGGTTCCTGCTTCTCGCGGCGGAAGACAACCTGACGATCGTCAACATGACGTCCGCTTCGCAATACTTCCATCTGCTGCGCCGTCAGGCATCGATCCTGGGCACCGACGAAGCGCGTCCGCTTATCGTCATGGCGCCGAAGAGCCTTATCCGGAACCCGAGCGTCGCTTCGGATCCGGCCGAGCTGAGCGACGGCTCCTTCAAGCTGGTGCTCGAGCAGCCGGGTCTCGGCAAGAAAGCGGACAAGGTGGAGCGTTTGATTTTCTGCACGGGCAAGATGGCGATCGATCTGGAAGCGGCGCTCGAGCTGAAGGACGGACAAGCCGCCGACGCTTGGGACTGGCTGCACATCGTGCGCGTCGAGCAGCTCTATCCGTTCCCGAAAACCGACGTCGAGCAAATCATCGCGCGGTATCCGAACGTGAAAGAAGTGCTTTGGGTACAGGAAGAACCGCAAAACATGGGTGCCTGGAACTACGTCGAGCCGCGGATTCGCGCGCGCGTCAAAGCCGGCACGACGGTCCGCTACATCGGCCGTCCGAAACGCTCCAGCCCGGCGAGCGGCTTCCACTACATCCACACTATCGAACAGCAGCGGATCGTATCCGTCGCGCTTAACCGCAGCAAGCAAAATTAAATCCAGCGAATCAGGCAAGGAGAGAACGAGCCATGAGTGATATCAAAGTACCCGAAATGGGCGAATCCATCGTAGAAGGCACAATTTCCAAATGGCATGTCAAAGCCGGCGACAGCGTCAACGTCGGCGACGTGCTGGCGGAGCTCGAAACGGACAAGGTCAACATCGAAATCAGCGCCGAGCAAGCGGGCACGATCGAGTCCCTGCTGCGCGCCGAAGGCGACACCGTCGCCGTCGGCGAAACGATCGGCATGATCGGCAGCGGCTCCGGCTCCGGCGCCGCCGCGCCTAGCCAGCCTGCGGCCGCTTCCGCGGCGCCTGCAGCGCCCGCAAGCCAGCCGGCAGCCGAGCAGCCGGAAATGAAGCCTGCCGTGCCGGCGTCGCCGCCGGTCGCGGCATCCGCGCCGGCTCCGGCATCCGACGCCGCGGCGTCGGCGACGCCGGCCGCGCGCAAGCTGGCGCGCGAGCGCGGCATCGACCTGTCGCAAGTGCAGGCGGTCGATCCGCTCGGACGCATCCGCCAATCCGACATCGAAGCGCACGGCACGCGCCCGACGGCGCCAGCGGCTCCCGCCGCGCCTGCCGCGCCGGCCCAGCCTGCCGCGGAAGCCGGCAAGCCGGCCGAGCGCCGCAAGATGTCCCGCCGCCGTTTGACGATCGCGAAGCGCCTCGTCGAAGCGCAGCACACGGCCGCGATGCTGACGACGTTCAACGAAGTCGACATGACGGCGATCCTGGACGTGCGCAAGCGCCGCAAGCAAGCGTTCCAAGAGAAGCACGACGTGGGCCTCGGCTTCATGTCCTTCTTCACGAAGGCGGTAATCGGCGCGCTGAAGGCGTACCCGCTGCTGAACGCCGAAATCCAAGGCGAAGATATCCTCGTCAAGCAGTACTATGACATCGGCATCGCGGTATCCGCGAAGGAAGGCCTCGTCGTGCCCGTCGTGCGCGACGCGGACCGTCTGAGCTTCGCGCAGATCGAGAAGCAGATCGGCGAGCTCGCGTCCAAAGCCCGCGCCAACACGCTGTCGCTGAACGATCTGCAGGGCGGCACGTTCACGATCACGAACGGCGGCGTCTTCGGCTCGCTCCTCTCCACGCCGATCCTGAACGCGCCGCAGGTCGGCATCCTGGGCATGCACAAAATCCAGGTCCGTCCGGTCGCGATCAACGATACCGAGATGGAAAACCGTCCGATGATGTACATCGCTCTGTCCTACGATCACCGGATCGTCGACGGCGCGGAAGCGGTCCGCTTCCTCGTCACGGTCAAGCAGCTGCTGGAAGATCCGGAATCGCTCCTGCTGGAAGGTTAATTGCTGGAATAGCAACTTTCACCTAACCGAAACCTCACAAGCCGACGTCAGGCCATCTGTCCTGGATCGTCAGCTTGCGAGGTTTTTTTATTGCTATTCGCGAACGTTCTACATAAAATAAGAACAAACGAATAAGGGAGGCGGATGAGACGTGAACGTACGCAAGATGCGGTTGTTTGACTCCGAAAACATCCACTCCAGCGAGGACCGGGACGAGTTCGAGAAGGATTACGCCCGCTTGATCCAATCGCCGGCGTTCCGCCGGCTGCAAGGAAAATCGCAGGTGTTCGGCGCCGGGTCCGGCGACTATTACCGGACGCGGCTGACGCATTCGCTGGAGGTATCGCAGATCGCCCGGGAGGTGGCGCGCAAGCTGTGCAAGACGAATCCGTTTCTCGCGCGGCGCGAGCATCCCGGACTGGTCATGGACCCCGAGGTCGTGGAGGTCGCTTCGCTCGCCCATGATCTCGGCCACCCGCCGTTCGGCCACAAGGGCGAGGAAGTGCTGAACGAGATTTTGACGGCGGAATGCGGGATGAAATACGAGGGCAACGCCCAAAATTTCCGCATCCTCATGTTCCTCGAGAAGCGCGCGGGAAGCGACAGCGGCCTCGATCTGACGGCCGCGGTGCTGCTCGCGATCAATAAGTACCCGTTCTGCCTGGACGATCCGGGACGGCTCAAGGGCGTCTACGGCATGGAATGGGAGGGCATCGCCGGCCTCCGCAAAGCGTGGGGCATGCCGGACGGAGTCGCGACGCTGGAAGCCCAGTTGATGGACCTGTGCGACGACATCGCGTACTCGACGCACGACATCGAGGACGGGATTCGCGCCGGCAAGATTCAGATGAATCCCAGCCTGTTCGAGGATGACCGGCTCGTGGCGAGCGTCATGCAGGAGATCGTCGACGATCCCGGCAACGCGGTCATGCACTGGGAGGAAGTCGACATGATGCAGATGGTGCGTCAAGCGCTTCATCACTACCTGCAGCAGTGGGAGACGGTCTACGTCGAGTGCGGCCGGGAGCCGTCCCGGACGCGGCGCGAGATGAAGGCGCGCTGGGTGCGCAAGTTCGTCAGCGGCGTCGGCATCATCGACGATCCCGTCACCGGCTGGAAGCGCGTGACGTTCATCCGCGACGGCGTGCAGGACCTGGAGCTGCTGCGGACGATGGAGATTTTGAAGAAGCTCGCTTGGGTGACGCTCATCAAGGACTTCCGCGTGCAGCGGCTGCACAAGCGAAGCGAGATCATGATCCAGCGGCTGTGGGACAGCTTCCGGACGCCGGAGACGGGGCGGCTCATCATCCCGCCGGACTGGCTGGAGAGCTACGAGCGGCAGCGCAGCAAGTGGCCGTGGGAGCGCATGGTGGCGGATTACATCGCGGGCATGACCGACGCGTATGCCGAGAAAGTGTACGCGGAATTTTACGCGAGCCGGTCGGGTTCGATCTATGAGCGCGATTGATCGCGTACGGGAAGCGCGGGAAGCGATACCGCGGCTCGGCGCGGCTTAAAAGGACAGACGAAGGACGATCGGCGCTTCGGCGCGGTCGTCCTTCTTGCGAAGGGAGCGGGCAAGCGGGATGCGGGAATCGGCGAACGAAGGCGAAGGCGCAAGCTGCGTCGTCCGGCGCGTCGGCATCGTGATCGAAGCCGGCGGGGACGGCGTGACGGCGGCGATCGGCGCCAAGACGCTGCGGCTGCCGCGGGACAAGGTGGCGGCGGACGCCAAGGCGGGGGACGCCATCGTCTGGACTGGCAGCATTTGGACGGTTTCGGAGCGCTTCGGATCGATCGGAACGGGGTACATCAAACATGAGAAAAGCTTAATGGCTCCGGCACCCTTTAACGGAGCCGACGATCCGAATCCTTCATAGAGACAAAGGGAGGATGAACGCATTCATGGAAGTTTTGGATCAGAAACGATGCCTGTTCTGCGATTCGCTCGTACAGGTCAAACATAAAGGCGGCAGCGAATGGTACATGAACTGCCTATGCTCGCCGAGCGCGTCTTACGGCTTGAAGGACGGCAGCTACGAACCGTTCAGGCAGCTGTCCTACGGGGAGAAGAGGAGCATGTTCCCGATCATCTCCGCTTACATCCGCGAGAAGAGCGACTGCGAGGAGACGGTCATCGTCTCCTTCGACGGGAAGGACGAGATCCTGCAGTCGCCGCTCGTGCCGCTGACGACCGAGGACAAGGGGCTGCGCCTGCTGCGGTACTTGCACCGCCATGCGGGAGGGCCGGGCGAGCCGGTCGTGATCAATCAGTTCGCGCAGAGCTTCAACTTGACGTATTCGATGAATTTGCAGGAGCTCGTGTACATCGCCGAGAAGCTGAAGGAAGAGGGCCTGATCGAGCGGATCGGCTCGACGTTCCGGCTGACGGAGAAGGGTTGGCTGGAGGCGGAATCCAGCGCATCGGGCAAGGCGCTCAAGCCTTGTTTCGTGCTGCTTCCGGAACGCGAGGAAGACATGACGCGGGAGTGGATGAACACGGTGTTTCCGCGCTTGATCCAGCTCGGCTACTCGCCCAAGCTGGTGGAGCGGGAAGAGGGACGCCCGTCGGACGGCAAGTCCATGCAGGAGGCGCTGCAGCAGGTGCTTACCTGCAAGATGCTCATCGCCGACATCTCGGCGCCGGAGGCCGAGACGTGGATGTACGCCGGCTACGCGCTCGGCAACGAGATCCCGGTGACCTGGACCTGCAGCTCCGCTTCGGCGTCGGACAAGCCGGCGGGCGTGCGGCCGATCGTCTGGGAGGACGCGGAGCAGCTCGCGAGCCAGCTGCAGCTCGCCATCGGACGGGAAGGCTGACCGGCTCCCGTCCCGAAATCGGATTTGCTCCCGGATCGCGCGTTCGGCTATAATGATTTTATGCAATTTAATGAAATCAACGCGATTTCGGGAGGGACGAGCATGTCTATTTACGATTTTGAAGTGACGACGATCGACGGCAAACCGACGACGCTCAAGCCGTACGAGGGCAACATCCTGCTGATCGTCAACACGGCGAGCGCCTGCGGACTGACGCCGCATTACAAGGGGCTGCAGCACATCTACGAGACGTTCAAGGACGAAGGCGTCGTCGTCCTCGGGTTCCCGTGCAATCAATTCAAGAACCAGGAGCCGGGTACGAACGAAGAGATCGCGCAGTTTTGCGAGCTGAATTACAACGTGACGTTCCCGATGTTCGCCAAGATCGACGTGCGCGGCGAAGACGCGCATCCGCTCTATAAGTACCTTGTCGACGCGGTGCCGGCGCCGTACCATGCGGGCGACATCGATTGGAACTTCGCGAAGTTTCTCGTGGACCGGCAGGGCAACGTCCTGAAGCAGTATCCGGCTCCGACGGATCCTTCGGCCATCGAACCCGACCTGCGCAGCCTGATCGAGACGGGCGGCCTCGGCGCGGCTTCCAATACCGTCAACGATTGAACGGTCGAATCGCGGATGAAGACAAAAAAGCACCTGCTGGTTCAGGTGCTTTTTTTGCGTTTTCCGCCGCCGTACGCCGAGCCGCCGCCTTATCGGCGCCCGGGGGCTTCCGCGCGGCCGACGCGCCTGCGGCCGAGCAGGCTCTTGACGAACGCGGCGTTCCGCGCGTTGTAGACGATGCCGGCGGCGAGCCAGACGAGGCCCATGATCAGCGCGTCCTTGCTGAGCAGCAGGAACAGCCAGGCGATGAAGCCGGCGCCGACGGCCGGCAGAACGAGGTACAGCAGCGTGCCGGTCAGGGAGCGGCGGCGCTCCTTGGCGAAGTAATGGCAGACGACCGACGCGTTCACGAAGAAGAAGGCGGTCAGCGCGCCGAAATTGACGAATTTGACGGCCGTGTCCAGCCGGATGACGAGCGCGAGCAGCGACACGATCGCGACGATCAGGATGTTGGCGAGCGGCGTCTTCAGCTTCGGATGCACGTACGCGAAGGTGCGCGCCGGCAGGATCGATTCGCGGCCCATGACGTACATGAGCCGGGACGCGCTCGAGACGGACGAGACGCCTTGGGTGAAGATCGCGAGCAGCAGGACGCCGATGAACACGGTGCCGAGCGCGGCGCCGCCGACCATTTTCACGATCTCGAGGCCGGCCGAATCGAGGTCCGCGAACGAGAGGACGCCCGGAAAATCGAGCTGGGTCAAATAAGACGGTGTGACATATAGGACGCAGGCGATTATAATGATGAAGGCGATTGCGCGAGGGATCGTTTTCCGGGCGTTCTTCGTCTCTTCGGCCATCGTCGTGATGGAATCGAAGCCGAGGAACGAAAAGCAGATCACGGAGGCACCGGACAAGACTCCGTCGAGAGGGACGCGCGTTTGCAGCAGCGGCGCGAGCGGATCGCCATGCGAAGGCAAATGGCGGACGAGCAGCAGGCAAAAGAGCGCAATGAAGCCCATTTGAAGCAGGACGATCCATTTGCTCAAATTCGCGGAGAAGGAGGCGCCCTTCGCGTTCACCAACGTAACCGCGAGGTTGATGCCGACGATCCACGCCGCGGCGGGAACGGCCGGAAATTGCGCATGCATGTAAATGCCGAACGTAAGACAGGCGATGATGGGGGAGAATAGATAATCGAGCAGCAGCGCCCAACCGACCAGGAAGCCGAGATACGGATGGACGGCTTTCTTGACGTAGGTGTAGGCGGAACCCGACGTCGGATGGGCGACGGCCATCAAGCCGTAGCTGTACGCGGTGAACAGGATGGCGACGAACGCGAGCAGATAGGCCTGCGTCAGCATGCCGGACGAAGCATCGTACGCGATGCCGTAAATGGAGAAATAAATCATGGGCGTCATCCAGGCGAGTCCGAGAAACGCGACCTGGAACAGCGACAGCGTCTGTTGAAGCTTCATTTGCTCTCTCATGCGCAGCAACCCTTTCCGATGGTGGCTAAAATAAAAAAGCTCGGGAGATATCGCGTCGACTGATATCCTCCCGGGCTTTTGTCCCTCCGTGCACACGGCGGCCGCCGTGCGTTTTCTCTCGGACCAGGCCGTCGGTCAGGTTAACTGCCGCCGCGGAACCCTAGAAAACGATTTTCGTATGCAATTCGGTTTTTCTTGTTAGATAATATAACACGAAGAACGCAGACGTCAAATGAAAAGTTATTAAACTTCAGATCATGCGCGATGAATGGAAAGGATGCTTACAAGTTGGCGACCACCGAAGAAGAGAAACCGAAATTGATTCCGACGAAGATTTGGAAATGCAAAAATCCGGAGTGCAAAGCGTGGGTGCGCGAGGAGTTCGCCGAGAGCGAGCAAAGCTGCCCGATCTGCAAAGGCCCCATGCACCGGAGCATGAGGCATTTGCCGGCCGTGCAAAACAAAATCAAACGACAACCGAAAAAACCGAAATCGGAATTCGATTTTTAAGCCGCCGCGCAGGCGGCTTTTTTCGTTTTAGTACAGGAGACGCCAGAGGTAGAACGTCGCGTACGCCTTCCATTCGCCCCATGGCGCGGCAAGCGCCTTGATCTCGGCGAGCGACGGCTTCTCCTCGCGGCCGAGCGCGGCCTTGAGCGCGTTGTGCAGGCCCACGTCCTCGAGCGGGAACGCGCCGGGATTGCGCAGGCAGCGCATCAGCACGTAATGCGCCGTCCACGGGCCGATGCCGCGTATGGCGGTGAGCGCCTTCTCCCGGGCCGTCCAATCGGGCAGCGCGAGCAGGCCTGCTTTGGACAGGGCGCCATCGGCCATCAGCCGCGCGACGCCGACGACGTACTCGGCTTTCCGCCCCGTGAACTGCAGGTCGCGGAGCTCGGCGGGATCGATCGCCGCGATCCGCTCCGGCGCCGGGAACGTCCAGTAGGCGCGCCCGTCCCACCGGAAGGCAGCGCCGTACCGTTCCACGAAGCGGCGCTTGAGCGTGTAGGCGAAGGTCAGGTTGATCTGCTGCCCCATGATGCCCCAGCACAGCGCCTCGAACAAATCGGCGATGCCGACGATGCGCAGGCCGCGGAAACGCCGGACCGCGGGAGCCAGTACTTCGTCGCCGGAAGCGAGCGCCAGGAAGCCGCTCAAATCCCGGTCCATGTCGAACCAATCGCGGACGTACGCGGTGACGGCTCTCGCCGTCGCGTCGTCCGGCGGCCCGGTCAGAGCGAGGAATTCCGCCGCCAGCGCGCCGTCCGCGCGAGCCGACAGCCGGACCAGCGCGGGCGACCCGCCCGCGGGCACGAGCCGGGTCACGGACGCGGCGTCCGCTTCGTACAGGCACTCGTTGGCGGAGCGGTTCAAGTAATCGATGATAGGCGCGAAATCGAAGACGTCCGGCGTCTCGATGGTTATGCTGGCTGCCATGCGTTCGAAGCCTCCCTCGTCGGGCGGAGCTTGCTCTCCGCTCTCTGTACTAGTTGTACCATAAAACGCGGCGACGGCGCCTTTCGCAATCTTGCTTTTCCATTCAAGCAGGCTTACATCCGGCCGGCAAAGCGGGTATACTTTGCGTTGTGGAGGTGAGGCGCGTGGCCGTTCAACCGAACGAGACGCCGTCGGACGCGCAGTGGACCGCGATCGTCGATTGCGATGCGTCGCAAGACGGCAAGTATTATTACAGCGTCAGCACGACGCGCGTTTTTTGCCGGCCGTCCTGCAAGTCGAGGGCGCCGAAGAGGGAGCACGTGCGCGTGTTCAATACCGCGGCGGAGGCGGCGCAAGCGGGCTTCCGGCCGTGCAAGCGGTGCAAGCCGGACGGGCTGCGGCTTCCGGACGAGGAATGGGTGGACGCCATCGCGGAATCGATCCGCGCGCATTATCCGGAGCGGATCACGCTCGATGCGTTGGCCGAACAGCAGCACGTCAGCCCGTACCACCTGCAGCGCACCTTCAAGCGGGTCCGGGGCCAGTCTCCCGCCGATTACCTGCTGCGCGTGCGCATCGAGGCGGCCAAGACGCTGCTGCGCGAATCCGCGGCCGCGATCGCCGCGGTCGGCGGCGAGGTCGGCATGCCGAACGCGGCGCATTTCGCGACCGCGTTCCAGAAGGCCGCCGGCTGCACGCCTACGCAATACCGACTGGCGCATCGCGCGCCGAACCATTCGAAAGACGGTGACGTTCATGAGTAAATTCGACGGCAAATTGTATTGGTCGCTGCTCGACAGCGGCGATTGGCGCATGCATATCGCGGCCACCGACAAGGGACTGTGCTACATCGGCACCCCCGGGGCCGCTTACGCGGACTTGGCCGGCTGGGCCGCCCGGCAGCTCCCGGGAACCGAGCCGCGGCGCGACGACGCGGCTATGGCTCCCTACGCGGCGGCGATCCGCGCTTACCTGGAAGACGGCGCGCGGGATGCCGACGTCGCGATGGATCTGCGGGGCACCGCGTTCCAGCAAGCCGTCTGGCAGGAGCTGCGGCTCATTCCGTCCGGCGAGGTGCGCGCCTACTCGGACGTCGCCGAGCGGCTCGGCCGTCCGTCCGCGGTGCGGGCGGTCGCCGGCGCGATCGGGGCGAACCCCGTGCTGCTCTTCGTGCCCTGCCACCGGGTGCTCGGGAAGAACGGCACGCTGACCGGCTTCCGCGCCGGCATGGCGATGAAGGCGGAGCTGCTCCGGCGCGAAGGAGCGCTCCGGGCGACGTCGTGATTTTCTACTTCTTCGCCTTGTCGGCGGCGTCGGCCGTGCTGCTGCTGGCGAACCCGCGCGGCGGCGCGAACCGCTGGGCGGCGTTCTTCCTGGCGTGCGCGGCGGTCGGCGGCTTGGAGGGTACGCTGCGCGAGGCGGGCCTGCCGCGCATCGCGGACGCGGCGGTGTACGTCAATCAGACGTGGACCCCGTACGGCATTCTCGCGTTCAGCCTGACCCATGCCGAGAAGTGGCCGAAGCGCCGGAGGACTCGCGCGCTCCTGCAAGCCGCGCTGCTGATCCCGGCCGCCGCGACGCTCGCCGTGACGCCGCTGGAGCCGGCGATCCGCGTCGACTTCGGCCTGCTGCTGTGCTGGGTGGGGCCGTATTACGCCGCTTCCTGCTGGGTGCTGCTGCGCGCGCTGCTGACGGAAGCGGACCCGCGGCGCAGGCGCGGCCGGCTCCTGACGACGCTGATCATCGTGCCCACCGTGCTCGCGGCCCTCGCGTTCATCAACGTGGCCCGGGCGATCGAGCCGGACTTCGACTTCTTCGCGTACATCTCCGTCTTCGTCATCTATTCGCTCGCCATGGCGCTCCTGTGCGTCTTCATGTACGGCTTTCTCGGCGTCAAGCTGCGGCTCGAACGCGATCCGCTCGACGCGACGATGGAGGCCGTCAGCTCGGGCACGACGATGCTCAATCACACGATCAAGAACGAAATCGGCAAAATCTCGCTCAGCACGCTCAATCTCGGCCATCGGCTGCCGGACGCCGACGACGAAGCGCGGCAGCATCTCGCCATCATCTCGCAATCCTCCGCGCATTTATTGGATATGGTGACGCGCATTCACGGGCGGACGAAGGCGATCGTCCTGCGCGAGCAGCCGCACGCGCTGGAAGCCGTCGTCCGCGACTGCCTCGCCCGATGCGCCGACGAGCTCGAAGCACGGGGAATCGCCGTCTCGTTCGGCGTGCTGGAACGCCCCGTGCTGACGCTGGACGCCGTCCACGTCCGGGAGGCGGTCGGCAACCTGATCGCGAACGCGGCCGAGGCGATGGAACGGGGCGGCCGTCTCCGGCTGACGCTCGAGGGGAACAAACGGCATGTGCTGCTGACCGTGGCGGACGACGGGCCAGGCATTCCGAAGGAGCTGCAGCGGCGCGTCCTTGAGCCGTTCTTCAGCACGAAGAGCCGCACCGACAATTACGGGCTCGGCTTGTCCTACGCGTACAACGTCATGCTGCTGAGCGGCGGGACGCTCGCCGTGAGCAGCGAACCGGGACGCGGCGCGCGCGTGACGCTGGCGTTCCCGCGCAAGAAACAACTTCGGAAGGAATGAACGTACGGACATGAATGCGATCCGCGTAGTTCTGGTCGAGGACGATCCCGGCTGGATCAAGGCCATCACCGCTTTTCTGAATCGGGAGGAGGACCTGCTCGTCGTCGGCGCCGCGACGAACGCGGCGGAGGCGGCGTCGCTCGCCCGCACGCTGGAATTCGACGTCGTCCTCATGGACATCCAGCTGACCGACCGCAAGCTCGAAGGCATTTACGCGGCGATGGAGATTCACGGGCTCGCGCCGCAGGCCAAGATCATCATGCTGACGTCGATGAGCGAGGAGTCGGTCATGACGAAGGCGTTCACGGCCGGCGCCGTCAATTATATCGAGAAGACGAACTATCTTCATCTGCCGCACGCCATCCGCGCGGCTTACCATCATTCGGCGCCGATGGACGCGCTGCTGAAGGAGTTCGCCCGGCTGAAGCGGGAGGAGCAGTTGAAGCCGCTCACCGCGGCGGAGCGCGAGGTGTTCGATCTGATCGAGGCGGGCTACACCCAGCCGCAGATCGAGCGCAAGCTGTTCAAGGCGGAGAGCACGCTGAAGAACCAGGTCAACAAGATGCTGAAGAAGCTCGGCGTCCGCAGCAGCAAGGAAGCCGTGGAGAAGGTGAAGCGGATCGGACTCGCCCCGGAGAAGCCGGACGGGCCGGAGAATCCGCAGATGTGAAGCCGCGTTAAGCGGGTCGAAGGAACGCAACCGGAAACGGGGGTACTAGAAATTCTAGTACCCTTTTCGCCGCGCGTTCCATGAAAGTTGGTTCTGCCCGAGGCCCGGCGTATGCCGTTATACTTGGCCTTGAGAGGAGCTGACGAAGGACAATGCGGCGAAGCAAACCGATTTACGTCGAAACGACCATCCGCACCGATATGGAGACGCTGTGGAACCATACGCAGAAGCCGGAGCTCCACCGGCAGTGGGATCTCCGGTTTACCGACATCGCTTACCTGCCCCGTCCGAATCCGGAAGCGCCGCAAAGGTTCACGTACGCCACGCGGATCGGGTTCGGCCTCGCGATCGCCGGCACGGGCGAGTCGCGGACGGCGCGGTTCCCGAAGAGCGGCGTGCGGCTGTCCGCGCTGGCTTTCGGCTCCGGCCAACCGCTGTCGCTGATCAGCCGGGGAACGGGGTATTGGAAATACGTGCCGCCGAAGCGGGGCCGGGATGCCGGAGGAGGCGAAGAGCCCGAGGAGGGAAGCGAGGACAGCTGCCCTAACAGAAAGAATGACGGAAGCGATGGCGGCATCCGGTTCATCACGCAATACGACTACCGGACGCGTTTCGGTCCGCTCGGCCGCGCGTTCGACCGCTTCGCGTTCCGCCCGCTGTTCGGTTATGCCACGGCATGGAGCTTCGACGCCCTCCGCCTATGGCTCGAAGCGGGCATTCCGCCGCGGGTCGCGCTGCGTCAGGCCGTCGTCCATTACGCCTGCGCCGGGACGCTCGCCTGTCTGTGGCTCGCGCAGGGGCTGCTGCCGAAGCTGCTGTTCCCGGACGCCGGCGAGCTCGCGATCTTGGCGGCGACGGGCTGGATCCCGGAGGGCCGCGAGCCGCTCGCGGCGCTGCTGCTGGGCATTGGCGAAGCCGGCCTCGGCCTCGCCACGCTGCCGCTGCACCGCCGCGGGCGGTTCCTCGCCGCGCAGGCGCCGCTGCTCCTGCTGCTCGCGGCGCTGGGCGCGGCCGGCGATCCCGCGCTGCTGCGCTCGCCGTTCAATCCGGCGCTGCTCGGCGTCGGCATGGCCGCGCTTAGCCTGGCCGCCGCGCTGACGGCGCGGGAGCTTGCCGCTGCCGGACGCTGCCTGCGCGGTCCGCGGCCGAAGGGAGGGCGGGCGCGATGACGACGGCGTCGATCTACGAGCGCGCGCTCGGGGCGGAGTTCGCGAAGCTGCACCCGCGCATCCGCCAGCGGTTCGGCTTCAGCAGCGGGGACGGGGTCGCCTCCATCGGCGAAGGCGTCATGGAGCGCATCTGGTACAACAAGTGGGCGGCGGCGCCGCTCTGGCTCGGAACGGCGCGCCATATCATGTTCCCGAAGGCGGGCGAGGGCGTTCCGTTCACGATCGCCAACTACGCCTACGAGGACGCCTTCGGACGCGAGACGGTCACGTGGAGCCGCCGGTTCCGCTTCCCGGAAGGCGTCCGCAAGTTCGACGCGACGATGATCTACAGCCGGCAGCGCCGGCGCATCGTCGATTATTTGGGCACGAAGCAGCATCTGGCGGTCGACCTCGAGATGGCGGCGTCGCCGCACGGCGGCATCCTGATCCGCTCGGGCGAGCAGCGCTTCTACGAAGGCCCGCTCGGGTTCCGCTTCCCCGAGCGGCTGACGGGAAGGGCGGAGGTGCACGAATGGTACGACGACGAGGCGGGCCGCTTCCGGATAACGGTCGATGTCGTCAATCCGCTGCTCGGGCCGGTCTTCCGGTACGGCGGCTGGTTCCGGGCCGCGACGGTGCCGATGGCGGGACGGCGCGTTCCCGGCGAGGCGAAGCCGACGCGCGAGGAATTTCGGGAGTAACGCCCGCCCGCGCGCCGTTAACGCTCCTGTCCGCCTCGTCGACGCTTCGGCGATAACCATGCGCCCGCGCCTCGGGGGCGCTCCCATCCTACGCGTCCGGCGCCGATTCGTAACCCGGCGGAGAAAACGGTATAATGGAGCGACGAAGTCAGGAAGGGTGAGGAAATTGATCGAGATCGAAGCCTATACCGTGGAGAAAATCAAGGATCCGTTCGGCATCTTGGCCGGGGAACGATACGAATTCAAGCTGGAAATCGACGTCGCGGAGGACGACGAGCTGTACGTTGAAGGAGGGCTGTTCATTCGGGCCATCTACCGCGTCGACGGGGATGCCGGGCGTCTCGTCAAGTACGAGCTGTACAAGCGGATCAACGATGCGTTCTACGATTTCGAGCTGGAGGACGAGGAAGAACGGATGCTCGAATCGTTTTGCGGGGCGCATTTCACCGAGTCGCAGGAATAGAATAGAAGCGGGCGCGGGCAGCCGGCGTTTCACGGGGGCGAGGCCCGTGTAATAAGGAGTACGGCAAGCGGATAAGCGGGCCGAAACCTAGTGATCAGGCGGTGAATGACATGACAGTCCATTATCTGTTGAACTGTTACAACAATCAAATTTTGGTGAAGCAGGTGGACGGCGAAGCCGAGGCCTTCCATGTCAACATTCAAAGCAACAGCAACCCGCTCAGTTTCGGCAACAAATTGTACGCGGCAGCGAGCAAGGAGCAGGCGGTGCGGATCGCGAACCAGCTTTGCGCGTTCTACTCGATGGCGAGAGCGAACGGCTACCGGCTCGAGGGCACGACGTTCCGCAACGAGAACAAGACCGACATTACCGTCGAGGACGTGCTCAAGGTCGAGCGGACGAAAGACGATATGCACGATTTGCTGCAGCGCGCGTAGCCTCCTTGAATGCGCTCCCAACCAACTTAAAACCCGATTACGCGCAGGACCTTCGCCGAAGGTCCTGTTTTTTGCGTTTCGATTGTTGCCTATCCTGGCGATAACCGGCAGAACCGGGCCCGAAAGTGGACATCGCACGCGCCGGCGTCCTATAATGGAGGGTATGTTGTCGCCGGCCGGCGCCGGCCGAACGAAGGAAACGGGGCATCGCGCATGAAGAAATTCAAAAAGTTTTATATCGAAATCACGAGCGTCTGCAATTTGGCCTGCTCCTTCTGCCCGCCGACGGAACGGGCGAAAGGATTCATCTCCGTGGCGGATTTTACGCGGACGCTGGAGCAGATCAGGCCGCACGCGGACCATATTTATTTTCACGTCAAGGGCGAGCCGCTGCTTCATCCCAAGATCGATACGCTGCTCGACCTCGCCCACGAACGCGGCTTCAAGGTGAACCTGACCTCGAACGGCACGCTGCTCCACAAAGCCGGGCCGAAAATTCTCGGCAAGCCGGCGCTGCGGCAGATCAACTTCTCGCTGCACAGCTTCGACGGCCACGAGGGCTCGGTCGACAAGGAAGGCTACGTCGGCAAAGTGCTCGCGTTCGCCAAGGAAGCCGTCGCGGCGTCGGACGTCCTCGTCTCGCTGCGGCTGTGGAATTTGACGGAGGATAACGCCGCGAACGTCGCGCGCCAGCGCAACCAGGAGATTCTCGACCAGCTCGAGCGGACGTTCGGGCTCGATTTCCGGATCCGGGACCATTATACGCGGGGCAAAGGCATCAAGCTGGCCGACCGCATCTACCTGAACCACGATCACGAGTTCAAGTGGCCGGACCTGAAGGAGAAGGAAGACGAGAACCGCGGCTTCTGCCACGGCCTGCGCAATCAGGCGGGCGTGCTCGTGGACGGCACCGTCATTCCTTGCTGCCTGGACGGCGAAGGGGTCATCGATCTCGGCAACATCCATCAAACCGCGTTCTCGGACATCATCGAGGGCGAGCGGGCGAAGCGCCTGTACGACGGCTTTTCCCGCCGCGAGGTGGTCGAGGAGCTATGCCGCAAATGCGGCTACCGGCAGCGGTTCAGCATGTGAAGGAAAGAAGGTTGCAACGATATATGGCCTATACGACATCACGTCCCAACGAAGCGGTCGTGCGGCTGGGCGGCGAGCGGAAGCTCCGCGTCCCGCTGTTCTACGTCGCGATCGCGATCTTGCTCGCCAAGCTGGCGCTGCTGCGCTACTTCCTGTTCGGCGAGATTAAGTGGCCCCGGCTCTTCGCCGACGCTTCCGCGCTGCTCGTGCTCTTGTGCGCGCTGGAGCTCGCGACGCCGGCCCGGTTCAAAGCATGGGCGTACGGCAGCTTGAACCTGCTCGTATCGCTCCTGTTTTTTTCGTCGGCCGTTTATTTCGAGCACTTCGGCTCGGTGCCGACGTACACCGCGCTCTACGAGCTGCATCAGGTTACCAAAATCCAGGACAGCGTCGAATCGACGATCCGCTGGAGCCATTATTGGTTCTTCCCGGACGTGCTGATCGGGCTCGTCGTCTGGATCGCCGCCTCTGCGGCCGTCCGGCGGGGAAGCCGGGGCAGGGCGCTCTCCGCGGCGACCCCGATGTACCGCGTCGTGCTGAGCGCGCTGTTCATTCTCTGCTTCGCGATGTCCGCGCGGATCATCCATGTCGGCATGCCGATCGAGAACGAGCTTGTCGAAGCGGAGGACGAGGGCTTCCTGAATTACCAGGTGTCCGCGGCCATCAAGGACGCCAAGGACAACAGCATCGCCTCCGAGGGCAACACGGCGGATTTCGTCAAGCAGGCGAAGGACCTGCAGGCGACGTATCCGTACAAGGGCAAGCCGGGCGGCGCGCCCGCCTACTTCGGCTCGCAGAAGGGGAAGAACGTCATCGTCATCCAAATGGAGGCGTTCCAGAACTTCCCGATCCATCTGAAGCTGGACGGCAAGGAAATTACGCCGGTGCTGAACGGACTGGCGGACGGCAGCTTATACTTCCCGCATATTTTCCAACAAATCGGCCAAGGCAATACGTCGGACGCGGAATTCATGTCGAACACGTCGATCTACCCGACCGCCAAGATCGCCATGTCGACCGGCTACGGCGACCGGAACGTGCCGGGCTTGCCGCGGCTGCTGCAGCAGAACGGCTATGCGGCCGACACGTTCCACGTCAACGACGTGACGTTCTGGGACCGCAACAAGCTGTACGCGGCGCTCAACTTTAACCGGTACTACGACAAGCCGTATTACAAGAACGACCATTTCAACAGCTTTGGCGCCTCCGACGAGGAGCTGTACCGGGTAGCCGTCGAGAAGCTCGGCGAAATCGCCAAGACCAAGCAGCCGTTCTACGGGCAGATGATCACCGTATCGAGCCACTTCCCGTTCGACGTGCCGGCGGACCGCGCCAAGATGACGCTGCCGAACGAATTGAAGGGGACGCAGCTCGGCAATTATTTGCTCGCCGTCAACTACACGGACTACGCGATCGGCACGCTGATCGACCGCCTTAAGGCAAGCGGCCTATGGGAAGACACCGTGCTCGTGCTGTACGGCGACCATTTCGGCCTGCAGCCGACCGACAACGATCCGAACGCGGTCACGAAGGCGCTCGGCGTTCCGTACGATCCGAATGTATCGCGCTTCAACATTCCGCTCATCATCCATCTGCCGGGCGAGCAGCAGGGCAAGGTGGTCGATCGGGTCGGCGGCCAGGTCGACATCATGCCGACGGTCGCCAACCTCCTCGGCATCTCGCTCGAGCAGGCGAACTACGCGGCGTTCGGTCACGATCTGCTCAACATCGACCATAACGTCGTCGGGTCGCGTTATTATTTGCCGACCGGCTCGTTCTTCAACGACAAGATCCTGTTCGTGCCGGGCAAAGGTTTCGACGACGGCACCGCCGTCGACCTGCGGACGCTGAAGCCGGTGACGGACTTGGCGCCCTACCGCAAGGATTACGACTATATCCTGAAGCTGATGGACGTGTCGGACAAGTACGTCCGTTCGCTGCCGAAGCGTTGAACCGAGCCTCAAACAAGCCATATGTAATAAAAGCTGACATAGCGATTGACAGACCGGGAAGGCCGCGGCTATAATGAGCAGCAACGGCAGGTACTGACAATCGCATATCGGTTCTCATGTTAGCTATTGAGAACGAAAAAGCTGTCTAGGGTTCCGTTGGCGTTCGCTTTCTTGACGTCAAGCCTGGTCCGAGAGACGGTGTGCGGCACGCGGATGCTTCGGCTTCTAGCGGCTGCATAACACGGAAGGATAAAAGCCTGGGAGATCATGCTCCCGGGCTTTTTTGTTTTCACGACAAAAGGAGGAATTATCCATGACGAGCTCAACCTTGTGGAGCAAGACGTTCGCGCCGGGGGACAAATGGTCCGGAATCGTCGCGCAAGGCCGCCTGCTGACCTTTACGGCGCTGCAGCCGGACGCCAACCTGGCGCTGACGCTGTTTCACGCGAACGATTTGACGGAGCGCTACAACATGCCCGATACGCTGAAAGCCCAGTATACGGCCCGCCTGACGCGCGGCAACGTCCTGATGAGCGACAACGGGCGCGTGCTGGCGAGCATCGTCGAAGACGGTCTCGGTTGGCACGATCCCATCGGCGGTCTCACGACGCGCGAATCGACCGATGCCAAGTACGGGGCGACGGACTACCAGACGATGCGCAACGGCTGGCTGCGCAGCGGCTACGAGAACTTCGCGGTCGAGCTCGTGCGGTGCGGCCTCGGCGTCCGCGACCTCGGTCCCGTCGTGAACCTGTTCGCCAAGGTGTCCTGCGATCCCGCCGGGCGCCTCATCTACGACGCGGACCACTGCCGGGAAGGCGCGGCCGTGACGCTGCGCACCGACATGGACGTGCTCGTCGTGCTGTCGAACACGCCGAATCCGCTCAACCCGGGGACGACTTATCCTGCGGCTTCCGTCAAGCTGGACGTCTCCGCGGCGCCGCCGTTCGATCCGGCGACGGACGATTGCTTTCATCACCGCGCCGAGAACCGTCGCGCGTTCGAGAACACCGCGGAATACCGGCTGCTGGCCGGCCGCTAACACACGAGGAGGTTGAACCGATGACCGCATTTATTCGTACCGAAAGCTCCTTGCCCGAAGAGCAGGCGATTCACGACGAGACCGTCTTGGCCGGCGACGGCTGGATGAACGTGCTGGAGCCGGGGCAGACGCTCCGGATCGTCGACCTGGCCGGCAATCAGGCGGCGGATACGCTCTTCTTCGACGCCGACAACCCGGACGATCATTACAGCGCCGTCAACACGATCGCGGCCCAAGGCAATCTGTATCTGACGACCGGCTCCGTCCTGCGGACGGAATCCGGCAAGCCGCTCGCGCGGATCGTCGCCGACACGTGCGGCCGTCACGATACGGTCGGCGGCTCCTGCTCCGCGCAGAGCAACACGGTCCGGTACGCGCACGAGAAGCTGCAGATGCACAACTGCCGCGACACGTTCATGCTGCAGCTGGCGAAGCACGACGGCCGCTATACGAAGCGCGACCTGGCGCCGAACGTGAACTTCTTCATGAACGTGCCGGTCACGCCCGAGGGCGATCTGACGTTCGCGGACGGCGTCTCGGCGCCGGGCTGCTATGTGGAGCTCGAGGCGATCGCCCGCACGACGGTGCTGATCAGCAACTGCCCGCAGCTGAACAATCCGTGCAACGCGTACGATCCGACGCCGATTCGCGTCCTGATGTGGAACCCCTGATCCGGAGCTCCCGGTCCGAGACCGGCCGACGGCTCGGACGCGTTCCGATGGTTAGATCGAGAAGATACGGATATTCGGGAGGGAACGACCATGTTCACCAAAGTGCTTATCGCCAACCGCGGCGCCATCGCCGTACGCATCGAACGAACGCTGCGCAAGCTCGGCATCGCGTCCGTCGCCGTATACACGACCGCCGATCAAGACAGCCTGCATGTCGACCGCGCCGACGAAGCGGTGCCGATCGGCGCGGGACCGGCCAAGGACAGCTACCTCGACGCCGAACGGATTCTTCGGGCCGCCGTGGAGACGGGCGCGCAAGCGATCCATCCGGGCTACGGCTTCCTGAGCGAGAACGCGGCTTTCGCCCGCGCCTGCCGGGAGCGCGGCATCGCCTTCATCGGCCCGACGCCGGAGCAGATGGAGCTGTTCGGCCTGAAGCATACCGCGCGGGGAATCGCCGAACGCGCCGGCGTGCCGCTGCTGCCGGGCACGGGGCTGATCGCGGACCCGGAGGAGGCGCTCGCGCAGGCGGACGCGATCGGCTATCCCGTCATCCTGAAGAGCACGGCGGGCGGCGGCGGCATCGGGATGCGCGTCTGCGCCGACGCCGCCGCGCTCCGCGAAGCGTTCGACGGCGTGCGCCATCTGGCGGAGACGAACTTCAAGAACGGCGGCATTTTCCTCGAGAAATACATCGCGAAGGCCCGCCACGTCGAGGTGCAGATTTTCGGCAACCGGTTCGGCGAAGTCGCGGCGCTCGGCGAGCGGGACTGCTCGATCCAGCGCCGCAATCAGAAGGTCATCGAGGAAAGCCCGGCGCCGAACCTGCCGGACGACGTCCGCCAAGCGATGTTCGCGTCGGCGAAGCGCCTCGCGGCCGAAGCCGGCTACCGCAGCGCGGGCACGGTGGAATATTTGTACGACCCGGAGACGTGCCGGTTCTACTTTCTCGAGGTCAACACGCGGCTGCAGGTCGAGCATGGCGTCACCGAGGAAGTGCTCGGCGTCGATCTCGTCGAATGGATGGTGCTGGAGGCGGCGGACGAGCTGCGCGGCATCGAGGCGCGGGTGCCGCGTCCCGAAGGACACAGCATTCAGGCGCGCGTCTACGCGGAGGATTGCCTGCGGCAATTCCGGCCGAGCGCCGGCAAGCTCGACCGCGCGGCATTCGCGGCGGACGCCCGCGTGGAGACGTGGGTGCGCGACGGGCTGACGGTGACGACGCTCTACGACCCGATGCTGGCGAAAATCATCGTCCGCGGCGCGAACCGCGCGGACGCGTTCGCGAAGCTGGCCGCCGCGCTCGACGGCACGCGCCTCTACGGCGTTACGACGAATCTGTCGTACGTGCGGGCGCTGCTGGACGATCCGGATTGCCGGAGCGGGAACGTCTATACGCAGCTGCTGAACGGCTTCGCCCCGTCCGAAGCGGCGATCGAGGTGCTCGACGGCGGCGTGCAGAGCACGGTGCAGGATTGGCCCGGCCGGACCGGTTACTGGGACGTCGGCGTGCCGCCTTGCGGACCGATGGATCCGCTGTCGTTCCGGATCGGCAACAAGCTGCTCGGCAATCCGGACGACGCGCCCGGCCTCGAGCTGACGCTGCGCGGCGGCGCCTATGCGTTCCGCGGCGACATGACGGTGTGCCTCGCGGGCGCGGACATGGAGGCGGAGCTGGACGGCGAGCCGGTGCCGTACTACCGGCCGGTCCACGTCCGCCGGGGCCAGGAGCTTCGGTTCGGCGAAGCGAAGGCGGGGATGCGCGCGTATCTGCTCGTCGCCGGCGGCTTCGACGTGCCGAAGACGCTCGGCAGCGCCGCGACGTTCACGCTCGGCGGCTTCGGCGGCCACGGCGGCCGGGCTTTGCGGGCGGGCGACGTGCTCGCCGTCGGCTGCGCGGCTCGAACGTCGGCGCTGGAGGCGGAACCGGCCGGGTTGGCGGCGCCGCGGGAACTGCCGGAAAGCGGCCGTCCGGCCATGGCGCGGGAGTGGACGATCGGCGTCATTCCGGGGCCGCACTGCACGGAAGAATATTTGAAGCCGAGCTACTTGCGGGAGCTGGCGAACACCGAATTCGAAGTGCATTTCAACAGCTCGCGCACCGGCGTCCGGCTGATCGGCCCGGCCCCGCATTGGGCGCGCGAGGACGGCGGCCAGGCCGGCCTCCATCCGTCCAACATTCACGACAACGCGTACGCGGTCGGCACGCTCGACCTGACGGGCGACATGCCGATCCTGCTCGGCCCCGACGGCCCGAGCCTCGGCGGCTTCGTCTGCCCGGTGACGACGGCGTCGGCGGAATTTTGGAAGCTCGGCCAGCTGCATCCCGGCGACCGCGTGCGGTTCCGGCTGCTGACGCTCGAGGAAGCGGACGCCATGCGGCGCCTGCAGAACGATAATCTCGACGCGATCGGCGAAGGCGCGTTCGACCGGCTGCGGCCGGCCGTGCTGCCGGCGCCGGGCAGCGAGCTCGCGCCGTCCTATCCCCTGCTGCACCGCGAGACCGAGCAACGCCGCTTCCCGATTACGATCCGCTGCAGCGGCGACGAGAACCTGCTCGTGGAATACGGGGAGATGGAGCTCGATTTGACGCTGCGCTTCCAGGTTCACGCCCTGATGGAGGCGATCCGGGCGAGCGGCGCGATTCCCGTGCGGGATTTGACGCCGGGCATCCGCTCCCTGCAGGTGCATATCGATCCGAAGGCGACGACGGTGCAGGACGCATGCGCGCGCATCCTCGAGCTGGACCGCGGGCTGCCGCCGCTGGAAACGATCGAGGTGCCGTCGCGCGTCGTGCGGCTGCCGTTGTCGTGGGACGATCCCGCGACGCAGCTGGCGATCGAGCGTTATCAGCGCAACGTCCGCCCGGACGCGCCGTGGTGCCCGAGCAACCTCGAGTTCATCCGCCGGATCAACGGGCTTGACGGCCTTGACGACGTGCAGCGGATCGTATACGAGGCCAACTACCTCGTCCTGGGGCTCGGCGACGTTTATTTGGGCGCGCCGGTCGCGACGCCGCTCGATCCCCGCCACCGGCTCGTGACGACGAAGTACAACCCGGCCCGCACGTGGACGCCGGAGAATGCCGTCGGCATCGGCGGCGCCTACATGTGCGTGTACGGCATGGAAGGCCCCGGGGGCTATCAGTTCGTCGGCCGCACGATCCAAATGTGGAACCATCTGAACCGCGAGACGGCGAGCTTTCAAGCCGGCAAGCCGTGGCTGCTGCGGTTCTTCGATCAAATCCGGTTCTACCCCGTCGGCGCCGACGAGCTGCTCCGCCTGCGGGAAGACTTCACGCGCGGCCGGTTCGAGGCCGACATCACGGAAACGACGTTCAAGCTCGGCGATTACCTGGCGTTCCTCGCGTCGATCGAGGACGGCGCGGCGGCGTTCGCCGGGACCCAGCAGGCCGCGTTCCGGGCGGAACGCGAGCGGTGGAAGGCGCTCGGACTCGCCGAATACGTCTCCGAGAGCGAAGCGGCGAAGCCGGCCGAAGAAGACGAACTGCCGGACGGCGCGGTCGGCGTCCGCTGCTCCATGCCGGGCAGCGTCTGGAAGGTGCTGGTGAACCCGGGGCAGGCGGTGAAGAAAGGCGAGACGCTGATCATCGAGGAAAGCATGAAGATGGAATTCAATCAGACGGCGCCGTGCGACGGGTACGTCGCCGCCGTCTTCGTCAAGCCGGGGGACGAAGTGCATGCCGGCCAGCTGATCGTCGGCCTCGTCCAAGAAAGCGAAAGAGAGGTGTCCATCGCATGAGACGCGCAAACGAGAAATGGCCCGAACACTTGACCGTCTCCTGGTTGAAGGAGCGGTACGCGGACGGAACGATCACGCCGGTGGAAGTCGCGGAAGAAATCGTCCGTCGCGCCGAACGCGACGCGGACATGCGGATCTGGATCACGCCGCCCGCCATGGAACGGATCATGCCGCATTTGGAGCGCTTGGAGGGGACCGATCCCGGCAGCCTGCCGCTCTGGGGCATCCCGTTCGCGGTGAAGGACAACATCGACGTCGCCGGCCTGCCGACGACCGCCGCTTGCCCGGATTTCGCGTTCGAGCCGGACGCGAGCGCCGTCGTCGTCCGGCGGCTGATCGATGCCGGCGCCATTCCGGTCGGCAAAACGAACCTGGACCAATTCGCCACCGGCCTCGTCGGCACGCGCAGCCCGTACGGCGAGACGCATAACGCGCTGCGGCCGGAGCTGATCAGCGGCGGCTCGAGCTCCGGCTCCGCCGTCGCGGCGGCGCGCGGGCAGGCCGCGTTCGCGCTCGGCACGGATACCGCGGGCTCCGGCCGCGTGCCGGCGGCGCTGAACGGGCTCGTCGGCTACAAGCCGAGCCTCGGCGCCTGGCCGACGAAGGGCGTGCTGCCGGCTTGCGCGAGCCTCGACTGCGTCACGGTGTTCGCGCACGGCCTGGACGACGCGCTCGCCGTCGACGCCGCGGCGCGCGGACCGGAAGCGACGGATCCGTGGTCGAAGGCGATCCCGGCTCCGCGGCCGGGGCGATTGCCGTCGGCGGTCTGCCTGCCGGAGGAGACGCCGGCGTTCTACGGGCCGTTCGCGGCGGAATACCGGGCGGCGTGGGCGGACGCGGTCGCGGCCGCCGAAGCGATGAACCTGCCGATCGTCAAAGTGGATCTTGCGTTGTTCGCGGAAGCGGCGGCGATCTTGTACGACGGCCCGCTGGTCGCCGAACGCTGGGCGGATCTCGGCGATTTCGTGACGACGCATCCGGGCGCGACGCATCCCGTGACGGAGCGGGTGCTGCGCACCGGCGCGTCGCCGGCGTATACGGCGGCCGCGGCGTTCCGGGCGACGCACCGGCTGCAGGCGCTCAAGCTGGAGGCGCGCGGGCTGCTCGCGGACGCCGTGCTGCTGCTGCCGACCTGCGGCGGCACCTGGACGCGCGACGAGGTGCGGCGGGATCCGGTCGCGACGAACGGCGACATGGGGCGGTACACGAACCATTGCAACCTGCTCGACCTGTGCGCCGTCGCGGTGCCGGCGGGCGAGGCGCGCGAACGGATGCCGTTCGGCGTCACCTTCTTCGCGACGGCGGACAACGAGTCGCTGATCGTCGGCGCCGCCGCGGCGTTCGAGGCCGCGCGCAACGCGTTGGCGGAGGTTGGGGAGCCGATCGAGGCGATGAGCGCGAATGGAGCATCGGCGTCATGGGAGGAAGATGCGGTCGCGCCGCCGGAAGCGGCGAAGCCCGCCACGACGCTCGTCGCCGTGTGCGGCCTTCATATGCGCGGCTTTCCGCTGGAGCCGCAGATGCGCGCGTGCGGCGCCGCGTTCGTCCGCGAGGCGGAGAGTGCGCCGAAGTACCGGCTCGTGAAGCTGCCGACCGTGCCGGCAAAGCCGGGGATGATCAAGCTGGAGGCGGGCGGCGCGGCCGTCGCGCTGGAGGTGTGGGAGATGCCGCTCGCGGCCTTCGGCGGCTTCGTCGCGTCCATTCCGGCCCCGCTCGGCATCGGCAAGGTGGAGCTGAGCGACGGCGCCGAAGTGCCGGGCTTCGTCTGCGAGGCGTATGCCGAAGCCGGCGCCGAGGACATCACGGCGGCGGGCTCTTGGCGCAAAGCCGTGCTTTCGCGAAGCTGAATTCCGCGGCATGCCGCCGTTCGCGCGGGCTGCTCGCGCGCCGCAAGGCCGCGTCCCGATGAGGACGCGGCTTTTTGCCGTTCGCGCCGCGAATTCCCGCGGACTAGAAGGCGCTCGCGGTTGAAGCGTATAATAGTAGCGTCGGGGGTGAACGCGATATGGTGAAGAAAGGCTTGCTCGCGCTCGGCGTCCTGCTGGTGCTGATCGCCGCTCTGGCGGGCGCGGGGCTGTGGTACGTCAAGCCGCAGGAGAAGCTCGACCTGGCGTACCGGACCGTGCCGCTGGAGCAGCGGGCGATCGAGATGGCGAAGAATTTGAGCACGACGCTGACGCTCTCGGAATCGGACGTCGACAACATCGCCAAGGCGTACATCGCGTCCGATCCGCGTTACGGCCCGGACGTGACGGTGACCGGGGCGCGCTTCGACATCGAGGACGGGCGCATCGCCGCGCATTACAATTTAAAGGTAAAAAACCGGATTCCGGCCGGCGTCGTCGTCTATTACCGCGTCCAGTGGCGCGATCCGAATCTCGTGGCTGTCGTCGACGCAGCGAAGCTGAGAAGCCGGACGCTGCCGAAGCGCTACTTTGACGACATCGTCATCCCGCTCGGCAGCGGCGTACCGAAGCCGATTCGCATCCGCTCCGCGGCGCTTCAAGGCGACAAGCTGGTCATTGCGATCAAAAAGCCCACCTTGGCCGAGCTGACCCAGCTGCTGCGCCGGGAGCTCGGTTTATAGGCGGGCTTGACGATAAAGGCGCGAGGCGCCTTCTAGCATTAACGCAGTCTCGCGAGCAGCGGGCGGAGCGTGCCGATCATGAACGCGCCGATCGCGGCTTTGATGAAATCGCCGACCAGGAACGGGTAGCAGCCGCTCTTCATCGCGGCGCCGAAGTCCAGCTTCGCTTTGAAGGCCAGCCAAGGCACGCCGCCGGCGTAGGCGAGCAGGACGCTGAACAACACGAGACTGAGGAACAGCAGCGCGTAGCCGCCGCGGTTCAGCTTCTTCCCGCGGGCGAACAGCCGGTCGCTGGCGAGCCCGATGAGCAGCGCGGATAACGGAAACATCCAGATGTAGCCGCCCGTCAAGCCGAAAATGACGGAGATGCCGCCGCTGCCGCCGAGAAGCGGCAGTCCGGCCGCCGTCAGCAGGACGACGATGAAGATGCTGAGGAAGCCGTAGCCGGCGCCGAGCAGCCCGCCCGCGAGCATGACGGCGAGCGTCTGCAGCGTAATCGGCACGGCCGTGAACCACAGCGGCACTTTCACGAAGCTGAAGGCGACGAAGAGCGCGGCGAACAAGGCGGTGAAGACGGCACTGCGGATCCAGACGGCGGAATCGGCGCGCTTGGCGTCCGCGATGGCGGTTTGAGCGGTTTCGGTCGGCAAGGTAGTCATTGTCTTTTCTCCTCCTGAATGTTAACCTTGTTATCTGGTGATGGTTAACAATTAGCATCATAGCATGGGAGTAAACTTTTGGGAAGAGGGAAATCGGGTTGGAAGATCGCGGAGAGAGCAAATTGGTTTTGAAGCAAGTGACCATCCCGCGAGCGCCGGAATCGGGCGAGACGGCGCCGCGGCTGGCGGATGTACATATGGAGCTCGGTCCCGGGGAATGGCTCAATCTCGTCGGCTTGAACGGCAGCGGCAAATCGTCGCTCGCCCGGCTGCTCGCCGGCCTCGTCATCGACGGCGTGCAGGGTACGTGGAACCGCGGCTTCGCCGGCGGGCTGCCGTCGCCTTACGTCATGCAGCAGCCCGATGCGCAGCTGTTCGCGGAAACGCCTCGCGAGGAAATCCGGTTCGCGCTGGAATGGCGCGGACTGCCGCCGGAGCGGATTCTGGCGGAATCCGAAGCGATTTTGCTCGAGACCGGCTTGGGGGCCATCGCGGACCTGACGTGGGACAAGCTGTCCGGCGGGCAGCGCCAGCTGGCGGCCGTCGCCGCGGCTTCGGCGACGCGGACGCCGCTCATCGTCTTCGACGAAGCGACCTCGATGCTCGACGAGCAGTCGCGCCGCGGCGTGCGCGCGATCGCGGCGAAGCTGCACCGCGGAGGGACGGCGGTCGTGTGGGTGACGCAGCGGCTGCAGGAGCTGGGCGCCGAGGACCGGGTCGTCGCGATGGCGGAGGGCCGCGTCGCGTTCGACGGGAGCGGCGGGCGATTTTTGTACGGCGCCGGGTATCCGCGCGGAGTCGGCGCGGAGGAACCGCCTTGCGCGGCTTGCGGCCTGCGCCTGCCGTACGTCGCGCGGCTGGCGCTCGAGCTGGGCCGTGCCGGCAGGCTGCGGCCGCCGTTCCCGGAGGCCGACGATGCGGAAGCTTGGGCCGAGGCGCTGAGGCAGGTGAGCGCGCGATGAACGGCATGCACGTGAATTCGCTGCGCTTGCACGGGATCAGGCTCGCCGGCGTGACTGCAGGGGATCGGGCGAAGAGCGATTCGGGCGCGGACGCGGACGTGCTGGAGCTGGCGGCGGGGACGATTACCGTGCTCGCCGGCGCGAACGGCGCGGGCAAAACCCGCCTCCTCGAGACGATCGCGGGGCTGCGCGAGCCCGACGGTTTGTCCGTAGCCTTCGGCGGGGAAGCGATGTGGCTTCGCAAACGGACGGTATGGCGGACGCGGTTCGCGCCGAATCCGCGCGCGCTGCTCGCGTACGCATACGCCTGCCAGTCGCCCGAGGAGCAGCTGTTTCTTCGTACCGTGCGCGAAGAGCTGCGTTACTCGCTCCGCCCGTACGCGCTATCGGAAGCCGAGCTCGAGCGGCGGACGGACGATGCCTTGCGGGCGGTCGATTGGGATCGGGGCTGGCTGGCGCGCGATCCGTACGCGATGAGCGGCGGAGAGCGGAGGCGCACGGCGCTAGCTTGCCTGTTCGCGCCGGCGGCGGCGTGGCTGCTGCTGGACGAGCCGACGGCCGGGCTCGACGCGGACGGCCACGAGCGGCTCGCGGCGCAGCTGCGCCTCCGCGCCTCGGAAGGGCAGGGCGTGCTGCTGATTTCGCACGAGAGCGATTGGGCGTTCGCGCTCGCGGACCGCATTCTGCTGCTGCATGCGGACGGCGCCGTCCGCGTCTGCGGCCGAAGCGAGCTGCTCGCCAATCCGCATTGGCTCGCCGAAGCGGGCATGGACGTGCCGGATTGGTTCGCGGTCGCGCGAATCGGGCTGGCGCTCGGAGCGCCCGAAGGCGCCGTCTGGGATCCGCGCGGGCTGGCCGACGCGCTTGCGGCGCTCCGGCCGGACGACGGCTTCGCCCGCGAGCACGGACAAGCGGGGTATGCGGTCGGAACCGGCGCGCCGCCGGAAAAAGGCGCGCCAGGCGCAACGTCTTCACCGCTCGCCGGCAAGTCCGCGAACCGGCAGCCAAGCGTGGCCGGCGCGTCCGGCGCGGCTCCGGGAACGACCGCGGCTGCCGGAACGCCGACCCTCGTCGTCGATGCGAGCGCGCCGCCTCCGACCGCGTCCGGCGTGCCGCCGCGAACGTCCGCGGCAGCTTCGCCGCAGTCGCCGGACTTAATCGATGCCGGCGCGCTTCCGCCGCCCGCCGCCGCTCCGGCCGCCGCCGCGCCCGCGCCCGTCGCATCCGAGCCCGCGCGGCGGCCGTTCCAGGTCCGGCCGGGCGCGGACGACGCGTCGCCGATCGCGCGCTTCGACGCGCGCGCGGTCTGGCTGACGTACATCCTCGTCTCGACCGCGATCTTGAACGCGCGGGGCTGGACCGCCATCGGCGCGTCCGCGGCGCTGGCGGCGGCGGCCGTCTACTTCGGCCGCATTCCGCTCCGCCGCTGGAAAGGCGCGATCAAAGCGATCGCGACGTTCACGGTCGCCGTGTCGCTGTTCGCCGGCTTCGGCGCCGCCGCCGGAACCGCCGAAGCCGGGGCGGCCGCAAGCGCCGGCCCGTGGCAATCCGCCGCGGCGCTCGCATCGTTCCAGTCGCTTGTCCGGCCCTTGATCGTCATGCTGCTCGGCTTCGGCCTGCCGATCGCCGTGACGCCGCTCCGGCTGCGGCGCGCGCTGGAGCAGCTGTTCGCCCGCTTCGGCCGGATGCCGGCGCGGGGGACGAAGCTGCTGTTGACGATCACGCTGATGCTGCGTTTCGTGCCCGTGCTGCTCGCGGAATGGGAACGGTTCGCGCGGATCGCCGCGGCGCGCGGCAAGCGGACGGGCGGCTTCCTGCGCGGCGGCGTGCGGCGGATCGTCGAGACGGCGCTGCCGTTCATGCTGTCGCTGTTCCGGCTGGGCGACGCCGTGACCGACGCGCTCAAGAGCCGCGGCGTCGGCGCGCGGGCGCATCCGACGCTGCTGGCCGCCGAGGCCTGGCGCCTGCGCGATACGTTCCTCGTGCTCGGCGGCGCGGCCGCCTGCGCGCTGATTCGGCTTTGCTGATTTGGCTATGAAAAATAGGAATTTCGCCCGGAATGGGCTATGATAGGCTAGAAGGTTTCGAAAGGAGGGTTCCGATTCGATGACGCAGCCGCTGCAACCGAATCTCGACCGCACTTATATGTTGGCCTTACTTGAAAGGCTGCTGAACACCCCGAGCCCGAGCGGCTTCTGCGACGCGATCATGAAGCTGATCGAAGCGGAAGCGTCCAAGCTCGGCTGCGCGATGACGCGCACGCCGAAAGGCAACGGCATCATCGCGATTCCCGGCGCGAATCCCGGCGGGGACGGCGCTGTCGCGCTGACCGCGCACGTCGATACGCTCGGCGCCATGGTCCGGTCGGTCAAGCCGTCCGGGATGCTGCGGATGACGCCGGTCGGCGGCTACGCGATGGCGACGGTGGAAGGCGAATACTGCCTCGTGCACACGCGGGACGGCCGCGCCTACGAGGGCACCGTGCTGACGACGAAGCCCTCCGTCCATGTCTACGCCGATGCCCGCGACCTGAAGCGGGACGAAGCGAACATGGAGGTCCGCATCGACGAGCCGGTGAAGAACAAGGAAGACGTGCTGAAGCTCGGCATCGGCGTCGGCGACTTCATCTCGTGGGACCCGCGGACGCGGCTGCTGCCGAACGGGCTCGTCAAGTCGCGGCATCTCGACGACAAGGCGAGCGTCGCGGCGCTGTTCGCGCTGCTGGAATGGATGAAGCGCGAAGGCCGGACGCCGGAGCGCGACGTGAAGATCATCATATCGACGTACGAGGAAGTCGGCCACGGCAGCTCGCATATCCCGTCGGACATTACGGAGATGATCGCCGTCGACATGGGCGCGCTCGGCGACGACCTGTCCGCGACGGAATACGACGTGTCCATCTGCGCGAAGGATTCGTCCGGCCCGTACGACTACGCGATGACCTCGGCGCTGATCGCGCTCGCGAAGCGCGAAGGGATTCCGCACGCGGTCGACGTGTACCCGCATTACGGCTCCGACGCCTCCGCGGCGCTCCGGGGCGGCAGCAATATCCGGGCGGCGCTGATCGGCCCGGGCGTGCACGCGTCGCACGGCATGGAGCGAACGCACGCGGACGCCGTCGCGAACACGGCCGCGCTGCTGGCGGCGTATTTGTTCGAGCCGCGCGCTTGAACGTTCGCCGTAAAATTACAAGTGGACAAGCGCGAAACCGACATTATATGATGAATAGCGGGTGATTCGACATGACGACAGAAAACAACGTATCCAATTCCAACGAAACGCAGGATACGCAGGAACAAGGTAACGTTTCGGAGGCCGAATTCCGGCAGGTCGTTCAAGCCCTGCACGAGAATGGCTTGAAAGCGCTCTGCTTCAAGTTCGAAGACGAACAAGTGGACGGGCAAGTGTTGAACCACAAGGTATACGGACCGATTTTCACCTTCAAAATCGAAACGAAGGACGGCGGCAAATACGCGACGGGCTTCTTCATGCGCGAGCTGCTGCACACCTTCCAAAACAACGAAGATCCGGCGCTGTGGATGTCTTCCTTCTTCTTCGAGCTGATGGACGGCAACGAAGGCAAGGACAAGCTGCTGCCGATGCCGCCGCAATCGGAAGACGAAGCCAAGGCGCTGATCGACAACGTCATCGTGCCGTACTGCGCCAAGACGCTCCGCGAAGAGTTCCCGGACGAGCAGGTATACGTCGACCTGGATCTGCACGAGGAGCACGGGCCCGTGCTGGAAGCCGGGTTCACGGGCATCACGGACGGCAACAACATCTGCGCGCTTCCGCTGCACGTGCTGATCGCGCACTTCCTGCTCAATCGCGATCCGGCCGAGCCGATGATCCAAGGCTTGTACCGCATCCGCCAGGAGCACGGACTGGAAGCCTAAATCGCGCCGCCGATAAGCGGACATAGAAAAAAGCCTGAGCGATCAGGCTTTTTTTCGTTCCCGTTTTCGTTTTTTTTCGTCCCTTGTTCGTGCGTTCGATTTGTCTCAAAGGGGCGAGTTCGGAAAATCGTTCCGCCTACGCTTGCAGCGGATCGGCCGGCGCGGCCACCGCGGCGGCTTCCTGCTTCTCCGCGCGCATGTACAAGACGAGGCCGACGATGATCAGCAGGCCGCCGAACAGCTGGAAGCCGGTGACCATTTCGCGGAACAGCAGCATGGCGAGCAGGCTGGCGCCGACGGGCTCGGCGAGCACGGTCATGGAGATGGTCGTCGGTTTTACATATTTGAGCAGCCAATTGAAAATCATATGCCCGAACACGGTCGGCACGACGGCCAGAAGCGCGAACACGAGCCATTCCTTGGCGGGATAGCCGGTCATGGGAATGCCCAGGGCGACGTTGTAGCCCACGAAGCAGGCCGCGGTAATGCCGAACACGATGAGGCTGTACAAGTACGACGGGAGCCGGCGCATGATTTGCTTCGCGATCAGCATGTTGACGGCGACCGCCAGCGCGCCGAGGAACGAGAGCAGATCGCCGAAGAACGCGCGCTGCGACAGTCCGACGTCCCCCGAGCCGATGCTGATCGCCCCGACGAGCGCGACGAGCATGCCGGCGACGGCGAATTTGGACGGCCGGTCCTTGAATACGAAGAACGCGCCGACCATGACGAAGACCGGCTCCAGGGCGAGCAGAATGGTGGAGCTGGCGATCGACGTATAGGTGAGCGAAGCCATCCACAGCAGAAAATGAAGCGCCAGGAAGAAGCCGGCCGCGATCAGCAGCAGCCAGTCTTTCCGGCCGATCGCGGTCAGCGTCTTCAGCTGCTTGCCGCCGAACGGGAGCATGAACAGGAACGTAAAGAGCATCCGGTACATGCCCTGCACGGAAACGGGAGCGTCCGAGGCGCGGACGAGTATGGGCGCGAAGGAAATGGCGAGCATGCCGACGAGCAACGGGATGGCCGGCGAGATCGCGGGTTGGGCGGATTGCGAAGATGACTGCACGATGATGGTCCTTTCTGCGGCTTTGCTTTAATAAGAATCGAACGGAGTTCGGCACCCTTCATTATGCACCTCCGGGCTTGTCCAGGCAAGAGAAGAAGCGCGTTTCGGCGGACCGCGCAAGGACGGGCCAAGGGTTCGTCATAATGTTGTCATTTGTGCCGCATGGCGAAGTCTGTTATCATTTTTCTGAAAAGACGGACAGCTCCGGCAAGACGGGCTGTCGAAGGGGAGACTAGACAAAATGGGCGTTCCGACAGGGGTGTGGGTGTCCGCGGCCATCATCGCGGTGCTCGTGACGTGGATAACGATCTGGGTGACCAACAAAGCGTATTCCCGGCGATGGGAAGACCACGGCATGGACAAGGAAAAGGATAACGGAGATAGAGATCGCACCAAGTGACGGCCAATTCGCTTGTAACCGGGCCGAAGGTGTCCTATACTGAAAAGCGAAACCAAAAGGGTTCGCTTTTTTTCATAGCGGCTTGGACCGCAAGCACGAAAGCATCAGATACGAAAGCATCGGAGGAGGAATCAAGCATGAATACGCCAAACGCGCTTCCGGACGTGCGCGTGTCGCAGGTCTTCAACGCGCCGATCGACAAAGTATGGCGCGCCATCTCCACGTCGGAAGGACTGGGCGCCTGGTTCATGCCGAACGATTTCGCGCCCGTCGTCGGCCATGAATTTCATATCGACGCCGGCCCGTTCGGCAGGCAGCGGTGCCTCGTCAAGGAGATCGAGCCGCCGTCTCGCATCGCGTTCCAATGGGGAACGGAGTGGACGATCACGATTCTGCTCGAGGACCGGGGCGATGACCGGACCGCCTGCACGCTCGTCCATGCCGGCTGGCGCGAGGACGGCATGACCGAATTCAACCTGCCGCACGCGGCGGTGCGGGAACGCATGGGGCAAGGCTGGGTCGGCATCGTGGCCAAGCTCGGCGCCGTCGTCGAAGCCTGACATGCCGGCGCAGCCGTCCGGCAAGCACGACGTGTTCCAGGCCATCGCCGATCCGACGAGGCGCGAGGTGCTGAAGCTGCTCGTCGACCGGGAGATGCCGATCGCGGCCATCACGGGCCATTTTCCGATGACGCGCACGGCGGTGTCGAAGCATTTGCGCATTCTGTCCGAGGCCGGGCTCGTCAAGGAGCGGAAGGTCGGGCGCGAGATGCGCTACCGGCTGGAGCCGCAGCCGCTGCAGGAGCTCCGCAATTGGCTGCGGTATTACGAGCGGTATTGGGAAAACAAGCTGTCCGCGCTGCAGCGCCTGGTCGAGGCGGACGACGGGGCGGAGCCTCCGAAGCCGGACGGACGTTGATCTGCCCGCGAAAACCCGTGGTTTCGGACCGCGGGTTTTTCTGGTACCCTTTACATAGGACGAAAAGGAGGAATGTTCCATGTTATCCGCTGCCATTCAATACATCGGACAAGTCGGCGTCATCCTGAGCCGCAACGGCTTCAAGCTGGCCGTCGACCCGTTCCTGACGCCGGATGCGCCCGGCGGGCCGCCGACCGAGTGGGTCCGCGCTTACCCGCCGCCGGTCGATGCCCGCGACCTGACCGACTTGAACCTGGTGCTCGTCACCCACGAGCACGGCGATCATTTGGATCCGGTCACGCTGCGCGCCATCGCGGAAGCATCGCCCGGCTGCACGTTCGCCGGTCCGGACGTCTGCGCCCGCATCCTGGTCGAGAAGGGCATTCCCGCGGAGCGCGTCGTCAGCCTTCGGCACGGCGAGGCGTTCCCGTGCGGGGGCGGCTTGACCGTTCATCCGATGCCGGCGTGGCACGAGAAGCGCATCGTGGACGCCGAAGGCCGGGACCGCTTCCTGGGGTACATGTTCGACTGGGACGGCATCACGATCTACCACGCCGGAGACACGCTCGTCGACGAGGCGCTCGTCTCCGCCTTGAAGCCGTTCCGGATCGACATCGGCATGCTGCCGATCAACGGGAGGGACCTGTTCCGCAACCGGCGGAACATCGACGGCAACATGAACGCGCGCGAGGCGGCCGATCTCGCGGCGGACGTCGGCATGGATTACGTCGTGCCGCTGCATTTCGACCTGTATATGAACAACAGCGAAGGCATCGTCGGCTTCGTCGGCGAGCTGTTCAACCGGTTTCGCGGGCAAAAATACCATATCTTTCAGCCCGGGGAAGTGTGGGTCTACGTCAAGACGAACGAGATTTGAAGGCCGCGCGGTTGCCCGCCGGGACATCGGATACACTAGGAAGACATTGGAGGCGACCGCGGGATGAGCATCCTGTCTTTCACGGCCTTGAGCAAGACGCTTCCCGGCGGCCGCACGCTGTTCGCGGACGTCTCGGCCGACATCGAAGAGCCCCAATCGGTCGCGCTGCTGGCGCCGTCCGGCCAAGGCAAGAGCACGCTGCTTCGCCTGCTCGCGCTGCTGGACGAGCCGAGCGGCGGGGAAGTGCGGCTGGACGGGAAGCCGTCCGCCGGCTGGCATCCCCAAGCATGGCGGCGGCGGGCCGCGTACGTGGCCCAGCAGGCCGTCATGCTGCCCGGCACGATCGCGCATAACGTCGGCGCGTTCAGCCGGCTGCACGGCGCGCCGTTCGACCGGGACCGCGCGGCGAAGCTGATGGACGCGGCGGGCTTGGCGGCGACGGACTGGGAGAAGGACGCGGCCGAGCTGTCGGGCGGCGAGAAGCAGCGCGTCGCGCTCGTCCGGTCCTTGATGGCCCGCCCGGCCGTCCTGCTGCTCGACGAGGCGACGGCTTCGCTCGACGAGCATAGCAAGCTGGCCGTGGAAGGGCTGCTCGCGGACGCGCTGGCGGCGGAGCGGACGACGCTGGTTTGGGTGACGCACGATCTGGAGCAGGCGCGCCGCGTCGGTTCGCGGGTCTGGTTCCTGTCCGGCGGCGGGCTGGCCGATTCGGAGGCGGATGCCTTCTTCCGCGAACCGCCGTCGGAAGCGGCGGAGCGGTTCCTCAAGCGGGGCGGGACGGAGGCGGATCCGCCATGAGCCTGACGGCGCTCGCGTTCACGCTGCTCTTCGTCGGCATCACCGTCTTCGCGTCCATGCGGCAGAAGCTGGGCTTGGAGCGCGACATCCTGATCGGGACGGTCCGCGCCGCCGTGCAGCTGCTCGCGATCGGACTCGTCCTGCAATATTTGTTCCGGACGCGGCAGCCGATGCTGCTCGTCCTCGTCGTCGCCGCGATGATCGCGGTCGCGGCCTGGCACGCTTCCCGGCGCGGCCGGGGACTGCGCGGCATCCTGGCGCGCGTCGCGGTCTCGATCGCGGCTACGGAGGCGATGATCATGCTGCTGCTGCTCGGGCTCGGCATCATCGGCGATACGCCGCAGTACATCATCTCCATCAGCGGCATGACGATCGGCAACGCGATGGTCGTCGCGGGCTTGTATTTGAATCAGATGAAGCGCGACGTCGAGGCGTCGCGCGGCGAGATCGAGACGCTGCTCGCGCTCGGCGCCAGCGCGCGGCAGGCGATTCAGCTCAGCCTGCAGCGCGCGGTCAAGGCGAGCATGATTCCGACGATCGACGGCATGAAGACCGTCGGCATCGTCCAGCTGCCCGGCATGATGACGGGCATGATCATCGCCGGCGCCGATCCGCTTCAGGCGGTCCGGTACCAGATCCTGATCGTGTTCGCCTTCACGTCGTCGGCCGCCGTCACGAGCATCCTGCTCAGCCTGCTGAGCTATAAGCTGTGGTTTACGAAGGACATGCGGCTCCGCATGCCGGCGCGCGATTAGCGCGGCCGGCGCGGAGCTTCCGCCTCATAGGCGGGATCGCCTGCTTCATGCGAGACAAGCTGCTACATAATCGAGAGGAGCGAAACATGATGAAATATCGGAAATTGGGCCGAACGGAACTCGAGGTATCCGTCATCGGCGTCGGCACGTGGCAGTTCGGCGGCGAATGGGGACAGCAGTTCGCGCAAGCCGAAGCCGACGCGATCCTGGACCGGGCCGCCGAGCTCGGCATCAATCTGATCGATACGGCGGAGTGCTACGGCGATCATCTGTCGGAATCGCTGATCGGCGACTACTTGTCCCGCCGCAAGCGCGAGGATTGGATCGTGGCGACGAAGTTCGGCCATCATTTTCACGAGCGGTTCACGCGGACCGACGATTTCTCGCCCGCGGACGTCGTCCGCCAGCTGGACGCGTCGCTGAAGGCGCTCAAGACGGATTACGTCGACCTGTACCAGTTCCATTCCGGCCCGGACGCGGTCTTCGACAACGACGAGCTGTGGTCGGTGCTGAACGAACAGAAGCAAGCCGGCAAAATCCGGCATCTCGGCACGTCCATCGGCAGCAATGCCAACGTCCATCAGACGGACGCGTCGACGCGGGTCGGCTCCGAGGTCATCCAGGTCGTGTACAACCGCCTGGATCAAGTGCCGGAGGAGGCCGTGTTCCCGTCCTGCATCCGCCAAGACCTCGGCGTGCTGGCGCGCGTGCCGCTCGCGAGCGGGTATTTGAGCGGCAAGTACAAGCCGGACGCGGTCTTCGACAAGACCGACGTCCGCCATCGGCACGACCGCGAGAACACCGTCAAGAAGCTCGAAGAAGTGCAGCGCATCGCGGCGGAAGAGGTGCCGCAGGGCGTCGGCATGGCGGCCTGGGCGCTCGCTTGGTGCCTGAAGCATCCGGCCGTCACGGCCGTCATTCCGGGCTGCAAGAACCCGGAGCAGGTCAGCTCCAACGCCAGCGTGGTCGAACTGCTGGAGGACGGCCATCCGCAGGACGTGAACCGCTGATCCCATCGCAGCGAGAATCGGCGGGTGCGCCTTGAAACGGCGTCGCGCGATGATTTCGCGAATTGCGCCCCTTGCGCCGCAAAGTCGCCGGCGTTGTTTCTCGGCCCGAAGCGTGCGCTGCCAACGCCGGAAAACCGTTCCCCGGGGGGAACGGTTTTTTTGTTTTGCGGCAGCGGAGGCGGGATGAAGGCCGGATCTAGATCGAGCCGCGTCGGCGAGCCGGGAACGAGACCGGAAGCGTCGCGTCTTGACCGGAGCGGCCGGCGATTCGGGCTTGAACGGAGCCGCGGCGAAGCTGCGAAGCCGGCTCCGGCGCGCAGCCGCGGCAGGAAATTCCTTTCATTCGGCGGCCGCAAAATAATGTTTGCTGCCCCCCCGTTCGCAGTGGTAGTTTAGTAGGTACCAGGCAATTTACGAGACGCGGGGAGGTTGGATGACGGTACATGAAGGCTCTTGTGTGGAAACGCCGGCTGGCGGCGCTCCTGGTGCTGGCTTCGTTCGGCTGGGCGAGTCCGGTCCGCGCGGAGACGGCGGACGACGCGCGGCCCGAGCTGGCTTCCGAAGCGGCCGTGCTGATCGACGCCAAGACGGGAACCGTCTTGTACGCGCGCAATCCGGACAAGCAAGAATATCCGGCCAGCATCACGAAGATCGTCACGGGCATCGTCGCCATCGAGGATGAATCGGATTTGGCGGCGACGGTCACGGTGTCGAAGGAAGCGCGCGGCGAAGATGGAACGCGCATTTATTTGGCGGAAGGCGAGAAGCTGCCGCTGCTGAATTTGTTGTACGGCATGCTCATGAACTCCGGCAACGACGCGGCGACGGCCATCGCCGAGTACGTCGACGGCTCGAAGGCGAAGTTCGCGGAGCGGATGAACGCGTTCGCGAAGGACAAGGCCGGCGCGGCGAACACGCATTTCGTCAATCCGAGCGGGCTGCCGGACCCGCGGCAGTACACCACGGCGACGGACATGGCGAAGATCGCGCGCTACGCGATGCAAAACGAGCTGTTCCGCACGATCGTCGGCACGAAGCGCATGCCCTGGAACGGCCAAGAATGGAAGTCGGAACTGATCAACCATAACGAAATGCTCGGCCAGTACGAAGGAACGACGGGCGTCAAGAACGGCTACACGGGCGACGCCGGCTTCACGCTCGTCGCGTCGGCGAAGCGAGGCGGCATGGAGCTGATCGGCGTGCTGCTGAAATCGCCGACGAAGTCGCTCTTGTACAAGGACATGACGAAGCTGCTCGATTACGGGTTCGACCATTTCGCGCTGCAGCGAGTATCGGCGGCGAATCCCGCCTATCCGCTCGCGGCCGGCACGGAATTCGTCCAGACCGGACCTCTGTACGCGGTGGTGCCAAAGGGCGAGACGCCGGCGGTATCCGTCTCGCCGGACGGCGAGGTGCGGGTGCGGACGTCGCTCGGCGACGCCGCGGCCGGCCGGCTGCGGCCCGCGGTACCGTCGCTCGCGTCGCTCGCGGCGATCGCGGCGCGCTACCCCGCGGTCAAGGCGTCGGAGCTGCGCGGGGACGACGGCGGCAAGGGCGCGCGGGAGCCGGGATCGGCCAAAAAAGCGGAAATTTTCGTCGTATGGGTCGGCATGCTCGTCTATCTCGCCCTGATCGCCGCCATCCGCGCGAAACGTCACCGGCCGGAGCGCGAGCGCAGCTTCTAGCAGCTGTCGAAAATGTTTCCAAGCAGAGGTAAAACGGGTGCAGACGGCGTATATATAGCATGTAACCGTATCCAAAACGAGGAGATGGTAGCAATGAAACTATCGGTGGAACAGTCGGCCGCACGTTGGTATATCCGGGAAATGGATTTGTCGGACGGCGATCATTTGCGCATTTTCGTCAGGCTTGGCGGCAGCGGCAGCGTTCAACCGGGCTATTCGCTCGGCGTGATGAAGGACATCCCCCGGGACCCGGGAATCAAGGACGTCGTGGAAGGCATCACGTTCTATATGGAGTCGGACAATCTGTGGTTTCTGGAGGAGCGGGAGCTGATCATCCGGTTCATGGAGCAGGAAGACGACATCTCGATGGATATCGAATGAAACGGAACGGTAGTAAAGACGGATCCCGAAACATGGCCGCGCATCAAATGAACTCGATTAAGACGGATAACGCGTTGCCCGAATCGAATGCTCGGCCGGCGAATACTTAAATCGGCGCAAGAAGCTAAGCAGCCCGAGAAACGGAGCGACAGACGTGAAGCTGTACCATTTCAGCGAAAATCCCGACATTCAACGTTTCGTCCCTCGGCAGCTGCCCTACCGGCTGCACGAGCCCGCCATGGTATGGGCGATCGACGAGCGCCGCGCGTGCAATTATTACTTCCCGAGGGACTGCCCTCGGGTTTGCTTTTGGACGGAGGCGGAGACGACCGCCGAGGACCGGGAGCGGTTCTTCGGCTTCTCCCGCGCGAGCCATATCGTCGCCGTGGAGGCCGGCTGGCTGGACCGGATCCGGGACGCGAAGCTGTACCGCTACGCGTTCGAGCCCGGTCCGTTCGAATCGTACGACGGGAACGCGGGCTATTACGTCGCGCGCCATGAGGTCGAGCCGGCGTCGGTGGAGCGGGTGGACGACTGCCTCGGCTTGCTGGCGGCCGCGGGCGTCGAGGTCCGCGTCACGCCTTCGCTGCATCCGCTGAAGGAGGCGCTGCCGGCGTCGACGGTGAACTTCTCGATGATCCGGATGGCGAACGCGCGGCCCGAACCGTGAACCGGCGAGCGGCCGGCCGACCTTGCTCCGGGGGACGATGCCCTCTATAATGGTTCCATGAAGCCGGCAAGGACGTGAAGCAGCATGGATTTCAAGAAATACAAGACGTTTCAGGTCGTCGCGGACACGCTCAACCTGACGCGCGCCGCCGCCCGGCTCGGCTATTCGCAGCCGACGATCAGCCTGCAGCTGCAGTCGCTCGAGCAGGAGCTCGGCGTGACGCTGCTCGGCCGCAGCGGCAAGAAGACGTTTTTGACGCCGGCCGGCAAGCTGGTCAAGCATTACGTGGACCAGACGTTCGCCCTGATGGAGGAGATGGAGGCCGAGCTTCGCAAGCTGGAGCATCCGCACGGACTCCTGACCGTGGCGGCGCCCGAATTTTACTGCACCCACTACTTATCGCTCATCCTGCACTCGTACATTGCCGAGAATCCCGAGGTCAAGCTGCAGCTGTTCTCCTGCGACAGCAACGACGCCATGAAGAAGGTCGCCGCGAACGAGGCGGACCTGGCCATTATCGCCGGGCCGTGCAAGTCGCCGCAGATGGAGACCGTGCCGCTCGGGCGGGAGGATCTCGTCCTCGTGACGACGCGGGAGCTCCTGGAACGGCACGAGCTGTCCGACTTGCTGGAGACGTACCCCTTCATTACGTACAAGTCCGGGTCCAATATTCAGCGGCTCGTGAACGAATGCCTGAACGACTACGGCTTCGCGCCGGACAAATACATCGAATGCGTCTCGGACGAGACGATCAAGCGCACGGTGCTCTACAACACCGGCACGGCGCTGCTCGGCGCGGCGCTCGTCGAAGAGGAGCTGCGCAAGGGCACGCTGGCGGAGATTCACCGGTTTCCGCGCAAGATCGAGACGAATATGGTCATCCTCAAGAAAAGGATCGCGGAACAAAACATTCGGTCCTTCGCGGAAATCGTCCAGCGGATATGGAAAGAATGGGACTGACGCGATTTTTCGCGAGACGCTGCCCCCGTCGGCTTCGGCCGGCGGGGTTTTTCGGCGCCGCGCGGGGAATTTCCGGCATCATTGCGTTTTCTAATCGTAATCATTGGATTATTCAATTTTTTACGCAAAAATCGCTATGCTACAATTAAGGATACCGACGGGTTGGAGAAGGAGTGCTGCATATGAACGCGGTAAAGAAAACGGACATCACGGTAATCGGCGTACCGCTGCATTATGGCGCGGACCGCAAAGGCGTGGACTTGGGGCCGGACGCGATTCGGGGAGCTAACCTTCACGAACGGCTGCACGCGCTCGGGTACGCCGTCGAAGACGCGGGCGACCTGCGGGTCGACCGGACGCTGCAGCCTCCGGCGCCGGGCGAGAAGCTGAAATATTTGGCCGAAATCGCCCGGGTCAACAAGGAGCTGTGCGCGGCCGTCTCGGACCACATGGGCAAGGGCCGGTTCCCGCTCGTGCTGGGGGGCGACCACAGCATCGCGATCGGCACGATCAAAGGCGTGCTGTCGCGCGTGAAGCGGCTCGGCGTTATCTGGTTCGACGCGCATACCGACGTGAACACGGAGGCGACCACGGCGTCGGGCAACATCCACGGGATGTCGCTCGCGGCCGTTCTCGGCTACGGCCATCCCGATCTCGTCTCCATCGGCGGAACGGACGCGAAGCTCCGGCCGGAGAACGTCGTCATCATCGGCGCGCGCTCGGTCGATCCCGGCGAACGGGCGTTCCTGAAGGAGAAGGGCGTGAAAGTGTTCACGATGCACGACATCGACAAGCACGGCATGAAGCAGGTCATGGAAGACGCCATGGCCATCGTCGCGAACGGCACGGACGGCGTGCATCTGAGTCTCGATCTCGACAGCATGGATCCGGGGGACGCGCCGGGGGTCGGCACGCCGGTCACCGGCGGCATGTCGTACCGCGAGTGCCATTTCGCGATGGAGCTGCTCTATGAGCGCCAGCTGCTCGTCTCGGCGGAAGTCGTGGAAGTGAATCCGATGCTGGACCACCACAACAAGACGGCCGTGGCGGCGGTGGAGCTGATCGGCTCGGCGTTCGGCGAACGCATCCTGTAAAGCCGGCCGGCGTCGGCCGGACGATGAAAAAACGACAGAGCCGGAAGGAGCGTGACGGCATGACGAACGCGACAACCCGCATCATCGATCAAACGGAACGATTCGGCGCGCGCAACTATCATCCGCTTCCGATCGTCATCGCGAAGGCGGAAGGCGTATGGGTCGAGGATCCCGAAGGCAACCGCTACATGGATATGCTGAGCGCCTATTCCGCGCTGAACCACGGCCATCGCCATCCGCGCATCGTCGCGGCGCTGAAAGAGCAGGCCGACAAGGTCACGCTGACGTCGCGCGCGTTCCACAACGAGCGGCTAGGCGAATTTTACGAGAAGCTGAGCCGCCTGACCGGCAAGGACATGATCCTGCCGATGAACACGGGCGCGGAGGCGGTCGAGACGGCGGTCAAGGCGGTCCGCCGCTGGGCGTACGACGTGAAGGGCGTGCCGGCGGGCCAAGCGGAAATCATCGTCTGCGACGGCAATTTCCACGGGCGGACGGTCACCGTGACGTCGTTCTCTTCCTCCGACGAGTACAAACGCGGCTTCGGGCCGTTCACGCCGGGCTTCCGGATCGTGCCCTACGGCGACCTCGAGGCGCTGAAGGCGGCGATCACGCCCCATACGGCGGCGTTCCTCGTGGAGCCGATCCAGGGCGAGGCCGGCATCGTCCTGCCGCCGGCCGGGTATTTGAAGGCGGCGAGCGAGCTGTGCCGCGAGAATCAGGTGTTGCTCGTCGCCGACGAGATCCAGACGGGCTTCGGCCGTACCGGCCGGCTGTTCGCGTGCGACTGGGAAGACGTCGTCCCGGACATGTACGTCCTGGGCAAAGCGCTGGGCGGCGGCGTGTTCCCGATCTCGGCGGTCGCGGCGGACGCGGCGGTGCTCGGCGTGTTCGAGCCGGGCTCGCACGGATCGACGTTCGGCGGCAATCCGCTCGGCTGCGCGGTCGCGATCGCGGCGCTGGACGTGCTGGAGGACGAGGCGCTGGTTAAGCGCTCGGGCGAGCTGGGTACGTATTTCTTAGACTTGCTGCGCGGCATCGCCAGCCCGGCGATCAAGGAGGTCCGCGGACGCGGGCTGTTCATCGGTCTCGAACTGCACGGCGAGGCGCGGCCGTATTGCGAACGGCTGAAGGCGCTGGGCCTCTTGTGCAAGGAAACGCACGAGACGACGATCCGGTTCGCGCCGCCGCTCACGATCTCGAAGGAGCAGCTCGACTGGGCGTTCGCGCGGATCGCGCGGCTGTTCGACTGAGGGGCGTTGCGGAGGCAGAATAGCGGTAGGCGAGTCGCGAATATCCCTGTCGCGAAGGTACCGGTTACGAAGATACCGGTCGCACGGAATCGAAAGCGCAAGACGACGACTATACTAGCGTGAGAGGTGGCGTAAGCGCAATGGCGGATACCAAGCAGGAGACGGATACGAAGCGCGAGACGGAATCGACGAAGAAGCTGAGCCTGATCCAAGTCCCGTTCGGCTTGGGCGCCGGCAGGCCGGGCAGCGAGGCGGCGCCGGAATCGATGCTGCAGGCCGGGCTGCTCCGGCAGCTTCGCAAGACCGAGTTCGCCGTGACGTCGGAGGCGAACATCGAGGGCGGCACCGATGCGGCCGCGCCCGCGGACGGAACCCGGAGCGGCGCGGCCAAGCACCTGCCGGAGGTACTGGAGACGGGCCGGCGGATCGCGGCCGAAGTCGCGGGCGCCGCGGGCCGGGGCGAGCTGCCGCTCGTGCTTGGCGGCGACCGCAGCGTGACGATCGGCGTGCTGGCGGGACTGGCCGCCGCCGGGAAGCGCGCGGGCGTCCTCTATTTCGACGCGCATGCCGGGCTGAATACGGAGGCGGCGAGCCCGACGGGCGGCGTCGGCGGCATGGCCTTGGCCGCGGCGCTCGGCCTCGCGAAGTCGGACGCGCGCGACTTCGCGGACGGGCTGGACGGCCCCGCAGCCGACAAGCGGCGCGTCGTGCTCATCGGCGTACGGGACGTCGAGCCGGAGGAGCGGGCGCTCATCCGCGCCGAAGGCATCGCCGTCTTCACGATGCACGAAGTCGACCGGATGGGCATCGAGGCGGTCGTCCGCCGGGCGGTCGACATCGCCGGGGACGGCACCGACGGCATCCACGTCAGCTTCTCCGCGGATTGCCTCGACCCGCTCGAGGCGCCCGGCGTCGCGCTGCAGGTGCCCGGCGGCCTGACGTACCGGGAAGCGCACTTCGCCTGCGAGCTGCTGGCGGAGACGGGGCGCGTGGCGTCCATCGACGTGGTCGAGGTCAACCCGCTGCTCGACGAGAGCCGGCGCACGTCCCGGCTGGCGGTCGGCCTGATCGCTTCCCTGCTGGGCAAACGAATTCTATAAACAACGACAGCCGCTGCGCCGTCGCGATTCGAGAATCGCGCGCGCAGCGGCTGTTTTCGTAATGGCATCTATTCGAGGCCGAGCTCCTTGAGCTTGTTGTACAGCGTGCCGCGGGAGATGCCGAGCCGCTTGGCGGCCGCGCTCTTGTTGCCGGCCGTCCGGGCGAGCGCGTCGCGGATGAGCCGCAGCTCCTCCGACGGGCCGGCGCTCGCCTTGAGCGGCTTGAGGTCCGCGGCGGCGATGCCGTCCGCGGCGTCGGCGGCGGCCGCGACGGCGGGCGGCGGGCCTAGCGGGCCGGGGTCCGTGACGGCGGCCGGCTCCGCCTCGAGGCTCGGCTGACGCGCCTGCAGCGCCGGAGGGAGCTGCTCCATCGCGATGAGGTCGCCGTCGCACAGGATGACGCAGCGTTCGACGACGTTGCGCAGCTCCAGAATATTGCCCGGCCAGTCGTAGTTCGCGAACGCGAGCATGACTTCCGGCGACAGCGCCGGAAGCGGCTTCCGGTACTGCAGCGAGAATTGCTTCAGGTACATCTGCAGCATCGCGGGGATGTCTTCGCGCCGCTCGCGCAGCGGCGGCAGCGCGACGGACACGACGTTCAGCGCGTAATACAGGTCCGCGCGGAAGCCGCCTTCCCGCACCAGCGCGTCCAGGTCGGCCGTCGACGCGGCGACGATGCGCGCGCGGGCGGCGATCGGCCGGCTGCCGCCGAGGCGCCTGAACGTCTCCTGCGACAGATACCCGTATAGCTTCGCCTGCAGCTCGGGCGGCATCCGGTCGATTTCGTTGATGAACAGCGTGCCGTCCTTGGCCTGCTCCAGCAAGCCCGGCTGGCCGCCCTCGCTGCCGGTGAACGCGCCGCCCCGGAAGCCGAACAGCTCGGTCTCCAGCAGGCCGGCGGGCACGATGCCGCAGTTCGCGGTCAGGAACGCCTCTTTCGCGCGCGGACTGTAGCCGTGGATGATTTGGGCCAGCTGCTCCTTGCCGGTCCCGCTTTCGCCGAGCAGCAGCACCGGCGTGTCCGCGGCGGCGACTTTCTTCGCCCATTGCATGACGCGGCCGAGCGCGAGTCCCCGGCCTTTCGCGAACGAGAACAACCCGGGATCGGCGGCCTTGTGCTGATGGGAGAAGGTATGCGCGGACGTGAGCTGCTCGTTCAGCTTGACGAGCTGCGTAATGTCCTGCTCGGCCGCGATGCCGCCGATGATCTCGCCTTCCGGGCCGCGGACCGGCGAGGCGCTGATGAGCACGTGCGTGCCTTCCCGCGGCCGGTGGTAGGCGTTGCGGATGAGCCGCCCTTCGTCGAGGATTTTGAGCACCATGAGCGTTTCCGTCTCGAAATGCTCGCCGATGCGCCGCCCCACGATATCCGCGCGCGGCAGGTCGTAAATGTCCTCCGCCGCCGGATTCCAGCAGATGACCTCGCCGTTCCGGTCCACGACCGTGACCGCGTCCGTGACCGTATCGGACAGCGTCGCGAAGTACGCCTGCCATCGCCGTCTCTCGGCGAGCGCGAAGGCGAGCAGCGCGTCCGACTCGATATAGCCGGCCCAGCTGCCGTCCGGGCTTCGCACGAGCAGCGGCCGGCCGCCGCCAGTCGGTTCGGCTTCCAAGGCCGCGACGGCGTCGGCCGCCGATTGGGCGGGCTCGAGCCGTACGATGCGGGAGAGGTACGGCGAATCGGCCAGCAGCGAGGCCGCCGGCTCCGCCGGCCGTCCGGAGAAGGCCGTCTCCAGGAAAGCCGCGTCGCGCGGCAGCAGGAGGGCGGCGCGCGTCCCGCCGAGCCCGTCCGGGACGACGACGGCTTCCCCGCGTTTCAGAAGCGGGAGCAGCTCGCCGATCGTCGCGGCGGGTCCGGCAGTCGTCAAGGAATCCTGCAGGGAAAGTTGTTCAACGTTGAACATATTCGTTCGTCTCCGCATCTATGTAAGGTATGACTGTAATCTACCATGAAAGGCGTCCGGATTCAACGAAGCGCGCTTTTCGCAAATGTGTATAATTGATCACTTCCATGAATAAGTATTTATTTTAGACGGGTATATGTTCAATATCTCTGAACGAGTGTATAATCATAGTCAGAAATTGAACAACTATGTACAAACCACTGGAGGTTTGCCGCATGGACCTGCTTCTGAGAAACCTGTTCCAAACGCTCGGCAAGAGCCGGTCCGCGAATCGCCTGGCCAAGAAATACGGCCTGCGCTTCGGCGCGGGCCGCTTCGTCGCCGGCGAGACGATCCGGCAGGCGATCGACGCCGTGCGCAAGCTGAACGGCGAGGGAAGGATGGCCACGCTCGACCATCTCGGCGAGTTCGTGTACAGCGCGGAGGAAGCGGAGCAGTCCGCGGACATGTGCTTGCGGACGCTCGACGCGATCGCGGATTCCGGCGTCCGGTCGAACTTGTCGCTGAAGATGACGTCGCTCGGCCTCGACATCGACCGCGAGCTTTGCGTCGCCAACATGAAGCGCATCCTGAACCGCGCGCGGATGCACGGCAATTTCGTCCGCATCGACATGGAGGATTACGCGCACTGCCAAGCCACGCTCGATATTTACCGCGAGCTGCGGCGGGAATACGGCAACGTGGGCATCGTGCTTCAAGCGTATTTGTACCGGACGGAGCAGGACGTGCGGGAGCTGAACGCGCTTCAAGCGAACCTGCGGCTCGTGAAAGGGGCGTACAAGGAACCGGCGAGCGTCGCGTTTCCCGAGAAGAAGGACGTCGACGAGAACCTGAAGCGGATCATCCGGCAGCATCTCTTGAACGGCAACTACGCCGCCATAGCGAGCCACGACGAAGCGATCGTTTCTTACGCGAAAGCGTTCGTCGAAGAACACGGCATCGGCCGGGACGCGTTCGAGTTTCAGATGCTGTACGGGATTCGGGAAGATCTGCAGAAGCGCCTCGCCGACGAAGGCTACCGCGTCCGCGTTTACGTGCCGTACGGCATCGACTGGTTCGGTTATTTCATGCGGCGGCTGGCGGAACGCCCCGCGAACGTCTGGTTCGTCCTGAAGAACATGCTGAACTAACAAGCTTCCCGGGCGGGAGAGGAGAATGGCTATGACGACAACCCCAATCAACGAGATCGAACCGTACGCGAACGAACCGTTCACGGATTTCGGCAAGCCGGAGAACGTCGAGGCGATGAAGGAAGCGATCGCGAAGGTCAAATCCGAGCTGGGGCGCAATTACCCGCTGAAGGTCGGCGGCCAGAAGATCGAGACGGAAGCGAAGATCACGTCGGTCAACCCGGGGAACGTCGACGAAGTCATCGGCTTCGTCAGCAAGGCGGACCGGGAAATCGCCGAACGCGCGATGCAGGCCGCGCTCGCGGCGTTCGAGACGTGGAAAAAGGTGCCGGCGCGCGAACGGGCCGAATACCTCTTCAAGGCTGCGCGGCTGATGCGCGAACGCAAGCACGAATTCTCTGCGCTGATGCTGCTCGAATCCGGCAAGAATTACGTCGAGGCCGACGTGGACACGGCCGAGGCGATCGATTTCATGGAATTTTACGCCCGCGAAATGATCCGCCTGAGCACGATCGACGAGACGATGCCGCTCGCCAAGATTCCGGGCGAGGACAACCGGCTGACGTATATTCCGCTCGGCGTCGGGGTCGTGATCCCGCCGTGGAACTTCCCGCTCGCGATCTGCGTCGGCATGACGACGGCCGCGATCGTCTCGGGCAACGCCGTCCTGCTGAAACCGGCCTCGACGACGCCGGTCATCGCCCATAAATTCGTCGCGCTGATGGAGGAGGTCGGCCTGCCCGCCGGCGTCATCAACTACATTCCGGGCAGCGGCGCCGAAGTCGGCGACTTCCTGACGACGCATCCGAAGACGCGCTTCGTCAGCTTCACCGGTTCGAAGGAAGTCGGGCTGCGCATCAACAAGCTGGCGGCGGATACGGCGCCGGGCCAAATCTGGATCAAGCGCGTCGTGGCCGAGATGGGCGGCAAGGACGGCATCGTCGTCGACGAGACGGCCGATCTGGACGCGGCGGCCGCCGCGATCGCGGCGTCGGCGTTCGGCTTCCAGGGCCAGAAGTGCTCCGCCGGCTCCCGGGCCATCATCGTGGAATCCGTCTACGACGAGGTCGCGGAGCGGGTCGTCAAGCTGACGGAACAGCTGCAGATCGGCCTGCCGGAGCTGAATTTCGCCTCGGGCCCCGTCATCGACAACGTCTCGTACGCCCGCATCCTCGATTACATCGAAATCGGCAAGAGCGAAGGGACGCTGCTGACGGGCGGCGCCAAAGCGCCGGGGAACGGCTATTACATCCAGCCGACCGTGTTCGGCGACGTCTCGCCGAAAGCCCGCATCATGCAGGAGGAGATTTTCGGGCCGGTGCTGGCGCTCGCCAAGGCGAAGGACTGGCGCGAAGCGATCGACATGTACAACGATACGGAATTCGGCCTCACCGGCTCGTATTTCTCCGCCGACGAGGACCGGATCGCCGAAGCGCTCGAGACCATCCACTGCGGCAATCTGTACGTCAACCGCAAATGCACCGGCGCGCTGGTCGGCGTGCATCCGTTCGGCGGCTTCAACATGTCCGGCACGGATTCCAAAGCCGGCGGCTACGATTACCTGCTGCTCTTCACGCAGGCGAAGCTCACGTCCCGCAAAGCGTAAGGAAGCTGCGCGGCTCTTCGGACGAAGCACGGGGGCCGCTTTTCCGCGCCGGCGATGGAAGCGCTGACACGAACGGACTCCGACCATGATGGGGGCATCGCCCGTAACGGACGCTGATCAATGCGGAAGGATCCAGCCAACGAACAAGACGACGATTCAGACAAAGACGACGATACGGACCAAGCACGGGACGAAGCTCATGCCGAATTCGAGTTCGAACCTACAAGGGGGATCACGGATATGTTGGTCAAGGAGGAGTTGGACGTGCTCGGCGGTACGCGGCAGGTCATCGGGGACGCGCTGGCGAAGCTCGGCTACGACGAGTCGTATTACGAGCTGCTGAAGGAGCCGCTGCGCCTGCTCACGGTGCGCATTCCGGTCAAGATGGACGACGGGAAGGTCAAGGTGTTCACCGGCTACCGCGCGCAGCATAACGACGCGGTCGGCCCGACGAAGGGCGGCGTCCGCTTCCATCCGGGCGTCACCGCGGACGAAGTGAAGGCGCTGTCGATGTGGATGAGCATCAAGTGCGGCATCACGAACTTGCCGTACGGCGGCGGCAAAGGCGGCATCCAGTGCGATCCGCGCACGATGTCGTTCGGCGAGCTCGAGCGGCTGAGCCGCGGCTACGTGCGGGCGATCAGCCAAGTCGTCGGCCCGACCAAGGACATCCCGGCCCCCGACGTGTTCACCAACTCCCAGATCATGGCGTGGATGATGGACGAGTATTCCCGCATCCGCGAATTCGATTCCCCGGGCTTCATCACGGGCAAGCCGCTCGTCCTCGGCGGCTCGATCGGCCGCGAATCGTCGACCGCGCGCGGGGTCACGATCGTGCTGAAGGAAGCGGCCGGCGTGCTCGGCATTCCGCTCGCGAACGCGCGCATTATTATTCAAGGTTTCGGCAATGCTGGTAGCTATCTGGCTAAATTCCTGCACGACGCCGGCGCGGCGATCGTCGGCATCTCGGACGCGGTCGGCGCCCTGTACGATCCGAACGGGCTCGACGTCGATTCGCTGCTCGACCGGCGATTCCTTCGGCACGATCACCAATTTATTCCCGAACCGGATCGCCAATCAGGAATTATTGGTGCAGGATTGCGATATCCTAATTCCGGCCGCCATCGAGAATCAAATCACGGAAGAAAACGCCCATCTGATCAAGGCGAAGCTGCTCGTGGAAGCGGCGAACGGCCCGACGACCCCGGGCGCGACGGACATTCTCACGCAGCGCGGCGTCATGATCGTCCCGGACGTGCTGGCGAGCGCCGGCGGCGTGGTTGTGTCGTATTTCGAATGGGTACAAAATAATCAGGGCTATTATTGGACCGAAGACGAGGTGAACGACCGGCTGACCAAGATCCTCGTCGACGCGTTCCGCAGCGTGCACGACGCGTCGGTCGCGAAGAAAGCCGACATGCGGTTGTCGGCGTATATGGTCGGACTTAAACGGATGGCCGAGGCCGTCCGGTGGAGAGGCTGGGTGTAGGATGGCGCAAACGAGCATTATTTTCCGGCTGGAGCTGGATCACAGGAAGGTCAGCTTCGGCGACGTGGCGGCGACGATCAGCCGCGCCGGGGGCGACATCACGTCCATCGACGTCATTCGCCCGGGACACGACGCGTCGACCCGCGACATCACCGTGGACCTGCAGGACAACAAGGAGACGGCCGTCGTCGAGGCGCTGCGCAATTTGGACGGAATCAAGGTCGTGAACGTATCCGACCGGACGTTCCTCGTCCATCTCGGCGGCAAGATCACCGTGCAGCCGACGCTCCCGATCAAGAACCGGGACGATCTGTCGAAGGTATACACGCCGGGCGTCGCGAAGGTGTGCCGCGCGATCGCGGAGGACGTCGGCAAGGCGTACTCGCTCACGATCAAGCGCAACACGGTCGCCGTCGTCACGGACGGCACGGCGGTGCTGGGCCTCGGCGACATCGGGCCGCACGCGGCGGCGCCGGTCATGGAGGGCAAGGCGATGCTGTTCAAGCAGCTCGCGGGCGTGGACGCGTTCCCGATCTGCCTGGACACGAAGGACACGGAAGAGATCATCCGGACGATCAAGACGATCAGCCCGATCTTCGGCGGCATCAACCTCGAGGACATCGGTTCGCCGCGCTGCTTCGAGATCGAGACCCGGCTGAACGCGGAGCTGGACATTCCGGTGTTCCACGACGACCAGCACGGCACCGCGGTCGTGACGATCGCGGGGCTGATCAACGCGCTCAAGGTCGTGGGCAAGCGGATGGAGAACATCCGCGTCGTCGTGAACGGCATCGGCGCGGCGGGCGTCTCGATCTGCAAAATGCTGCTCGGGGCCGGCGTGCGCCACCTCGTCCCGATCGACCGGGAAGGCGCGATCGTCCGCGGCGGATCGTACCCGTATCCGATGTGGCAGTGGCTCGCGGACCAGCCGCAGGTCGAAGCGGTACCCGGCACGCTGAAGGAGCTGATCGCGGACGCGGACGTCTTCATCGGCGTCTCCCGCGCGCGGCTGCTGAACCAGGACGACGTGAAACGGATGAAGCCGGGCGCGATCGTCTTCGCGATGGCCAATCCCGAGCCGGAAATCTCGCCGGAAGAAGCGCTGCCCCATGTCGCGGTGTTCGCGACCGGCCGCAGCGATTTCCCGAACCAGATCAACAACGTGCTCGTGTTCCCGGGGCTGTTCCGCGGGGCGCTCGACTGCCGGGCGCGCGAGATCAACGAGCCGATGAAGCTCGCCGCGGCGCGGGCGATCGCCTCCGTCGTGACGGCGGACGAACTGAACGACCAATACATCATTCCGAGCATCTTCAACGAGAAAGTCGTGGCGTATGTACGCAAGGCGGTCATCGAGGCCGCGATTTTGACGAACGTCGCGCGCCGGACGCCGCCGGATTTCAGATAGGGCATCCGGTACCGCATCCATGCGCCTTCGGCCGGGCCGCCGTCTTCGCGGCGCCGCCGATTCGTGCCGGCTTAGCAAGCCGCCGTCCTTCCCCTGCGGGGAGGACGGCGGTTTTTTGCGTTGCCTTCGGATCGTGCGGGTCAGCCGGTAGACGGACTGTTCGGCACATGGCCTTTCTGGTTGCGGTTGCGGTCCGTGGATCCGGCGACGTCGTTCTCCGCTTGACGGTCGCGATCCCGCATGCCTCTCATTTTGCCGGGCAAGCCCGGAACTTGATGACGGCCCATGTCGTTCCCTCCTGACTCCTCGGACGTAGCCGGCCTGCGCGACGGCTGCCGGCCCTATCTAGAATGCCCCAAAGCGCGGAGCGCGCATTCAGCCGGGCGCGCGGCGCCCTAAAAACGGTCCGCATCGGAGAACGCATTGTCCCGATCCGCCATGAAACGCCGCGGAGGGACCGCTATGATGGGGGAAGAAAACGTTTTCCACCCGGACGGATGAGGCCCGCACGAGGCCGATCGCAGCGACGAACGCTTCATTCGCCCGCCACTACGCTACGGAGGTTGCCTATGAACGATACGATCGGCGTCGGCATTCTGGGCTTCGCCCACGGACACGTCAACGCCTATTGCGAGGAATGGACGAAGCGTCCGGAGCTGGGCGTCCGCGTCGTCGCGGGCTGGGATCACGACGCGGCGCGGCTTCGGGCGGCGGCCGACGCTTACGGCTCGGTGGCGCACGAGGACGCGGGAGCGCTGCTCACGCGGGAAGACGTCCGCGCGGTCGTCATCGCCGCGGAGACGTCGCGGCACGCGGAGCTCGCCGAGCTCGCCGCCGCGGCCGGCAAAGCGATCGTGCTGCAGAAGCCGATCGCGCTGACGATGGCCGAAGCGGACCGGATCGTCGACGCCGTCCGGCGGCACGGCGTGCCGTTCACGCTCGCCTGGCAGATGCGGGTCGATCCGCAGAACGTCCAGATGAAGCGGTGGCTGCAGGACGGCACCTTGGGCCAAGCGTTCATGGTTCGCCGCCGCCACGGCTTGAACGCGGGCTTGAACGCGGGCTTCGCGGATACGTGGCACGTCGATCCGGCCAGCAACCGCGATATTTGGGCGGACGACGCGTCGCATGCCGCCGACTTCATCCTGTGGCTGCTCGGCGAGCCGGAGAGCGTCACGGCGGAGATCGCCTCGCTGTACAATCCGCGCATCCCAAGCGACAACGGCATCGCGATCTTCCGTTATCCCGGCGGCCCCGTCGCCGAGATCTGCTGCTCGTTCACGTGCCATGCGGCGCAGAACACGACGGAGATCGTCGCCGAACGCGGCACCGTCGTGCAGAATTACGGCGACGCGCCGAGCGCCAACGCGCCAAGGCCGGACGGCGGCGCGGGGCTCCGCCGGTTCGATCCGGAAGCGAACGCGTGGGCGGACAGCGGGATCGCCTCGCCGCCGGGCCATTACGAGCGCATCCGCGGCCTCGCGGAGCCGCTGGCGGCTTTCCTGCGGGGCGAGCGCGGCCCGATCGCGACGGCGGAGGAAGGCCGGACGGTCCTGCGCATGGTGCTGGCGACGTACGTGTCGTCGCGGGAAGGCCGGCGGGTGGCGCTCGAAGACGCCGCCGTTTATGACGTGTAGCTTTGGGCTGAATCGAAGGTCAAGAATTGCCTGGTAACGCAATAGCGGTTACTGCGAGTTGAACCCTATCCAATTCCACGAATGGGAGTGACGAGAATGCCGGTAAAAATCGGTTTGGTCGGATTGAACGGAATCGGGAATTTGCATGCCGCCTGCTATCAAGAGGAGGAGCTGGCGGACCTGGTCGCGGTGTGCGACGTCGTGAAGGAGCGCGCCGACGCGGCCGCGGAGAAGTACGGGGTCAAGGCGTATTACAGCCTGAAGGACATGATCGAGCGCGAGCCGGACATCGAGGTCGTCGACATCACGACGGGCGGCATCGACAACGGGAGCTGGCATTTCGAGCCGGCGATGGAAGCGGTCGGCTACGGCAAGCACGTGCTCATCGAGAAGCCGATCTGCCATGACGTCCGCGAAGCGCGCGAGCTCGTCGCGTTCGCCGAGAAGCAGAAGGTCTACATCGGCTGCAACCTGAACCACTACTTCACGGAGCCGGCGGCCAAGGCGAAGCAGTACGTCGACAACGGCGACATCGGCGAGCTCGTGTACTGCATGGCCAAGATGGGCTTCAACGGCGGGGTGGACAATTACGGCCTGGCCGGCAGCCCGAAAGTGAAAGGCCATCCGTACTTCCACATGAAAGCGTTCCTGACGCATCCGTTCAGCGTCATCCGCCACTTCTGCGGCGACATCACGCACATCCAGACGTTCTCCGACCGGCCGGGCTTCCGCCGCAGCGCCGGGGACGTCATGGTCTCGATCAACAGCATCCACATGAAATTCGCGAACGGCGGCGTCGGCTACCTGCTCAGCCAGCGCGGCGACGCGGCGTACGGCCTCGGCGGCTGGTGGAGCCTCGAGATGGCCGGCTCCAAGGGAACGTTCTGCATCGAGAACTGCGTCGAGAAGGTGTCCTACTGGCGCGCCGAGAAGGGCATTCCGGCGATCAGCAAGCAGCCGGAGCCGGAAGTGACGGACTTCGGCACGACGAACTTCGACCGCACCTTCAACAACCGGCTGCGCGCGTTCCTCGAGGACGTGTCGGCGGGCGTGCCGCGCGACCAGCTTCGCGCCAACGGCCGCGACGCGCTGGCCGTGCTGGAATACACGTTCGCGGTCATCGAATCGTACGAACGGGGCGGCGAGCTCGTCCGTCCGAATCCGCTGCCGCCGCTGCACGGCGATCCGCTGTTCATGCGCTAAGCTTCGCCGGCCGGCAAGGGCGGGAGCGCTTCGCGGCGCCGCTCGCCCGGCTCGGCCCGCAAGGCGGGGCAAGCGACCGGAGACAGCTCCGAAACCGCATTTCAATTTTCATTTTCATTTCGATTTCGATTTCCATCTCCATTTCCATCCCCATTTCCAGGAGGTCATCCGTTCATGATTTCATTAGGCGTCAACTCCGTCCTGTTCAAGAACTACGATTTCGCCGAGGCGGCCCGCCTGATCGCGGCCTGCGGCTACGACGGCGTCGAAATTTCCGCCATCCAGGGCATGTGCGAGCATCTGGACCTGAGCCGCTGGGAGGAGCAGAAGGAAGAGCTGCAGGCGATCGTCCGCGAGCACGGGCTGAAATTCCTGTCCATGGAAGTCGCGTCTCTCGCCGACGAGCGTCTGATCCCGGCGTTCCAAGCGGCGGCCGCGATCGGCATCCCCGTCGTCAACGTCGGGCCGGGCGGCAAATCCGGCGTCGAGGCGGACCTCGACGCGTCCATCGCGAACCTGGCGCGCCTGTCCGACATCGCGGCGTCGCACGGCATCACGCTGTGCGTGAAAGCGCACGTGGGCAACGCGATCTACAACACGCCGACGACGCTCGCGGCCATGGAGCGGATCGCCTCGCCGGCGTTCGGCATCGACATGGATCCGAGCCACGTGCACCGCTCCGGCGAGAACGCCGAAGAAGCGCTGCCGGCCGTCATCGAACGCGTGAAGCATATCCACATCCGCGACTGCAAGGGACGCGAGCAGGGTCCGGGCCCGATTCAGCTGCAGGCATGCGGCCGCGGCGACATCGACCTGTACGGCTACTGCGCGGCGATGGTGCGGGCCGGCTACGACGGTCCGGTCGTGCTGGAAGTGATCGGCGCGTCGCCGGAGCACGCGATCGAACAGGTGACGGCCGTCGCGGCCGAATCCTACGGGTACCTGAACGCCTGCCTCAAACAATTAGGAGCGCGCTAAGCGCCGCCAAGGAGGAACAATCATGTCCGCCAAAAAACCGAATCTGATCCTGTTCGGCATCGACAGCCTGCGCCGCGACCATATGAGCGGTTACGGCTACGGGAGGCTGACGACGCCGTACATCGACAAGCTCGCGTCCGAGGGCGCGCTGTTCGAGCAGCATTTCAGCCCCAGCATTCCGACGACGCCGGCCTACGCTTCCATGCTGACGGGGCGCGACGTCTTCGGCACGGACGTCGTGGCGCTGCGCCACGAGGGTCCGCTCGGCGGCCACGTGAAGACGCTCGCCGAGGTGCTGGAGGAGAACGGCTACAATACGACCTGCGTCGGCTTCACCGGCAACCCGTCGTCCCGCGGCTTCCAGACGTACTTGAACTACGAATCGTGGGTGCCGGACGAGACGACCGGCCGCACGCCGAAGGCGGAGAACCTGAACGACGTCGCGATCCCGGAACTGGAACGCCTCGCGGCCGACGACAAGCCGTTCTTCCTGTTCCTGCGCCATATGGATCCGCATTCGCCGTACTTGCCGCCGCTGCCGTTCGACCGGATGTTCTACGGCAAGGACGAGAAGGATCCGGCGAATCCGTCGATGGAGCCGGTCTTCGGCTTCAAGCCGTTCGGCGATTTCCTGAAATCGTGGATCGGCGAAGACGTCACCGACCATGAATACGTGACCGCGCAGTACGACGGCGCCGTGGCGTATATGGACGCCTGCATGCAGGCGCTGTTCACGAAGCTGCAGGACATGGGCATCGAGGACGAGACGCTGGTCGTCATCACGGCCGATCACGGCGAGACGCTGTACGAGCACGACTGCTTCTTCGACCACCACGGCCTGTACGATTGCACGCTCGTCGTGCCGCTGATCTTCAAATTTCCGGGCCGCGTGCCCGCCGGCAAGCGCGTCGGGAGCGTCAGCGTCATCGCGGACATCATGCCGACCGTGCTGAGCCTGCTCGGCGTGGAGAACGGCGATCCGTACGACGGCCAAAACCTCGTGCCGCTCATGTACGGCGAGACCGATCCCGCCGCGGAGCGGACCGAGCTGTACATCACGGAGTGCACCTGGATGCGCAAGCACGGCTGGCGGACGCCGGAATGGAAGCTCATCGTCGCGCTCGAGCCGGACTTCCACGGCAAGCCGGCGGTCGAGCTGTACAACCTGATCCGCGATCCGGAGGAGAACGCGAACGTGGCGGAGCAGGAGCCCGAGGTCGTGGAATTCCTGCGCGGCCGCATGCTGGACTACATCGGCAAGCGCGAGGGCGAAGTGAACCGGACGAACCCGATCTACACGAACACGAACTGGCACGGCCAGAACAAGCAGTTCGCGTCCTCGGAAGAGGCCTATAATTCGCTCTACATCGGCTCGATCGTCAACGCCCGCTCGCTGCAGGCGAAGGACAAGGAGAAAGAGAAGGAGCAGGAGAAAGAGACGGTCGGCAATGATTAACGTCGCGGTCGTCGGCGTCAACCATATCGGCAAGATCCACTGCCAGGCGTACAAGAATCATCCCGGCACGGCGCTGGCCGCGGTGTGCGACCTGATGCCGGAGCGGGCGGAGGCGGCGGGCCGCCTCCACGCCGTGCCGGCATACACGGATTTGCGCGAGCTGCTGGCGCGGGAGCGCGTCGACGTCGTGATCGTCGCGACGGCCGGCGTCGAGAAGGGCAGCCATCACTACGAGCCGGCGATGATCGCGTTGGAAGCGGGCAAAGCCGTGTTCGTGGAGAAGCCGATTTCCAACGATATCGAGGAAGCGCGCCGGATGGTCGCGTTCGCCCGGGAGCGGAACCTCCCGCTCGCCTGCAACCTGAACCACCGGTTCACGCCGGCGGCGCACAAGGCCAAGGCGCTCGTGGACGCCGGCAAGCTCGGCTCCCTGCTGTTCCTCAACATGCGGCTGACCATCCAAAATCCGCAGGAGGACACGGAGTGGCTGCACATGCGCGCGCTGCATCCGCATTCCATCGACGTCATGCGGTATTTCGCGGGCGATATCAAGCGGGTGCAGGCGTTCATGACCAAGGCGCCGGGACGCAGTTCGTGGTCGACGGTGTCCGTCAACATGGAATTCGCCTCGGGCGCCGTCGGCCATCTGACCGGCAGCTACGACATGTCGATGCGGCATCCGATCGAATATTGCGAGGTGGCGGGCCATCAGGGCCGGATCGTCGTCGACAACGTCTACGAGAGCATGACGTATTACCCCCACGACAGCGACGAGCTGACGGTCGTGCGCAATCCGCTCTTCGGGGGCATGAAAGGGTTCGACGACACGTTCGAGCATCGCATCAACCGCTTCATCGAAGAGCTTCAGGCCGGCGTGAAGCCGGCGGACATCACGGCATCGGGCGCGGACGCGCTTGCGGCGCAAGAGGTCATCGAGGCCGCCATTCAATCGCAGCGGCTCGGCGGCGCTCCCGTTACAGTCCCTTCGTAGGGATGCTGCAGGAGAAGGAGAGAGTTCACATGTACAACAGTCAGGGCGCGGTATTATGGTTCACCGGCTTGTCGGGCGCCGGCAAGACGACGACGGCGGCCGCCGTCGAACGGCAATTGCGCGAGCGCGGGCGGCGGGTCGAGCTGCTGGACGGCGACGAGCTGCGGGCCGGAATCTGCAAGGGACTCGGCTTCAGCATGGAGGACCGGTTCGAGAACGTGACGCGCATCGCCTACGTCGCGAACCTGCTGGCGCGCAACGGCGTCGACGTGCTGGTATCGGCCATCAGCCCGTACCGGGCCATGCGGGATTACGCGAGAGAGCGCATACCGGGCTTCGTCGAGATCTACGTCGATTGCCCGCTGCACGTCTGCGAGCAGCGGGACGTGAAAGGGCTCTACGCCAAAGCCCGCGCCGGCGAAATCGGCCGCTTCACGGGCATATCCGATCCGTACGAAGCGCCGCAGGACCCGCAGCTTACGTTGAACACGGCGAGCGTGCCGCTCGAGGAGAACGTCCGCACCGTGCTGGCGTACCTCGACCGAAAGCACCGTTTCCAGCCTCCGGCCGGGAAGGAAGTGATCTAGGATGAAGATCATCCTCGTCTCCCTCGACACGCTGAGGGCGTCGCGGCTAAGCGGGTACGGCTACGGCAAGCGGACCAGTCCGCATCTGGACGCGATCGCGCGGGACGGCGTCCTGTTCGAGCGGGCCTACGCGGCGGACATTCCGACGGAGGTGGCCCATACGGGCGTGTTCACGGGCAAGATCGGCCTGACGACCGGCGTGATCTCGCACGGCTCCGACCTGACCCATCTGCCGAAGTCGGTGGAGTGGCTGCCGAACCTGCTGCGCGCCGCCGGCTTCACGACCGGGGCGGTCGACAATCTGTATCAGCTGAAGGAATGGTTCGCCCGCGGCTACAACCATTACATCAATTCGGTCGGCGGCAACCGCTGGATCGACGGAATGAAAGTCAACGAGCTCGCGATGCCGTGGCTGGAGCAGCACAAGGACGAATCCTTCTTCCTGTTCCTGCACTACTGGGACGCGCACACGCCGTATTTGCCGCCGGCGTCGTACGTGCCGGAATTTTACGAGGCCGGGCGGGATCCGTACGATCCGTCGAACGCGAGCATGGAGCCGGCCTACAACCATGCGGCGTACCCGTTCTTCAAGCACCACCATTACGATTTGGTCGGCAACGTCACGGACACCGCGTACTACGACGCGCTGTACGACGCCGAAATCCGGTATTTGGACGATCGCTTGAAGGAACTCGACGACCATTTGGCGAAGCTAGGCATACGGGAAGACACGCTCCTCGTGCTGTTCGGCGACCACGGCGAAAGCTTGACGGAGCACGATATCTATTGGGACCATTGCGGCCTGTACGAGCCGACGGTCCACGTGCCGGTCATTCTGCGCTGGCCGGGGCGGATCGCGCCGGGCCGCCGGGTGCCTGGCCTCGTGCAGCAGGCGGATCTGCTGCCGACCCTGCTCGAGGCGGTCCGCCGGGAATCGCCGGCGGGCATCGACGCGGCACGGCTCGCGGATCCCGAAGGCCTCGACGGGCGCAGCCTGTGGCCGGCCATCGAGGGCCGCGCGGCGGGCACGCGCGAGACGATCTATCTCAGCGAATGCGCTTGGCAGGCGGCCCGCGGCATCCGCAACGACCGCTACAAGTTCATCGCGACGTACGACGCGGGGCCGTTCCGCCGGCCGCCGTGCGAGCTGTACGACCTGCAGGAGGATCCGCACGAGACCGCGAACCTGGCGGACGCGCGGCCCGATATCGCGGACGCCCTCGAGAGCCAACTGAACGCGTTCGTCGCGAAGAAGCTTGCCGGGCGGCCCGATCCGATGACGGAGCAGCTCGAGCGCCGCGGGCTGCCGTTCCGCCGGCGCATCGAGCAGATCTTGAACGGCGCCGGCATGACGTGGGACGCATGGCGGCGCAATCCGGACCGCGCGCTGTTCGACCGCGCGGCCGCCGGGAAGCAGCACCGGTAAACCGACCGTACGGGCAGACCGTGCAGGACAGACTGAGCGTAAGGGTGGGTCACGCATGAGAGAAGCGATCCTGAGCAGCAACCACTACATGAAGTCGGAGTTTCCGTTCTGGATCACGCGCACGGTCCAAGGCAGCATCGACGAGCACGGCCACGAGTTCGTCGAGCTGGTCTTCGTCGTGCGCGGCAACGGCCGGCATTTGTTCCAAGGCTCGCGTTACGACATCCAGGCCGGGGACGTGTTCATCATCAACCCGGGGGAGACGCACGCGTACGCGGTCGAGCCCGGGGAGCAGATGGAGATCATCAACTGCCTGTTCATGCCGTCCTTCATTCCGGACGCGCTCTTGACCGAGCTTGAAATCACGAATTCGATGGACTACTTCTACGTGCATCCGTTCCTGACGCACGACGTGCGGTTCAACCACCGCGTGAACCTGAACGGCCAGGAAGCGTCGCACGTGCTAGCGCTGCTCGAAGGCATGATCCGCGAGATGAACGGCCGCCCGTCCGGGCACAAGACGATCATCCGGCTGCGGCTGATCGAGCTGCTCGTGCTGCTCTCCCGGTATTATTCGCTACTGCAGCAGCAGCGCGCGCATCCGTCGCCCCGCCAGCTGGAGCGGGAGATGACCGCCAAGCGGATCCACGGCTACCTGGAACGCAATTACGAGAAGAAGATCACGCTCCAGTCGCTGGCCTCGCTGTTCAACGCGAGCATCCGGCAGCTGAACCGGCTCATGCGCGAGGAATACGACCGCAGCGTCTTCGAGGTGCTGCACGAGATCCGCATCGAACGGGCGAAGCATCTCCTGCTCGAGACGGACGAGAAGGTCATCGTCGTGGCGACGATGGTCGGCTACGAGGACCAATCGTTCTTCAACCGGCTGTTCGCGCGCCACGTCGGCTGCTCGCCGAGCCATTACCGCTCGACGGGTTGAGAAGAAAGGAGCTGCTTCGCGTGAACGACCGCAAGCCGAATATTTTGCTGATCACGGCCGATCAGCTGCGTTACGATTGCCTCGGCAGCAGCGGCCGCTATCCCGTCCGTACGCCCCGTCTCGACCGGCTTGCCGAACAGAGCTTCCTGTTCGCGCAGGCCTATTCCCATATCCCGGTCTGCGGGCCGGCCAGGCAGTCGATGCTGCACGGCCGGCGGCCGGAGACGTTCGGCGCGCTGTGGAATTACGACGCGTTCCTGCCGGTCGGCTGCCTGCAGCCGGAGCAGTTCACGTGGACGAAGGCGCTCCGGGAGGCCGGGTACGCGACCGCGTTCCTCGGCAAATGGGGCGTCAATCCCGATCGCGATCCGACGGCGTTCGGCTACGATGCCTACGTCGGCGAGCACGAGTATGCCGATTTCCGCAAGGGCAAGTACCCGGACGTGACGTACGCCAACGGATTCTTGGGCGAGACGAACCCGATTCCGGTCGAGGACGCCGGGACGCATTGGTTCGCCGCGCGGGCGATCGAAACGATGGAGCGGCTCGGCGCGGAGGATAAGCCGTGGCATCTGGCGCTGCATTTCGCGGAGCCGCATCTGCCCTGCCGGCCGTCGGGCCGCTTCGCCGACCTGTACGATCCGGCGGAGGTGCCGGAATGGGACGGCTTCCGCGAGACGTTCGCCGGCAAGCCGTACATTCAGCGGCAGCAGCCGTACAGCTGGGGCTTGCAGGATTACGAATGGCGGGATTGGGCGCCGATCGTCGCCCGGTATTACGGAATCATCAGCCAGCTCGACGAGGCGGTCGGCCGGGTGCTGGACGCGCTCGAGCGGTCCGGCGCCGCGAACGACACGGTCGTGATCTTCACCGCGGATCACGGCGACATGTGCGGCTCGCACCGGATGATCGACAAGCATTACATTCTGTACGACGACGTCGTCCGCGTGCCGCTCATGATCCGCCTTCCGGGCGCGGAGCGGACGGGGACGCGAAGCGGCGCATTCGCGTACAACCTGCTCGACCTGGCGCCGACGGTGCTCGAGCTGGCGGGCGTCGAGGCGACGCCGGACCGCCCGTTCCAGGGGAGGTCGCTCGCGCCGCTGCTGGCATCGCCGGACGGCTCGCCGCCCGCCGGGTGGCGCGACGCCGTCGTAGCGTCGTACAACGGGCAGCAGTTCGGTTTGTATACGCAGCGCATGATCCGGACGCCGTCCTGGAAATACGTCTGGAACTTGACCGACGTGGACGAACTGTACGACCTGGAGCGCGACGGGGCGGAGCTCGTCAACCTGATCGCGGAGGAGGCGCACCGCGGACTCGTCGCGGAGCTGCGCAAGCGGCTGTACGAGCAGCTGCGCGCCGACGAGGACCCGGCGGTCGCGAATATGTGGACCCGCCGGCAGCTGCTGGACGGGGCGATCGCGGACGGTCGGACGTGAAGCCCGAGCCGGGGACCGTTCCTTGCGGACGGTCTTTTTCGTTGGCGGCGCGGTTCGGCGTAGCTTTTTCCGGGCGTTGCTTATATAATGGACTCACACTATTCATGTCAGCTTAAGTGACATGATCGAGGAGGCCAAGCATGTTCAAGCAGCTCTGGACAAGCCGCAAATCATGGTCCGGGTACGTCGCCGTCGTCCTGGCGCTGCACGCGCTGGGTCTTGCCGCCCTCGCGTACGCCGCGCGGGTAGACGCCGCGTTCTGGAGCCTCGGCCTGCTGGCGTACGCGCTCGGCATGCGCCACGCCTTCGACGCGGACCATATCGCCGCCATCGACAACACGGTGCGCAAGCTCGTGCAGGAGCGGCGAAGCCCGCTCGGCGTCGGCTTTTATTTCTCGCTCGGGCATTCGTCGGTCGTGTTCCTCATGGTGCTCGCCGTGGCGTGTTCGGTCAAATGGATCCAAACGAACCTGCCCGCGCTGCAGGATGCCGGCGGCCTCATCGGCACCTCGGTCTCCGGCATCTTCCTCCTGCTGATCGGCATGTTGAACTTCATGATCCTGCTCAACCTGTACGGAATCTTCCGCCGCATGCGCGCCGGCGGCCAGAGCGGCGAGGAGCTGGAGCGGCTGCTGGAGTCGCGCGGCCTGTTCGCCCGGCTGTTCCGGCCGCTGTTTCGCCTGATCGGCCGCAGCTGGCACGCATACCCGCTCGGCTTTCTGTTCGGCCTCGGCTTCGACACGGCGACGGAGGTCGGCCTGATGGCGCTCTCCGCCGGCGCCGCGAAAAGCTCGGCATCGGTGCTCGGCATCCTGGCGCTGCCGGTGCTGTTCGCCGCGGGCATGAGCCTGCTCGACACGGCCGACGGCATGTTCATGGCGAAGGCCTATCGCTGGGCGTTTAACACGCCGCTGCGCAAAATCTATTACAACGTCACGGTGACGGCCGTGTCGGTCGTATCCGCGCTGCTGATCGGCGGGGTGGAAATCCTGCAAATCCTGTCGGAGCGGCTGCGGCTCCAAGGACCGTTCGCGGCTTGGGTGAACGGCATCGAGCTGGGCGATCTCGGCTATGTCCTCGTCGGCCTGTTCGCGCTGGCTTGGCTCGTGTCGGCCGCTGTCTGGAAGGCGAAGAAGTTCGAGGAACGGACCGATTTCGCCGGCTGACGGCCTTCGCCGCTTGGCAGGCATCCGATGCGCCTGCTATAATGATGGGAAATAATCGAGGTGATCGCATGGCCAAGAAAGACAAATATCGCCCGGCCTCCGCGCAATCGAACGCGCAGGCGAAGGAAGAGAAGGCGGCGACGCTGAAGGACCTGCTTCGTCCCGACGTGCTCGACAAGCTGAAGGCGACGGCGCAGGACTTGAAATCCGCGGAAGAGAAGCGGCAGGAAGACCTCCGGAAACAGCAGGAGGAAGCCCGCAAAGCGGAGCAGAAGCGGCTCGACAACGATTTCGAATACTTGCTGAACAACAGCAAAATGGACTGGCGGTCGAACAAAGGCTGAGCGCCGGCCGTCCGGGATTAATCCCTTTCCGTTTAGGCGGAAAGGGATTTCTTCGTTTTTTTGTGAAAGCGCCTTTCCGTTTTATCCAATCACTGGAAGACCTCTTGCATAATCTAGTAGCGTAAGGAGGTGATAACTATGCCTGCCAGACTGCTAGATTCCAAAACGTCCCAGAATGCCAGCTACGCCAACTCGATCTCCATCCCGATCTCGGTCATCAACACTCCGAACCTGGTCGCGCAGCAAACGCTGGATCTTTCGGGCGGCACGGCTACGCTGACGCGCGTCGAATTCGCGGGCGTTATCGCGATTCAGCTGCCGCTGCTCCCGGTCGCGACGAACGTGACGGTGTTCGTAACGAGAGGACTGACCGCCGGGGATTTGAACGTGTTCTCCGCTTCGACCAACCTGAACCTCAGCCTGCTCGGCCCGCAGCTCATCTCGTTCTCCGGCTCGGACTTCAACGCGCCGAACATCGCCAACGTGGCGTATTCCGTCTTCGTTCAAGTCACGGCGCTCGGCACGTTCCGCGTCGGCCCGGAAAGCTTCAACTTCACGGGCTATTCCGACTGACGAAGCGGCTTTTTACCTGGACTTGCAAGTTCAATGCCGTATCGTGCTATAATAACCTTAACTTAACCGTATCGGAGGTATCCATTTAGCCATCATGTGGACCTAATTCCCTGTCGTTCATGATTTTCGAATAGAACGGTCAGAGAGGCTTTGCCCGGCGCGAAGCGGAATGGGTTACGTGTGTCTAACTGGAATGACTCCTGCGGGAAGCACGCTTATTTTGGCGTTCCGCTGATCTGGCGGTCGCCGCATGCCGGCTTTTGTTCGGCGCGGCGTTTCCGTACGGTCATTCTTATTCGGACGCATCCGATTTCGACGACAGCAGCCGCGGGCAGGAGCCCCGCGGCTTTTTTTTTGCGCCGCCGGCCCGCTCAGCCGCGACTTCGAAACTCATCGCCCACGCCAGCCATTCGACTAACCAAACGGAGCGGTGATGCGCAATGACATTGATGACGATACGCGAATTACGAAAGCATTTCGGCGACAAGGCCGTCCTGGACCGCGTGAGCGCGGATATCGCGAAAGGGGAACGGATCGGCTTCGTCGGGATGAACGGGGCCGGGAAGACGACGCTCGCGAACCTGATCTTCGGCGCGCTGCGGCCGGACGGCGGCAAGCTGACCCATCACGCGCCCGGTCTGCGCATCGGGTATTTGCGCCAGTCGACCTCGTTCACGGTTCACGCGTTCGGCGGTTTGACGGACGAGACGGAAGCAGCCCCGGAGAACCGGCGGTTTCTGGAGGTGTCGAGCCGGCTTGGCCTGAAGAACGTGAAGGACTGGGGCGCCGGCCGGCTCGAAGGCTTGAGCGGCGGCGAGAAGACGAAGCTGGCGCTCGCGGAGATCTGGTCGACGAAGCCGGATATCCTGCTGCTCGACGAGCCGACGAACCATTTGGATTTCCAAGGCGTCGATTGGCTGATCGGCGAGCTCCGGACGTTCGCGGGCGCAACGATCGTCATCTCGCACGACCGGTATTTCCTCGACGCGACGGTCGACCGGATCATCGAGCTGCAAGACGGCGAGTCTGCCGAATATCCCGGCAATTATACGTTTTACCGGGAGGAGAAGGCGCGCCGCGCGGCGAGCCGGCTGCACCGCTACGAGGAGCAACGGAAGCAGGAGCGCAAGATCGAAGCGGAAATCGCGCGGCTCAAGAACTGGTCCGCCAAGGCGCACCGGGATTCCGCCAAGACGGCCGCGGCCCGGGGCGGCTTCAAGGAGTTCTACCGGTGGCAAAGCGAAGCGCATGGACCAACAGATCAAGTCGCGGCTGCATCGGCTGGAGAAGATCGAACGCGAGGGCGTCAAGAAGCCGAAGGAAGAAGCGACGGTCGCCTTCGGCTGGGACGATCCCGCCAAGCGCGGCCGCCGAATCATCGAGGCTTCCCGCATCGGCAAGCGGTTCGGCGAGCGGCAACTGTTCGCGGACAGCTCCTTCTACGTCCGGCGCGGCGAGAAGATCGGCCTGATCGGGCCGAACGGCGCGGGCAAGACGACGCTGATCGACATGCTGCTCGGCCGCGCGTCCGTCGACGAGGGCCGTCTGTGGGTCACGCCCACGGCCCGCATCGCCTACCTGACGCAGGACGTGAACGACCTCGATGGCAGCCGCACGGTGCTCGAGCTGCTCGGAGATGCCTTCGCGCTTCGGACCGAGGTCGGCAAAGCAAGAACGCTGCTTGCCAACATGGGCTTCGACGAAGCGATGCTGACCAAGCCGATGCATCAGCTAAGCCTGGGCGAGCGGACGCGGATCAAGCTGGCGCAGCTCATCCTGCAGGAACAGGACGTGCTCGTGCTCGACGAGCCGACGAACCATCTGGACCTGGCGAGCCGCGAGCGGCTCGAGGATACGCTCGGCACTTACGCGGGTACGCTGATTATCGTGTCCCACGACCGTTACTTGATCGAGAAGCTTTGCGGCAAGCTGCTGGTCATCGAGGACGGCGCCGTCCGGAGGCGGGAGAGCGGGTACCGGGCGTATGCGGAGCGCCGAACGGACAGGGACGCGGACGCTCGTCCGCAAGCCGTCGGCGAACGCGGGTCGCGCGAGGATGAGCAAGCCCGGAAGGCGTCCAAGCAGGCGGAGGAGCGGCGGCGGGAGGAGGAGCTGCTGCTGGTCACGACGCGCATCTCGTATTTGCTGGGGGAGATCGGCAAGCTGAAGCCGGCGGACGCCGACTACGCCAAGCTGGACGCGGAGCTCGCCGAGCAGATCGCCAAGAAGCGGGAGCTGGGCCGGACCTGAACCTTTCGGACCTGAACCTTTCCCGCGGCGGCCAGCGTATGGAGCCCTAGAGGAGGCGGTGCGTTTGAAACTGTATTTTCGCGATAACTTCTTCAACGCCGGCGTGACGGAAATCATGAACGGCGCGGGCGAGCGGGCGGGGGAGGTCGACCTGCGCAGCCTGCTCGGCTCCGGGCTCGACGTCTACGGCGCGGACGGTTCGTTGGCGCACAGCGGCGGATTCCCGCTGCTGTCGGGCAAGTGGGGCGTATCCGGCCCTTCGGGCGAGAGCGTCGGCCAGCTGCGGGCGCGCATGTCGTTCCTGACGAAGCGCTTCGAATACGAGGCATACGGCCGGGGGGTATACGAGATCGAAGCGGGCGCGTTCTCGCAGGAGTACCGGATCGCGGACGAGAGCGGGAATCCGGCCGCGGAATTTGTCAAGGTCAGCGGCTTCTTCGAAGCGTCGGCCTACGCCCTCGCAACGTACGACGACGCCGTCGGAGCGTACGAATGGGTCGCGGTCATCCTCGGCATGCACGAAATCCAGAAACGCAGAAGGAACGCCCAGAATACGATGTAGTAACCGTTTGCAACCGTGCATGTGACCGTATTCATCGCCGCATACTAAGGGGCATGAAACGCCGAACCGGCCAGCATTCGGCGATCCAACGGGACGGTGATGGGCATGCAGGCAGAAGCGATGTTCGAATGGGATATTTATTTCATGGCCGGCGTCGGTTCGTCGCGGACGATCTTCGCGGAATGCGTGAAGGACTTGCAGCGTCGTTACGCGGAATCCGGGAAAATCCCGCGCATCCGCGAGCTGTATCCGTACGGCGACCATACGCAAAATTTTTACCGCCAGCTGCTGAAAGTCCGCGGCGATCTGTCGCGGCTCGGCAAGTCGGTGCAGATCGGGGCCAGGGCGGTGGCCGATCAGGTGCGCCAGCTGTCGTCCGGGCGTCCCGTCCTGTTCATCGGGCACAGCGGCGGCGGGGTCGCCGCCTACCAGACGGCGGTGCTGCTCAGCCGGGACGGCACGATTCCGGATTGGCGCGTCGTGCAGGTCGGCTCGCCCCGGCTGCCGATCCGGAAGGAGCATGCCGGCAAGGTGCATTACGTCGTCGCGGTCAACGAGAAGGGCGAATGCGCCGATTTCATTACGCGCATCGGCAGCTGGGGAGGATTCAGCCGCAGCCGGTACGGCTTACCGTACTGGAACCGCCGCAAATACGCGCCGATGCATATCCTGCCGATCGCGACGATCGGCGGCCATCAGCATTACTTTCGCAAGGAAGCACCGTTCGTGCATCCGGAACGGGGCTCGAATCTGCGCATGATTACCGACATGATTTGGGAGCGCGTCGCGCGCGAGCTGGAATTCACGGCGAACCTGCTGTGAGCGGGCCGCGGCTTGCTGTGCTTCGCGGGGCGGCGCGGGAAGGGAAGATTACGGCATGTGGATCGCGCAGCCATTGTACAGCCGGTACGCGGCCGCCATCGCGGCTTTGCCGCCGCGCGAAAGCTACGAACCCGGCGACCTGCTCGTGCCGGAGCTCCTCGTCGCCCGGGAAGGGCCGATCGAGGTGTACTACGCGCCGCATAACGAGATCGTCAATCCGCAGGCGCGCGTCATGATCGTCGGCATCACGCCGGGTTGGCGGCAGATGGAAATCGCGATCAGAACGGCGAAACGGGCGATCGCGGAAGGCGATTCGCCGGAAGCGGCATGCAGGAAAGCGAAGCGGGCGGCGCGGTTCGCCGGCCCGATGCGCGACAACCTGCTGGGCATGCTGGACGAGCTGAGGCTGTCCGCGCATGCCGGGCTCCCCGACGCCCGAAGCCTGTTCGAGGAAGACGACTCGCTGCTGCATACGACGTCGCTGCTGCGGTATCCGGCATTCGTCGGCGGCCGCAATTACGACGGCCACCGGCCCGGCTTATCTCGGTGCGAGCCGCTGCGGCGAATGGCGAAAGAAGCGATGTCGAGCGAGCTTGGGCTGTTCGACGGTCCGCCTTTGATCGTCCCGCTCGGCCGGACGGTGGAAGAGATGTTCAGGCGGCTGGCGGACGAACGCCGGATCGACGAACGCCGCGTGCTGTGGGGATTCCCGCATCCGTCCGGCGCGAACGGGCATCGGCGGCTGCAATTCGAACGCGGAAGAGAAGAGCTGGAGCGCCGGATCGCGGCCTTCTTCGAAACACGCGCGAAGTAGACGCGAGGCCTGGCTTCGAAACGGGAAGCCGGGCCGCTCGGCGTCGCCGCCGCGAAAAAAATGTTCATGACCCTCTTGATATACTCTAGGGGGGTATTGTATGATAAAAGCAAAGGAGGCGGGACGATGGAACAAACCGATCCTAACGACCTTGGGGAACACTGCCATACGGGCGGCGCGGAGCGGAAGAGCCATCATTCCGACAAGGCGAAGAGCAATTTGACTTCCCGCCTGAACCGCATCGAGGGCCAAATCCGCGGGCTGAAGGGCATGATCGAGCGGGACACCTATTGCGACGACGTGCTGAACCAGATCGCGGCGGTCCAGTCGGCCTTGAACAGCGTGGGGAAGCTGCTGCTGGAGCATCACTTGAACAGCTGCGTCATCGAGCGCATTCAGGAAGGCGATCACGACGTCGTCAAGGAACTCATGAGCACGATGAATAAATTAATCAAATAAGCGAGGAGCGATTATCCATGCAATCCGTTACGTTGAAAGTCGAAGGCATGTCCTGCAATCACTGCGTGCAAGCCGTGGAAGGCGCGGTGGCGAAAGCCGGCGCCGCCGGGAAGGTCGATCTGGCTTCCGGTTCCGTCGCCGTCGAATACGACGACGCCAAAGTGTCGCTGGCCGCGATCAAGGAAGCGATCGAAGACCAAGGCTACGACGTCGCGAAGTAACGGGGCTGCCGGGCGGCCCCTTCCCGCGCCGGTTCCGGCGCCCCTTTTTTGGCTTCAAATATACCCCCAGAGGGTATTGTGATGAAGAATGGCGCAAGGAACGATGGATACGCAAATTAGACAAGAAGTCGCAATAGCGAGGTGAACGATTATGGAAGAACAGTCGGCCGATCAGCGGCAGACCACGCTGCAAATCGCGGGCATGACGTGCGCGGCCTGCGCGAACCGGATCGAGAAGGGCCTCGGCAAGCTCGAGGGCGTGGACCGCGCGAACGTGAATTTCGCGCTGGAGCAGGCTTCGGTGACCTTCGATCCGAGCAAGGTGGCCGTAGCCGATATGGAGAAGCGCATCGCGAGCCTGGGGTACGGCACCGTGAAGGAAGAAGCCGATTTCCGGCTGGAGGGCATGACGTGCGCGGCCTGCGCGAACCGGATCGAGAAGGGGCTGAGCCGGCTTCCGGGCGTATCCGGCGCCTCGGTCAACTTCGCGCTGGAAACGGCGCACGTGACGTACAACGGCGCCGAAGTGTCGGTGCCGGACATGATCCGCAAAGTGGAGCAGCTCGGCTATCGGGCGATCCGCAAGGAAGAAGCCGGGACCGGCGACGATCGCAAGCGGCGCGAGCTTCGGAGCAAACAGGCGCGGCTGATCGTATCGGCTGTCCTGTCGCTTCCGCTGCTGTGGGCCATGGTCGGCCATTTCTCGTTCGCGTCGTGGATCTACCTGCCCGCGTTCCTCATGAATCCGTGGGTGCAGCTCGGGCTGGCAACGCCCGTGCAGCTCGCGATCGGGGCGCCGTTCTATGCCGGGGCGTACAAGGCGCTCCGCAACCGAAGCGCCAATATGGACGTACTCGTCGCGCTCGGCACGTCCGCCGCGTACTTCTATAGCCTGTATCTCACGCTGGAATGGGCCGCCGCGCCGCATGCCATGCATGCGCCGGAGCTGTATTTCGAGACGAGCGCCATTCTGATCACGTTGATCCTGCTCGGCAAATGGTTCGAGACGCTCGCCAAAGGACGGACGTCCGAAGCCATCAAGAAGCTGATGGGCTTGCAGGCCAAGACGGCGCTCGTCGTCCGGGACGGCCGGGAAATGGCCGTTCCCTTGGAGGACGTCGTCGCCGGCGATGTCGTGCTCGTCAAGCCGGGCGAGAAGATTCCGGTCGACGGCGTGGTGCTTGAAGGCCGGTCCGCGGTCGACGAATCGATGCTGACCGGCGAGAGCCTGCCCGTGGAGAAGGAGCCGGGCGACGGCGTCTTCGGCGCGACGGTGAACCGCTACGGCGCGCTGCGAATGAAGGCGTTGAAGGTCGGAAAGGATACCGCGCTCGCCCGCATCATCAAGGCAGTCGAAGACGCGCAAGGCTCGAAAGCGCCGATCCAGCGCGTCGCGGACGCGATCTCCGGCATCTTCGTGCCCATCGTCGTCGGCCTTGCCGCGCTGACCTTTTTGATCTGGGAGTTCCTCGTCGCCCCGGGCGATTTCGCTTCGGCGCTGGAGAAGGCGATCGCGGTGCTGGTCATCGCCTGCCCGTGCGCCCTCGGCCTCGCCACCCCGACGTCCATCATGGCCGGATCGGGACGGGCGGCCGAGTTCGGCATCCTGTTCAAGGGCGGCGAGCATTTGGAGGCCATGCAGGGCGTGCAGGTCATCGTGCTCGACAAGACGGGCACGGTGACGAAAGGAAAGCCGGAGCTGACCGATGTCCTGATCGAGGGAATGGCGGAAGCCGAAGCGCTCCGGTACGTCGGCGCGGCCGAACGCGCGTCGGAGCATCCGCTCGCGGAGGCGATCGTGGCGGGCATCGAAGCGAGAGGCGTCCCGCTGGCCTCGGCGGAGCGGTTCGAGGCCGTCCCGGGCTACGGCGTCCGCGCCGTCGTCGAAGGCAAGCCGGTGCTCGTCGGTACCCGCAAGCTGCTTGAGCGCGAAGGCGTCGGCTACGCGCAGGCCGAACCGGCCATGGAGCGGTACGAGACGGAAGGCAAGACGGCGATGCTCGTCGCGATCGGAGGCGAATATGCCGGCCTTATCGCGGTCGCCGACACGATCAAGGAGTCGTCGGCCGCGGCGGTCGCGCGGCTGAAGGACATGGGGCTCGACGTAATCATGATGACCGGCGATAACCGGCGGACGGCGGAAGCGATCGCGCGGCAGGCCGGGATCGGCGAGGTGCTCGCCGAAGTGCTGCCGGAGGGCAAAGCCGCGGCGGTCAAGCGGCTGCAGGCGCAGGGCAAGAAGGTCGCCATGGCGGGCGACGGCGTCAACGACGCCCCCGCGCTCGCGACCGCGGACGTGGGGATCGCCATCGGCACGGGTGCGGACATCGCCATCGAAGCCGCGGACGTGACGTTGATGCGCGGCGAGCTGACGAGCATCGCGGACGCGATCGCGATGAGCCGCAAGACGATGGCCAACATTCGGCAAAACCTGTTCTGGGCGCTCGGCTACAACACGCTCGGCATTCCGATCGCCGCGATCGGGCTGCTGGCCCCGTGGGTCGCGGGCGCGGCGATGGCGCTGAGCTCGGTGTCGGTCGTGCTGAACGCGCTGCGGCTGCAGCGGGCGAAGCCGTGACCGGATGCGCCGCATGCCGCGGCGCGAGGCCGCCTGCAGCCCGAACTCGCCGAACGGAGCTTTCCGAAGCGCACGAACGTCAATCGTAATGCGAGAAGCAAAGGAGCTGTAACCGATGAAGAAAAATGCCATGCTGCTGTCCGCCGCCGCCGCGCTGATGCTGGCCTTGAGCGCCTGCGGAAACGATTCGGCGAGCAAGAACGCGAGCATGAACGCGCATGACGGCATGACCGACGCGGAAATGGGAGCCATGAATCATGCAAGCCCGGGCGAGATTCCGGCAGGTCTGAAGCCGGCGGGCCATCCGGCCTTCAAGGTCGGGGACAAGGCGACGCTGCTCGCCGATCACATGCCCGGCATGAAGGGAGCGGCGGCCACGATCGCCGGCGCTTACGAGACGACCGCGTACGCCGTGTCGTATGCGCCGACGACGGGCGGCGCGAAAGTAAGCGGCCATAAGTGGGTCGTCCAGGAGGAAATCAAAGACGCCGGGGACAAGCCGTACAAGCCCGGGGACGAGGTCGTCTTGGAGGCCGGCCATATGAAGGGCATGAAAGGCGCGACGGCCACGATCGACACGGCCGAGCGGACGACGGTCTATAGCGTCGATTATGATCCGACGACCGGCGGAGCCCGGGTGACCGATCATCGCTGGGTGACGGAGAGCGAGCTCGAAGCGCCGAAATAAAGCACGAAGCCTGAAGAGAAGATTAAATGGAATCGTGAAGGAGTCGCTGACGGAAATCCGGCATGAAATCGTGCATGAAACCGTGAATGAAACCGTGAACGAAGTAAAGAAATGGATCGTGAATGTAACTCAATGACAAAACGGCCTGATAACCACATACGGACGGCCGCGGAAAATCCGATCGGGGATTTCCCGCGGCCGTTTTTTTGTCCCGTCGGAAGGCAACGCGCTCGCGAACGTCGCCGCGCAAGTTAAAATTCGTTAAAGCTTGCATGACATTTTCGTAACGGCAAAGGGAAAAGGGCGGCGCGAATCGAAACACGAGAAAGGCGAATTCGGCGAGCGGCGGGTTCGCGCCGTATCCGCGCCGAAGCCGGCGGCTGCACGGATCCCGATTAACGAAAAACGCCGCGACCGAAAAAATGAGCGCGCCGGGTGAACATTTGGATCATATGAAAGCGCTGTCAATAATGCTAGGATAAGAACGAGGCAAAGGTTGCCAAATAACGACGATACAGGGAGGATTCCAAGGATGAGAAAGACGTGGATAACCGCCGTCGCGGTCCTGCTGATCATCTCGGCCGTGCTCGCGGGCTGCTCGCAGCGTTCCGGCAGCGGCAACGGCGCGAACGGCGCGAACGATTCGGGCTCCGGCACGAACGACTCCGGCACCGCCGCGAACGACGGCGGCAACGCGCCGAAGACCGACGACTCGGCCGAGCCGGCCAAGACGGACGGCGGGGAGAAAGTCCGCCTGACGGTGTACAGCACGATCGGCGAGCTGAAGAACCAGGACATGATGAAGTCGATCGCCGCCGATTTCACGAAGGAAAACCCGAACATCCAGGTCGAATTCCAATTTCCCGGCGCGGAGTACGAGAACATCCTGAAGGTCAAAATGGCGGCGAACGACCTGCCGGACGTCTTCGACACGCACGGCTGGGCGGTCATCCGTTACGGCAACTACCTGGCGGATATGAAAGACGAGCCGTGGGCGGCCAACTTGACGGATACGATCAAGCCGGTCGTCACCGACAAGAACGGCAAAGTCGAAGCGCTGGTGCTGAGCGAGGCGAAGGACGGCATCTCCTACAACGCCGGCCTGCTCGAGCAGTACGGCATCAAGCCGCCGACGACGTTCGCGGAGCTGATGGACGCCGCCGAGAAGCTGAAGACGGAGAGCAAGGGAGCGGTGACGCCGTTCTTCATGTCCGGCATCGACAACGGCATGATCGGCGGGTTCCTCGACCTGTACGCGACCTCCCAGTACATCAGCCCGTCGACGAACGACGCGGCGACGCTGCTCGACGGCTCGTTCGACTGGAAGAAGTGGACGCCGCTCGCGCAGAAGCTGCTCGACATGCAGAAGAAGGGCTACATCAACAAGGACGTGCTCACCGCGAAATACACGGACATGCCGCAGCGCTTCGCGCAGGGCAAGGTGGCGTTCGTGTTCGGCGCGCCGTCGTTCGCGGACGAAGTGTACAAAGTGAACAAGGACGTCAAGATCGGCATCATGCCGCTCACGACGATGGTGGACGGCGATTCGCCGACGTTCTCCGGCGGCGAGCGTTACACGATGGGCGCATGGAAAGACGGCAAGCACCTGGCGGAATCGAAGAAGCTGATCGAATTCTTCGCGCGGCCGGAGAACATGTCCAAGATCGCCAACGCGACGAAGCTGCCGCCGGGGCTGAAGGACATCCCGTCGGAACACGAATTCACGACCTACTACGAGCAGTTCAAGGACGTGCGCGTCTTCCCGTACTTCGACCGCGTCTATCTCCCGAACGGCATGTGGGACGTCATGTGCAAGACCGGCACGGCGCTCGTCGCCGGGGACGTCTCGCCGGCGCAGTTCGCCGACAAGATGAAGCAGGAATACGACCGGCTGCGCAATCAATAACGGCAATCCGGGGCAGGGCGCGAAGAATCGCGCCCTGCCCGCAATCACGAATCCGGATGGAGGGGAGCGCATGGCAAACCAAACACCGGCGGCGCAAGCCGTCCGCCCGTCCGCGCCGCCGCTGCGGTCATCCGGCAAACGGAGGCGCAGCAGCGCATGGCTGAACCTGCTTTACGTGCCCGCGTTGATTCTGTTCGCGGTGTTCATCTTCTACCCGTTCATTAAAGGCGTGCAGATCTCGTTCACGAACTGGGACGGCTACAATCAGGACTACAAATGGATCGGCGGCTCCAACTACAAGCGGATCTTCAGCGATCCCGACATGGGCCGGGTCATCCGGAACACGGTCATCTACGGCGTCGGCAGCGCCTTCCTGCAGAACGTCATCGGGCTCGCGTACGCGCTCTTCCTCAACATGAACATCCGGACGCGCGGCGTCGTGCGGACCGTCATTTACCTGCCGGTCATCATCAGCTCGCTCATCATGGGCTACATCTGGTATTTCTTCTTCCAATACGACGGCGGAGCGATCAACGACATCCTGCTGCTGTTCCAGGACGAGCCGTCGAATCTGCTCGGCGACAAGGATGTCAACAGCTGGATCATCACGTTCGTCAACACCTACCAATACCTGGGCATCGCGATGGTGCTCTTCCTGGCCGGCCTGCAAACCATTCCGAAGGATTATTACGAGGCGGCGACGATCGACGGCGCCACGGCCATCAGCCGGTTCCGCCACGTGACGTGGCCCCTGATCGCGCCGTCCCTGACGGTCAGCATGGTGCTGAATCTGATCGGCGGCCTGAAGCTGTTCGACGTCATCGTCGCGATGACGAACAGCGGTCCGGGTTACGCGTCCGCGTCGATGTCCTCGATCATGTATCTGCTCTACTTCGGCCGCGAAGACGCCGGCTACGCCGCCACGATCGGCATCCTGATGTTCGTCATGATCTCGGTCGTCAGCATCGTCGCCTTGTTCCTGCTCCGGAGAAGGGAGGTTCACGCCTGATGCGACGCAAACGCAACCCGTGGCCGACGGCCCTGTCGCTCCTGATCTGCCTCGTGCATATCCTGCCGTTCTACATTTTGCTGACGACCTCGTTCAAGGCGGCCGACGACTTAAGCTCGAAGTGGGTCATGCCCGGCTACATGTACGCGGACAACTTCAAGAACGCCTGGCAGGAAGCGAACCTGCCGTCGGCGTTCCGCAGCAACCTGATCGTGACGATCGTGTCCGTCGCGCTGATCATCGTCGTCGGCAGCGTCGCCGCGTACCCGCTCGCGCGGTTCCAGACGCGCTGGAACAAGTTCGTCTACGCCGTGTTCGTCTCGGCGCTCATCGTGCCGCCGCTCACCATCCTCGTGCCGCTCTATAAATTCATGGTCGACATCGGCGGCATGAACCAGTATTGGGGCATCATCCTGCTGTTCGTCACCTTCAACCTGCCGATGACGATCTTCCTGTACACCGGCTTCATCGGCACGATTCCCCGCGAGCTGGACGAGGCGGCGATGATCGACGGCGCGGGGCGGCTCGGCCTGTTCTACCGGATCCTGCTGCCGCTCCTCAAGCCGATCACGGCGACGGTCGTCATCCTGACCGGCGTCGCCGTGTGGAACGATTACCAGTTCTCGGTCTTCTTCCTGCAGCATCCGCACACGCGGACGATCACGGTCGCGCTGGCCGCCTTCTTCGGCCAATACAACAGCAACATCGGCTGGGTCGCCGCCGGTTCGCTCATGGGGGCGCTGCCCATGATCGTGCTGTACCTGTTCCTGCAGCGGTACTTCATCTCGGGCTTGGCTTCCGGCGCGATCAAAGGGTAGGAGGCGAACGCGCGGCCCATGAGACGATCCATCCGGCTCAAATTGACGCTGTTGTTCCTCCTCACGATCATCCTGCCGATCGTCGTCATCGTCGTGGAGCTTCCCGCTTATTACGTCAAGTCCATCAAAGAGCAGCAGTCCTCGCTAATGGCGGGGACTTTAGCTGCTCTTACGTCGCATATCGAGACGTACCTCGACGACCTCGACCGGATGACGGTCACCCCGTATTTCTACGACGACGTCATGCGCGCGCTGAAGCTGAAATCGACCTACGGCTGGAACCTGCTCACCCCGTTCGAGCAGTACGAGGCCGGACAGACGCTGTCCACGACCCTGCCGAACGCGCTCAAAAACACCCGCAAAGACATTCTCGGCACGATCCTCCTGCCGATGGACGGCTCGGTCTACGCCTCGTATGCCGGCAATCCGAACGGCGCCGCGGCGCGCTTCCCGTTCAGCAAGCAGGACTGGTATATCCAAGCGCTGCGGGCGGACGGCAACGTGGCGTTCATCAGCGTGCACGACCAGGATTACCTGAGCGGCGCGCGCGCCACCGTGTTTTCGGTCGCCCGGCTGATCAAGGATCCCGATTCCCGGCGCCCGCTCGGCGTCATCATGGCGGACGCGGACACGGTCGCGATCGAACGGATGATCACGGGCGTCGGACTCAAGAACGGCGCGCTCGCCGCCATTCTCGACGACAAGGGCAAGCTGATCTACGCCAGCGCGCCCGTCGACGACGGCGCGCGGCGTCAGCTGGCGCGCGGACTCGGCGTCGTGCACGCGGCGGCCGGCGATTACGGCGTCGTCAGCAAGACGGTCTCGCGTTCCCAGTGGGGGCTCTACGTGCTGTTCCCCGAATCGGCCGTCCGGCACAAGCTGCAGCGCGTCTACGCGGTCGGCGCCGGCTTCGCGGCCGGCGGCCTCGTCGTCGCCGTCATTCTGTACACCGCGGTGTCGCGCTGGATGGTGACGCCGTTCAAGCGGATGATTCAGACGATGAAGCGCGTGCAGCGCGGCGATCTCGGAGCGTGCTATCCGGTGAAGGGCAACGACGAGGTGGCGCAGCTGGGCGCGAGCCTGAACACGATGATCAGCCGGCTCGGCGAGCTGATCGACCGCGAATTCCGCGCCGTCCTCGGCCGGCGCGACGCGGAGTACCGGGCGCTGCAATCGCAGATCCAGCCGCATTTTCTGTACAACACGCTGAACGGGTTCATCGGCTTGAACCGCGCGGGGCAGAGCGCGCTGCTCGAGCGGGCGATTTTGTCGCTGAGCGGCTTGCTGCGCTACACGCTGGAGACGGGCGACCGCGCTCGCCTGCAGGACGAGCTGGCGTTCGTCGAGCAGTACGGCGAGCTGCAGCGGATGCGCTTCGCGGACAAGATGGCGCTCGACGTCGACGCCGCGCCGGAGGTCTATCCGATGCTGCTGCCGAAGCTGCTGCTCCAGCCGCTCGTCGAGAACGCGGTCCTTCACGGCATCGAGCCGAGCAAGCGCCCCTGCTTGCTGCGCATCGGCGCCGGACTGGAGGCGGCGGGACCGTCCGGCGAGCCCGAGCTCGTCATCGCCGTGACGGACGACGGCGTCGGGTTCGATCCGCGGCAAAGCCGGGAGGGCGTCGGCTTGTCGAACGTGCGCGAGCGGCTGCGGCTCGCGTACGAGCGGGCGACCTTGGAGGTCGTCTCCGCGCCCGGGGAAGGCACGCGCATCACCATTCGAATTCCGGCAAAGGATGTGGCGATCGGATGAAGCTGGTCATAGCCGACGACGAATATCCCGTACGTTACGCGATCAAGAGCATGATCGGAGAAATGGACGCCGCCTGGACGGTCGCCGGCGAGGCGACGAACGGCGGGGAGCTGCTGCGGCTGCTCGCCGAGCATCGGCCGAACGTCGCCATCGTGGACGTCCGCATGCCGGAGATGAGCGGCCTCGACGCGATCCGCGAAGGCAGGAAGGCGTCGCCGCTGACGAAATGGATCATCCTGAGCGGCTATTCCGATTTCCGCTACGCGCAGGAAGCGCTTAAGCTCGGCGCCTCGGAATACATGCTGAAGCCGGTCCGCTCGGAGGAGCTGGAGCGGGCGCTCTTCGCCACGTACAAGGACGGCCGGGACATGCTGCTGCTGCATAACGAACGGTTCGGCAGCAACCTGTCCGCGCTGATCAACGGGCTGCTGTCCGTGCAGGCGGAGGAACGGGACGGGATCTTCTATACGGGGCGGTTCCGGGGCGCCGTCTTCGAGCCGGACCGCCCGGCGGGCGGTCCGGACCGCGCCGCGGCGCACGGGGCGTTTTACCGCGCCTTGACGGAATGCGTGCGGACGCATGCGCACTGCGGCGTCCGGCTCGCGGTCGTGCCTTTGCCCGGCGGGGAGCTGGCCGCGGTCGGCGCGTGGGAGCAGGCGCGCGGTCAGGAGGAAGGGGGGCGGCAGGTCGCGGAATTCTTCGGCGCCGTCTTCGGACTCGCCGCCCGCGCGAGCGGGGCGGAGGAGGCGGTCACCGTGCTGACGACGGGCGAATGCCGCGGCTTCAAGGAGCTGAGCGCGCGGCTTGCGCGGCTGCAGCAGCTGCGCGACTTGCGGATCTTCCGCGGGTTCGGCGGAACGGTCGATTACGCGGAGCTGAACGGCCTGGCGGAAAAGCGGGGGCTGGAGTCGCTCGGCCGGCAGTTGGCCGCGGCGCTGGAATTGCTGCGCGACGGGCGGTATTTGAACGCGCAGAACGCGATCGCGGAGCTGGAGCCGTCTTGGGCGGCGTGGGAAAGCGAGAGCGGCGAGGCGGAGAAACGGTCGCTGCTGCGGTACATGCGGCATGTCCTGCCGGGGCTCGGCTTGGCGGACGGCGGAGAAATCGGCGGCGTGCCGCGGGCGCTCAAGGCGTACGGGGAACGCGCGCTGCGCGAGCGCCAATCCAAGGAAGCCGAGCGGGTCGACCCCGTGGCGCAGGTGCTGCGCTACGTCGAGCAGCATTACGCGGAGGAGGTCGGCATCGGTCAGATCGCCGACCTGCTGAACGTGTCGCCCAGCTACCTCAGCACGCTGTTCCATAAGCGGACGGGCGTGACGTTCATGAAGTACTTGACCCGGCTGCGCATGGGGAAGGCGGAGGAGCTGCTGCTCGGCACCCGGCTGCAGGTGAAGCAGATCGCCGAAGCGGTCGGGTATTTCAGCACGCGGCATTTCACGAAGCTGTTCACGGAGACGTACGGCAAATATCCGTCGGATTACCGGAAGCCGCCGTAACGGCGGTACGGGAATCCCACGGATCGTTGCCGGATCGCTGACGCGGCTTGAATTAGGCGGGAGATTGAAGCGGCGAGGGCCGGTCAGGCGCGCGGTTGACCGCCGCGGCGCCTAGCCCTTTAGGATTCGGCGCCGCCGTCTTCCGGCCGGCCCGCCGGCGTCTCCGCCGCGGCCGGCGCTTCGGCTGCCGCCGGGCGGGGCTTGCGCTTCGGCCTGGCGAGCTCGGCTTCGAACACCGCCTCGAGCTCCGCCATTTTGCGCGCGTCCTCGATGTCGACCTTCCCCTTCAGCACGTGCTCGACGACGAGCGGCCACGTCGCCGCGAGCTTCTGCGCCGCCAGAATCCGGGTCGCGTTCTTGACCAGCTTGCGTTCCTTGGCGTTGGAATAGACGTCCACGTACCGCTGGATCCGCGAGAAGTCGAGATGCGGGAACACCGCCCGGAAAATTTCCGCCGTCATGCGGGCGTCGTCGAGCGCGCGATGCGCCCGATTGTCGTCGCCGCTGATGCCGAGGTCGGCCAGCGCGTTCTCCACGCTGACGTCGTTGGTGACGCCTTTATGCCGAATGTAGCCTTTGAGCAAATCGAAATAATCGACCCCGAGCCAGTACGCGTCGTCCAAGCCGTGCATCCGCGTATCGAAGACGATCCGCTTCATGTCCTCGCCGCCCCACGTAATGATCCGAAACCGCTCGCTCGGCCCAAGCCAGGCCAAAAATTCCCCGACGACGGCGGGGAATCCCTCCGCGGCGTCGATGCCCTCCTGCGGAATGCCGGTTTTCTTCTGAATAAAGTCGTTCAGCTTGGCGAAATAAACCGGTTTGACCAGCGCCGAGAATTGGCCGGTCTGCCGGAGCTCCGCGTCCAGCCGGACCGCGCCGATCTCAATGACCTCCATCGGCAGGTCGCTGGCGAATTTTCGCCCGTTGAATTCGATGTCGAGTACGATGTAGTCCACGTCCGTAACCTCCGCTGCAAATGTCGCTTCCATTCTAACAGAATACCGCAGCCGCTGTCGCGGTGCAAAATCCGCTTGCCCGCTTGCCGCCCAGAAAGCCGGAAAGCGTCATTGGCTTTTGCCGGACGAATGATAGATAATGGAGCAAGTAGATAGAGTAGGGGACTTACGTGCCGGAGGGAAGACGTGGTTACATTTTTGCAACTGAATACGATTTTTCTGAGCATGATCATGGAAGCGATTCCGTTCATTCTGCTCGGCGTCATCGTGTCGGGACTCATCCAGACGTTCCTGTCGGAGCGGTGGATCGCGCGCGTCATGCCGCGCAACCGGTTCGCGGCTTCGCTGCTCGGCTGCGGCGTCGGCCTGCTGTTCCCGGCCTGCGAATGCGGCATCGTGCCGATTACGCGCAGGCTGCTGCGCAAGGGCGTCCCGCTGCACGCGGGCATCGCGTTCATGCTGACGGGCCCGATTATTAATCCCGTCGTGCTGTTCGCAACGTACATCGCTTTCGGCAACGATTGGCGGATGGTGCTCGTGCGCGGCGGCTCCGCGATCGTCGTCGCCTACGTCACGGCGATCGCGCTCTCGTTTCTCTACCCGAAGCTGCCGATGCGCCTGCGCGAGGACGTCGCCGCGCTGGAGACGGCGGCCGGCCTCGAGACGCCGGCGGTCGGTCCTCGGCCGGTTCCCGCGCCGCTGCTTCGCCGTCTGTACGACGTCATGCTGCACGCGGTCGACGAGTTCTTCTCCGTCGGCAAATATCTGGTGCTCGGCGCGTTCATCGCGGCCTCCATGCAGACGTTCATCCCGACCGCTTCGCTCTTGAAGCTCGGGGGCAATCCGGTGACGGCGTCGCTCGTCATGATCGGCCTCGCGTTCGTCATGTCGCTGTGCTCGGAGGCGGACGCGTTCATCGCGTCGTCGTTCCGCAGCACGTTCCCGATCGGCGCGCTGTCGGCGTTTCTCGTCTTCGGCCCGATGATCGACATCAAAAATACGCTGATGCTGCTCGGCGTGTTCCGCGGCCGGTTCGTGCTCGTCCTGATCGGGCTCGTCGCCGCCTGCACGCTCGGCGCGTCGCTGCTCGTGGGGAGGCTGCTGGGATGATCCGACTCTACCTGCTCGCCGGGTTCGCATGCATGTTCCTGATGATGCACATGAACGGCAACCTGAACAAATACATCAACACCAAGTACGCGTACTTGTCGGAGAGCGCCATCGCGCTGCTCGGCGTGCTGTTCGTCTTCGAGTTCGTCCGGCTCTACGTCAAAGAACGCGAGGCGGCCAAACGGAAAGCCGCGGCCGCGGCGGCGATCTCCGCGGAGCCGGCCGACGGTCGGCCAGCGGCGCTTGACGGCAGCGCGGGGCATGGCCATGACCGCGCTCGTGACGGTCACGGCGGTCATCACGACCACCACGGTCATGACCATAATAGCGACGCTCATGACGACCATCACGACCGTCGTGACCGCGCTCATGGCGGCCACAACCATCACGACCGCGAGCATGACGGTCACGACCGCGCGCACGGCCGCGATCACGTCGGCCATTCGCATGAATCGCCGATCCGGTGGAAGCGGTACGTGGGCTACGGCATCTTGATTTTCCCGCTGCTGACCGGGTTTTGCCTCCCCGTGCAGACGCTCGATTCCAGCTTCGTGAAGGCGAAGGGGTTCTCGTTCCCGGATTTCAACGTCTCCGCCGACAATCCCGGCTTCCATCAGTTTCTCAAGCCGGACACGAGCGTCTTCTACGGCAAGACGGGGTACGCCAAAGCGTCGAAGAAGGAATTGGACGATTTTCTGGGGACGAAGGACGTTCATCTGACCGACGCCAACTTCCTGAAGGGGCTGGAGGCGCTCTACAATTACCCCGACGCGTTCATCGGGCGGACGGTCAGCTTCGACGGATTTATTTACAAGGGCGATCAGACCCAAGGCAACCAGTACTTCGTCTTCCGCTTCGGCTTCATCCACTGCGTGGCCGATTCCGGCGTGTTCGGCATGCTGGTCCGTTTCCCGGAAGGCGCGCCGTTCTCGAACGATCAGTGGGTCCGCGTCGAAGGCAAGCTGGGAGCGGAATTCTACCAGCCGTTCAAGCAGACGCTCCCCGTGCTCGACGTCAAGACCTGGAAAGGGATCGACAAGCCGAAGGATCCTTACGTGTATCGGGCTTAACGTTCTAGCGGCATAAGAAGCAATTGCAAAAAAGCATAAAAATAGCCAAGCAGCAAAGCAGCCAAACAGCAAAGCAGCCAAACAGCAAAGCAGCAAAGCAGCAAAACAGCAAAACAGCAAAACGAAGCGCGGCGCTCCCATCCGGGATGCGCCGCGCTTCGTTGGCGTGCGTTCATTCTTCGTCCGCCTCGACGCGGACCTCCGTTTCGTTGGAGAAGGCCGCGGAATCGCGGCTTCGTTCGTTCACGTAATAGTCGTACGCGGCGCGGACGCGGAAGCGAATCCGGCTTTGCAGCGGATGGCGCGCGACGCGAAGCACGTACGTGACCGAGGCCGCGCCGCCCGCGGCGAGCGTACCGACCGGGATGCCGTCGGCCGTCGCGCCGGAGACGGGCCGGCCGTCGACGAGCACGCTGCCCGGCTCGAGCCCCGTCTCGCGCGGCACGAAATCCCGCAGGATGACGGAAGCGGGGTAATTGCCCGCGTTCGCGACGCGGACGATGGCCAGGAAGCTTCCGCCGGCTTCGACGAGATGCGGGTCGGCGTCCAGCGTCGCGCCGATGTACGGGTAGACGAGCTCCGTCACCGCGGCGTTGGAGAGCATCGTGTCCGTAACGGCGAGGCCGCTTGGCAGCCCGAACGCGTAATCGACGATCGCGCGGTTGGCGATCTGGGACAACGCCGGCTGCAGCACCTCGCGCGTGACGGCGACGTCGAACGTCAGGACGAACGTCTGGCCGGGCACCAGCGAGCCGAGCGCGATGCCCGTCGCGGGATCCGCGTTCGGCAGCGGACGGCCGTTCAAGGCGGCGGTGCCCGCGAGGTAGGAGGTCCCCGCCGGAATCAAATCCTTCACCGTGACGCTGGTCTCCAGCGTTCCCGCGTTCGCGATCGTCAGCGAATAGGCGAGCTTGTCGCCGATCGTCGCCAGAACCGGAGCGACGGCGAGGACGGCCGTCAGCGACGGGCCGGAAACGACGACCGTAACGCTGCCGGATTCCACGGATTGCTCGTATTGGCCGTATCGGAACGCCAGCCGCGCCCGGTTGGTCAGCCGCGTCTGCACCGGCACGTCGAGCACGACGGCGTTGAACGTGACGAGCTTGGAGGAGCCCGGCTCGATCGTGCCGAGCGCGATCCCGGCCGCCGGGGACGATGACGGGCTGCGGACGCCGTTCACGGTCACGCTGCCGGGCACGAACGCCGTTCCGTCCGGAAGCGGGTCGTACAGCACGGCCTGCGCGATGCCGTCGGAGCCTTCGTTGGCCGCGAGGACGGAATACCCGATCATGTCCCCGACGAACGTCACGGCATTGGAAACGCTCTTGCTTAGCGTGACGGCAAGGCCGGTCACGGGCACCGACGCGACGTTCGAGAGCGCCGAGCCGGTAATCGTCCGGTGGTCCAAGGTCACGAACGAATAATCGGCGCGCGCCTGGTTCTCGATTCGGCCCGACGCGGGCACCGAGGTCACGATCAATTGAAACACGATCGATTGCACGCTGCCCGGACCGACTTCGCCTAGCGGAATGCCCGTTCGCGGCGTAATGCCGGGAACGGGCGCTCCGTTGACGAGGATGCTGTTGGCGACGAAGACGGTGCCGGACGGGGGCGTGTCGTACACGGTTACGTTCGCGGAACGGTTGCCCGTGTTCGTGACCGCGAGGCGGAACGTCAGCGGAAGCGACAGTCCCGCCTGCGCCGTATCGGGCGTCTTGGCGATGCCGATCACGGGGCCGTTCACGACGGTATTGACGACGTTGGAATAGGCGAAGCCGGCAGCCGAGCCGGAGTCGAAGGAAACGACCGACTGGTTGCGGATCGTCATCGGCAGGCTGTCGTTCTCGATCATTGCACGAGCACCTGGAACGTGACCGTCGCGGCGGCGCCCGCGGCGATCGTGCCGACCTGGATGCCGGTGTTCGGATTCGCGTTCGGCTGCGTCACGCCGTTCACGGTCACGCTGCCCGCGATGAACGTGACGCCCGCCGGCACGGGGTCGACGACGACGACGTTATCGACCGGCGAGATGCCGTTGTTCGTGACGACGATCGTGTACGTGATCGTGTCGCCGCTGACGGCGTCGATGGCATCGGTCGATTTGACGGCGGTCACGTTCGGCGAGGAGACCGGGATGATGACCGTGTTCGATTGCACCGAGCCGAACAGCGTCCGTCCGTCCGGCGGCGAGAAGGAATAGTTCGCGGTCGCCGTGTTGGACAGCTGCTGCGGCGACGGCAGGGCGTCGACCGTGACCTGCAGCGTGATGATGACGTGCACCGTCGCGCCCGGCTGCACGGGACCGATCGGGATGCCGGTCGTCGGATCGGCGCCCGGCACCGGCACGCCGCCGACGGTGACGCTGTTCGGCACGAAGGCCGCGCCGGTCGGAATCGGCTCCACGACGGTGACGTCGGCCACGAGATTGCCGGTGTTGGTGACGTCGAGCGAGTACGTGATCGTGTCGCCGACGGTGGCGTTGGCGGTGCTGGCGCTCTTCAGCACGCCGATGACCGGATTGAAGACCGGCGTCGTGAGCGTATTCGATTGGCTCGTGCCGGAGAAGGCGCCGGACGTGAAGCTGACCGTCGCGAGGTTGCTGATCAGGCCGCTGGCCGGCAGCGAATTGACGACGATGTTGAACGTCACCGTCACGGACGTGCTCGGCGCGATGGCGCCGATCGGGAAGCCGACGCCCGGATCCGCCCCCGGCAACGGCACGCCGCCGACGGTGACGCTGTTCGGCACGAACGACGTGCCCGCCGGCACGATGTCGCTCAGCACGGCGCTGTTCACGGCGGCGATGCCCACGTTCGTGATCAGGATGGAATACGGGACGATGTCGCCGATGACGGCATCCGTCGCGGTCGTGCTCTTCGCGACCGTCACGTTCGGCGAGCTGACCGGAACCTGCAAAATGTTGGACTGCGACGTCTGCGAGAACGAGCGCGTATCCGGCAGGGTATAGAGGTAGTTGCCCGTCGCCTGGTCGATCAGCTGCTGCGTGGCCGGCAGGGATTCGATCAGGAAGTTGAACGTCGTGGTTACGCTGGTGCCGGGCGCCACAATGCCGATGCTGAAGCCGACGGACGGATCGGCGCCGGCTTGCGGCGCGCCGTCTACGACGACGCTGTTCGGAACGAACGAGGTGCCGGCGGGCACGTTGTCGGAGATCGTTACCGTCGCGGGATAATTGCCGGTGTTGCTGGTGACGACGGAATAGGTGATGTTGGAGCCGACGCTGGCGATCGGCGTAAGCGAGCTCTTGACGAGCGTAATGACCGGATGGTAGACGGGCGTCGTCACGGTATTCGAGAACGTGACGGCCGAGAACGCGCCGGACGTGAAGCTGATCGACGAGCGGTTGCTGACCGCCTGGCTGTCGGGCACGGCGTTGACGGTGACGCTGAACGAGACCGTCACCGAGCCGCCCGCCGGTATGGAGCCGAGCGAGAAGCCGGCTGCGGGATTGGCGCCCGGCTGCGAAACGCCGTTGATCGTGACGCTGCCCGCCAGGAAGGACGTCCCCTGCGGAATGGGATCGGAGAAGATGACGTTGTCGACGGGCGCGATGCCGCCGTTGGTGACGACGGTGGTGTACGTCAGCGTATCTCCGATCGTGAGCGCCGTGTTCGCCGTGCTCTTCACGACGAGGACGTCCGGCGTCGATACCGGGAACGACAGCGTGTTCGACAACGCCGAGCCGGTCAACGTCCGGTTGTCCGGCAGCGTGTAGGCATACGAGGCGGTCGCTTGGTTGGACAGCTGCTGGTTCGCCGGCAGCGAATTAACGACGACCGAGAAGGTGACGACGGTCGTCGTGCCCGGCGCGATGACGTTCAGCGGGATGCCCGCGACGGGATCCGCGCCCGGCTGCGGGGCGCCGTTCACGATGACGCTGTTCGGCACGAAGGATACGGCCGGATCGATCGTGTCGGTCAAGGTCGTCAGCGCAACGTAGTTGCCGGCATTGGAGACGTTGAATGTGTAGACGACCGTGTCGCCGACGGTCGCGTTCGTCGTGTTCGCCGACTTCACGACGCCGATGACCGGCTGGAAGACGGGAATGTTCACGGTGTTCGAGAACGCGAGGCCCGAAAAGGCGCCGGACGTGAAGGAAACCGTCGCCGTGTTCGTGATCGTCGGCGGCGCCGGCACGGTGACGACGGTCAGCGAGTACGTCACCGTCGCGCTGCCGCCGCTCGGAATCGTGCCGATCGAGACGCCCGCCGCCGGGTTGCCCCCCGGCACGACGATGCCGTTCACCGTCACGCTGTTCGGCACGAGTACCGTGCCGGCGGGAATCGCGTCGATGAAGACCGCGTTGGCGATGGGCGCGATGCCGCTGTTCGAGACCACCGCCGTGTACGGAATGACGTCGCCGATCGAGACGGCCGTCATCGTCGACGATTTCGCGACTTGGACGTTCGGCGACGTGACCGAAATCGACAGCGTGTTGGACAGCTGCGATCGCGTCAGCAGCCGGCCGTCGGGCGGCGTGAAGGTGTACGTCGCCGTCGCTTGGTTGACGAGGAACTGCGGTGTCGGCAGCGAATCGATGACGACGGAGAACGTGACGAACACCGTGGCGCCGGGATTGACCGTGCCCGCGTCGATGCCCCCGGTCGGCGTCGCGCCCGGCTGCGGGTTGCCGTTCACGATAACGCTATTGGCCACGAAGGTCGTGGTCGGCGGTACCGTGTCGGTCACGGTGACGTTCGCGGGCAGATTGCCCGTGTTGCCGACGGCGATCGTGAACGTCACGGTATCGCCGACGGTCGCGTTCGCCGTGTTAGCGGTCTTCACTACGCCGATGACGGGCTGCGTGATCGGCGTCGTCGTGACGTTGGACGACGACGTGGCGGCAAAGGTGCCCGACGTGAAGCTGACCGTCGACTGATTGAGAATCTGATCGGAAACAGGCATGCTAATATTCACCTCATAGGTCACGGTCGCAGAGGCGCCTGGCGCCAAGGAACCGATCAGAATGCCGGCGGTCGGATCCGCCTGGGGCCTTGCCGCTCCGTTCACTGTCACGCTGCCGGGAACGAAGGTGGTGCCAGGAATCGGAGGGGCCACGAAGACGACGTTGTTGACGGTCGCGAGGCCGTTGTTCGTCACGACGGCGGTATACGGGACGTTATCGCCGGTGACGGCGTCGATGGCGATCGTGCTGAGCACGACCGGGACGTTCGGCGCGGAGACGGGAATCGTGACGATGTTCGACGGCGAGCTTCCGTTCACGATTCGGCCGCTCGGCAGCGTGTACGCGAACGTCGCGTTGCCTTGATTCGCGAGCTGCTGCGGATTCGGCAGCGAGACGACGGCGACCTCGAAGGTGACGACGGCCGAGCCGCCCGGGGAGACCGTGAAGATCGGAATGCCGGTCGGCGGCGTCGTGCCGGGCTGGGGCGCCCCGTTCAGCAGCACGGAGTTCTCGACGAAGACCGTGCCGGCCGGAATGTTGTCCGTCAGGTTGGCCTCGACGGAGATGTTGCCCGCGTTCTGCACCTGCAGCGTGTAGACGACGGTATCGCCGGGCGTCGTCGCCGCCCGGCTCGCGCTCTTCTGAACCGTGATGACGGGCTGGAAGACCGGGATGAAGATCGTGTCGGTAAACGATGTGCCCGTGAACGCGCCGGACGTGAACCCGACCGCGCCGCGATTGCTGAGCGCGCCGCCGGCGGGGACGGAGACGACGGCGACCTGGAAGGACACCGTTACGGAGGCGCCCGGCGCGAGCGTGCCGACGGCGACGCCCGACGCGGGATTCGCGCCCGCGGCCGGCGCGCCGTTGACGAGCACGCTGCCGCCGACGAGCTGCGAGCCGGCCGGAATCGGGTCCGACACGATGACCTGGCTGACCGGTTCGAAGCCGTTGTTGGCCGCGAGAAGCGTATACGTGACGATGTCCCCAACGGCGGCGTCCGGCTCGCTGGCGGACTTGACGATCGTCACGTTCGGCGCCGACGCGGAAATCGAAACCGGGTTGGATGCGACGCTGCCGTTGAACGTCCGGTTGTCGGGCAGCGTGTACGCATACGAGACCGTGCCCTGGTTCACGAGGTTCGGCGGACTCGGCAGCGACTGGAGCAGCACCGAGAAGGCGACGGTCGCGGAGCCGCCGGCGGCGAGAACGCCGACCGATATGCCGGTCTGCGGCGTCTGGCCCGGCCGCGGCGAACCGTTGACGGCGATGCTGCCTGCCACGTAGGCCGTGCCCGCGGGCAGCGGATCGGTCAGCGTCAGCAGCGCGGCGTAATTGCCGGTGTTCTGAATCGCGAACGTATAGGTAATCGTGTCGCCCAAGGTCGCCTGCGTGAGGCTGGCCGTCTTTTGCGCGGCGATGGCCGGCGCGGCGGCCGGGACGTTGACCGTGTTCGACAACGAAATGCCGCTGAACGTGCCGGAGTTGTAGGTCGTGGAGGAGCGGTTGCTGATTTGGGCCGGATTGGGAATCGACGTGACGAGCACCTGGAAGACGACCGACACGGAGCTTCCCGCGGCGATCGTGCCGAGCGAGATGCCGGCTGCCGGCGACGCGCTCGGCCGGGAGGCTCCGTCGACGGCCACGGTGCCGGAAACGAAGCTCGATCCGGCGGGAATGGGATCATTGAACACGGCGTCCGTGACGGCGGCCACGCCGGTATTGGACACGACGGTCGTGAAGGTGACCGTGTCGCCGATGGTCGTGTTCGCGCGGTTCGAGCTCTTCGCCGAATTGACGCTCGGCAGCGAGACGGGAATCGTCAACGTGTTGGACGCCGCGGAGCCGCTCAGCGTCCTGCCGTCCGGCGGATTGTACGTGTACGCCGCGGTCGCCTGGTCGGTCAGCTGCGGCGGCGAAGGCAGGCTATTCACGAGCACTTGGAACGTGACCGTCCGCGATCCGCCCGCGGGCACCGCGCCGATGTTGACGCCCGTCGCCGGATTGGCCCCCGGCTGCGCGACGCCGTTCACGGTCAGGCTGTTCGCCACGAACGTGCTGCCGGCCGGAATGTTGTCCGTGAAGGTGGTGGTCGCCGCGATCGTGCCGGAGTTGGCGATCACGACCGTGTACGTGACCGTGGAGCCGACGGACGCGTTCGCGGTGCTGGCGGTCTTGGTCATGTTCAGGACCGGCGCGTAAACGGGCGTATTCACCGTATTCGACGGGATGACGCCGCTGATGGTGTCGCCGCCGGCGACGCTTTGGAACGTGAACGCGGCTTTCGCTTGGTTCGAGATTTGCCCGGAAGCGGGCAGGGACGTGACGCTGGCTCGATATGTAAGCGTGACCGAGCTGTTGAGCGCCAGCGTCCCGATGGCGACGCCCGCCGTAATGCTGGCCTGCGGACGCGGGATGCCCGCGACGGTGACGCTGCCCGCGACGAAGGCAGAACCCGCCGGCAGCGAATCGCTGACGACGACGTTCGCCGCGTTGGCGGTGCCGGTGTTGCTGACCGTGACCGTGTACGTAATCTGGTCCCCGATGACCGTTCCGGCCACGTTCGCGCTCTTCGTCACGCCTACCGACGGCGAATTGATGTTGACCTGAATGGCGACGCCGTTGACGACGTACGCGTCGCCGGACGTCGTCAGCTGGAGGACGGCGGACGACTGGTTGTTGACGAACCGGGAGGAGACGTCGACGTTCGTGATGTCCCAGCCCTGCCGGCCGCCGATGATGTTGCTGCCCGGCGCGCCGTTCGTCTGGTTGCGCGTGCCGAACGTGCCCGTCGTGTCGAGCTGGCCCGCGTCATTGTTGATCTGCGACGCGAAGAAGTTGTTGGCGAAGTTGTTCGGTCCCGACAGCGCGACGAGCGAACCCGTGGTCGGACCGAGCAGCGCCTGGTCGCCCGAGCGGTTGGCGTCGCCTTCCTGCGCGCTGAGCAAGGCTCTGGCGCCGAGCGCGCCCGAAGTCGGCGTGGCAAAGCCCGTGATCGTCGTATTGACCGGTCCCGAATCGGCTTGAATGAGTACGGCGCCCGCGCGCAGCGACATGTTCCGAAACGGCAAGGACGGGTTGGCGTAAATCACGCCGAGCGTCCAGCCCGCATGGTTGACGGTCGGATCGGTCACCGTGATCGTGCCGACGACGCCGCCGACGTTGTACGTCCCCGCGCCGCCCTGCTGAATCAGCGAGGTGACGTTGGCGGAACGGGTATAGCCGAGCGAGCCCGAGTTCAGGTCGTACGTGTTGGCGGTGGCGGGATCGGGCGTGACGCTGAAGGTGGCGCTGTTCGGCAGCGTGAGCGTGACGGGATTGTTGATGGCGGACGATAGATTGACGCCCGGCACGACGTACGTGCCGCCCCAGATCAGCTCCGCGTAGACGACGGAGCTGCCTGCGGGCATGACGAGATTCGCGGACGCGTTGTTGACCACGTAGTTGTTCGTCGTCCCGAACGGGTAGGTGCCGAATCGGGAGGTCGTATTGGTCGTGACGAACGCGCCGATGCTGTCTTGGGTGCCGGGAACGCCTTCCGTCGTCGAGCGGCTGAGGCCGAGCGTGTTGCCCGTAAAGGTAATGGCGCCGGTCATGTTCACGGCAGCCCGAACTACGAGAGGAATGTTTCTCACCCCCTATGTGCCAATCTCGCGGATTGCACTATAGGAGCATATGCGGGTCCCCGCCTGCCTATGAGGCGTTAATCGGCAGCGACTTGTCGATTTCGCAGTTGCAGGACGGCGTGCGGCTCGGACGGTTCCAGCCGGCAGAGGCGCCGCCACTCGTCGTCGGGCAGGACATCCTTGACGATGACGAAGCGGTACAGGATTTCGTCCACGACGTTCGCCTGCAGCTCCTTGAGCAGCTCGAGCTCTTCCGGCTCGTACAGCGGCGGGGAGAAGGCCGGCTCGTAGAACAGCTCCATGCGAAGCAAGCGGAAGTCGTAAGGGAGCGGAGGAACGTAATCGTAAGGCGCGATCGGGGGGCAGCGCAGCCCATCCTCGGGCTGCATGAAGCGGGGGGTCAAATAACGGGGCGTATGCTCGTCGAAGCGGTGTTTCAAATACGGGTTGGCGCCGTGGCGGAAGTGATGCGCGTACGGGCAGAGCAAGGTCAGGACGGTCCCGTGCCGGCCGATCCGGTAGAGCTCCGCGAGCGCGGCTTCCAAGTCGTTCGCGTACGGCAGCATGCGGCATACCGCGATGTCGTCGACGGAATCGTCCGGGAACGGCAGCGTGCCGTTCAAGTCGCCGACCCAGTTGACGCCGGGCATCGCGATGCGGTCGATGCCGTAGTAATCGGGGCGCTTATGCGCGCCGCAGCCAATGTCGAGTTTCATCGCCCATGCCTCCTGATAGCGGATCGCCGCTTGCTACCATAGTGTATGGGACGGCGAATTGACAGGTCTCTACGCTTGCCCATCCGCGCAAAAAAGCGGAGGCTGGGGCCTCCGCGATTACCGTATTTATAGAAGTCTTTACTTAATGACGCGCCGCGCCGTGACGAAGTGGCGGTCCCACGCGCTGCCTTTGAACGTCGAGACGGTTACGCCGATGCCGACCCGGTACGTATGCAGCAGCTTGCCGTTGCCGATGTACAGGCTGACGTGGTTGATGACGCCGTCGCCGTTCGTGTCGGAGAAGACGAGATCGCCGGGCTTCAGCGCGCTCTTGGATACTTTCACGCCGACCTTCGCTTGCTGCTGGGACGAACGCGGCAGGCTGATGCCGTTCTTCTTGAAGATGTACTGCGTGAAGGACGAGCAGTCGAACGCGCTGGTAATGCCGGATTTCGCGCCGAATTTGTACGGCTTGCCCAAATATTTCATGCCCGTGGCTTCGATTTTGGCGGCCAGCGACGTTTTGGACGCGGACGAAGCCGTCGCGGCGTGCGTCGTGTGCGGCGTGAGGGTTAATGCGCCCGTGAAGGCGATGGAAAGGCCCAAGGTCAGCGTAAGCGCGCGTTTGGCGAAGCGGGATGGCAAATTAATCATAGGAAGACTTCCTCCTGGCGGTAAGTTTGTGGTTGTCTTGGCTGTCATTGTCATGTCCTAAACCGACTATAACACGCCGAAACTTTCCACCACTTACCAATGTAAACGGAAGTCCTTGCCTGCCATGGAGAAAAGCCGGTTTCTTAGAAATAAATGAGAAAGTATTCATGAAACCGGGGTTGACAATAAGAAAAAACCAACCAGCATCTGCCTGGTTGGCGATTACGATTCCTTTTCTTCTATATTAAGGTTCTGTTAACGGGCGATCAACCGGAAATCGTCGTAATGAAAGCCCGGCGCCACCACGCAGGACACGAGCACGGGCTCGTCGCCGAGCGGCTTCGCCATCTGCCAGGCCTTCGCGGGAACGAGCGCTTGCGGGCGCTGGCCGTTCGCGATATCGGGTCCGACGACGATTTCTTCCTCGGTCGCGGGGTGCTCGCCCGTCCCCCCGAGCGTCAGCAGCAGCGGGCTGCCGGCATGCCAGAGCCACAGCTCGTCCGACAGCACGGTATGCCATTCGGAGAATTCGTCCGGGTGCAGGACGAAATAAATGGAGGACGCCGCGGCGCGATCGCCGGAATACGGCTCCCCGAGCACCTCCCGCGGAATCGTGAAGTCGGCCTTCCATAATTCTTTATACCAGCCGCCCTCCGGATGGGGGGTCAAATCCAGCGCCTTGACCCAGGGCGACCGTTCCTTCGTGATAACGCCGTTGCTCATGTCTCTCCGTGCTCCTTCGTCTTCGAATTTCTCTCTTCATCTATAGCCATGACGCGCGAAACGCAACTCTACCAATGTACCGGATTTGCGCGGGCGTGTAAACGAAAGAAACCATGGCGGGAGGTTTTCCCGGCCATGGTTTCGTCGAAGCGCCTCGCTATTATTGAATGACCCCGCATGCGATCCGGTCGCCGGAGTTGCCCGACGGGTCGGTAACGTAGTCGTCCGCTTTGTCGTGAATGACGAGCGCCGTGCCGCCGTCCTTCAGCAGCGAATTCGGCTGCCCCTTCGCAAGCGTCACGACCTTGGTTTCGAATTCGGCTTTCGCGTTGCCGGCGGCGTCGACCTTCAGGTTCGGGAGGTCGCCGTTGTGGAAGCCCTTCGGATTATTGAAGCCGTGCATTCTCGCGGCCGGGTTGAAGTGCGCGCCTGCCGACGTGAAGGCCGGCGCCTCGCATTTGCCCGTCTCGTGGAAATGAAGGCCGTGCTCGCCCGGCGTCAGCTTGCTCGCTTCGACGCGCACGAGCACCTGATCGTCCTTCTGCATGAGCGTGGCGGAGCCGATGGATTCGCCTTTCGCGTCGATGATCTTCACCGTCACCGTCTGGGATTGCGTTTCGTGATGATCGCTCGCGAGCGCCCGAAGCGGGCTGACGGCCGCGAGTCCGGCAAGCAGCGCGACGGCCGCCGTGCCTTTTAACAAACGTGCGTGTTTCATAATCGGTAATCATCCTCCTGTTTGCAGCTCCGTGTAGTCGTGTTCCTTGCTTAGCTTTGCCTACAATCCCATTCGCCAAACATTGCGATTTTTGGGATGCGCGCGGCCGCAGGTTGGCGCGATATTGGATTGGTAGCGCTTGCCGATTGTGCTACTTTTATGGAGATAGAGCCAATTTCAATCTCATCAGGAGGCGAAGCAGTTGAACGCAATTCGCATGGGGATCATCGGAACGGGCGGCATCGCCGGCTGGCATGCGCGCCAGCTGAAGGAACTGCCCGAGGTCAAGATCACGGCGCTCGCGGACACGAGCGCGGAGAACCGCGACCGGTTCATCGCGAACCAGGCGCTCGAAGGCGTCAAGACGTATACGGATTACCGGGAGCTGCTGGACAGCGGCGAAGTCGACGCCGTCGTCATTTGCTCCCCGCATACGCTTCATTTCGAGCAGGCGAGCGCCGCGCTGCGGAGGGGTCTGCACGTGATGCTGGAGAAGCCGATGACGTGCTCGTCGGTCGAAGCCGCGCAGCTCATCCAGATCGCGGCGGATTCGGGCAAGCTGCTGCAGGTGTCGTATCAGCGCCATTTCCAGCCTGAGTTTCTGTATATTCGGAATGCCATCGCAAGCGGCGAAATCGGCAAGCTGACGTCCGTCACCGCCTCGCTGTACCAAGAATGGAAGCAGGGCACGAGCGGCTCGTGGCGCCAAGATCCGTCCTTGTCCGGCGGCGGCTTCCTGATGGATTCCGGCAGCCACATCATCGACGTGCTGCTGTGGACGACGGACCTCACGCCGGTCGAGGTGTCCCCGCAGCTCCAACTGCACGGCACGCCGGTCGAGATCGACACCTTCACGTCGATCAAGTTCGCCGAAGGGGCGGTCGCCGGCTTGAACCTGGTCGGCAACTCGCCGTGCTGGCACGAGACGTTCGTCTTCTGCGGCGAGACGGGCGGCATCTTCTACGACAACGGCAAAATCACGCTGCGCCGGTGGAAGCAGGAGCCGGTCGTGCCCGAGCTGCCGCAGGCGACCACGAACCAGGACAAGAGCTTCGCGGACGCGATCCTGGGCCGTCACGAGGTGCTCGTTCCGGGCGAATTCGCGCTGAAGGTCGTGAAATTGTCGGAAATGATCTACGAAGCAGCCGGCTATTCGCCGCTCGCGAAGGTGTAATCCGCTTGACCGCACGCACGGCCGGAGGCTCCCGCAAGGGGAGCCTCCGGCCTTTTTTCGTTCGCGGGACCGGGCCGCGCGGGACCTTCGTCCAAATGGCGTTTTGTGCCGAATTGCAGTAAACTGGCTGTAGAGGAGTGGATGTCTACACATGAAGCCGGTTACGTTTACGATCGAAGAAGCGAACGCGCTTCTGCCCGAGCTCCAGGAAGACTTGATCAAGCTGCAGCTGCTCACGCAGCAATTCGAAATGAAGTTCGAGCTGCTTCATCAATTGACGAAGCAGCGCAGGGAAGGCACGCTGCCCGAAGGTCCGGAAACGTCGGATCCGTTCTTCGAGCTCGAGACCCAGCTGGAGTTCATGCGGATGGAAGTGGAGCTGGCCATCGGCAACTTCGAGCGCAAGGGCGTCTTGCTTAAAATGATCAATCCGGGGCTGATCGATTTTCCTTCGGTGCTCAATGGTGAGGAAATTCTAATCTGCTGGAAGCAAGGCGAGGAACGCGCGGCCTATTACCACGGCTACGAGGACGGCTACAAAGCCCGAAAACGCTATCCCGACGCGGGTTTGGCGAATTGAAGAAGAAACCGAAAAAACATTGGAAATTTCTCATTTTCGAAGCCTGAGCAATCAGGCTTCTTTTTATTTCGCCAGAAGAGGCATGTCCGTCGACAAAAGTTCATACGATTCGTACAGAAGCTTTGACATGCTTCTCGTTAGACAGCCTTTACAATCAGACTCATATCGGAAAGGCCCCTAAAAATCCAAGGAAGAGGTGCAAGTCATGACCCGGAGTATCCAGTGGAATGCAGTGGCTTATTTGATGATCGCGGCGCTTCTCGCGTCTCTGTTCTTCTCGTTTAACCTATTGACGAATGAAGGAAGCGCCCGATCCGCCGACATGGCGTACGGCTTCCCGCAATGGCACGGCACGGCGTCGGCCGCGCCGGCTTCCAGGATCGCGGCGCCGGTAGCGCCGGATCAGCCCAAGTCGCTCTTTCAACCCGCGACGGTCATCCCCAAAGCTTCGGCCACGGTTCATATACAGACGGCAGCCGCTCTCAAGAAACCGATCGCTCCGGCAGCCGCTCCCTCCATCCGTACATATCGCGTCACCTCCTATTATCTGAACGTTCGCGCGCTGCCAAGCGCCGATGCCGATATTGTCCGCGAAGTGAAGCAAGACACGCGCCTCGACGTCGTCGGCGCGACCGCCGCCGGCTGGCTCGCGCTGAAGGGCGGCGGCTACGTCAACGGCCGCTACGCTGCCCCGATCGATCCCGCCGCAACCGCGGTTCCCGAGCCGGCTCCCGCCGCTTCGTCCGCGTCATCGGAAGCGGCGAAATCGGCGCATGCCCCAGCACAAGCAAAAGCGAAGTCCGAAGTGTCCGCGCAATCGGCCGCTCCGTTATCCGCATCCTCCGGCGATCCCATGAAGCCGTCTTCCAAGGTCATGTCCGATTCCGGGCTGACGAAGGCGCACATCTCCCAATTGCTCAAAGGAACGAAACTGGAGAATCAAGGCCTCGAGGACGCCATCCTCGCCGTGGAGCGGGATTACGGCATCAACGCGTTCTTCACGATCGCGGTCATGAAGCTCGAGAGCGGCAACGGCAAGAGCAAGCTGGCCAAGACCAAGAACAATCTGTTCGGTTTGAACGCGGTCACCGGCAATGCGCACGCGATGGCGTTCAGCTTCGCCACGAAAGGGGACAGCGTCAAAAAGTTCGGCAAGCTGATCAACGATAATTACGTGGAACGGGGCTATACGACGATCGAGAAGGTCGCGCGCAAGTACTGCCCGGCAAACGGAAAATGGGCGGGGCATGTCCGCACGATCATGCGCGGCGACTTCGGCAAGCTGACTTGAGCCAAGACGGGCGAATTAACGGTTGACAGTGGCTCACTTGTCATGTAAGATTTCGATGTTGAGTTCGCAGCAGCTCGGATCGTTCGTATAGCCTCGCAGCAGGGCGAGGGTTTCTACAGGAAGCCGTAACTTCCTAACTACGAATATGGATTCATCCCCGGATGACTTCATATTTGCGGTTAGGAAGTTTTTTGTGCGTACGGCTTTATTAACCGCCGCCTGCTGCCCGGCTTGGGAAGGAGAGATTATAGCTATGAAATTCGATATGAAATACGCGATCGCGGTGTTCCTCGGCGCCGTCAGCTACGGCATTCTGTCCACCATCGTCGTCAAGGCGTACGGACGCGGTTACGAGCTTGGCGAGGTCGTGGGCTCGCAGCTGCTGGTCGGCTTCGTGCTGTCCTGGCTGCTGGCCGCGGCTACGAAGCGGACCGCCATCCGCAAACGGCGCAACGCCGTCGGCTTAGGAGAGGGCGGCCGTTCGGCCGCGCCGGCGCGTCCCGCTCTGTCGTGGAAGCAGCGGCTGCTGCTGATGGCGGCGGGCATGCCGACGGCGCTGACGGGCCTGCTGTATTACCAATCGCTGCGCTATATTCCGAATTCGCTCGCGATCATCCTGCTGTTCCAGTTCACGTGGATGGGCGTGCTGGTCGACGCTTTGCGCCGGCGCAAGCGGCCAAGCAATCTGATGCTGATTACGCTCGCCGTTCTCTTCGGCGGCACGCTGATGGCGGCTGGCATTCTGGATCACGGCCTGGCGAACTTCGATGCGCTCGGCGCCGCGTTGGGCCTGTCGGCGGCCGTCAGCTATACGATGTTCGTCCTGTTCAGCGGCAAAGCCGTTCCGTCCGCGGAGCCGGCCTATCGCAGCGCCTGGATGATCACCGGCGGCCTGATTCTCGTATTCGTCCTGTTTCCGCCGGCCTTCTTGTTTAACGGCCTGATCTGGGGTCCGCTGCTGCTGTTCGGCTTCTTGCTCGGCTTGTTCGGCGCCTTCATCCCGCCCGTGCTGTTCGCGGCCGGCGTGCCTCACGTCGGCGAAGGGATGGCCGCCGTGCTCGGCGCTTCGGAGCTCCCGGTCGCCGTCATGCTGTCCGCCGTCGTCCTGCACGAATCGGTGAGCGTCCTGCAGTGGGCCGGCGTCGTGCTGGTGCTTCTCGGCGTCGCGATGCCGGAGGTCGTCCGGCGGCTCCCGCATTCGCGGCCGAAAGGCGCGGCGCATCGGGCATAACGCAACGTTTCCGTTGTCATTCGGCTTTGCGCCGGGTATAGTGGAGACAGCTTGGACCGATGGGAGGAAGCGGGCATGACGAATTACATCGCGCTCATTCGCGGCATCAACGTCGGCGGCAAGAACAAGCTGGCCATGGCGGACTTGAAGCGCGAGCTGGAAGCGATCGGCCTCTCGAAGGTGCAGACGTACATCCAGAGCGGCAACGTCGTCTTCCGGTCCGCGAAGGACGCCGGCTCGCTCCGGGACGCCATCGAGCAGGCCATTACGCGAATCTCCGGCATTCGCGCCAAGGTAATGATCCGCGAGCAGCGCGAGCTGGACGCCATCGTCGCCGGGTGTCCCTATGCGGAAGCGGCCGCGGCGGAGGGCAAGAGCGTTCACCTGTCGGTGTTGAACGAACCGCTGACCGGCCCGCAGCTGGAGAAGCTAAGCGCGGGCTGCTCGGAGCTGGACCGGTTTCAGGCGGACGGCACGGTCGTCTACTGCCACTACGGCCAAAGCATCCTGGATTCCAAGCTGGCGGCCAATTTCGCCAAGCTCGGCGACGCCGTGACGACCCGCAATTGGAACACGGTCGTGAAGCTGCAGGCGATGCTGCGCGCGATGGACTGACGGAGCTCGCCTCCGCGGATTGCCGGCGCCGGAATGAAGCGGCGAACCATCAATGCACGGAATACGAACCGAAGACAACGTAAAGGAAGAAGCCTCCCGGGATGCGGGAGGCTTCTTTTCGCGGCGCGCGGCGCGCGTGCGTGCAAACGGCGAATTCACCGCTCGCGAACCGTTTATGCTTCTTCCTCGTTCTGCGCCGAACGGTTGGCGGAAGCGCCGGATTGGAACGCTTCGGCCGCTTCTTCGGCCGAGAACTCGGTGTCGTCCTGGCCCGGGACCGGCAGCTTGTTCAGCTCGGAGGACTGTACGTCGGCTTTGGATGCTTCGTTTTTCGCGTTGTTCATCTATGTACACCTCCTTGCAGCGTGCGATGGATGGCAATGGCAGCCAATCGTAGAATGCCCCCGGAGGCCGGCATCGTATACGCGGTTACGAATTCTTTACGGCGAATGCTCGCCAATCGAATTGGAAATGGCTTCCATTGGCGTCCGCGTTCATGAAAGCGTTATAATAGAGGCCAGACTATGTTTGACGAAAGCGGGGTTGAACATTCATGAGAATCGTCATTACCGGCGCCAGCCGCGGATTGGGCTACGAGCTGGCGGTCATCGCCGCGAAGCGCGGCCATCAGATCGTCGCGGGCGTCCGCGACAAAACGGCGGCCGAAGCGCGTTACGGCGCATTGGAAGAAGAACTTCGCGCGCGGATCGAGCTGTTCGAGCTCGACGTCACGAACGACGCGTCGATCGAGCGGCTTGCCGCCGAATTGAAGGAGCGGGAAGCGCCGATCGACGCGCTCGTGAACAACGCCGCGATTCTGCTCGGCCGCGAGGCCGGCATCGAATCGCTGGCGTTCGCGGACGTGGCGGCTTCGTTCGAGACGAACCTGTTCGGCCCGATCAAATTGATCCAGGCGCTGCTGCCGGCGCTGCGCAAAGCGAGCCTGCCGTCCATCATGAACATTTCGTCCGAGGCGGGGGCGTTCGCCAACGCGTACGCCGGCGATTATCCGTACGGCTTGACCAAATCCGCGCTCACGTTCCTGTCGGAGAAGCTGCGCAAGGAGCTGGAGCCGCAGGGCTTCCAGGTGCTGGCGATTCATCCGGGCTGGATGAAGACCGACATGGGCGGGGACCGGGCGCCGGGCGATCCCGTCGAAGCGGCCCGGCAGCTGGTCGGCATTTTGGAGCGCGTGCGTCCCCTTCGGGTCAAGAAGCACGGATTCGTCGATCCGGCCGGGCGCGAGCTGCCGATTTGAGTTTTTGTTTGGAGTCACGAACGAGTCCTCAAATGACTCCCGACGGAGTCCCTATTTTAAGACCTCATGCAGTGAAACGATTATCGCGGTTTTCCCGGATGCGCCCGGGAACCGCGGTTCTTTTTTGCGCCCGGGAGAGGGGGCAGGCACCGCCGGGATGACTTGCCTGAGGCAAAAAAAGCGTTCCGGACCCCGGGTCCGGAACGCTTTTCGTCATGTCGTCAGCCCATGTCCACCGCATGGGAGACCGGCGGATTCGCTGCGTCCGCCTTCGGCCGCTTCAGCGTGGCCGCGCACAGCAGGCCGAACACGGCCAGCCCGACGAGAACGTAATAGGCATCGTGGAACGCATGGGTCATCGCGTCCGGCATCGCCTTGCCGTCCGCCGCGTAATGCGCCGTCCGGTTGGCGATGATCGTCGTGAGGCCGGCGACCGAGAACGACGTCATGATCTGCTGGGCCGCGCTGGTCAGCGAGGTGACGCGGCTGACGAGGTTGCTCGGCGCGGATTGGATCAGGTGGGTGTTCAGCCCGAGGAACGACAGCCCCATGCCCATGCCAAGCATCGCGCGCGGCACGAGGAACTGCCACGGGCTTTCCGTCGGGTTAATCCGGGCGATCAGGAACGCGCCGACGCCGACGATCGTCAGCCCCGCCAGCACGAGCGGCCGCGCTCCGATGCGATCGTACAGCCGGCCGCCGATCGGCATGAACACGCCCGCGGCGATCGCCTGCGGCAGCGTCCACATGCCGGCCTTGAACGCGGACATGCCCATTAGCTTCTGCATGAAGAACGGCACCGAGAAGATGATGCCGAACATGACGAACTGAAGCACCCATTGCACGAGAATGCCGCGGGTGAAGAGCGAGGAGCGGAAGACGCGAAGCTCCAGCAGCGGCTCCTGCTTGCGGCTCAGCTCGATCGCGATGAAGGCGGCGAGGGCGACGACGCCGACGACGAGCCCGATGATCGTCTTGTCGGACGTCCAGCTGGTGGAGCCTTCGCTCAGTCCGTACGACAAGCCGGCGAACGCGAGCGGGCCGATCAGGATGCCCAGCATGTCGAGCGACGTGTGCGATTTTTTCGGCAGGCCCGGAAGCAGCAGCGCGCATAGAATGACGCCGACAATGCCGACGGGGATGTTGATCAGGAAGATCCACTGCCATTCGACGTAGTCGACGAGGTAGCCGGCGATGATCGGTCCAAGCGCCGGCGCGAGCAGGATCGGCAGGCCCATGAGTCCCATGATCGAGCCGGCTTTCTCCGGCGGGCTCAGCCGGTACGTCATCGCGAACGCGATCGGACTGACCATGCCGCCGCCGAGCCCTTGCAGCACCCGGTAGAAAATCAGCTGGTCGACGGTAGTCGCGGTCGCGCACAGGACGGAGCCGATGGTGAAGAGCACGAGCGAGACGATGAAAATCTGCTTGGAGCCGAACCGGTCCGTCATCCAGCCGGCGAGCGGAATGACGGCGGCCTGCGCGAGCGCGTAGCCGGTAATCGTCCATTGGACGGTTTCCAGCTTGCTGTGGAAGTCGTCCACGAGTTTGGGCACCGCGACGTTGACGGCCGTACTGTCCAGAATGACCATGAAAATGCCGACGATGATGGCGAGAAGCGGACCAACCAATTGACGCATGGACGTGAACGGCACGGTCGGGGGAGCGGTACGTTGAGCGGACATGTCGGGCCTCCTAAAAAACGATTTGTCTCCACTTTAAGCCGTGGCGAAATGGAAGTCAAAGGAAAAGTAGCCGTGAAATTCGCCCCTTCTCAACGTTAAGCATACCCCGCGCCGGTGACAAGGGCTGTCAGTGAAAACCGCTTCTCCCGCGCTGCCGGACAAATAAAAAAGAGGCGTTCTCCGCCCCTTGCCGCCGCTTAGGCTTCCGGTTCGTCCAGCGCCGTGTCGATTTCGCGGAAGGCCTGGTTGTAGCACCGCCTGCAGACCGGCTTGTAATCGTCGTTGCCGCCGATCTGGATCTGCTCGCCGGAGTTGCTCGGCTTCCCGTCGCGAAACCGGATGACCATCGTCGCTTTGCGGTCGCAATACCAGCAGATCGTCTTGATCTCTTCGATCTTGTCCGCCTGGATCAGAAGATTATAGCTGCCTTCGAACAGTTGGTTTTGAAAATCGTTTTTGAGCCCGAACGCCATCACGGGGATGTTCAGCTCGTCCACCACGCGCGTTAGCGCCAGGATATGATGCTTCTTCAGGAACTGGGCCTCGTCGATGAGCACGCAGTAAATTTGCTTCGGGCCCGAAGCGGACAGATGCGACTTGACGTCCGCGTACAGGTCGGTATCCGCCTCCACCGGAATCGCTTCCCGTTCGAAGCCGACCCGCGAGCCGACCAGCTTCGACGTGCCGCGCGCGCTGAAGGACGGCGAATAGATGAGCACCCGTTTTCCCTGTTCCTCGTAGTTGTGGGCGACCTTGATGATTTCGAACGATTTGCCGCTGTTCATCGTTCCGTATTTATAATACAGCTGAGCCATTGCAATCTCTCCTACGCATGATGTCTTTTACTGGTGTACCATATTTGAACGAAGCTGACAAGGCGGCGCCGGCAAAATAAAACAGCTGCCGGATTCCCGGCAGCTGTCCTGAACGCGATTACAATTTGCCTTTCAAATCCATCAGATATTTGACGACGACACCGAATGCGCCAATGTAGTAAGCCGTTTCCATGATCCAGCCGGTGCTATCGAAGACGGTCATGTTGGAAAGCATGAACAGCGGGAGCACGAACATGACGAGATCGGACAGATACTTCGTGATGAGGTCGCTGGAGAACGCGCCGTCCTTCAGGGATTGGTAGAGGCCGACAAGGAAATTGAGGCCCATGGCGCCCATCACGACCCACATCGAATAGAGCATCCAGTCGGTGAGTGCGAATGTCATTTGAAATCACCTCCCCGCGGGAAGAGTAAGGTCATGGTACATCCTATGTCGGAGGGAAGCGGGTCGTACCGGGGCCGTTGCTGATTTTGCCGGCGGAAGGAAATCCGCCTAACGGCGGCGAATAGAACGAACGGCGAACGCTGATCGCGACGAATCATTCCCATCAAGGACGAACGGCCGGGCGGCCGTTCGCGTAAGGAGCATGCACATGGACGACAACATCACGCTGAAGCAGGCGTTCGACAAATCGGCGTATCCCGTCGGCGGACACGGCCGGCGCAACGCGGAGGTGCTGCTGGAAGCATTCCGCGGCATCGACGGGGAGACGGAGAGCGATATGTACGGCTCGGGCGCCGTCATCGAACGGTTTCAGGCGGAGATAGCCGAATATTTGGGCAAGCCCGCCGCGGTCTTCTTCCCGAGCGGGACGATGGCGCAGCAGATCGCGCTGCGGATCTGGAGCGACCGGCGGGGCAGCGCGACGGTCGCGTATCACCCGCTGTGCCATCTCGAGATCCACGAACAGAACGGGCTGCGCGAGCTGCACCGGCTGGAGCCGATCCTGCTGGCGGACAAGAGCCGCACGGTGCTGCCGCGGGACGTCGAGACGCTGGGCGCCGACGTCGCCTGCCTGCTGCTCGAGCTGCCGCAGCGCGAAATCGGCGGGCAGCTGCCGGATTACGCGGAGCTGGAGGCCATGTCGGCGCTGTGCCGCGAGCGGGGCATCAAGCTTCACCTCGACGGGGCGCGCCTGTTCGAAATTTTGCCTTACTACGGCAAGACCGCCGCACAGGTCTGCGCGCTGTTCGACAGCGTCTACGTCTCGTTCTACAAGGGCATCGGCGGCATCGCGGGCGCGATTCTCGCGGGGCCCGAAGACTTCGCGGCCGAGTCGAAAATCTGGAAACGCCGGCACGGGGGCGATCTGATCAGCCTGTATCCGTACATCATTCCGGCCGCGCGCTATTTCCGCGAACGGGTGCCGAAGATGGAGCGGTACTACCGGGACGCCGTCGAGCTGGCCGGGCTGTTCAACGGCTGCCGCGGCGCGAAGACGCGGCCGGAGACGCCGGTGTCGAACATGTTCCACGTCCATCTCGACGCGCCGAAGGAAGACGCGGAGCGGATCTTCGCCGGCATCGCCGAGCGGACCGGCGTGGGGTTGACCGCGTACGTCAACGCCGCCGCGGAAGGCGGAAGCCAATTCGAGGTCAGCTTGGGCGACCGGTATGCCGGCGTGCCGGCGGAGAAGCTGCGCGAAGCGTTCCGGCAGCTCGACGAAGCGCTCGGCGCTCAAGCTGCCGAGCCGGAGGCGGAGCAATAGCGGCCGGCCGATTCCAATCGTTGGATGCGTTTTTGCAGAATGGGGAAATATTGGCAGAAAGATAGTCCCGCAGCGGAAGCTGCGGGACTTTTTGTCATGGCTCCGGCTTCCATGCTTCTCCCTCCTCCGTTTCCGGAGGCCGCTTCGCCATGCGAATAATCCCAACCGCCGATTGGCAAAATGAAGGAACGGGACTAGAAAAAAGAGGGAGGCCTCGCCATGTCCATCTTACGACGCTTGGTCAAGCTAGCGCTGGCAAGCGGCCAATCCGCCGCGCGCCGCGGCGGAGCTTCCGCGAGCGGCCGCGCTCCGGTCGCCGCCGGGCTGGAACGGAACCTGGCGGAGCTGCGCCGCGTCTTCAGCCATACGCCCGACCTGGTCGTCCGCACCTTCCGCTACGAGCAAGCCGGCCGTCAAGCCGCGCTCGTCTATCTCTCCGGCCTGTCGGACAAAAATGCCATCAATAATAACATTTTGCATGAACTCATGCGCCATGTGCCGGATGGAAGCCCTTCCGGCTATCTGCCGGTGACGCTGGGCAGATTGAAGCGGCGCGCCGACTGGCCTCTTATCGAAAGAGACATCCTCGACGGGCGGAGCATCCTGTTCGTCGACGGCTTGGCGCAAGCCTTCGCGATGGATACGCAGGGCTGGCCGCAGCGCGCCATTACCGATTCCCAAATCGAAGCGTCGCTGAAGGGCTCGCATCAGGCGTTCGTGGAAACGGCCGAATCCAACATTGCCCTCATTCGCCGCTATTTGCCCACGCGCGAACTCAAGATCAAGGAATACATGGTCGGCGAGCGAGCCCCGTGCAGCGTATCACTGCTTTACATGGAGGACGTGACGGAGCCCGAATTGATCGAAACGATGGAGAAGCGGCTGCGCGCGCTCCGGGTGGACTGCATCCTCAATACGGGCGAGCTGGCGGAGCTGCTGGAAGACAACGTGCTGTATTTCTTCCCGCAATTCATTACGACGGAGCGGCCGGACACGGCTTCGTCCCAGCTGCTGCAGGGCCGGGTGTGCCTCGTCGTCGACCGCTCTTCCAGCGCCTTGATCGCTCCCGTCAGTCTGGTCGCGTTCTTCCACGGCATCGACGATTACAGCACGCGATGGCCGATCGCCAGCTTCCTGCGGGTGCTCCGTCTGTTCGCGTGCCTGATCGCCGTCTTCCTGCCCGGCTTGTATATCGCGGCGATCTCGTTCAATTACGAGATCATTCCGCTCGACCTCATTCTCTCGATCGGCCAGTTCCGCGCTTCGGTGCCGTTCCCGCCGTTCCTCGAGGCGCTGATCATGGAAGTGACGCTGGAGATGCTGCGGGAGGCCGGGGTGCGGCTGCCCGCGCCGGTGGGGCAAACCGTCGGGATCGTCGGCGGCATCGTCATCGGACAAGCGGCCGTGCAAGCCGGCATCGTCAGTAATCTGATGGTCGTGGTCGTCGCGACGACGGCCGTCGCGTCGTTCATCATTCCCAATTACGACATGGCGGCGTCCATCCGGCTGACGCGGTTCCCCATCATGATCGCCGCGTCGCTCTTCGGCATCGTCGGTCTCGTCGCCTGCTTCATGATCATCATGGCGCGCATCATTACGATGCGGTCGCTCGGCGAAGCGTACAGCTCCCCGCTCGCGCCCGCGCGCGTCGAGGATTGGAAGGACGTGTTCGTTCGGCTGCCGCTCCGGATGATGATCAAGCGGCCGAGAAGCGTGCGCTCCCTGCAGAAGCGGCGAATCGGCTCCGGCGGCGAAGGAGGCGGGGCTCCATGAACGGCATGGCCTATCTGAAGCCGGACGCCAAACAGAACCGGATCACGATCACGCAGTTCGTCTTGATCATTCATAGCATGCAGCTTGGCGTGTCGGCCTTGTCGCTGCCGTCGGATTTGGCGCGAATCGGCGGTACCGACGGCTGGATCGCGCTGTTCGCCGGCTGGCTGGGATCGCTCGCCGCCGGCTTGATCATCGTCCAAGTCATGAAGAAACATCCGACGGGGACGGTCGTCGAGCTGGTCTCCCGCTACTTCGGCCGGTGGCTCGGACGGCTGTCTATGATCTTCTTCGGCGTTTACGCGACCCTCTACGCCTTCCTGATCCTGGACCGGATGGTCCTGCTCGTGCAGAGCTGGATCATGCAGCAGTCCAAAACGTACGTCCTCATGCTTCTCTTCTTCATCCCTGCTTACATGATCGTCAAGGGCGGGGTTCGCGTCATAGGCCGCTATGCGGAAATCGTCGTGTATACGTCGGTTTGGATGCTGGCAATCTTGGGGGTGCTGCTGCGGGAAGGCAACTGGCTGCATCTGCTTCCGGTGCTGAAGGAAGGCTGGCTGCCCGTGATGAACGCGGTCCCGACGACGATCTTGTCGTTTCTCGGGTTCGAAATCATTTTCTTCATCTACCCCAACCTGGAGAAGAAGCAGCACGCGTCCCTCGGCGTACTGATCGCGAACACGTATACGCTGTGCGTCTACCTGTTCATTACGCTCGTTTGCTTCCTGACGTACAGCCCCGATGAAATCACGCAATTCAACCAACCCGTCATCTCGATCTTCAAGATCCTCGAGACCCGGTACGTCGAGCGGTTCGACATCATCATGCTGACCTGGTACCTGCTGATCATCTCCAAGACCTGGATCCCGTCGCTATACATGAGCGTGTATTGCATGAAGCGCTTGTTCGTCGCCGGCAAGCCAGGCACGTATATCGCTATGCTGCTGGGGGGCATGTTCCTGGTCACGTGGATCTGGAACCCGGATTGGAACGCCAGCTCGAGCGCGCTGAAATGGTTCAGCTCGTTCGGATTCGCGATCGCCTACCTGCTGCCCGTCTGCCTCTGGTGCATCCTCTCCGTCCTGCTGAGATTCAAGCGGTGGTCGACATGACGCGGGCCGCTTTCCTGTTGGCGGCATTGTCGGCGCTGCTCCTTCTGCCGGCGTGCAAGGACCGGATGAACCTGGAAGACATCACGCTCGTGCTGATGATGGGCGTCGATCTGGACAAGGACAATCACCTGGTCGTCTACTCCTCCAGCCCGGTGTTCAGCAAGGAGGCGAAGCACAAGAACGAAGTGACGCAGGTGAGCGCGCTGACGCTCCGGGATTCCAGAGGGCCTCTCGACAGCCGCGTATCGGCGCTCATCAGCACGGGGAAGCTGCAAAGCGTCTTGATCGGCAAGAAGGTGCTGCAGCAGCCCGATTGGGTCGATTTGCTCGATCTCTTCTACCGCGATTCCAAGACGCGGAATAACGCCAGACTCGTAGCCGTCGAAGGCTCGGTCGCGGACATCATGTATTTCGCGCCGCCGGACAAGCGGCGGATGTCCTTGCATATCGCGAAGCTGCTCGATACGACTTATAAACGCAATCTCGTCGAGGAAACGACGCTTTGGGAGATGCATCGCCAATTGTACGAGCGGGGGCGGACGCCGGACATGACGATTATCCGAAAAAACGAGCGCGAGGTCGTGGCCGACAGCTCGGCGCTGCTGAATCACGAAGGGCGCTATGTCGCGTCGATCGACTTGAATGAATCATTGATGCTGCAGATCGTACAGGACGACAAGAAATCCGACCTGTCGATCACCCTTTTGCTGCCGGAGGAGCAGAAGAAAGGCTCGGCAATCAATACCGGCGCCGTCAGCTTTTACGTCCTCGACGTCGATCGCAAGATGCGGACGTCATACGCCGGCGGCAGGTTCCGCTTCGATATCGACCTGGAGCTGCCCATTCGGCTGACGGAGCGGCTGTTCGCGTTCGACGTCGACAAGCACGCCGCCGGGCTGGAGGCTCAGATCGACGAACAGCTGAAGGCCAAGATGGATGCGCTCGTCGCCAAGCTGCAGCGGAACCGCCTGGACCCGATCGGTTTCGGCTTGTACGCGAGAGCCTATCAATATCGCGCGTGGAAAAAGGTGCAGGACAACTGGGGCGAAGCGTTCGGGCAGGCGGAGGTCAACCTGCGCGTCCGCACCCGGATCGTCGATATGGGCGATGTCCGGTAAGCGCGGATTTCAACGGCCGCCCTCCGCCGCGTAATGATCGCCGCGCCGCCCGCATAGGTTAAACGGACGAAACCAAGCGGGAAAGGTGGCGGTCCGGCATGGACGGGAAAGACGCCGTGTTGTTCGAGCATCGGTTTTGGCTGCAAATCTTGGGAGATCACAGCCGGTTCATCCGGAACGCGCTCGCGCCCATGGAAACGAAGGACATCGAGCTTGCCATGCGATTCATCCAGTCGTTCGACGGGTTGCTGGACCGCGCGCGCGGCGCGCAGACGGAAGCGGAGGCCGCGGCCGTGACGGCGGAGGCGCGCCCGCTGACGGAAGAGCTGCGGAACTTCAAGCTGCACCTCCTCGAACGGATGCTGCTCGGGCAGCTGACGTTCGGGCTGACGCCGTCGTTCATCAACCATATGGTCAACGAGCTGGAGGAATATTTGCGCATCCTCGGCGAGTTGGAGGCGGGCCGTCCGGTCCCGCTGTTTCCCGCGCTGCACCACGACCTGCTGTGGCTGACGGACGCGGCTTTCCACGCCGCCACGATCGTGGGGGATCTCGATCCCGTCGAGCAGCGGCTGCAGCAGCGCGGACGGGAGTTCATGAAGCATTTCCACGACCTGTACCTGAAGAGCATCGAGCTCGCGGGCTACATGCGCACGCAGCTGCGCGATTTTCCGGCGTTCCGGCGGTTCCACAAGGACGTGGACCTGGAGATGAACCTGTTCCGGAGCTTCCTCGCGGAATTGGAATCGTGGGAGCTGACCGACGAGGTGCTCGACAGGCTCGCGCCGCTCGTGCCCGATCACATGCTGCGCGAGGAATGCTATTACTTGCGCAAACTGGCGGCGCTCGGGCTGGTGCCGAGCCCGAACTGCGATCCGGACCGGCCGAGGGCCGGCTCTTGACGCGCGATCGACGATGCGCTTGCGGGGGACGGCCTTTAACGGCCGTCTTTTTGTTTGGGCGGGGAGCTTCCGCGGGGCGGCGATTTTTCATTGAGTTGGGAGAGGCGGAACGCTATAATAGTACGGAGTAAAAAGTCTAACAGAAAAGGTGTCATCGATGAGCATATTAAACGTAGAACGGCTTAGCCACGGCTTCGGGGACCGGGCGATTTTCAACGATGTGTCCTTCCGGCTCCTGAAGGGCGAGCATATCGGACTGATCGGCGCGAACGGCGAAGGCAAGTCCACCTTCATGAACATCATCACGGGCAAGCTTCAGCCGGACGACGGCAAGGTGGAATGGTCGAAGCGCGTGCGCGTGGGGTACTTGGACCAGCACGCGGTACTGCAGCGCGGATTGACGATTCGCGACGTGCTGAAAGGCGCGTTCCAATACCTGTTCGACCTGGAGCAGGAAATGAACGACATGTACGGCCGGATGGGCGAGGTCACGCCGGAAGAGCTGGAGCAGCTGCTCGAGGACGTGGGCACGATCCAGGACACGCTGACGAACCAGGACTTCTACATGATCGACGCCAAAATCGAGGAGACGGCGCGCGGCCTCGGGCTGACGGATATCGGCCTCGACAAGGACGTCTCCGACCTGAGCGGCGGTCAGCGCACGAAGGTGCTGCTGGCGAAGCTGCTGCTCGAGAAGCCGGACATCCTGCTGCTCGACGAGCCGACCAACTATCTGGACGAACAGCATATTACGTGGCTGAAACGCTACTTGCAGGAATACGAGAACGCGTTCATTCTGATCTCCCACGACATCCCGTTCCTGAACGACGTCATCAACCTGATCTATCATATGGAAAACCAGGAGCTGACCCGCTACGTCGGCGATTACGACCATTTCCAGCAGGTCTACGAGATGAAGAAGCAGCAGCTGGAATCGGCGTTCAAGCGCCAGCAGCAGGAAATCGCCGACCTGAAGGACTTCGTCGCGCGGAACAAAGCGAGCGTCGCGACCCGCAACATGGCGATGTCGCGCCAGAAGAAGCTCGACAAGATGGACGTCATCGAGCTGGCGAAGGAGAAGCCGAAGCCGCAGTTCGGGTTCAAGGAAGGCCGGACCTCCGGCAAGCTCATCTTCGAGACGAACCAGCTCGTCATCGGCTATGACGAGCCGCTGTCGAGACCGCTCGACCTGCGCATGGAACGCGGGCAGAAGATCGCCCTCGTCGGCGCGAACGGCATCGGGAAGACGACCTTGCTGCGCAGCATCCTGGGCGAGATTCCCGCGATCTCCGGGACCGTGCAGCGCGGCGAGCATTTGCAAATCGGCTACTTCGAGCAGGAAGTGAAGGATGCCAACTACAACACCTGCATCGAGGAAGTGTGGAAGGAATTTCCTTCGTTCACCCAGTTCGAGGTGCGCGCGGCGCTGGCGCGCTGCGGCTTGACGACGAAGCACATCGAGAGCAAGATCGCGGTGCTGAGCGGCGGCGAGAAGGCGAAGGTCCGGCTCTGCAAGCTGATCAACCGCGAGTCCAACGTGCTCGTCTTCGACGAACCGACGAACCACTTGGACGTCGACGCGAAGGAAGAGCTGAAGCGGGCGCTGCAGGCGTACAAGGGCAGCATCCTGCTGATCTCCCACGAGCCGGAATTCTACCGCGACGTCGTGACGGAGACGTGGAACTGCGAATCGTGGACGACGAAGGTGTTTTAATCCAACGGCCGAACGCGGGCCGCTTCGCGCGAGAGGGCATGGGCCCGATCCGCGAAGCGGCTTTTTTTGTCGCGCAGCGGGGCGGCGCGGCGCGCATGCGCCGGATCCGCTCCGCCCGCGGCCATCGCCGAGCCTCGCGCTTGACGGGCCTCGTCCCGGCGCGCTACATTGGATTATGCATCCAGTATGAGTTGGGAAGGGCGTGTCGATTTGAAATTGAAGTACGGCAGACCCGCGCGCGTATGGACGGAAGCGCTGCCGGTCGGAAACGGCCGGCTCGGCGCCATGGTCTACGGCGGCGTGGAGAGCGAAGAGATTCAACTGAACGAGGATACGCTGTGGTCGGGCCATCCGACCGATGGCAGCAACCCGCGCGCGAAGGAAGTGCTTCCGGAGGTGCGCCGGCTGATCAGGGAGAAGCGGTTCGTCGAGGCGGACATGCTGTGCAAAGAAATGATGGGCCCGTACACGCAGGCATACATGCCGCTCGGCCATCTGCGGCTGACGTTCGAGCACGGCAGCGTCCACTCCGATTACGCGCGCTCGCTCGATTTGACGCAAGCGGTTACAACCGTGTCGTATAAAGTCGGCGGCGTGGTCTACACGCGGGAGCTGTTCGCCTCGCATCCGGACGGCGTCATCGCGCTGCGCCTGCAGGCGAGCCAAGCCGGGAAGCTCGGCTTCCATGCCCGTTTGGACAGCCCGCTGCGCTATAAGACGTTCGCGGCCGACGGGCGGTACGTCATGCACGGCGTGGCGCCGGAGCATGCGGCCCCGAGCTATTACCCGGTGGACGAGCCGCTCGTCTACGGCGACCCGTTCACGTCGGAGGCGATTTCGTTCGAAGGCGGCCTGACGGTCAAGGTCGAGGACGGCGACGGCTTCTCCTGGATCGACGGCGACGGCTTGCACGTCATCGGCGCCACGGCGGCCGTCTTGTATTGGAGCGCGGCGACGAGCTTCAACGGCTTCGACCGGATGCCGCGCAGCGAAGGCAAGGAGCCGGGACCGATCGCGGCGGCCGCGCTGGAAGCGGCCGCGGCGCTGCCGTACGAGACGCTGCGCGCCCGTCACGTCGACGATTACCGCGCGCTGTACGACCGCGTCGAGCTGGAGCTCGGCCCTTCGGCGGCGCCGGACGCGATGGACACGGACGCGCGGGTCGCGGCTTACGGCGCGAAGGATCCGGGCTTGGCGGAGCTGATCTTCCACTACGGGCGCTACCTGACGATCGCGAGCTCGCGTCCGGGCACGCGGCCGACGAATTTGCAGGGCATCTGGAACAAGGAAACGCGGGCGCCGTGGAGCAGCAATTATACGATCAACATCAACACGCAGATGAATTACTGGCCGGTCGAGAGCTGCAATTTGGCGGAGTGCCACGAGCCGCTGCTCGGCTTCATCGGAGAGCTGGCCGAGAAGGGGAAGCGGACCGCGGCCGTCAACTACGGCACGCGCGGCTGGACGGTGCATCACAATACCGACCTGTGGGCGCAGACCGATCCCGTCGGCGATTTCGGCAACGGCGACGCGATTTGGGTCAGCTGGCCGATGGGCGGCGTCTGGCTGTGCCAGCACCTGTGGGAGCACTACGCGTTCGGCCGGGACAAGACCTACCTGCGGGAGCAGGCCTATCCCGTCATGAAGGAAGCCGCGCTCTTCTGCCTCGACTGGCTGGTCGACGACGGCCAGGGCCGGCTGATCACGATGCCGTCGACGTCGCCGGAGCATAAGTTCCGCACCGCGGACGGGCTGGCCGGCGTGACGAGCGCGTCGTCCATGGACCTCGAGCTGATCTGGGATCTGTTCACGAACCTGATCGAGGCGTCCGAGACGCTCGGCGAGGACGAAGCGTTCGCGGCGGAACTCGCCGCCGCGCGCGAACGGCTGCTGCCGCTCGCCGTCGGCCGTCACGGGCAGCTGCAGGAATGGGCGAGCGGCGACTACGAGGACGAGGACGTGCACCATCGCCACGTTTCGCACCTGTTCGGCGTGTACCCGGGCCGCCAGCTGACGGCGGACGCGACGCCGGAGCTGTTCGAAGCGGCGAAGACGTCGCTCGAGCGCCGCGGCGACGAAGGCACCGGCTGGAGCCTCGGCTGGAAAGTGTCGCTCTGGGCGCGTTTCGGCGACGGCGACCGGGCGCTCGGCCTGCTCGACAACCTGCTGAAAATCGTGCGCGAGGACGAGCCGGACAATTACCACAAGGGCGGCGTCTACCCGAACCTGTTCGACGCGCATCCGCCGTTCCAAATCGACGGCAATTTCGCGGCAAGCGCCGGCATCGCCGAGATGCTGCTGCAGTCGCACTTGAATGAGCTGCGGCTGCTGCCCGCGCTGCCGTCCGCCTGGCCGGAAGGCCGGGTCTCCGGTCTGCGCGCCCGCGGCGGCTTCGGGGTGAGCCTGCGCTGGTCGGGCGGCAAGCTGGCGGAAGCCGAGATCGTCTCGCACGGCGGCGAAGCCTGCGTGCTCGCGGCGGACGGTCCGGTCGCGGTGTCGGCCGCGACGTCTGGCGGCGAAGCGGCGCCGGTCGAGCTCGAGCGGCTCGAAGACGGCCGCGTCCGGTTCCGGACGGAAGCCGGCGGCCGGTACACGGTCGCGCGGGCGTAGAGTCGCGCGGTACTTGTGTTGGCGGTCTCGGCGCAACCGGCGGATCGTGAGATGCGCCGCGTGGCGATCGTAAAGAAGGACCGTCCCATCGGCCATTGGCCGGCGGGGCGGTTTTTTTTTGTGATCGGGAAGGCGGGGGCGCGCGTGGCAGCACTCGACTTCCGGGCCGAGGTCCCCGCGTGCTGGAAGCGTGAGACAGGGGAAGAAGGTGGCGGGGGCGCCCGTATGCGAAATATCGGGGTTTTCAAGCAAGGAGGTGAGAAGGCTTACATGCATGGAAACCCGGATGGTTTCAGGTGATGAAGGTGAGGATCGCTGATTGTCAAAGGATCGCAAAATGTCGAAAATTCTGAGCGGCGTTCGCACGCGGTTACTCCGCTTCGGGCCGCTGCCGCTCCTCTTGGAGTTCCTCCGGCTTGAACCACAGGTCGCGGAACCGCACCCAGCCCAAGGAATCCAGCGAGATGCCGCGGACCGACGGATGGAAGGCGGTTTTCAGATGTTTGCGGTAGAGGAACAGCAAGCTCCGCGACGCGCGCAGCTCCGCTTCGATGGACCGCAGCGCCGCGTTGCGCCGTTCTCCGTCACGTAAGGTCATCAGCTCGTCGATTCGACGCTCCAAGTCCTGTCTGGTCCCGGGCAGCAAGTGGTGCAGCATGCTCCTGAACAGCTCGATGAGCCTTAGCTCGCGATGTTCGTCCAGCATGACCGCGAAGAGCAGCAGGTCTGCCCTCAAACGGGACTCTCCTTTGAACAGCTCGGCGGGAATCAGCTCGATGCTCATCCGAATGCCGGCTTTCAGGCATTCATCCCGCACAAGCTCGGCGTCGTTGCGATACTGGGGAATGGTGGCGAGCACGATGGGGGCGACATCGCCGTCCGCGGTCGCGAGCCGGGAAGCGGCAGGCATCGACGTAAAAGCGCTTTCGTTGCCGGGCTCGCTGGCAGTGTCGGCGGCATCGATACCGTCCCTCGCTCCGTCAGCATCGATAACGCTCCTCGCTCCTTCAACATCGCCGAAGGTCCGCGCCCCCTCGGCATCGCCGCCGGGATCGGAGGCCTGGCCCGAACGCCTGCCAGCGCCGCCTTCGCCATCTCCGGATTCCCTTAGAGCCGCAAATCGTTCTGCATTCACCGAATCGGCCATACCGCCAGCGGAAAATAAACCTCCGAGCCCATGCGCGCCAGCGCCCCAACCGGCCGCGTCACCCGAGGCCGTCTCCGGCCAGAAGCTGTCCGCGGCTTCGATGACGTCGCCGGACAGCCGCTCGATCAGCCGTCCCCGGTCGAGCGCCGCGTCCAGCGCCGCACGGACGGCGGGATCGCGCAGCGGACCGTCGCGCAGCTCGTTGACGGTCAGAAATTTGCACGTCGTGCCGGACTGCCTGATCTGCTGAAGCCGCTCCGCCGCCGGTCCCGTCAGCCTCACGTTGTGCATGACCTGAAAGGCGGGCGCTTCGGCGCCGTCCGCGGCCTCGAAGGCATTTCCAACCGTCTTACCGTCCGCTTCGTCCTTGCCCTCGCCATCTCTGCCCGCGGCATTCCCGACAGAAGCAGTCTCGCGACGCTCGGGATCGGTCCACACCTCCACGACGTCCAGAAAGCCCCTGCCTTGAAAATACGGCGCGAACGCCTCCAGCGTGAAGATCCCATGGCTGCTCCCGGCAAGGCGGAACGGACCGGTCCCGACGGGGTGCAGTCCCAATAAGGCGCCGTTCTCCAGCTCGGGAAGAGCCGGCACGATCGACGCGCGGTTCGTGGCCAAAAACGGCAGGAACAGCTCGTTCGGCGACCGCAGGCGGAAGGCGACGGTGCGTTCGTCCGGCGTTTCGATCGCGGCGATTGCCCGGTACACCAGGCTGAACAGCCCCTTCGGCGCCAGCCGCTGAAGCCGCTCGAAGGAGAACTTCACGTCCGCGGCGGTCAGCTCCCGGCCGTTATGGAACAGGACGCCCTTGCGCAGGTAGAACGTCCATGACCGCCGCGACGGGTCCGTTTCCCAGGCATGAGCCAGATGCGGCAGCGGTTCCGTTCCGCCGGGTCCCATGCGGACAAGCCCGTCGAAGAGCTGATTGACGAGGTGCGACTCGCCGGCGAAATGCATCTCCGCGGGATCCAGCGAATCGATGCGCTGGGGCAGCGGAAAACGCAGCAGATCGAGCCGCCGCTCGCCCCGCAACTCGGACCGGAAGCCGAACCGGCCCGACAGCCAATCCTGGAACCGGGCGCGAAGCCCGCCCCCGGCATCGTCCTCTTCGCCGAGGTAGGCGGCGGCGCGGGCCAGATCCTGCCGTTCCGCGATTTCCTGCGCCTCCGCGAGGATCAGCTCGTCCTTGGCGGCCAGAAACCGCAGGACGGAACGGTTGCCGCGCCCGCGCTTCGGCTCCCAGCCGAGCCAGCCTTCCCGCTGCATGCGCCGCAGCAGCAGCACCATGTTGCGGTGCGTGCAGTCGAGCGCCTCCGCCAGCTCCTGCGTCGTTACCTCGAGCGGTTCCCGCTCGCGGACCTGCGGATACAGCTTGCGCAGCGACAAGTAGTGCCGCCTGATTTTCATCCCGTCCGCCTCCGCTCCGTCATTAAAATAGGAAAAGCCGAAAAAATAACTTTCACTTTTTGTTCTTATTTTATCGGCTACAATAAATGGAAGCAAGATACGCAAGCTATTCGCGCCGACAACGGCGCCTGATCGGAGCGTGACACGATGCGTCACCCGGCCCCGTGGCAGCGGCGGTACGACAACCTCGCGCTGCTGTCGCTGCTGTTCGGTATCGTCAGTCAATATGTATTCGTCGGGAACGGCTTCAACGTCTCCGTCCCGATTTTCGTCGCCGCGTTCTACGGCTTGTTCTTCTACGCGGTCCGCGGGCGGATCGGCGGATTCGAGCGGTGGCGCGGCCAAACCAAGTCCGGCTGGCTGCTGGCCCTGCCCGTCGGCTTGCTGTCGCTGACGTTCGCGATCTTCGCGGACGAACAATTCCGCACGCTCAACCTGTTCGTCCTCCCGGCTCTCGCGGCCGCCCAAACCGTGCTGCTGACGCGCAATAGCGAGAAGCCGTGGTTCCGTCCCCGCTTCTACGGCGACGTGCTGATGCTGGCGCTCGTTCAGCCGTTCGCCTACATAGCGGTGCCGTTCGGCCTGCTCGCGAACCGGCTGCTGCCGAAGCCGGAGGGAGGCGGCCGCCGCGCGGCCGGCAAGGCGCGCCGGATCGCGCTCGGCCTGCTGCTCGCGGCGCCGCCGCTGCTCGTCGTCATCGTCCTGCTCGCCACCGCCGACCGGATCTTCGGCGATCTCGTCTGGCGCGTGCCGAGCCTGCTCCTGCGGGTGGATGCGTTCGAGGGCGTCGCCCGAATCGCCGTCGGCGCCTGGTTCGCGCTCTACGCGTTTTGCTACTTGTGGGCGTTGCTGTTCAACCGGAGCGACCCGCAGGCCGCCGAGCTCAAACGCGCCTTCTGGCTCGAGGCGGAGACGGAGACGGCCGGCGCGGCGGAGAAGCGCGAACCGTTCGGGTTCGATCCGCTGACGGCGAACACGCTGCTGGTCTGCTTCAACGCCGTCTATCTCGTCTTCGCGGCCATTCAGTTCTCGTACTTGTTCGGAGCGGCGAACGGCCTGCTTCCGGACGGCGCCGCGTATGCCGATTACGCGCGGCAGGGCTTCGCGCAGCTGGTGGCGGTCGCGGTCATCAACCTGCTGCTGCTGCTCGGCGGCCTGCATGCCGTGAAGCGGGGCGGGCCGCTCGAGCGCCGCGCGCGCCGGCTGTCGCTCAGCCTGCTCGTCGGGTTCACCGTCGTCATGCTCGTCTCGGCGTTCAGCCGGCTCGCGCTGTACGAGGAGGCCTACGGCTTTACGCGCACCCGGCTGCTCGTGCACGGCTTCATGCTGGTTCTCTGCTTCGTCCTGGCCGTATCGCTGATCCGCATTTGGCGCGACCGGTTCCCGCTGGCGAAGACGTATATCGCGATCGGACTTGCGGCCTACGTCGCGTTCAACTATGCTAATCTCGACAGCATGATCGCGGCGAAGAACGCCGAGCGGTACGAGGCGGGCGGGAACATCGACATGGCCTATATGATGACGCTGTCCGCGGACGCCGTGCCGCCGTTGCTGCTGCTGCGGGACCGCCACCCGGAAGGCGTGGAAGGGCTCGACGTCGTCTTCGCGAGCATTCGCGAGCGATCGGAAGGGTCGGGCGGCTGGCCGGCATGGAACCGGTCGAAGTCCCGGGCGCTGCGGGAGCTGCGCTGACGAGGAATCGCTGTCGCGCAGGTTTGGCGGCGGCGGCCGACGTCATTCGCCATGAACGCCGATACGCCTCGGCATAAGTCGCTCGCGCGCGATCCGGATCCGGATGCACGAAAAATCGCTGGAAGGGAGCCATGCCATGACTGTCGAACACGAACCGTTTTTGGCGGAGACGAGGGCGTACTGCCTGTCGCTTCCGGGCGCGGCCGAACGGGAGAGCCACGGATCGCCCGGCTTCTTCGTCGACGGGAAGAAAGCGTTCGTTCACTACCGGAACAATCATCACGGCGACGGCATCGTCGGCTTATGGTGCGCCGTGCCGCCGGGGATGCAGCAGCTGCTCGTGTCGGGCAACCCGGAGCTGTACTACGTGCCGGCGTACGTCGGTCCGCGCGGCTGGGTCGGCGTTCGTCTGGACCGCGGGGCGGAATGGGGCGAGATCGCCGCCGTGATCGGCGAAGCCTATTGGCACCGGGCGCCGAAGAAATACGCGAAGGCGCCGACCGAGGGCACGGACTGACGCCGTCGGCAATCGTCCGCTTGACACGGGTGCCGGGACTGCTGTAAGGTAGGAAACAATCATCGAACGACCGTCATCAAGGACATGCCGATCCGCACAAGCCGCGTTCAGAGAGGGAGCCCGCCGGCTGAGAAGCTCCCCGCCGCCGCGAATCGCGCCCCGCCTTGTAGTCGCTGCAAGGAATTCAGTATTTGCAGCCGGGAACTCCCCGTTATCCGATCCAGAGCGCCGCCCGGCTATCGCTGCCGCGCGGCTGAATTTGGGGTGGTACCACGAGCGCGCACTCGTCCCTTAACCGGGAACGGGTGCGCGTTTTTTTTGGCGTGATCGGGGCAGTCGAGATCCGGCGCCGCGCGCCGACGACCAATCAAGGGGGGTTATGTTCATGCGGCAACAATCAGCGTTCATCCCGACGATGCGGGAAGTGCCGGCCGACGCGGAAGCGATCAGCCATCAATGGCTAGTCAAAGGCGGCTTCATCCGCCAGCTCTCCGCCGGCGTCTATTCGTTCCTCCCGCTCGGGCGGCGGGTACTGCGCAACGCGGAACGCATCGTCCGCGAAGAGATGGAACGGACGGGCGCGCAGGAGGTGCTGCTTCCCGCGCTGCAGCCCGCCGAGCTGTGGCGGGAGTCCGGCCGGTACGAGGTATACGGGCCGGAGCTCGTGCGGCTGCGCGACCGCGGCGAGCGGGAGTTCGTGCTCGGCCCGACGCACGAGGAGGTCGTGACCGCGCTCGTCGGGCAGGAAATCGGAACGTACCGGAAGCTGCCGGTGACGCTGTTCCAGATCCAAACGAAGTTCCGCGACGAGCGCCGGCCGCGCTTCGGCCTGCTGCGCTGCCGCGAATTCGTCATGAAGGACGCCTATTCGTTCGCCGCCGACTGGGAAAGCCTCGACGCCGCGTACCGCGCCATGTACGCGGCGTACGGGCGGATCTTCGCGCGCTGCGGCATCCGCTACCTGGCGGTCGAAGCGGATCCGGGCGCCATCGGAGGCGAGGGCGGCACGCACGAATTCATGGCGATCGCGGAGTCCGGCGAAGACGACGTCGTCACCTGCAGCCGCTGCGACTATGCCGCCAACCTCGAGAAGGCCGCCGGGCGCACGCCGGCCGCGCGCCATGCCGGCGAAGAGGCGGCGGACATCCCGGCGCCCGAGCGCTTCCATACGCCGGGGCTGCGATCCATCGACGATCTCGCGTCGGGGCTCGGCCTGCGCGAAGACGAGCTGATCAAGACGCTGATCTACGCGGCGGACGGCAAGCACGTCGCCGTGCTCATCCGCGGGGACCGCACGGTGAACGAGACGAAGGTGAAGAACGCCCTCGGCGTCCTGGACCTCGAGCTGGCGGATAGCGCCGCCGTGAGCGCGATCACGGGAGCGGCGACGGGCTTCGCCGGGCCGGTCGGCCTGTCGATCCCGCTGCTCGCGGACGACGAAGTCGCCGCGATGCGGCAGGGCGTCGCCGGCGCGAACGAGACGGATTACCATCTCCGGCACGTCGTGCCGGGCAGGGATTTTCCGCTTGCGTCGACCGGGGATTTCCGCAACGCGGCGGAAGGCGAAGCCTGCCCGAACTGCGCGGACGGGGAGCTGCGCGTCATCCGCGGCATCGAGATCGGCCACGTGTTCAAGCTCGGGACCAAATACAGCGAGAAGCTGGGGGCCGCGTTCGCGGACGCCGGCGGCGAACTTCGGCCCGTCATCATGGGCTGCTACGGCATCGGCGTCACGCGGTTGCTGTCGGCGGCGATCGAGCAGCATCACGACGAGCACGGAATGGTCTGGCCGGCGGGACTGGCGCCGTTCCATGTCCATATCGTGCCGGTCTCGGACAAGGACGCGGCGCAGACCGAGGCGGCGAACCGGCTGTACGGCGAGCTGCGGGCCGAAGGCGTCGAGACGCTGCTCGACGACCGCGGGGAGCGGTTCGGCGTGAAGCTCAAGGACGCCGACCTGATCGGCATTCCGATTCGAATCGTCGTCGGGAAAGGAATCGCCGAGGGCGAGGTCGAATGGAAAGAGCGGGGCGGCGGCGGACCTGCCGAACGCATGGCGCTGGCGGACGTTCCCGCCGCCGTCAAGCGGTGGCTGAGGGAGAACGGGCTGGGTCAAGCGTAAGAAGCGAAGAGAGGCAGGGCATTAGATGCTTCATCAAGATCCGTGGCACACCCGGAATGGCCGCCGCTTCGGCGAACGCCGGCGTCCGGAGCCAGACCTGCCAAAACCGCAAAAAGAGACGGCTCGGAGCCTTGTTGGCTCCGGGTCGTCTCTTTTTGTTGCCGGTACGGCGGCGGCGCCGATCGGAACGGGCCGAGGCGGGTCGTTCGCTCGCGAGCCTCTAGCCTGCTTCCGGGGTCCGCGCGGGCCCGCCACGACGGGCCCGCGCCAGCCAGGCCTGCCGGCGCCCGCCGGGCCAATCGCGCCCGCTACGCTTCCTTCGGCCGGTCGATCGCTTCCGCCATCGTTTTGTCCGTCAGATGCGCGTAAATCTGCGTCGTCTCCGGCGACGCGTGGCCGAGCTGCTCCTGCGTCTTGTACAGGTCGTTGCGCAAGTAATAATCGGTCGCGAAGGAGTGCCGCAGCTTGTGCACGGACAAATACGGCTTGCCGAACCGTTTGGCGTACTTGATGACCATTTCCTGAATGGCCCGCTTGGTCATCCGCGAGCCTTCGCGCTTGCCGTTCGGGAGCGCCAGGAAGAGCGCCTTCTCCCGCTTGGGCGCCTTGTATTGCGATTCCCGCCGGGACAAGTAGTGCTGCAGGTCGCGCAGCGCCTCCTGCCTGAAGTAGACCGGCGTCTTGAACGTGTCGTCGTTTTTCCCTTTGCGGTAGACGTAGAGCAGCCGTTTCTTCAGATCGAGGTCGTCGACGTTCATATTGTACAGCTCCGATACCCGCAGCCCGGAATTCAAAATCAGGCTGACGATCGACGTGTCGCGCGCGCGGTTGTTCGCGTACGCGTACAGCGCCTGCTTGTTGTCCGCGACTTCCGCGCCGTAGTCCTCGTTGATGTAGCGGATGAACTCGTCGATCTCCCGTTCCTGCAGCAGCTTGCCCTCCAGCTTGGCCGCGGTATCCTTCGGCTTCGCCGTGCGCTTGATCGAGACCTTCGCCATGACGTTGCGCTTCAGAAGCGGATAGAAGTCCTCGTCCTCCGCGATCTGGCTCAAATAATGAAACAGCGACCGCAGCGAGCTGAGCTTGCGCGAAATCGTCGTCCGGCTGTTGCTCTGCTCGGCGCGCGTCATCAGGAACATCCGGAACGCGTCGATGCTGTCCATGTGCAGCTTCTCGAGCTCCTCCAGCTTCACGTCGCGGATCGCCGGTCCTTCCGCCAGCCCTTCGGCAAGCAGCCAGGAGAGGAAGGCGTCGTAATCCCGGACGTACTCCAGCAGCGAAGAGGGGGAGAGGTCGGGCAGCTTGTAGTTGATGAATTTCTCGATGTACCAGGGCATGGACGGCGTTCTGCGGTCCAGCTCCTGCCGGTCTTTCGCCTTGATCAGGTTCATGCCGTTGTCCACCTCCAAGTAGCTTCATTGTAGAGCAGCGCGCGCGCAAAGTAAATCCTGGAAAGGAACGTCCGTTCGCCGCTCCTTGCAGGAAGCGGTCGCCCGCGGCCGGTCCGCCGGCTGCGCGCGAAGCCGCGCCGCGCTCTGCCGTCCCGTCAAGCCGTGCCGCATACCGCCGTCCCGTCAGTCAGCGCCTATCGAAGACGCGGCGAAGCGCGGAGGGCCGACCGCGAAACCGGGCCCGAGCGGAAATTTCGCGCCGCGTGTTGACAACGGACCTCGTTGCTTATATAGTTAGTTACATGAGTAACTAACCAATATGGTGGTGAAGCGATGGGCAACCAAATCGACGACAGCCGTCCCATCTTCGTGCAAATCGCCGAACGAATCGAGGACGACATTCTCCAGGGCGGACTGCCGGAGGAATCGCAGGTTCCTTCCACGAACCAGTTCGCCGCGTTTTACGGCATCAATCCGGCGACGGCCGCCAAAGGCGTGAATTTGCTGGTGGATCAAGAGATTCTGTACAAGAAGCGAGGGATCGGGATGTTCGTGTCGACCGGGGCGAAGGAGAAACTGACGGAGAAGCGCAGGGAACAGTTTTTCGAGCAGTACGTGGTGACGATGATCCGCGAGGCGGAGAAGCTCGGCATCACGAAGGAACAATTGACGGACATGATCCGCGAAAGGGGGAACCGCGCATGAACAAGGTCGTGGAAGCGAAGGGACTGACGAAGAGCTACGGCAGCTTCACCGCCGTCGACAACGTCGACTTCTCGATCGAGGCGAACAAGATTTACGGCCTGCTCGGCCGCAACGGCGCCGGCAAGACGACGATCATGCACATGATTACCGCGCAGCTGTTCGAGACGGGCGGGGAGCTGCGGGTGTTCGGCGAGCAGCCGTACGAGAACGACAAGGTGCTCCGGCGAATCTGCTTCATTAAGGAAAGCCAAAAGTATCCCGATACGTTCCGGGTCGTCGACGTGCTGGAAACGGCGGCGCTGCTGTTCCCGAACTGGGACCGGGCGTACGCCGAACGGCTGCGGGGCGACTTCAACCTGCCGCTCAAGCGCCGGGTGAAGAAGCTGTCCCGCGGGATGCTGTCCTCGGTCGGCATCATCATCGGCCTGGCCAGCCGCGCGCCGCTGACGATCTTCGACGAGCCGTACCTCGGGCTCGACGCCGTGGCGCGGAACATTTTTTACGAGCGGCTCATGGAGGACTACACGGAGCATCCGCGCACGGTCATTCTGTCCACGCATCTGATCGACGAGGTCAGCCGGCTGCTGGAGCACGTCATCGTCATCGACAAGGGACGGATCCTGCTCGACGACGAAGCGGATGCCTTGCGCGGCCGAGCATACACGGTTACCGGTCCGACCGCGAAGATCGACGCGTACGCGGCCGGCAAGCGGATCATTCACCGGGAATCGCTCGGCGGCAGCCGCGCGGTCACGGTTTACGCGCCGCTCGGCGCGACCGACCAACGGCGGGCGGAGGAGCTCGGGCTGCAATTTTCGCCGGTCACCATCCAGCAGCTGCTCGTCTATCTGACGAACCGCGCGCCGGAAACGAAGGAGGCGTTCGCATGAATACCGTTCAAGGCATCGTAAGAATGCATTTGCGCGACAAATGGTCCTGGATCTATATGCCCTGGGTCATCGTCCTGTCCAGCTTCGCCGTCAACCTGCTGATCGCCGGGCTGATGGCGGACGATGACCGGATCGTTACCGGCGGCCTCATGTCGATCTTCGTCTACATGCTGGTCAGCGGCATCGTGGCGGTGCATCACACGTTCCCTTTCGCGCTCGGCCTCAGCGTCCGCAGACGGGATTACTTCTCCGGCACGCTCATCATGATTCTGTCCGTCAGCGTCGCGTCGTCCCTTATTCTGTTGCTGCTCTCGTATATCGAATCCTGGACCGACGGCTGGAACGCGGACCTGTTCTTCTTCCATCTCCCTTACGTCAGCGACGGCAACGCCCTGCAGCAATTCATCGTGTTCGGCTCGCTCATGCTGTTCATGTACCTGCTCGGCTTCGCCATCTCGTCGCTGTTCCGCCGGTTCGGCAAAACGGGCCTCTATTCGGCCTCGATCATCGGCCTGCTGCTCGGCACGCTGTTCGTCTACGGGCTGATCTACTGGGGATGGTGGAACGGCATCCGCGATTTCTTCGACGGCCGTTCGGCATTCAACGTGGCGCTGCTCCTGCTTCCGGCGTCCGCGCTGCTGGCCTTGGCCGGGTACGCGTTCCTTCGCAGAAGCACCGTCTGATGGGGGGGCCGCGAAGGCCGGATGAGAAACATTTAAGTTCATTAAAAATCGCCTTTATTCCGCATAAACGCCCCTCCGGCATGCTATGATCGTCTTCCAGACTTTCGCTTTGGAGGGGATTCGGGCTTCATGAGAAGAAAGAAAACATTGACTGCCGTTCTTGCGGGCGCGATCGTCGCGGCCGGCGTCTTGGGAGCCTTCGGCGGTTCGGCTTCCGCTTCCGCGGCGCCGGTCCTGCGGCCGGGCAGCGCCGGCGGCGACGTGGCGGACCTGCAGTTCCGGCTGCAGACGCTCGGTTATTTCAAAGGCGCGGTCACGACGACCTACGGGATGGCGACGCGCAACGCGGTGTCCCGCTTCCAGCGCGCCAACGGGCTCGCGCACGACGGGATCGCGGGACCGGCCACCTGGAGCAAGCTGAAGAAGCTGTCCGTCAACAAGCCCGAGCTGGCGAAGCTGGCCCGGGTCATCTATTCGGAGGCGCGCGGAGAGGTCTACAAAGGCCAAGTCGCCGTCGGCGCCGTGGTCATGAACCGGCTGCGCTCGCCGCTCTTCCCGAAGACGGTGACGGACGTCATCTTCGAGCCGTACGCCTTCACCGCCGTCGCGGACGGCCAATACTGGCTGCTGCCGAACAACACCGCGTTTCTGGCGGCGAAGGATGCCGTGCGCGGCTGGGACCCGACGAAGAAGGCGCTGTATTATTACAACCCCGTGACGGCCAAGTCCAAATGGATTTTGAGGCGCAAAGTCACGACGAAAATCGGAAATCACGTGTTCGCCATCTGACGCGCGAAGACGCGCGCGATCGCGCTTCCAAAAAAAACCGCCTCCGGGCGGTTTTTTTGGCGTTCGGCTGCAACATTCGCGCAAGCAAGCGCGTTGGAAAACATAAGGAGAACGAACGGAACCACGAACGACACATCCAGCCGGCGGCGATCGTTCCCGACGCGCGGGCGGCCGGGCCGCTGATTAGCGCCCGGCGCGCATCGCCCATTCCAGGTAGCGGGGAGAGAGGTTCATGAAGAAGTGGCCCATCATCATGCTCGTCTTAGCGCTGTTCGCGAGCGGCGGCACGGCCGCGTTCGCGCACGGCGGCGGCTCCGGCGGCTCGAACGACGCCAAGCGCCAGCAGCAAGCCTGCAACGAAGCGACGGCCCGGCTCAATCAGGTGCTCGCGAAGACGAAAGACGAACGCGCGCGATCGCTGCTCAAGTCGATGATCGCGTCGTTCAAGGCGCAGTGCGCAGCCTCGAACGCCGCGTCCCAGGACGCCAAGAAAGTGAATGCCGACAGGGACGCGCTCGCCATCCAGTTTCTCGGCGGCAATACCGCGAACAACGTGACGCTGCCCGTGATTCTGCCGAGCCGGGGGAAGAACGGCTCCTCCGTTGTCTGGACGTCCAGCAATCCGAACGTCATCTCGAACGACGGGCTGACCGTCCGCCGGCCGACGCAGGGCGACGTCGCGGTGAACCTGACCGCCGCGCTCCGGTTCCATAACGCGACGGCTGCCCGGACGTTCCGCGTCGTCGTGAAGGCGGACGATCCGCAGCTCTCCGACAGCGACCGCGTCGCGAAGGACAAAGCCGCGCTCGCGATCGATTACGGCGGCTCCGACAACGCGGGCAGCGTGACGCGGGCGTTCGACGCGCTCCCCGCGAAGGGACCGAACGGCTCGAGCGTGAAATGGATCTCCTCGCTGCCGGCCGTCGTCTCGAACGACGGCAAGACCGTCAACCGGCCCGCGAACGGCAGCGGAGACGCCGTGGTCGTCCTGACCGCTTTCATCCAATCGGGCGCTTACACGGACGTGAAGGTATTCACGGTGACCGTGAAGCAAAGCATGCCGGACGCGCAGCGGGTCGCCGCCGACAAAGCCGCGCTCGCGATCGATTACGGCGGCTCGGACGACGCCGGCCGCGTGACCCGGCCGCTCGACGGCCTGCCGGCCAGAGGCGCGAACGGCTCGGCGATCGTCTGGACGTCCAGCGCGCCGGGCGTGCTGTCCGCCGACGGCAAGACGCTCCGCCGGCCGGCGGCCGGAACGGGCGACGCGACGGTCGTCCTGACGGCCATCCTCACGAGCGGTTCCGCCAGCGACGTGAAGGTGTTCGTGCTGACCGTCAAGGACGACTTCACGAGCCAGGAGCGGGCGGCCGCCGACAAGGCCGATCTCGCGATCGCGTATAAGAGCGGCGACGGCGCTTCGAGCGTGACCCAATCGGTCGGCTTGCCGGCGAAAGGCTATTACGGCAGCACGATCGCGTGGTATTCCAGCAATCCGTCCGCGTTGGCCGCGAACGGAACGGTCTACCGTCCCGCGCGGGGCAAAGGCGACGCCGCGGTCACGCTGACGGCCGTCGTCAGCAGCGGCGGATCGGCGGAGGTGCGCGCCTTCAACCTCGTCGTGAAGCAGCAATAACGCGTATGACGGCCCGGCCGTCACGGGCCGTATCCGTCCCGTCCGATATTTGAAGTTGATCTTTAGGCGGCGATGGCGCTATGATTTAAAAGTAACGTCGCTATGTCAGCATCAACATATCGGACAGATCGGGTGAAGCGAATGGGAGCGAATTATTGCATGTCATGCGGAGCGCCGCTGGCGCCGCGGGACGTCGACGGCACGATGCGCCACGCCTGCACGGCGGAAGGCTGCAGCTTCGTGCATTGGGGCAATTACAGCATCGGCGTCGGCGCGCTCGTGCTGCGGGAAGGCAAGGTGCTGCTGGTGCGCCGGGCCCAGGAGCCGGGGAAAGGCTACTGGACGAATCCGGGCGGCTACATCGAGCAGCTGGAAATGATCCACGACACCATCGTCCGCGAGGTGAAGGAAGAGACCGGCGTGGACGCGTCCGTCCGCGGGATCGTCGCGCTGCGCGACCTGCCGCGGAACATCCACAACGTGTACGTCGCTTTCGCGATGGACTACATCGGCGGCGAGCCGGTGCCGGACGGCGTCGAGGTGGACGCGGCGGGCTTCTACAGCATGGAGGAGCTCGAGACGATGAACGTGGCCGGGTTCACCCGCTGGCTGATCGACGTGGCGTTGAAGTCGGGCGGGGACGGCTTGATCGAAGACCGCGAACCGGTCGTCAAGCTGGACGGACACGGATTGTTCCGGCTGTAAAGCCGGCGCGGAACGAAGAAGAAAGAAGAGCCGGGCAAGCGGAGGAGAAATCCTCGCTTGTCCGGCTCTTCGCGTATCGGGCGTTGCTTCGCGCGTAATCGCGCGTTAATTGAGCACGCGGCGGGCGGTTACGTATTTGGACGACCAATAGTTCGAATCCATGTCGGAAATTTCGACGCCGTCGTTCGCGCTGTGCAGAATCTTGTTGTTGCCGGCGTAAATCGCCACGTGGCTGATGCCGTAGCCGTTCGTCTTGAAGAAGACGAGGTCGCCCATGCTCAGGTAGCCTTTCGCGACCTTTTGGCCTTTCAAAGCCTGGTCGATCGAGGTGCGCGGCAGCGTGATGTCGAAGTTGTCGAAGACGTATTGCGTGAACGAAGAACAATCGAAGGCGTTGGTCATGTACGGCACCGCGCCGTACAAGTAAGGCGTGCCTATGTATTTTTCGCCGTAGTTGATCAATTCTTTGGATTTCGCCGTCGCCGCGTTCGCGGTAGCGGCCGTTCCGGCGACAACCGCCGTGATGCCGATCGAGGCGCAAAGGCCCACGTTAAGGATGCTTTTGAGTAAGCGTTTATACGAAACTCTCATGTCTTTCCCTCCAGCTCTTCAAGGTGTCCGTTGGTCTGGTTAACACTATAGCACACTTGAAACAGGGGTTTTTTGGCCGATGAGGAACAAAATGAAGCGCGTTTTTGGCGAAATTCGACTTTATGAGAATTAAGTGAGAAATTTCTCATATGAAAGCGCTTGTCTTCGCTTGTCTTGTCGAAACGGGAAATTTGGAAAGCGGAACCCGCTCTGCTATGATAATCGTATGAAGATCCGATAGGATGTTCAGATAGGAAGGACGTGCGAAAAACATGAGCGACAGCAATGCAAATACAGCCGGCGGCGCCGGCCAAAAATTGGAAAAAGCGACCTTCGCGGGAGGCTGCTTCTGGTGCATGGTGACGCCGTTCGACGAACAGCCCGGCATCCATGCCGTGGTGTCCGGTTTCATGGGCGGGCACAAGGCGAATCCGACGTACGAGGAAGTGTGCTCCGAAACGACGGGCCACGCGGAGGTCGTGCAGATCACGTTCGATCCGGACGTCTATCCGTACGAGAAGCTGCTGCAAACGTACTGGATGCAGATCGACCCGACGGACGCCGGCGGGCAGTTCCACGACCGGGGCGAATCGTACCGGACGGCGATCTTCTATTACGGCGAGGAACAGCGCGCCGCGGCGGAGCGCTCCAAGGAAGAGCTGCAGCGGAGCGGACGCTTCGACAAGCCGATCGTGACGGAGATCGTGCCGGCGACGGAATTCTATCCGGCGGAAGAAGATCATCAGGATTATCATCATAAGAACCCGCTTCGCTACAAGATGTACCGCAAGGGCTCGGGCCGCGACGCGTTCATCGCCGAGCATTGGAACACGCCGAAGGACCGCGAAGCCCGCCGGAGCAAGCTGACGCCGATCCAGTACGAAGTGACGCAGAACAGCGGGACGGAACGCCCGTTCACGGGCGAATACTGGGATTTCAACGGGGAAGGCATCTACGTGGACATCGTGTCGGGCGAGCCGCTGTTCAGCTCGAAGGACAAATTCGATTCGAACTGCGGCTGGCCGAGCTTCACGAAGCCGATCGTCGGCGCCAACGTGAAGGAGCATCTCGACCTCGCCCACGGCATGGTCCGCACGGAAGTGCGCAGCCGCGAGGCGGACTCCCATCTCGGCCACGTCTTCGACGACGGTCCCGGCCCGAACGGGCTGCGCTACTGCATTAATTCCGCGTCGCTGCGGTTCATTCCGAAGGCCGACATGGAGAAGGAAGGGTACGGCCATCTGCTGCCGCGCCTCTAATTCGGCGGGGCAGTCCGACGAACAAGGACCGGCGCGCCGGGTTCGGCGTTCCCGGCCGCTTCGGCGGACCAGGCTCGTGCTTTCGATGACGACGCGGGACGCGACGTCGAATTCGACGCGGGGATAGGCCTCCTGCCAGTGCTTCCAATCCCGTTCGGTGCCGAAATGCTGGGCGAGGCAGCGGAGCCCGAAGCCGTACGGATCGACGCCCGCGTTCCGGATTTTGTGCAGCAGCTTTTCCGTGGACCGGTTGAATTCCTCCTCGAGGCGCTTCTCGACCTCGGGGAGGTTCCGGTTCAGCACGGTCACGCGCTTTGCTCCACCATCGCCCCCGATTTGGCGAAGGCGTTCGCGCTGAGGTTGTACAGGCTCGTTTCGGCCTTGGAGAGCTTCAGGCGCTCTTTCGGCTTGTCCAACAATGAAAGCCGTTGCGCGACGTACGAGTCGCCGTCGAAGCGGATGGTCGGGAAATACGGATCGAGCACGATCACTTTAAAGCGCCGGAAGCTCCTTGAGATTGCGGACGGCTTCCGCGATGCTGGGCGCTTCCACCCGTTCGACCTGGCTCTCGGCGAGGCCTTCGCCGATTTTGGCCGCGGGAATGGCGAGCCGCGGCGTGACGAGGTACGGATTGTCCGGCTTGCCGGTCCAATTTACGCCCATCGCCATGAGGATAAACCGCTTGTCGAGATCCTTGAACCCGCATCCGGCGCAGACGGGCGCCATACCGGCAAGCAGCAGCAGAGCAGCGGCGATTCGTATCATTGGGCCGCCTGCTCCTTTTTGCGCTTCCAGACGAAGAAGAGCATCGGCGCGAGCGTTTCGAATTCGGCGAAGAAGCGGATGACGATGGTTCCCCATCCGGATGCCGGACAATGAAAGCTGTTCAGTCGACCGGAGCGGGGCTATGATAGAGCGGGAAGCACTGAACCGAACATGAGGCAAACCATCGAACGCGAGCAAACCATCGAATGCAAGCAAACCATCGAACGCGAATAAACCATCGAATGCAAGCAAACCATCGAACGCGAATAAACCACCCAACGCGAGACCAACCACCTAGAACGGAGCGTTCAACCGAAGTCCTGACAATCAACCGAAGCAGAAAACCGAACAAAGGAGCAGTCGGCATGAAATTCGTGGTGGCACCGGATTCGTTCAAGGAAAGCATGACCGCCCGCGGGGCGGCCGCCGTCATGCGGGCGGCGATCGAAGCGGCGGCGAAAGAAACCGGGACGGAAGCGGACGTCGTCGAGCTTCCGATCGGAGACGGCGGGGAAGGAACGCTGGAGGTGTTGACGGCCGCCATGGCGGGACGCCAGGTCGAGATCGACGCGACCGGACCGCTCGGCGAGCGGGTGAAGGCGACGTACGGCTTGTCGGGCGACGGAGCGACGGCGATCGTCGAGATGGCGCAGGCGAGCGGCCTGCAGCTCGTGCCGCCGGAGGCGCGCGACCCGCTGCGGACCACGACTTACGGCACGGGGGAGCTGATCCGGCATGCGCTCGGTCATGCTTCCGTGCGCCGGCTGATCGTCACGATCGGCGGCAGCGCGACGAACGACTGCGGCGCCGGGATGCTGCAGGCGCTCGGCGCCGCGGTGCTGGACGCGGCCGGACGGCCGATCGGCCGCGGCGGCGGCGCGCTCGCGCAGGCGGCGCGCGTCGATCTGGCGGGCCTGGATCGCCGGCTTCGGGAGGTAAGCGTCTCCGTCGCGTGCGACGTGACGAATCCGCTCGTCGGACCGCGCGGCGCTTCGCGGGTGTTCGGGCCGCAGAAGGGCGCGACGCCGGAGACGGCGGACGCGCTGGACGCGGCGCTTGCGCATTTCGCGGACGTGCTTGAAGCCGCGAGCGGCGAGCGGCTGCACGACGTGCCCGGCGCCGGCGCGGCGGGCGGAATCGGCGCGGCGCTGCTGCTCTGCGGCGGCAAGCTGATGCCGGGCATCGAGCTCGCGCTGGACGCGATCGGCTTCGACGCGGCATTGGCCGGCGCGGACTACGTGTTCACGGGGGAAGGGCGCATCGACGGCCAGACCCCGGACGGCAAGGCGATCGCGGGCATCGCGCGGCGCGCCCGCGCGGCAGGCGTCCCGGTCGTGGCGTTCGCGGGCAGTCTGCAGCCGGGCTACGAACCGCTGTACGCGGAAGGCCTGCTAGCGGCCTTCGGCATTACGCCGCGGCCGGTCGCGCTCGCGGATGCGCTGCGGGAGGGGGAAGCGAATTTGTATCGGACCGTGACGAACGCGGTTCGGCTGCTGGCCGGCGCAGGGCGGCGGGAATAGGGCGCGAGGCCGGTGGGGGTGAACCGGCGGGCGGCAGCCCGACGGGAAGTACGGCGCTCGGGCAAGCGGCGGGCTATGGGTCCGGGTTCGCACGGCGGGCGAACGTGGCGCCGGTTACGATTCGCGGTATCGCGACGCGAGCCGTCCGAACGCGGCCTTCGGTTCCCACGGCATCCCGGGGTACGCGCCGCCGGAGCGGCCGGTCAAGGGCTTGACGATGCCGTAGCTCGCGATGTCGAGGTCCAGCGCCGGCTCGCCGCGGTGCGGATAATACGGCATGACGAACGTGAACCAGAACGCGGCGTCCGCGCCTTCCTCCTCGAAGACCGGCAGCAGATCGTCCATATACCGGACCTGCTCGTCTTCGTCGCGCGCGTAATCGCCTTTCAACCGCGGCGGCGTCTGCTTCCGGTCGACGATGGCCCAGCCGTAGCCGCCTTTGTCCGCGGCGCCCGCGTATGTGCAGCAGCCGAACTCCAGAATCGCGACGGGCTTGCCGTGCTTGAAGTAGCCCCGCAGCTTCTCGCGGTAGCTGCCCGCGTTTGCGCGGTCGCGGTAATAGTCGACGCCCACGAAATCGAACGGCGTCCAATCGACCTGCTCCCAGGTTCCGGATGCATAGGTGACCGGGCCGCGGAAATGACGGCGGACGACGGCGGCGGCTTTGGCCAGAAACGCGTTCAGCCGTTTCTGGAACGAGCCTTTGCGCACCGTGTTCAGCAGCAGCTTCCACGGGCTCATGAACGTCCCCATGCGGTCGAACGAAGTCTCGCCGGCGACGAGTCCTTTCATGAAGATCGTCAGCTCGCAGCCGGCGACGAACACGACCGACGGGTACTGCTGCCGGAGACGCTCCGCGGCGGCCGCGCACGCTTCGAAGTAGGCGAGCGTCCGCGCTTCGTCGGCGTCGACGAAGGCCGGCGAGAACCAGACTTCGAGGCCTTGCTCGAGCGCGAAGCGCGCGGCGGCCGTCAGCCGCTCGAGGTCCTGGCCCGAGATGCGGACCGCGGTGCAGTGCAGGTCGCGGCGGATGATCTCCATCTCGCGCCGCACGACGTCGGGCTCGAACGCTTCGCGCGAGGACGAAGCTTGCCCCCGGGTATGCGTCCCGACGTCGTAGTTGATGCCTTTCCGTTTCAATGCGCATCTTGTCGTCATTTTGGCGGCCTCCCGTTCTTGAGCGGATCGCATATTTTGTGATAAAGTAAATAAAAATGAATCAATCGAAGTAAAATCGATCTATTCTTTGGGTATAAGATAAATAACTATGAACCGATTGTCAACCTGAGAGAAGGATGAAAGCAGCATGGGGAACGATAACATCGGATCGATCGCCTCCAGTTACATGCAGCTCCTACCGCTGCTGTACCGGGCAATGGACGATCCGCAGCGCGGCAGCGGGGGATGGAAGGCGCCGGCGGACATTACGCATTTGCAGATTCATATTTTGGAGGAGCTGTACCGGCACGAGGACGGCATCGCGATGACGCCGCTGTCCCGCGTCATCCGGGTCTCCAAGCAGCAGCTGACGCCCTTGATCGCGAAGCTGGAAGAGAAGGGCTACGTCGGCAAGCAGGCGGGCGAGACGGATAAGCGGCTCGTGCTGCTGCGGCTTACGGAGAAGGGGCGGGCGATGGTCCTCGAGCGCTGGGGCGGCTTTCACGCCTCGCTTCGCGTCCGGTTGGAGCGGCTTGGCGACGAAGACCGGACCGACCTGGCGTTCGCGATCGACAAGATGGCGCGCATTCTCGGGCGGCTGCCGGATCCGGAAGCGGAGGCCTAATAAAAGCCGCGGCGGGCGCGGCTAACGAAGCTTATTCGCAGGGCTGATTTCAAGGCGCTATGCGCGAAGGACGAGGTCGAACGCGGACGGCGGGCGGAGCTCGGCGAAGTAGAAGTCCTCGGCGGGATCCCAGCGCGCGTGCCAGTCGCGCTCGTCGCCGGGCTCGCGCTCGTCGTGCCGCCTGCGCCGGACGTCCGGCGGCGCGTCCACGAGGACCGCGAAGCCGATCAGATCCGCCAGCTCCGGCAGCGTCGAATAGATGCCGTCGAGCAGGATGATGTCCGCCGGCCGCACGACGACGGGGACCGGCGCAAGCCGGTCCCCGGTTTCGAACGAGAACGGGCGATAGCTCGCGGCTTCGCCGGCCAGCAGCGGCCGCAGCGCTTCCCGGCGCGCGCGGCGCCAATCCATGCAGCGCCGGCATTTCTGCCCGGGCGTGCAGCGGTCCCATTCCTCGTCCGCGACCGACGCGTCGAAGAAGTCGTCGTAATGGACGACCGCCGCGCCGATCAGCGGCGCGGCCAGCAGCGCCAGCGTCGATTTGCCGGCGCCGCTGCCGCCGTCGAGCGCGACGAGGAGCGGCTTGCCGGGCGGCGAATGCCGGCGGCGAAGCCGGACCGCGTCCGCGAGCGAACGCGCGGCGGCGAAGACGGCGTCCGGCGGAACCGGCACGTCCGGCTTTGGTGAAGAGAACGGCTGATTCGGGTAATCACGTTCCATGGGCGGCACTTCCTTTCTCGGGCTGGCTGTCCCCATCTATTCGCGCTTCGCGCCGCATATACCTGCTAACGGGAGGCCGGACGCGGCTCGCGACCGGACCGCCCGAGCTTCGAAAGGGGAGAGGCTGCTCATGCATGGTCCGGGTTATATCCTGCTGTGGCTCGTATTGCTTCTTGTGCTGCTCGCCGCCGGCTGGCGGAGACGGTGGTGGCCGTTCGCAGCGTACGCGGCCGGCTGCGTCGTCTTCTTCGTCGAAGTGAACCGCGGCAACGGCGGCTGGGACGATTTGGCCGATTTCGCCACGTTCCTCGTATTCGTCGTGCCGCTCTATCTCATCGGAACCGCCGCTTGGCTGATCATGCTGCTCGCGGAGCGCAGGCGGAGAACGCGCCGTTAGCGGACGGCGTGACGCGGCGGTTTTGAAAGTCCGCTGCTTATCCGGATTAATCGAAACCATCTACAATAGGAGGGTGATGCAATCATGGCGATCGTACAAGTAACGGTCGTGCCGCTCGGCACGGAATCCCCGAGCCTCGGCGCCTATGTCGCGTCCGTCGTTCGGGTGCTGCAGGAAGCGAAGGAGCCGATTACGTACCAGCTCACGCCGATGAGCACCATCATCGAAGGCGAGCTGGACGACCTGCTGGCCGTCGTCCGGCGCATGCACGAAGCGCCTTTCGGGAGCGGCGCGGCGCGGGTGTCGACGTCCGTCACGATCGACGACCGGCGGGACAAGAAGGGAACGATGGCCCAGAAGCTGCATTCCGTGGAAGAAAAGCTGAAGGTGAACGGTTTTCCCGCGGTCGGCTGACGGCGGCTGTCAGCGAAGCCGGCGTATGCTGGAGGAGAAAGGAGGCGGCGGCATGGAAGAGCGATTCAAGGAGCTCCCCGTACTGGGATTTGCCGACACGGCGGAACTCGAAGACTGGCTGGCGGAGCATCACGCGACCTCGCCCGGCTTCTGGCTGCTGATCGCGAAGAAGGGATCGGGCGAGGCTTCGGTGACGTACGGCGAAGCGCTGGAGGCCGCGCTCTGCTACGGCTGGATCGATAGCCAGAAGGAAAAGCGGGACGCGTCGCATTGGATCCAGCGGTTCACGCCGCGCGGTCCGCGGAGCATCTGGTCGAAGGTGAACAAGGAGAAGGCGGAGCGCCTCATCGAAGAAGACCGGATGAAGCCGGCCGGCCTTCGGGCGATCGAGGCGGCGAAGCGCGGCGGCGAATGGGACAAAGCGTACGCCTCCCAGAGCAACGCGGAAGTGCCGGCGGATTTCGCGGAGGCGCTGGCGGGCAACCCGAAGGCGAAGGCGTTCTTCGACGCGCTCGACAGGCAGAACCGCTACGCGATGACGTTCCGGATCCACGGCGCCAAGAAGCCCGAAACCCGGGCCAAGCGGATCGCGCAGTTCGTGGAGATGCTGGAGAAGGGCGAGAAAATTTATAACTAGCCGGACGGTCCCCGGGCGGTCGGCGCACGCGAAAGAGGAGGCCGCCGGCCTCCTCTTGTCATGTCGCGGCTTCGTCGTTGACGGGCGGCTCGGCCGGAATCATGGCCATGAACGCCGTCAGCGCGCTGCTCGCGAACGCGTCCTTGCGCGTGATGAACGCCGTCGTCATCAGGCGATGCCGTTCGTCGAGGGGGAAGACGCGGATCAGGCCGTCTTCCCGCTGCTTGCGGACGACCGACAAGGGCAGAAGCGAGATGCCGAGCCCGGCCGTCACGCCGCCGATAATGGCTTCCAGCGTGCCGAATTCCATGACGGGCGTCCGCGCCGGCGCGTGCTCGCGCATCCAAACCTCCAGGATGTCGCGGTACGAGCAGCCGCGGGTGAACACGAGAATCGGCCGCTCGACGGCCTCTTCCAGCGTGCCGACCGACGGGTGCGCCCCGATGGCCAGCTCCTCCGTGAACGCCGGCATGGATTGCAGCTCCGGGTGGTCGCAGTCGGCGCCGATGAAGGCCCCGTCCAGCTCATAGCGCAGCACCCGCTCGATCATGTCCTCCGTGTGGCCCGTCGCCACCGAGAGGCGGACGTCCGGGTAGCGCGCGTAATAGGCCGTGAGCAGCCGGGGCAGCCGCACGGCGGCGGCCGTTTGCGTGGAGCCGATCGTAAGCGGGCCGACGGGCGTCTCGTTCGAGGTCAGCGCCTTGACCGCTTCGTCCAGCATGCCCACGATGCGCTCCGCGTAGGCGAGCAGCGTCGTTCCCGCGGAGGAGAGCAGCATGCCGCGGTTGTGCCGGTGAAAGAGCGGCGTGCCGAGCTCCGCTTCCAGCTGGCGGATGCGCGCGGTGACGTTGGACTGGACGTAGCCGAGCCGCGCGGCCGCTTTCGTGATGGATCCTTCGCGGGCGACGGCTTGGAACACCCGCAAATCTCCGCTTTCCATTTGCGATCACGCTCCCATTCTTGGACATCATTATTTGTGATTGCCGGTATCGCTAACAATCATTATACATAAAACCAAACCTCCTCTACAATAGGGTACATCGCTCGCATACAGAAGGAGGAACACCATGAATAAATTCCGCTATTTCGGTCTCGTCGCGCTCACGACGTTCATCATGGGGCTGGCGTTTCCCGTCGGCAAAATCGCGCTGCGCTACGCGCCGCCGTTCTTCATGATGAGCATCCGGTTCGTGTTCGCCGGCATGCTGCTCGCTCTGATCGTTCGGCTGCTCGGCAAGCGGCAGCCGCGGGGAGGCAGGCAGTGGCTGCAGGCGGCGGTCATCGGGCTCGTCCAATCCGGCGCCGTCATGGGCTGCGCGTATTATTCGATGCGCTGGATCACGTCCGGCGAATCCGCGATCATCACGTGCTCCAATCCGCTGATCGTCATCGTGCTCGGCACGCTGTTCGGCGGCGTCTCTTACCGCGCCCTGCAGTGGCTCGGCGTCGCGGTCGGCCTTGCCGGCGTCGCGTTCGCGTTCGGCTTTCAGCTCGGCTTCCAGCCGGGAACCTTCATCGGCCTTGGCGGGGCGTTCAGCTTCGCCGTCGCGACGCTGCTCATCAAACGGTGGGGACCCGGCTTCGACATGACCGTTCTCGCCGCCTATCAAATGCTGGCGGGCGGCCTCGGGCTGCTTGTACTGAGCCTGTTCACGGAGCAGCCGCACTATACGTTCTCGGCCTCGTCGGTCCTGGTCACGCTCTGGCTGTCGCTTATCTGCTCCATTTTGCAGTTCGCGCTTTGGTTCTATCTGCTGCGCACCGGCGATCCGGCCAAGACGAGCTCGTTCCTGTTTCTCGTTCCCGTCTTCGGCGTCCTCTCCAGCTGGCTGCTGCTCGGCGAGCAGGTCCATTGGTACGTCGGCGTCGGCGGAGCGTTCATCTGCGCCGGCATCGTGCTCGTCAACCGGGAGCCCCGGAAGCGCGAAGCGGCCGCCGTGCTATCGGCCTGATCGCGCGCGGCCCGGCGCAAGACGGCTGGAAGGCGGGAGAAGCCGGCCCCTTGCGATCGGTCCGCATGCCCTAAGGCGAATTGCCAGATCGGCGGGCGGCTGATATACTGGACACATCTTTTGGCAAGGGGGCTGGTACGGATGGCAATACGAGATTGCCGGACCGGAGCAACTCATGCAAAGCCCGCATCAGGGGCGATACTTTGCATGGGGCCTAACGGAGCAACGCCGATCGCCCGCATACGTGATCGCGTCTCATGATGGGCTTTGCACCTTATGGAACGACCAATCCAAAATAAGGGGCTGACCATCCAATGCCGACGCCATTCATTCGAAACCATCAATTCAACGCCATTCGCAGGCAATCCGAGCTGCTGATCCAAGCGCTCCGCACGGTCGCCGACCGCAACGTGCTGAAGGCGGTCCGCGACAACGCGTCGTTCAAGCTCGGCGAACTATTCCCGGAGCTGCCGGACGAGCGGAGAAGCGAGCTGTCGGCGCTGTCCGAGCTGGATACGGCCGAACAATTCCAGCAGTTTCTCGAAGGGCTGGAGCCGTGGCGCGAAGCCTTCCCGCCGATCTCGAACAATCAGCTGCAGAAGCTGTTCCCGAAGACCAAGAAGCTGAACGCGCCGGACACGGCGCTGCTGGATTTCCGCCGGCTGACCTATCTCGGCTGGACGGATATCGCCGCGAACCGCATGTACCTCGTCTATCCGAGCGAGGGCCGGTACATCGGCATCGCGGGCCGGTTCACGGCCACGAACAAGAAAGGCTACTGCCTGATCTGCAACGGCTACGAGGAGCTCGCGCTCTTCACGGTCAAGACGCGGCCGGCCAATTCGCCGCCGGACTACTATAAGGCGTTCGGCAATTACATCTGTCTCGACAGCCAGGCGTGCAACCACCGCATCGCGGACACGGCGGCGCTGGAGCAGTTCATTCAAACGATTCGCGAAGGCAAAGCGGCCGACGCCTAATGGCGCATCGCCGGCTCGCTAACGCGGAGTCCCGGGTGCGGGCATCGGAAACGAAAGTTTCTCCGATGCCCGGCCCGGGCTTTTTTTATGCGCGCGGAGGGCGGCTCGGGCGATTTTTGATTTTTCTAAACTTACGTTAACGTAACCTGAAATTTCTGCTATGATAGCAGAAGCAAACCGAAAACCGCGAGAGGAGGGACACGGGACATGGCGGCGGCGGCCAGATTAACGATGGAAGAAGTGACGGAGCGCCTCGGGATCACCTCGCGGACGCTCCATTATTATGAGGAGATCGGCTTACTGCCGGACGTTGCGCGGACGGAGGGCCGGCATCGGGTGTACGACGAGGAGACGGTGGACCGGATCGCGCATATTTTGCGGCTGAAGCAGGTGCTCGGCGCCTCGCTGCAGGAGATTCGCGACATTCTGAATGCCGAGGAGGAACTGGAGCGCATCAAGGCGAGCTATCGCGGCGAATCCCGGCTCGAGGAGCGCGACCGGCTGCTGGACGAAGCGGCGGAACGGCTGCGATCGATCATCGCCCATATCGACGAGAAGATGGAGAAGCTGCAGGCCATGCGGCAAGGATTCCGCGCGCGGCTGGAGCGGGCGCACCGGCTGAAGGGCGGCCAGTCCGAGTAGGAAGAAGAGAGGAAGAAGACCGAAATGAACGATTCCCGAAAATGGTGGATTTTATCGGTGACGAGCCTCGGCTCGCTGCTGTCGGCGCTGAACTTCAGCACGCTGATCATCGCGCTGCCGGACTTATTGAAGGGCCTTCAAGCTTCGCTGCTGCAGGCGATGTGGGTCATGCTGTCCTACATGGTGGCGCAGACGGTCATGGTGCTCATGGCCGGTTCCCTCGCGGACCGGTTCGGACGCAAGCGCATCTATATCGGCGGCATGCTCCTGTTTACCGTCGTGTCGCTGATCGCCGGCTTCGCCGGCAACGCCCCGCTGCTCATCGTGCTGCGGATTCTGCAGGGAATCGGCGGCGCGATGATCATGGCCAACAGCACGGCGATCGTCGCGGACGCGTTCCCGAAGGAAGAGCTCGGGCGCGCGCTCGGCGTCAACATCATGGTCGTCGCCGTCGGCCAGATCATCGGCCCGGTGCTCGGCGGCTGGCTGACCGAGTCGTTCGGCTGGGAATGGACCTTCTGGTTCAACGTGCCGTTCGGCCTCATCGGCGTCATTTGGGGCATAAAGGTGCTTGGCCTGAAGGACGACAAGCTCGCCGCTCCGAAAACGGGCGGCCTCGACCGCGGCGGCGCCGTGACGTACGTGCTCTCCATCACCGGGCTGCTGATCGCCCTCACCTGGGGACCGATCCAGAGCTGGACGTCGCCCGTCGTCTGGATTTCCGGGCTCGTCTTCGTCCTCCTGTTCCCGGCGTTCCTGCGCTGCGAGAAGCGCCATCCGAACGCGCTGCTGCATCTGCCGCTGTTCGCGAACCGGGTGTTTTCGTTCGGGATCATCTCGGCGACGCTGAACGCGCTCGCGCGGATGGGCATCATGTTCATGCTCATCTTCTACTTCCAGGGCGCGCTCGAGAAGGATGCCCTGGTGGCCGGCATCATGACGATTCCGCTCGCGGCCGGCATGCTGGTCGTCTCGCCGCTCGCCGGCTATCTCGGCGACAAGTACGGCGAGACGATGCCGGCGACGCTCGGCCTCTTCCTGAACATCTTCGGCATGGCGGGGCTCGCGCTCGATACGGAGCTGTCGACGCCGTTCTGGCACCTGGCCTTGTACATGACGATCATCAGCGTCGGCGCGGGGCTGTTCAATTCGCCGAATTCCAGCAGCATCATGAACGCGGCCGGTCCGAAATTCCGCGGCGAAGCGTCCGGCATCCGGTCGCTGACGACGAACATGGGCATGATGCTCAGCATCGCCTTCTCCATGCCGATCGTCACGCACAGCATTCCGCACGAAGCGATGCTCGCGATTTTCTCCGGCACGCAGGTCGGCATGGACGACAAATCGTCGCTGCACGGGTTCATTACCGGCCTGCACGGCGTATTCTGGTTCATGGCGGCGCTGATGGCGATCGCCACGGTCATGTCCTATCTGCGTTCGCACCGGGGCTCGCGCGCGGCCTCCGGCGCCACGCTGCCGCATAAGTAACGCATTCGAACGACCAAGGAGACCTTACCGAAGATGCCTGACCGGTCCGTATTAAGCAAACTCTGGGGCGTATCGCTCCTCTGGGGCGGCAACTACGTCGCGAGCGCCTATCTGCTGCGCGAGTTCTCGCCGATCCTGTTATCGTTCTCGCGGCTTGTCGTCATGTCGCTGTTCCTTGTCGCCGTCGCGCTCGTCAACCGTTCGATGCGCCGGCCGACGAAGCGGGAATGGCTGCTGCTGCTCTACGCCGGCATTACCGGCACGCTGATCAACCAGCTGTTCTACTTCACGGGCTTGCAGCATTCGACGGCGGGCAACGCCGCGCTCATCGTGGCGCTCTCGCCCATCATGACGACGATGCTGGCCCGCGTGTTCCTGAAGGAAGTCATTACGGGCCGCAAGCTGACCGGCTCGGTCCTCGCGCTGGCCGGCGTCATCTGCATCGTGCTCTATGGCGGCAAATCGCTCGGCATCTCGCTCGGCGACATCTACCTGCTGCTCGCGACGCTCGGCATGTCCGTCAGCCTGCTGTTCATCCGCAGGCTGACGACGGGCATGAGCTCGTACGAGGTGACGATCTACGCGACGGTCATCGGGACGATCCTCATGTCGCCGGCCGTGGGCTACGAATCGCTGGCGGGCCAGGCGAAATGGAGCCATCACGCGGCCAGCTGGCTGCTGCTCGCCGGCGTCGCCGTGATCGGGCAAGGCCTCGCGGGCTTCTGGTGGAACAAAGGCATCGCCGTCGCCGGTCCTTCCGTCAGCGCGATGTTCATGAACATTCCGCCGTTCGTGGCGATCGTCGTCAGTCACTTCGTGCTGGGGGATCCGATCCGCGCCGCTCAGATCGGCGGCGGCGTCTTGATCTTGGCCGGCGTCGCGCTGGCCAATTGGAGGCCGCGTCCGCGGCCGAGAGCGAAGGGGCAAGAAGCGGTCGGGTTGTAGCCGAACGTCGGCTGGTATTCGGTGCTAGGTTGCATGAGCGCGGGTCGCCGCACCCGTTCGCCGGGTCGCATCGTCGCCGCGGCCGATCGGTGCCGCCGATCGATGCACGCTATCACTGGATTCGCCTGCCGTACCGCCGATTGCCATCGCCCGATAAAAGCCGCGCCTCGCGCGGTTTTTATCGTTTCTTGCGTTAAGTTTCACGTTCCTTTCAACATGTCACCTTGCCGAACATATGGTGGAGCAAGGTGGTGATGAACAATGCATTACGGACTCTCGCTCGGGGATTGGGTCGTCTATACGATGTGGGGCGTATTCGCCTTCATGATCTTGGACTTCGCGGTCGCCTTCGCCCGTTCGTTCTGGTCGGGCTCCTTCGATACGACGTTTCTCGGGTATTTGAAGGATATCTTGTTCTACGTCGTGCCACTGAATCTCATCCTCTCGATGACCTCGATCGACCCTACGCATTACACGCTGATCGTGCTTTACTTTATCGGCGGCGCGTCGGTCATCGTCAAATACGCCGCGGACATCGTCAAACGGTTCCGCGTGCCGCAAACCGACTAGAACCCGAAGGCGCGCGACAGCAAAAAAAGCACCCTGCGTCCGTACCGGGCATCCCGCGAGGGGAGCCCGGAACGGACGGGAGGGTGCTTTTTCACGGATCGGCCGGCGCTTGGCGCTAAGCCACTTCTTGCTTGTTCTCTTCCTTCGGCGCCGTGACGCGCTTAATGAAGAAGCCGAGCACCAGCGCGACGAGGCCGATGAAGAAGCCGATCAGGAACGCGTCCTGCAGGCCGGCGACCAAGCCTTCGGCCGGGGTCGCGTTCGGCGATTTCGTCATGAAATCCTTCGTGCCGGACGACATGATGCTGATGAACAGCGCCGTGCCGATCGCGCCGGCGACCTGCTGCAGCGTGTTCAGAATCGCGGTGCCGTGCGGGTACAGCTGGCGCGGCAGCTGATTCAGCCCCGTCGTCTGCGCGGGCATCATGACGAGCGAGATGCCGACGAGCAGAATGATATGGAGCGTGACGACGTAGCCCGCCGTCGTGTCAACGGAGATGTCGGTGAACAGCCAGACCGCGAGCAGCACGAGAATGAGGCCGGGCACGACGAGCACGCGCGGACCGAACTTGTCGAACAGCTTGCCGGAGACCGGCGCCATGACGCCGTTGATGATGCCGCCCGGCATGAGCGTGAGACCCGCCTTGAACGCCGTCATCAGGAGCGCCGTCTGCAGGAAGAGCGGCAGCAGGATCATCGTGGAGAACAGCGTCATCATGAGGACGAGCATCATGACCGTGACGAGCGAGAACATCGGGAATTTGAACGCCCGCAGGTCCATGATCGGTTCGCGCACGAGCAGCTGGCGGATGACGAAGAGCACGACGCCGACGGCGCCGACGGCGATCATCCAGACGACGACCGGATCCGTCCAGGATCCTTCGCCGGCTTTGCTGAAGCCGTAGACGATGCCTCCGAAGCCGACGGTCGAGAGCAGGATGGACAAGACGTCCACCTTCGGCTTGGTGATGTCGGACACGTTGCGCAGGTACGCCGCCGCGAAGGCGACGGAGAACGCCGCGAGCGGAATGACCAGGTAGAACAGCCAGCGCCAGTCCAGTTGGTCGATGATGAGGCCGGCCAGCGTCGGTCCGATCGCCGGTCCGAACATGATGACGAGGCCGATCATGCCCATGGCGCCGCCGCGCTTCTCGGGCGGGAAGATGACGAGGATCGTGTTCATCATGACGGGCAGCATGAGTCCCGTTCCGAGCGCCTGCACGACCCGGCCGACGAGCAGCATCTCGAAGACCGGCGACACGCCGCAGATGATCGTCCCGGCCAGGAACAGAATCATCGCGCTCAGGAACATCTGCCTCGTGGTGAACCATTGCTGAAGCAGCGCCGTGACCGGCACGAGGATGCCGATGACGAGCATATACGCCGTCGAGAGCCATTGAATCGTGGCCGGCGAGATGTTGAATTCGATCATAAGGTCGGGGAAGGCGATGTTCAGCAGCGTCTCGTTCAGAATCGCCACGAACGCGCCGATGATGAGCGCGGCGACGATCGGCCCTCGCTTGATGCCGCTCAAATCGGTTGAAGCGCGTTCCGCTTCGGGGGAAACGTTCACTTTTTTGCTCCTCCTTTAAATGGGCGAATGGATAACTGGAAAATGCCCTTATCTTTTCCATCTTAGCATCTAACGCGTATTCGAACAACTGTTCGTTTCGTCAATTGAAGCTAACGATTGCCAAATCCGCGAGGCATGGCGCATGGTATTGCTTAAGAACGCCGAGAACGGGTCACCCGTCGGGGGAGGGGCCGCATGTACAGCGTCATGATCGTCGAAGACGAAAGGCTCGTTCGCTTGGGCTTCAAAAACGCGGTCGCGTGGGAAAGGTACATCATGGCGGTCGTCGCGGACGCGGCGAACGGCCGGGAAGCATGGACGCATTACAGCGGCGGGCGGAGGCCCGACGTCGTCATGCGCGACACGCGCGGCGGCATGCCGCCGGAACGGGTCGACGCGCTCAACCGGATGCTGCGGGACGCGGAAGCAAGCGACCGGCCGTCCAAGGGAATCGGCCTCAGCAAGTTAACAAGCGGATCCGGCTGCATTTCGGCGAGCGGTACGGCATCAAGATCGGCAGCGCGGAGCACGCGGAGACGCGGGTGACGCTGAACATTCCGGCCATTTACGGGCATGCGGCGGATCAGCCGGCGCCGACCGGGCGGGCCATTCCCGCGATCGCCCGGGCATCGGCATGTTCGCGAACCGGCAGGGCTTGACCGACTTCACGGCGCTCGGGGACGGCAGCGTCGTCAACCTCTTCAACACGCCGGAAGTGTTCGCGACGAAGGTCAACTCGCTGAACAAGGATTACGACGACCATTACGGGGTGACGTATCCGGCCGAGGCCTACAAGAAGAACGCCGACGCGGGCAAGGTGCTGACGCTCGACGTCGTGCCGCAGGACGTGCAGGCCGCGATGCCGGCGCCGCCGGACGTCGTCAAGCGCGTTCAGACGAAGCTGGACGATCTGATCACGAAGGGGATTCCGGACATCGTGCTGCATGCCAAGGACGACGCGGATTACAAGAAGAAGCAGGACGCGCTGATCAAGAAGCTGAACGACGCGGGCGCGGACGAATACTGGACGTGGTATATGCAGGCGTTCAATGAGACGAAGGCGAAGTTTCAATAAGAGCGAAGGCGAAAGTTTCAATAAGAACGAAGGCGAACTTTCAATAAGAGCGGAGCCGAAGTTTCGATATGAGCGAAGCCGAAGTTGCATTAATAGAAGTAAAGTCAAAGTTTCAATAAGCGCGACATCGAACCAAAAAGGTCCGAAATTCAAGGCGAAGCGATGACGGAGCGACTTGAGCGGGGCCGCAAACCGACGGATAATAAGGGTATTAACGGGGAAGGGCTGTGATCGCCGAATGAAGCAAAACGTCAAGCTGCGGAGACTTAGCGAATTGTCGTACAAAGCGTCGCTTACGCTGTGGAACGAAGGATTTTCGGGCTATTACGCCGATATGATGCGAACGTTGGCCCAGCATGTGAAGTACATCGGGACGGCGAACATCCGGCCGGAGCATTCCGTCGTGGCGGTCGCGGACGGCGAGCCCGTCGGCTTCGTCCTGACCGGCTTGCGCCGGGACGGCGGCCGGACGCTCGCCTGGAACGGCGGCACGGCCGTCGTGCCCCGATATCGCGGCGCGGGCGTCGGGACGGCCATGATGCGCGAAGCGATCCGCGTCTACGAAGAGCTCGGCGTGCATGCGGCCAGCTTGGAAGCGATCATGGCGAACGACGCGGCCGTCGCGCTTTACCGCCGCTGCGGCTACGCGATCCGCAAACGGGTGCTGATCCTGGCGCAGCCGAAGGAGCCGGCGAAGATGCCGTTGTTCCCGGGCGGCGCGGACGGCGGACGCGCCGGTTCCGGCGCCTACGCGCTGCGCCGCGCGCACCCGAGCGAGGCCGGGCGTCTGCGGTATTATCGCGGCGACGCGCCGTGGTGCTCGCAATGGCCGAACGCCGCGGACGCGGAAGCGGCGCTGGCGGCGGACGGAAACGGCGAGACCGCGGGCTTCGCGCTGTACAAGCGCAGCTTCGGCGAGGACGGAACGCCGAGAGGCGTCCATCTCCTGCAGGCCGGGTTCGATCCGGCGCGCGGCGACGGCCGCGAAGCGGCGGCGTTCCTGCTGGCGGCGTTGTACGGCTCCGCGGACGCGCCGGTTCGGCGGACCGCCGACAACCTCCCGGAATCGAGCCTCGCGGCGAAGCTGCTTATCGAGGCCGGCTTCGAGACGGCGTTTGCCCAATACGTCATGGAGCTAAAGGTGCGCCCGTAGAAACGGCGCATGCCGAAAAAGCCGCGGAGTCCGCGGCTTTTTCGTTGCCGGTTATTCCGGCTTCGCGAGCCGTTAGGTCAACGGGGAGTCGATCAAGGTCGCGAAGTTGAATTGGTGCCGATGCGCATCGACGACGGTCGTCCGGCCGCTGACGAAATGCACGTGCTTGCCGTTGCCGACCGGAATGGCGGGACCGGTGCGAATTTTGACGAGTTTGTGAAAATGATCGAAGAAATCGGTGCGGTTCAGGACGATTTCGTGCACATGGCTGCTGCCCGAGCGAATCGCCTGGCCGGTGACGCCGGCGAAACGGTGGTTGTGGCGATCGTTGCCTTCTTCGGCCAGTTTGGTGCTGCCTTCGAATTCGTGGACATGCCGCTGCATCCGGTAACGCGCTTTCGTCCCGGTTTTGAATCGGCTGGACGGCTTTCTCAACATCGGATTCAGGCCTCCTCGCGTGAATTGGTTACACCGTTATGCTATTATCCGGCTTCGAAAGACGTGCTGGGTAGGAGACATGCGGGGACGGCCGCCTCGGCGCGTCGTTCGCCCAAGCATTGACAGGCTTGGGCGTTCGGCGCTACACTACGGATGATTATCGGCCCGCTGCAGGATACCGGCGAGGAGGAAGGGAGCGTTCGGATCGGAATGGAGTTCATCGTTCGTCGGGCACGCTTGGCGGATGCGGAGGCTTTGCGCGAGCTGTACGTGGAAGCGGCGGCGTGGATTCGCGAGGCGAAGGGCATCGCGCAATGGCAGGAAGGCTGGTTCACGCAAGCGTTCATCGAAAACTTCATCGGCGAACACACGGTATTCGCCGCGATGGCGGAGGGACGTCCGGTCGGCTGCTTCTCGGTCCATTGGGCGTACGAAGACATCTGGGGCGAGCTGTACCACGAAGATGCCGGTTACGTGCATAAGCTCGTCACGTCGCGCAAGCATCGGGGGCATGGAATCGGAACCCGGCTGCTCGAGCAGGCCGCCGGTTACATCCGGGAGCAGGGCAAGTCGTGGCTCCGGCTCGACTGCATGGCGGACAATCCGGCGCTCAACGCGTTTTACGTCCGCCACGGCTTGACGCTGCGCGGCCGATTCGACGGGGAATACAGCGCGCATCTATACGAGATGAGGCTTGATGCCGGTGCCGAGTGACGGAATGTTCCGGAGGCGCCGGCGCAAGGCAGGAGAGTCCGTTTCCCTCTTCGGGGGAGGCGGGCTTTTTTGCGCATTCCGCCCGAAACGGGTTTGCGCCACGCGGCCGGCTTGATCAAGCATCGGACCGTTCGGCGGGGACTCGGTCGGACCGCTGGCGCAACGGGCTGCCGATCCGTCATTCCGCCGTGCTTTCACGCGGCGTGGCCAAACCAAACAAGGCTTTCCGAGCGGGCGCATTGCCCGCCGGGAAGCCTTCTTTCAGTGCTGCGGCCGCTTGACGTTCGACCGGGCCGACGACGGATCCGTGTTGATGATTTTCACCAGCTGCTCCTGCATGTAGGCGGGCGAATAATGGAAGCCGTTCTCGATCCAGTAGAAGACGAGCCCGAGCAGCGCATGGATGGCATACACGACGAGCAGCTCCTGGTTGAGGCCGCGCCCGTCGTCCACCGGCTGCAGTTCCTCGACGAGAATCCGCTTCAAGGCGAGCAGCATCGCTTCCTTCACTTTCGGCAGCACTTCGCTCTTCAGCAGCACCGTGTACAACGAGGCGTTCTCGTAAATATGATCGAAAATCATGACCGAATTCGCGGACAGCTCGCTGATCAGAAAGACGTCGGTTCCTTCGTACGGAGCGCGGAACGATTGAAGCAGTTCCCGGATGAGCTCGGCGATGATGTCGTCCAGCAGCGCTTCTTTGCCGTCGTAATGCGAATAGAACGTCCCGCGGTTGTAATTGGCCGTTTCGACGATCTCCGTGATGGAGATCGCGCCGAAGCTCTTCTTCTTCATGAGCGCGATCAGGGCGCAGCGCAGCGCTTCCCGGCTGCGCTGGACGCGCCGGTCCGGTTTCTTGTCTTCTTCCGTCGTCGTCATCGTTTTCATTCCTTTTGCGCGTTATCGGACATTTCCTATCATACTGTATAGTAAGTCACATTTGAAAGAGGTTTAATGATTGTGGGACTTTCGCGCCAGGATTATAATCGGCATATACAGACGTACGTTAATGTACATTTGTATATTTTATTGACGGTAACGGACTGCCCGGCGTCGGAATGAATTCGTGCCGGACAAGCCTACTACGGAAGCGGAGGAATTCGAACATGAGACTTTCCGGTAAAGCAGCGATCGTGACGGGCGCGGCATCGGGCATGGGCAAGGCAATCGCGGAGCTGTTCGCGGCAGAAGGCGCGAAAGTGGTCGTCGGCGACCTGCGGCTCGATGCGGCGCAAGCCGTCGCGGACGGCATCGCGGAGGCGGGCGGCACGGCGGTCGCGGTCGCGGCCAACGTCGCCAAGGAAGACGACGTGCGGCGGCTGGTCGCGAAAGCGGCGGAAGCGTACGGCACGCTCGACATTCTCGTCAACAACGCGGGCATCATGGATAATTTCGTGCCGGCCGCGGACCTGACGGACGAGCTCTGGGACAGGGTCTTCGCCGTCAACGCGACGGGCGTCATGCGCACGACGCGCCAAGCGCTGCCGATCTTCATGGCGAAGAAGAGCGGCGTCATCGTCAACATCGCCTCGGCGGGCGGCCTGCAGGGCTCGCGCGCGGGCGCCGCGTATACGGCGTCCAAGCACGCGGTCGTCGGCTTCACGAAGAACGTCGGCTTTCAATACGCGAACTACGGCATCCGCTGCAACGCCATCGCGCCGGGCGGCGTCAACACGAACATCGGCACGTCCATCAACGAGCCGAACGCCTTCGGCATGGAGCGGGCGATGGCCGGCATCCAGCTGAATCCGCGGTCGGGCGAGCCGGTCGACATCGCCCGCGTCGCGCTGTTCCTGGCATCGGACGACGCCGGCTTCGTGAACGGCACGGTCGTGACGGCCGACGCGGGCTGGACGGCTTACTGATCCGGATCCGCCCGGGCGAGCCTTCCCTGCCAATCGCAATCAACGACAACATACCCCCGGCATCGGATGCCGGGGGTATCGCGCGTTCGGTGGACGTTCGCTCGCGGCCTGCCGCGGCGCGGCGGAAGCCGGCGCCCGTCCGGCCCGGATCAAACGGTCCGGGCTTGGGCATACGAAAGCGGTTTGCCTTCTTTATAATACAGCGAAGGCGAGAGGATGACGAAAAAAATATGAACGTTCTCATAGCCGAAGTCGGTCAGCATCCGGTGCACCTTGGACGCGATGGCGTCATGCATCTCCTGGGCGCGCTGGAACATAAGAATCTCGACGGAGCGGGGCGTATTCGTAATGAGTTGGATGTCCAGCTGTTCGATCTTCACGATCTCCTTCGGAATGCGGACGAGCTTGGCGAATTCCTCGACGAGCGGCGGCGCGAGCTGCTTCAGAAACGCCGTCGGAAAGCCTTTAAACCGTAAAAATGGCACGCGAATCCCTTCATTTCATTGGAATTGTCTACTTGTGATTATAATCACAATCTCGGCATTATTCAATGCCGGATGCGCATGAAACCGATGCCGGAGCGCGCGCGTTCCCGCGCGCGCGCGAAATCCCGATTCGTCCGCGCATGTTGCGCGACGCTTCGAATCGCGTTATTTCGCGCCCGGTTTCGGGCGCCGCGCCGCTCGTTCGCCGGAACGGACACCCCGTCCCGATGCCGAGGACCCGTTTTCGCGCGGGCTTCGGCTTTTTCTGTCGAGGTCTGGCATAAAGATTCGTTAAAGCGTGATTCATTGTCCGCGCGCGGCGGTGATAAAGGGTATAAGCAACTTTAGAAAAGGAGGGGACGCCGAGCGGTGAAGCCATCCGTACAAGTGCTGATCGTGGACGAACGGCCGGAGCATCTGGCCGCCGTCGAAGCCGCCATCGCCGGCATGCCGGGCCGCCCGATGCGGGCCTATTCGGGGCAAGAGGCGCTGCGCCGCTTGCTGGACCACGACTTCGCCGTCATCGTCCTCGCCGTCCGAATGGCCGAAATGAACGGCTTCGAAACGGCGCGCATGATCAAGGCGCGGGACAAGTCGCGGCATATCCCGATTATTTTTCTCTCAGCGGGCGAACGCGGGGAATCCGGCGAGACGGCGGAATTTCCGGGCGCCGTGGATTATATGGAGTGGCCCGTCATTCCGCAGGTGCTGCGGGCCAAGGTCGAAGGATACATCGGCTTCTACGAGGCGAACCGGTCGCTTAGCCGGCAGAGCGAGCTGCTGAAGCTGCAGACGCATCAGCTGGAGAAAGCGAACCGGGAGCTGCAGCGGGCGAAGGAGGAGGCCGAGGTGGCCTCGCGCGCCAAGTCGGATTTTCTGGCGATGATGAGCCACGAAATCCGGACGCCGCTGAACGGCATCATCGGCATGTCCGATCTGCTGCTGACGTGCGACCTGCCCCGCGAGCAGGCCGAGATGGTCGAGATCATCTTTGCGAGCGGGAATGCCCTGCTGAACGTCATTAATCATATTTTGGATTTCTCGAAACTGGAATCCGGCAAATTGGCGCTGAACGAGGAACCGTTCCCGCTCCGCGCGTGCGTGGACGAGACGCTGGAGCTGTTCACGGCGAACGTGCGCAAGCTGCGGCTGACCGTCGGCGTGAACGTCGATCCGGCGCTGCCCGATGTCATTGTCGGCGATATGCTCCGGCTGCGGCAGGTGCTCGTCAACCTGATCGGCAACGCCGTGAAATTCACGGCGGAAGGCCGGATCGATATCGGCGCGAAGCTGCTGGAGGAGCGGGGCGAACGGCTGCTGCTCGAATTTTCCGTCCGGGACACGGGCATCGGCATTCCGGCCGACAAGCTGCGGCTGCTCTTCCAGCCGTTCTATCAGGTCGACGGCGCCGCGAACCGCAAATTCGACGGGACGGGCCTCGGACTGTCCATCAGCAAAGCGCTCGTCGAGCTGATGGGCGGCACGATCGAGGCTATCCCCGTCCACGGCCGCGGCGCTTTGTTCCGGTTCACGATCGCGGCGGGACGAACGCCCGGCGCCGGGCAAGCCAATGGCAAGACCAATCTCGATGAAGGCAGGGATTCCACATGATCGAACCCGATAACGAATGGCCGATGCAGACGGCCGATCCGCTCGACGCGGGGCTGCTGCTCGGCGCTTTGATGGCGATGAAGAAGGGCGATTTCGCGTATCGGCTGCCCTATCACCTGACCGGCGTATCCGGCAAGGTCGCGGATACGTTCAACGAAATCGCCGATATGATGGAAAGCCTGGTGAAGGAAGCGGAGTCCGTCGCGCGGGTCGTCGGCAAGGAAGGCAAGCTGAGCCGGCGCTTCGTCCACAAGAACCCGGGCGGCTCCTGGGAGACGGCGGTGGATTCGCTGAACGGACTCGTCGTCGACCTCATTCAGCCCACGAGCGAGATGGTGCGGGTGATCAACGCCGTCGCGCAGGGCGACCTGTCGCAGAAGGTGGAGCTCGAGTTCGAGGGGCGGCCGCTCACCGGCGAATTCCAGCGGACGGCGACCAACATCAACCGGATGGTGAACCAGCTGAGCACGTTCGCGTCGGAGGTGACGCGGGTGGCGCGCGAGGTCGGGACCGACGGCAAGCTCGGCGGGCAGGCGGACGTGAAGGGCGTCTCCGGCACCTGGAAGGACTTGACCGACAGCGTCAACAACATGGCGAGCAATTTGACGGATCAGGTCCGCAATATCGCCGCCGTAACGACCGCCGTCGCGAACGGCGACCTGTCCAAGCAGATCACGGTCAGCGCCAAAGGCGAGATCCTGGAGCTGAAGAACACGATCAACACGATGGTGGACCAGCTCTCGACGTTCGCCTCGGAAGTGACGCGGGTGGCGCGCGAGGTCGGGACGGAAGGCAAGCTCGGCGGGCAAGCGGACGTGAAGGGCGTTTCCGGCACGTGGCGCGATTTGACCGAGAGCGTCAATTACATGGCGAGCAACCTGACGAACCAGGTGCGGAACATCGCGGTCGTGACGACGGCGGTCGCGAACGGCGACCTGTCGAAGAAGATCACGGCGGACGTGCAGGGCGAGATTCTGGAGCTGAAGAACACGATCAACACGATGGTGGACCAGCTCTCGACGTTCGCCTCCGAGGTGACGCGGATGGCGCGCGAGGTCGGCACGGAAGGCATCCTGGGCGGACAAGCCGAGGTCAGCGGCGTGGCGGGCACGTGGCGCGATTTGACCGAGAGCGTCAACTACATGGCGAGCAACCTGACCAATCAGGTGCGGAACATCGCGGAGGTCACGACGGCGGTGGCGAAGGGCGACTTGTCGAAGACGATCACCGTCGACGCGAAAGGCGAGATCCTGCAGCTGAAAAGCACGATCAACACGATGGTGGACCAACTGAGCAATTTCGCCTCCGAGGTGACGCGGGTGGCGCGCGAAGTCTCCAACGAAGGCATCCTGGGCGGCCGGGCGGACGTGCAGGGCGTATCGGGCACGTGGAAGGACCTCACGGACAGCGTCAATTTCATGGCGAGCACGCTGACCGACCAGGTGCGGAATATCGCCGAAGTCACGACGGCGGTGGCGAAGGGCGACCTGTCGAAGCACATTACGGTAAGCGCGAAGGGCGAGATCCTGGAGCTGAAGAACACGATCAACACGATGGTGGACCAGCTCTCGACGTTCTCCTCCGAGGTGACGCGGGTGGCGCGCGAGGTCGGCACGGAAGGCATCCTGGGCGGACAAGCCCAAGTGCGCGGCGTGGCGGGTACCTGGTACGATTTGACCGAAAGCGTCAATTACATGGCGAGCAACCTGACGAACCAGGTCCGCAACATCGCGGTCGTGACGACGGCGGTGGCGAACGGCGACCTGTCGAAGAAGATCACGGCGGACGTGCAGGGCGAGATCCTGGAGCTGAAGAACACGATCAACACGATGGTGGACCAGCTCTCGACGTTCGCCTCCGAAGTGACGCGGGTCGCCCGCGAGGTCGGCACCGAAGGGAAGCTCGGCGGCCAGGCGCAGGTGAAGGGCGTCGGCGGCACGTGGCAGGATTTGACCGAAGGCGTCAACAGCATGGCCCGCAACCTGACCGACCAGGTGCGCAACATCGCGGAGGTCACGACGGCGGTGGCGAAAGGCGATCTCTCGAAGAAGATCACGGTCGACGTCAAGGGCGAAATTCTCGAGCTGAAAAATACGATGAACACGATGGTGGACCAGCTGAGCAACTTCGCCTCCGAGGTGACGCGGGTCGCGCGCGAGGTCGGCACGGAAGGGAAGCTCGGCGCGCAGGCCGAGGTGAAGGACGTCTCGGGCACGTGGAAGGATTTGACCGACACGGTCAACTATATGGCGAGCAACCTGACCGTGCAGATGCGGAATATCGCCGGCGTCACGACGGCGGTGGCCAACGGCGACCTGTCGAAGAAGATCACGGTCGACGTCAAGGGCGAGCTGTTCGAGCTGAAGAACACGATCAATACGATGGTGGACCAGCTCAATTCCTTCGCGTCGGAGGTCACGCGGGTGGCGCGGGAGGTCGGGACGGAAGGCAAGCTCGGCGGCCAAGCGCAGGTGCGCGGCGTCGGCGGCATCTGGAAGGATCTCACCGATCACGTCAACATCATGGCGACGAACCTGACGGACCAAGTGCGCGGCATCGCCAAGGTCGTGACCGCCGTGGCGAACGGGAACATGAAGCAGAAGCTGAACGTGGAGGCCAAAGGCGAGATCGCCGAGCTGACCGACACGATCAACAACATGATCGACACGCTGGCGACGTTCGCGGTGCAGGTCACGACCGTCGCCCGCGAGGTCGGCGCGGAAGGCAAGCTCGGCGGCCAAGCCCACGTGCCCGGCGCGGCGGGCACGTGGCGCGATTTGACCGATAACGTCAATTACATGGCGACCACCTTGACGACGCAGGTCCGGGCGATCACGAACGTCGCGACCGCCGTGACGAAGGGCGACCTGTCGCGGACGATCGACGTGGCCGCGGCGGGCGACGTGGCGACGCTGAAGGACAATATCAACGAGATGATCCGCAACCTGAAGGAGACGACGCGGATCAACACGGAGCAGGACTGGCTGAAGACGAACCTGGCGAAGTTTTCCCGCCAGCTGCAGGGCCAGCGCGACCTGAACGCGGTCTGCCGGATGATCCTGTCGGAGCTTGCGCCGCTCGTCTCGATGCAGCACGGCGTGTTCTACATCAACGAGACGGCGAACGGAGAGCCGTCGCTCGCGCTGTTCGCGAGCTACGCCTACCAGCAGCGCAAGCATCTGTCGAACGCGTTTCGCGCGGGCGAAGGGCTCGTCGGCCAGTGCCTCATCGAGAAGCAGCGCATCCTGCTCACGAACGTCCCGAACGACTACGTCGTCATCTCCTCGGGGCTCGGCGAGGCGACGCCGCTCAATATCGTGCTGCTGCCGATCATTTTCGAGGATCAGGTGCTGGCGGTGCTGGAGCTGGCGTCCTTCCGGCGGTTCACGGAGATCGACATCGCCTTCCTGGACCAGCTGACGGAATCGATCGGCATCGTCATCAACACCATGCAGGCGAACCTGCGGACGGAGCAGCTGCTGGCGCAGTCGCAGCTGTTGACCGAGGAGCTGCAGAAGCAGCAGGACGAGCTGAAGAACACGAACGAGGAGCTGGAGGACAAGGCAAAGCTGCTCGTCATCCAGAAGGCCGAGGTCGAGAGCAAGAACAACGAGGTCGAGCTGGCGAAGCGATATTTGGAAGAGAAGGCCGAGCAGCTCGCGCTGACGTCCCGGTACAAATCGGAGTTTCTCGCGAACATGTCGCACGAGCTGCGCACTCCGCTGAATTCGCTCCTGCTGCTGGCGGAGCAGCTGGCGGAGAATTCCGACGCGAACCTGTCCGAGCAGCAGGTGAAATTCGCCAAGACGATTCAGGAATCCGGGCTCGACCTGCTTAACCTGATCAACGACATTCTCGACCTGTCCAAAATCGAATCCGGCACGGTGACCCCGGAATACGGCAACGTCTCGCTGGCCGATCTGACGGGCGGACTGGACCGGATGTTCAGGCAGATCATGACGAACAAGCAGCTCGACTTCCGGTTGACGACGGAGCCCGGCGTGCCCGCGGTCGTCTCGACGGACGCGAAGCGCTTGCAGCAGATCCTGAAGAACCTGCTGTCCAACGCGTTCAAGTTCACCGAGCAGGGCCAGGTCATGCTGCAGATCCGCCGGGCGGACGGCGGCTGGAGCGCGGACAACGAGGCGCTGAACCGGGCGAAGACGGTGCTCTGCTTCTCCGTCAGCGACACCGGCATCGGCATCCCGGCCGAGAAGCAGCAGATCATCTTCGAGGCGTTCCAGCAGGCGGACGGCAGCACGAACCGCGAATACGGCGGAACGGGGCTCGGCCTTGCGATCTCCAAGGAAATCGCGGCGATGCTCGGCGGCGAGCTGACCCTCTACAGCGTGCCGGGCATCGGCAGCACGTTCAACTTCTATTTGCCGCTCGACGCCGAGGCGGACGAGCCGGCGCCGAGGCCGGCTTACGTGCCGGAGGTGATCGACGTCGCGCCGCAGGTCCGGTCGCGGAGCTTGTCCGCCTACTCGGGCGAGCCGGCGATCGACGACCGGGAAACGATCGCGCCGGGCGACCGGGTGTTCCTGATCGTGGAAGACGACATGAAGTTCAATGGAATTTTGCTCGATCTGCTGCGAAAGAAAGGCGTGAAGGCGATCGTCACGACGAAAGGGGCCGACGCGCTGCACCTGGCCGTCCGCTACAAGCCCGACGCGATCACGCTCGACCTGCGGCTCGGCGACATGGACGGCGGGCTCGTCATCGAGCAGCTGAAGAACAATCCGGACGTCCGCCACATCCCGATCTGCGTCATTTCCGTCGAGGAAGACGCCGTCGAGCTGCTGCGCAAAGGCGTCACCGATTGCATCCGCAAGCCGGTGTCGAACGAAGAGCTCGACCGGGCGCTGGAGCGGCTCTGCGCGGAAGCCGGCCGCGGCGTCCGCCAGCTGCTCGTCGCCATGCACGACGAAGCGCGTCGCGGCCGCATGGCGGAGCTCGTGGCCGGCAAGGACGTCAAGCTCGTCGCCGTGGACACGCAGCGCAAGGCGGCGAACCAGCTGAAGGCGAAGGCGTTCGATTGCGTCGTCGTCGACAACGACCTGCCGGACTTCGCGCTCGCCGCGCTGGTGCGCGACCTGCAGAAGCTACCGGAGCGGCGTCATGTGCCGATCGTGCTGCACGCGAGCCGAAAGCCGCTGCCCGGCGAGGTCCGGGAAGCGGAAGAGCTGGCGCGGCACGCCGTGCTGAAGGAGGCCGGGACATGGGTGACGCTGCTGGAGGATACCGCGCTGTTCCTGCATCGCAAGACGGAGAACTTGGCGGATTCGTCCCGGGAGATGCTCGTCCGGCAGCGGACGTCCGACGAGTCGATCGCCTTCAAGAAGGTGCTCGTCGTCGACGACGACATTCGGAACATCTTCGCGCTGACGACGATTCTCGAACGGCACAACATGCAGGTGCTTCCGGCCGAGAACGGCCATGACGCCATCCGGACGCTGGAGCAGAATCCCGACGTCGACATCGTGCTGATGGACATCATGATGCCGGTCATGGACGGGTACGAGACGACGCGGGCGATCCGCGAGCGGAGCGCGTTCGCCGAGCTGCCGATCATCGCCTTGACCGCGAAAGCGATGAAGGGCGACCGCGAGCTGTGCCTGGAGGCGGGCGCGTCGGACTACATCACGAAGCCGGTCAACAGCGCGCAGCTGCTGACGATGATCCGCCATTGGCTGAGCAAGCCGGTATTGGAGCCGAGATAAGCCGATGCGCGGGGCTGACGAGGTGAGGCAAACGATGGCAGGGAAATCGGAAAGAAAAGGGCAGCCGAGGCTTCGGCTGCCCTTTTCGCCCGGGTCCGGGATTAGTTTTGCTGGCCGGTCGCCATGCCTTGCTGGCCGGTCGCCATGCCTTGCTGAGCGGGCGCTTCCGCGTACGTCTTGTGGCAGTGCATGTTGGAAATGCGGGGAATGGTGACCGTTTCGCCGGCCTTCAGCTGGTTCGGGTTCAGGTGCGGATTCGCTTCCTCCAGCATGACGTGCGGCATGTTGTATTTGTGGCAGATCGAAGCCATCGTGTCGCCAGGCTTCACCTGATGCTGGGCGAAGATCATGTCGGCCGCTTGATCGTCGCGGAAGAACGGGAAGAAGAACGGGGAGAAGAAGAACGTCGGGAACAGGAAGCGGCCCGGGAAGAACGGGCTGGGGAACGGGCGGAAGAACGGGCGTCCGAAGCCGCCGCCGAAAAATGCGCGATTCATGGTATTACCTCCGATGTTTTTAGTGATAGTCAAAAGTCTATATATCGTATTACGCTCCCGCCCATTGGTGACAACGCAGGACGTTTTTTTCGGCTTCATGCCGCCCGGAACCGGGTAAAGTTCTTCTAAAAAGCTGCGAAGCGACGGGGGCTGAGAAGAATGGATTATACGATGATCGCGTTGAAGCTCGCGACGGGCTTCTTCGGGCTGTGGCTGATGACGAAGCTGCTGGGCAAAAAGGAGATTTCCCAGCTGACGCCGTTCGATTTCGTGTCTTCGCTCATGTTGAGCGAACTCGTCGGCAATACGATCTACGACCGGCAGGTGCATTTCCTCGAGCTGCTCTATTCGCTCGCGCTGTGGATGGCGCTGTCGCTCGCGCTCGAGAAAGCGGTTCAACTGCTGCCTTGGCTGTCGGTGCCGCTCGGCGGCAGGCCGGATATCGTCATCCGCGGCGGGGAAGTCGATCTCCGCGCCATGCGGCGCAACAAGCTCGACATGCACCAGATCGGCATGCTGCTGCGGGAGCAGGGGGTATTCAGCGTGACGGAGGTCGCCTATGCCGTATTCGAGCCGAACGGCAGCCTGAGCATCATGAAGAAACCGGACGAAGAGCCGCCGAAGCGGCGCGAGCTCGGCCTTCCGGTCAAGCCGGCGTCGCTGCCGCGCATTCTCATCTCGCAGGGATACGTGCAGCACGACGAGCTGCGGGAGCTCGGGAAAGACGAAGCGTGGCTGCTGGCGCTGCTGCGGGAGCGGGGCGTCGAACGGCCGCGGGACGTGTATTATGCGGAATGGTCCGAGGATGCGGGCCTGCACGAACAGCGGTATTGAAGTCGGCTTGAGGCCGAGGGGCCGGCGCTGCCGGGGCGAATGGGGGTGAAAGGCGGCGGCCCGGCGCAGCTGGGGGAGCCAAGGCCGAAGGAGGAGACTGGCGCTGCCGGGGTTGCCTGGGCGGAAGGGAGCGATAGACGCAGTCGGGGCAGTTGGCGCGGTAGCTCCATCCCTTGTCGGGACGGGGCTATTCGGCGTGCGATGCGAGCCGGGGGAACGCAACGGGGATGGAACTATTCGGAAGGACGGTTCGGAGCTGGAAAGGGTAGAGCGCGGCTGCGATTTTCGTAACGGGGACCAACGAACGGCGCGAAAATTTGGTTGCGGTGACGAGTGACATTACGAAGCAATCCGGCTATGATAATTGCAAGAGATTGATGTCATCTAATCTGACATGGAAAATGGCGCTGGAAGCTTGGCCGGGGCTGCCCGGCTGCCAAGATACGGACGAGGAGGCAGGCGAGATGACCGATACACGGTGGGATCTGTTGGTGAAGGGCGGCACGGTCGTCTTGCGCGACCGGACGGCGGCGCTCGATATCGCCGTCAAGGACGGCAAAATCGCGGCGATCGCGGCGGGGTTGCCCTCGGATGGCGCCGTTCGGACGCTGTCCGCCGCGGGCAGGCACGTCTTCGCCGGCGTCGTCGACGCCCACGTCCACCTGAACGAGCCGGGACTGGGCGAATGGGAAGGCTTCGCGACCGGCTCGGCCGCGCTCGCCGCGGGCGGCTGCACGACGTTCATCGACATGCCGCTGAACGGCCTGCCGCCGACGGTCAACAAGGCGGCGCTGGAGCTGAAGCTCGCCGCGGCGCGGCAAAGCGGCGTCCGCGTGGATTATGCGCTCTGGGGCGGCCTCGTGCCGGGCAACCTCGGCGACCTCGCGGCGCTCGCCGAAGCCGGCGTCGTCGGGTTCAAGGCGTTCATGTCGTCGCCGGGCGACACCGGCGACGGCTGCTTCGCGAACGTCGACGACGGCGAATTGTTCGCCGGCATGCGGGCGATTGCGGCGCTGAACGGCATTTTGGCGCTGCACGCGGAGAGCGAGCCGATCGTCTCGCGGCTCGCCGCCGGCAAGCAGGCGGCGGGCGAGACGAGCATGCGGGACTTCCTGGCGTCCCGGCCGCCGGAGGCGGAGCTGGAAGCGGTGAAGCTGGCGCTCGAGATGGCGTCGCGCACGGGCTGCAGCTTGCATTTCGTTCATATCAGCACGCCGGAAGCGATCGGGCTCATCGGCGAAGCGAAGCGGGCGGGACTCGACGTGACGGCGGAGACGTGCCCGCACTATCTCGTCTTCGCGGACGACGACGCCGCGCGGATCGGCGTTCACGCGAAGTGCGCGCCGCCGATCCGCGGAAGCCGGGAGCGCGAAGCGCTGTGGGAGCTGTTGGCGGACGGGAAGATCGACTTCGTCGCGTCCGACCACTCGCCTTGTCCGCCGGCGATGAAGGAGACGGCGGACGGGAACGTTTTCGCCGCCTGGGGCGGCATCATGGGAGCGCAGAGCACGCTGGAGGCGATCGTGACGGAAGGCTGGCTGAAGCGCGGCATTCCGCTGCCGGTGCTGTCCCGCGCGCTGTCCGCGGCGCCGGCGGAACGGTTCGGGCTCGCGGCGAGCAAAGGCGCGATCGCGGTCGGTCTCGACGCGGACCTCGCCCTTGTCGACTTGCAGGCGCCGTACGTGCTGACGGCCGATCAGCTGAAGTACCGTCATCCGCGCAGCGCGTACGAAGGCTTCGGGTTCGGCTGCCGCGTCGAGTCCACGCTGCTTCGGGGGGCCGTCGTGTACGACCGGCGCGCCGATCGAGGCGGGCTGGATACGGAGCGGCAGACGAGCGGACGCCGGCTGCGCCCTCGCGGCGAGAAGTCGCGAATCGGTTAAATAGGAGGAGGAGCGAGGGATGGAGGAGACTGGACGTAACGCGAAGCTGACGGCGTCGCGGCTGCTGGAGCGGCTGTCCGCCATCGGCGCGGATCCCGCCGGCGGCGTGACGCGGCTGCTGTACGATGCCGCCTGGCGGGAAGCGCAGATCGCCGCCGCCCATCTAATGCGGGAAGCCGGGCTCGAGGTAGCGGTCGACGCGGTCGGCAACGTCTTCGGCCGGCTGGCCGGCACGGACCCGACGGCGCCCGCCGTGCTGACGGGCTCGCACGTCGACACCGTGCGAAGCGGCGGCGGCTACGACGGCGCGCTCGGCATCGCCGCCGGCATCGCGGCGCTTGCCCGCTTGAAGGCGGAACGCGGCCAGCCGCGCCGGACGCTGGAGGTCGTCTCCTTCTGCGAGGAAGAGGGCAGCCGCTTCCCGCTCGCGTATTGGGGCTCCGGCAACGTGACCGGGAACCGGCCGTTCGACGGCGCTTTGGATGCCCGGGACGGGAACGGGACGACGCTTCGGGCGGCGATGGCGGCCGCCGGCTTCGAGCCCGGGCTGCACAGCCGGAGCCGGCGAACGGATATCGGCTTCTTCGCGGAGCTTCATATCGAGCAAGGCGAGGTGCTGGAGCGGGAAGGCCGCGAGATCGGGATCGTCGACGCGATCTTCGGGCAGCGCCGGTTCTTCGTCGACGTCGAGGGGCGCAGCGGCCATGCCGGCACGGCGCCGATGGCGATCCGCGCCGACGCGCTCGCCGCGGCGGCGGAGATGATCGCGTGGCTGCGGACGGCCGCGCTTGAAGCCGGCGGCGGGCTCGTCGCCACGGTCGGCCGGCTGGACGTCTATCCGAACGTGCCGAACGTCATTCCCGGCAAAGCCGTCTTCTCGCTCGACGTCCGGCATCGCGACGAGGCGGCCATCGAAGCGTTCTGCGAACGCGCGCGCCTCGCGCTCGGCGCGGCCGCCGACCGGCACGGCGTTTCGGTATCGCTGTCGTGCTGGCTCGCGGAGCCGCCTTCGCCAATGGACGCGGCGCTTCAAGCGCGCATCGCGCGTATTTGCGCGGCCAAGGCCTATTCGCACCGGACGATCGGCAGCGGTGCCGGCCATGACGCGGGCTTGTTCGCGCCGCTCGTGCCGACGGCGATGATCTTCGTCCCAAGCCGGGGCGGCATCAGCCATTCGCCGCTGGAGTACACGGCGCCGGAGGACGTCGAGCGCGGCGCGGACGTGCTGGCCGAGCTGCTGCATGCGCTGGCCTACGGGGAGGAATCGGCATGAAACGTTACAAGGATTTGTCCCCGTCGCCCCGGATCATCATGACGCCGGGGCCGGTCGAGGTCGATCCGCGCGTGTCGCGGGCGCTTTCGTATCCGATGCTGGGCCAGTTCGATCCGGAGTTCACCGCGATCATGAACGAGACGATGGAGATGCTGCGCGAGCTGTTCCGGACGGACAACCGATGGGCGTATCCCGTGGACGGCACGTCCCGTTCCGGGCTCGAAGCGGTGCTCACCGGCCTGATCGAGCCGGGCGAACGCGTGCTGGTGCCGATTTTCGGCCGGTTCGGCTACCTGCTCGCCGAAATCGCCGAGCGCTGCGGCGCCGAGGTCGTCACGATCGAGACGTCGTGGGGCGGCGTCTTCGCGCCGGACGACGTCATCGCGGCGATGGACCGGCACCGGCCGAGCCTGGTGGCGATCGTCCACGGCGAGACGTCGACCGGGCGGCTGCAGCCGCTCGCGGCGATCGGGCACGCCTGCCGCGAGCGGGACGTCCTGCTCGTCGTCGACGCGGTCGCGACGATCGGCGGCGTGCCCGTCGAGACGGACGCGTGGAAGCTCGACGCCGTCGTCGGCGGCACGCAGAAATGCTTGTCCGTGCCGGCCGGCATGGCGCCGATTACGTACAACGACCGCGTCGAAGCGCGTCTGCTGCGCCGAAAGCGGATCGAGAAGGGCATTCGTCCGGAAGGCGGCGAGGTCGCCGATCCGGCGGCGTTCATACGCAGCAATTACTTGGACCTCGCGCAGCTGCAGGATTACTGGAGCCCGCGGCGGCTAAACCATCATACCGAGGCGACGGCGATGCTGTACGGGCTTCGCGAGGGATTGCGGCTCGCGCTGGAGGAAGGGCTGGAGGCGCGTTTCGCCCGGCACCGGCTTCACGAGCGGGCGCTCGTAGCGGGCCTTGCGGCGATGGGGCTCGAGCGTTACGGGGACGACGCGTGCAAGCTGCCCGTCGTCACGTGCGTGCGCGTCCCCGCAGGCGTGGACGGCGAAGCGGTCCGCGCGCAGCTGCTCGCCGATTTCGGCATCGAGATCGCGAGCTCCTTCGGCCCGCTCAAGGGACGCATTTGGCGGATCGGCTCGATGGGCTACAGCTGCCGCAAGCCGAACGTGCTGCTGACGCTGGCCGCGCTCGAAGCGGTGCTGCCGCTGCACGGCGCCGCCGTCCGGCCGGGCGCGGCGGTCAAAGCGGCGCTTGGCGCGTACGGGGAAGCGCAGGACGAGGCGAATTGACGGTTCGGCGATGCGGCGGTCAAGGACGCAACCGGTTCAAGTTTAACGGATGGGCCGCGCACCGTTGATTCCCAAGCGACCGCAGGTCGCGCTATCGCTGGCCGGTACCGCGCGAAAGGCAGGAGGCGGCAGCGCGGTCAGCGATCAGACGTATCGGAGTTCCGGCACGGGAGAGTCCCGTCGGCGGGACTCTTTTTGGCGTGTCCGCCGACGCGCGGATAAGCGAGCCTATTCTGTTTTCCGTATGGCGGCTATCCGGGATCGGAATACCCGCGCGCTTGAAATGAGGCCGGCAATCGGGCGATAATGGCGGTACGGCGCTTCCGGTCGGAAGCGCGATGCTCGGGAGAGGGGCGCGGCCGGATGAAAGAGGCGATTAACGAGCCGATCGGCGGGGCGCCTAACGAAGCGGTCTGTCCGATTTGCGGCGGCATCAATGCGTGCGCGGGCAGCCGGGCTTGCTGGTGCGCGGGCGAAACGTTCCCGGAAGGGATATTCGCGTTCGTCCCGCCGCAAGCGCGGGGGAAGGCGTGCATCTGCCGGTCCTGTCTCGAATCCTTTAGGGAAACGGGTCGCCCGCTGCGGAAGGAGACGCGCGAGAAAGAGAGCGGGTCATGCGGGGAGCCTTCGGGCGCACAAGGAGGAGAACGATCATGAATCTTCGATTGGATACGGACGTCTGCCGGCTGTTCGGCATTCGGTATCCGTTGTTTTTGGCGGGGATGGCCGGCGGACCGGGAACCGCCGAGCTGGCCGCGGCCGTTTCGGAGGCGGGCGGGCTCGGCTTCCTGGGCGCGGCGTACATGGAGCCGGAAGCGATCCGGGAAGCGATTCGCGCGATTCGCGCGAAGACGAGCGCGCCGTTCGGCGTCAATTTGTTTACCGTCTCGTTGACGGACCGGAACGACGGCGTCGAGGCGGTACAGGGGCGGTTGGACGTCATTCGCGACCGGCTCGGCATCGATCGCGCGGCCGCGGCGCCGGTGAGAACGCCGGACCGGTTCGAGGAGCAAGTCCAAGTCGTGCTGGACGAGCGCGTGCCCGTGATCAGCACGGCGTTCGGCTTGCTGCCGGAGCGGCTGGCGGCGCGGGCGAAGGCGGCCGGCATGCGGATCGTCGCGATGGCGACGACCGTCCGCGAGGCGATGCTGGCCGAGCAGGCGGGCTGCGACGCCGTCGTCACGCAGGGCGCCGAAGCCGGCGGCCATCGCGGCACGTTCGAGCTGGACGAGCACCCGATGGGCGCGGCGGTCGGCACGTTCGCGCTGGTGCCGCAAATCGCGGACCGCGTGCGCATCCCCGTCATTGCCGCGGGCGGGATCATGGACGGGCGCGGGCTCGTCGCCGCCCTGGCGCTCGGCGCCCAAGGCGCGCAGCTCGGAACGCGCTTCCTGACGGCCGCGGAATCCGGCGCGCAAGCCGCCTACCGGAAGGCGCTGCTCGGCAGCACGGAGGAGAGCACCGTGATTACGAAGGCGTTCTCCGGCCGCCCCGCGCGCGGCATCCGCAACGCGTTCGTGCGGGAATGGGAAGCGGGCGGCCTGGAGCCGCTGCCGTTCCCGACGCAAAACACCGCGACGCGCGACATCCGGGGCGCCGCCGCGAAGCAGGGGAACGCCGAGTATCTCTCGCTTTGGGCCGGGCAGGGCACGCGGATGCTGACCGACGGACAGCGGGCGGCGGACATCGTCGCGGAGATCGTCGGGCAGGCCCGGGCGATGCTCGGGTGAGCGCCGAAGGTCGTTAATATGCAGGTCATCGTCTCCGTGATTCCCGGGAAAGTCCGCCCATACGCCAAAACGCCAAGGAATCGGATCGATTTCTTGGCGTTTTGATTTTGCGGCATTGATCCGATTTCGTGAGGCAAGCTGCAAGTTTAGCGGACCGGAGAGACGTTATTCGCAGGATATTAGCCGGTTTGATGCATTTGGCGGACACGGATGCGCTCATCCCCGAGCCGGTTCCGCAAAGCTCGCCGCCCTCGCCGCCGACCGCCCGCGGCCCTCGCCGGGTGCCTCATTCGACGCCGTCGTTGAAATGCTTCTCGTAATGCTTGTCGCCTTTGTGCTCGAGATCGCAGACCGTTTTCTCCAGAATTTGGACGATTTGCTCCTTCACCTGCGAGAGCGTTTCGTAGAACAGCACTTCCTCGCTGCCGACGATCCTGTAGCCGTTGATCGCGTGCATCGCGGCCAGCAGGCGATGATGCTCCGCCAGTTCGTTGATGGCTTTGAGCGTATGCGCGGTTTGCAAAAACAGATCCTTGTGCTCCTGCTCGATAAGCCGGCGTTCCAGCAGTGCCATTCGTTCGTTCATGGATTTCCTCTCCTTCGCTCGCGCGGCGACGCGGATTCGGCGCACCGAGGTGGGCCGGTACACTGATTTTTATGAGCGGAAGAGGCTCGGCATGACTGCGCGGCCGGCACCGCGGAGGCACCCGCCAATTGCGCCGCCGAGCGCGGACGCAGCAAAAAAGCCGCGCGGACGCGGCTGTTCCGGCTTCCCTATGAACGACCGGCAGGACCGGCGCGAAGGCGCTCGTCAATTCAAGGCCCGGTTGAATTTCCCGGCGAAGTGTTCGATGACGGGTTCGATCAGGGCGTCGTCGAGCAGGTCCAGCTTCCCGGCTTTGAACAGCTGGATCTTTTTGAACTGGTAATAGTCGCGCAGCACTTCATGGACGGTCGTCTGGTTGTACAGCAGATACTTCACGTTCAAAATCTCGCGAAGCAGCACGTTATCCTGAAGCAGAATGAACTTCTCGTTGATGGCGTTGAAAATCCCTCTATCCTGGCCGTCCCGGTAGAACCGCAGCGTCTGCTCCTCGCGCTTGTGCAGCACGTGCTTCAGCTCGTCGTACAGCTCGGGAAAGGCGGCTTGCAAATCCTTCAGGAATACGTCGGATATTTTGCCGACGAGCGCGATCGATTGCTCGAACAGCTGTTGAAACCAGATGCCGAACGACCGTTCGTCGCCGTCCTCGGTCCGCTCCTCGAGCTTCTCGATATAATCGATGAAAATCCGCACGACGCCCTCGATGACCTCCTGCTTGGAGGAGAAGTGCTTGTACATCGTGGCCCGGCTGACGTCCATGCTTTTCGCGATATCGTCCATGCGGAGCGATTGAAAGCCCTCCTTCGTGAAGGAGTCGATCAATTTCTTCAGCAGCTTCGTTCTCGCCGGATAATCTTGATTTCCGTTGGTCATATTCGTCGTCCCCTTAGCCGATTCTCTTCTCCGTATTATACATGAGTCGTGAACGGATTACACATGTTGCGCGCGAAAGACAAATTGGATGCATCTTGAGCATTCGGATTCAGCGCGTGCGGCGTGCCTGGAAAATGACACCGTATGCAGGTTCCTCCAAGAGCCGATACCGGCTCCGCGAACAAACAAAAAAAGCCTCCAACGAGGCTTTATTCGCCGTTCTAGGCTCGCCGGATTACGGCCGGTCGCCCTCCAACGGAACCCCGGCGCCGCCGCGCCGTTCTTTTCGCAGCAGCGGCCGGGCGAGCGCGCCGATCAAGCTGCCGAACAGCAGGAGGATGCCGGCGGTCTGCAGCGGGTCCGGGCGGAAACCCGTCACGCCGACGTCGAGCAGGATGGCGACGGCCGGGTCCACGAAGACGAGCAGCGACACGGCCGCGGACGGCAAATGCCGGATGCTGCGGAAGAACAGCAGGTAGACGAAGCCCGTATGGATGACCCCGGTCAGGACGGCGAACCGCCACTGCGACGGATCCAGCCCCGAATAGGACGCGAAACGGACGAAGGGCAGCAGCGCCAGCGCGCCGATCATCATCTGGAGGAGCGTCGTCGCGTACACGCTCGTCCGGCGGACGCTTCGGCCGAGGAGCATCGTCGCGGCGTAGAAGAACGCGGCGGCGACGGCGTACAGCATGCCCCGCCAATCGGGCGCCGACGCGCGGAAGCCGTCGGCGCCCATCAGCAGCAGCGTGCCGGCGAAGCAGCCCGCGATCGCGACGACCGAGCCGGTCTTCAGCCGGTCCCGGTACAGGAAGCTTCCCGCCAGCAGCACGAGCACGGGCGCGAGGTGGTATAGCGAGATGGCGATCGTGACGGAGATCAGCTCGAACGACTTGAACAGGAAGATCCAGTTGAGCACGTTCGTGACGCCGCACGCCGCGATCAGCAGCGTTTCCTTCGCGGACCAGCGCTCGCGCCCGAAGCTGCCGGACAGCACCCACGCGGCGGACAGGAAAGCGATCGCGCACAGGCAGCGCGCGAAGACGAGCTCGAGCGCCGGCAGTCCGGCATGGCGCGAGAAGAAGCCGATCGAGCCGAAGATCGCCATGGCGAACAGCAATTGCAGCAAAGCGGGTTTATTCATCGCGAACAGTCTCCCGGTCAACGGATTAGGATGCGCGTGCGCAGCGTGACAGTTGGTATTGTATGACGAACCGGCGGCCGCTTGCAAGGCCGATTTGCGTCTGCGGACGGGCCGCGCCGATTTGATCGACGGGATAAATTGAGGTACGATAAAAGGATCATGGAGATTGGAATGACGGGAGAGGAACGTGACGATCATGAATTCCGAAACAGGCATCAAACTCACTTCGCTGTCGAGCAAAGGCGGCTGCGGCTGCAAAATCGGACCGGCGGACCTGGAGCAGGTCATTCGCCGTCTGCCGAAGGCCGATCCGAATCCCGACCTGCTCGTCGGGCTCGATACGAGCGACGACGCGGGCGTTTACCGGCTGAGCGCCGATACGGCGATCGTGCAGACCGTCGACTTTTTCACGCCGATCGTGGACGACCCGTACGCGTTCGGCCAGATCGCCGCGGCGAACGCGATCAGCGACATCTACGCGATGGGCGGCAAGCCGCTGACGGGCTTGAACATCGTGGCGTTCCCGATCGCGACGTTGGACAAGGGCATTCTGGCCGAAATCATGCGGGGCGCCGCGGATAAAGCGAAGGAGGCCGGCGTGACGATTCTCGGCGGCCATTCCATCGACGACAAGGAACCGAAGTTCGGCATGGCCGTGACCGGCGTCATCCATCCGGACCGCATCCGGACGAACGCGGGCGCGAAGGCCGGAGACCGGCTCGTCTTGACGAAACCGATCGGCGTCGGCATTATGACGACGTCCATCAAGAAGGACCAGCTGTCGGCCGAAGAAACGGCGCGCGTGACGCAGGTCATGGCAACGCTGAACAAGCGGGCCGCCGAGATCATGGACCGCTACGACGTGCATGCCTGCACGGACGTGACCGGCTTCGGCCTCCTCGGACATGCCCTCGAGATGGCCAAGGGCAGCGGCGCCGCGATCACGATCCGCAAGCGGGACGTGCCGGTGCTGCCGCGGACGCGGGAGTTGGCCGAGCTCGGCTTCGTGCCCGGCGGCACGAAGAACAATTTCGCGCATATCGCCGGCAGCGTCACGTTCCCGGACGGCATGGACCAGATCGATCAATGGATTTTGTGCGATGCGGTGACGTCCGGCGGGCTGCTGATCTCCGTCGCGGAAGGCGACGCGGGCGCGCTGCTCGCGGATCTCTTGGAAGCGGGCGTCGAAGCCGGCTTGATCGGCGAAGTGACGTCGGCGGGCAGCGGACATATTCGCGTCGAAGCGTAATCGGCGGCGGCCCGGCTGCCGTACATCCCGCAACGCGGACGAACGCAAGGAGCAACCGATATGTTTCAAGACATTACACTCGAGAACTGGCGGGCGCTGAAGGACGATGGAGGCATCACGACGATCGACGTCCGGTCGCCGTCGGAATTCCGCTCGGCCACCATCCCGGGCAGCCTGAACATCCCGCTGTTCGACGACGACGAGCGCGCCGAGATCGGCACCCTCTACAAGCAGGTGAGCGTGGAGGCGGCGAAGCAGCGCGGCCTCGAAATCGTGTCGGCGAAGCTGCCGGCGTTCATTCGCGAAATCGCCGGCGTTCCCGGCAAAAAAGCGGTGTTCTGCTGGCGGGGCGGCATGCGCAGCAAAACGACCGCGACCGTGCTGTCGCTGATGGGCATTCACGCGTACCGCTTGAACGGCGGCTACCGCGCTTACCGGCAGTACGTCGTCGGCGAGCTGGAGACGATGGAGTTCGCGCCGCGCGCCGTCGTGCTGCACGGCAATACGGGCAGCGGCAAGACGGAAATTTTGCGCCGGCTCAAGGCCGAGGGCCGTCCCGTGCTCGATCTGGAGGGGATGGCCGGCCATCGGGGCTCGATCTTCGGCGAGATCGGCCTCCATGCCAGCAACCAGAAGATGTTCGACGCGCTGCTGCTGGAGGAACTGCGGGCGACCCGCGGCGAACCGTTCTTCGCGGTCGAGGCGGAGAGCCGGCGGGTCGGCAAGGTCGTCCTGCCCGAGCTGGTGATGCGCAAGAAGGAAGCGGGCGTCGGCATTCTGATCGAGCTGCCGCTGCGCGAACGGGTGCTGCACATCGTCGGGGATTACAAGCCCTGGGAGAATCCGGAGGCGTGCCTGACGGCGTTCAAGCGCATCAAGGCGCGGCTGCATACGCCGATCGCGCACGAAATCCAGGGCTGCCTGGAGAAGGAATCGTACGAGAAGGCGGTCGAGCTGCTGCTCGTCCATTATTACGATCCGCGGTACGCGCATTCCGCGGAGCAATACGAAGAAGCGCCGCGGTACGTCGTCCGGGCCGGCAGCGTCGAAGAAGCCTACCGCGAGACGGAGCGGATCCTCGACGAGCTGCGGGAGCAACCGGCGCTCGCGGACGAGCATTGAACGGACGGGAAATAAACGAAAAGGTCCGCTATCGGCAATCGCCGATAGCGGACCTTTTGACGTTCGCATCGTTTACAGCACCAGCTCGCCGACGAAGCCGCAGAGGATGCCGAGCACGACGACGGAAAGCGTGACGAAGGCAAGCACCTTCCGCGGGAATGCCCTCGAAACGAGCAGCAGGGACGGCAGGCTCACGGCCGGCAGCGTGACGAGCAGCACGGCGGCCGGCCCCGCGCTCACGCCGAGCGACAGGAACGACTGGATGATCGGAATTTCCGCCGCGGTCGGAATGACGAACAGCGTGCCGGCAATGGCGAAGAACAGGATTGCCCCCAAGCCTCCATGCAACCAATTCGGAAGTTCGAAGCTTTGCAGCACGCCGAGCGCGAGCACGGCGACGATGTACACGGGCACGAGCGTAATTGCCATTTTGAATAAGCTTTTGAACCAAGCGACCCACAAGGAGCCTTGCCGAGGCGCGGCTTCGGCGGCCGGCAGCCGCTCCGAGAGGCGCGCGGCCATGGCGCGCGGCGCTTCGAACCGGTTGGCGGCGTAGCTGACGCCGAAGGTGATCAGCAGGCCGAACGCCACCCGAAGCAAGGTGAATTTCCACGACAGCACGAACGTCATGAAGATCAGCGTCGCGGGGTTAAGCAGCGGATTGCCCAGCCAGAACGCCAGGCTGGCGCCGGCCGATACCTGCTGCTTGCGCAGGCCGGCGGCGATCGGAGCGGCGCAGCACGTGCACATCATGCCGGGCAGCGAGGACACGCCGCCGATCAGCGTGCTGCGCATCGACGCGCGACCGAGCACCTTGAGGAGCCAATTCGCGGGAAGCAGCACTTGGACCATCGAGCCGACGATCATGCCGAGCACGGCCGCTTTCCAGATGGCCTTGAAGTACGCCTGCGCGTAATCCAGCGACGATTGCCAGACCGACAGCGCATGGTCGGCGCCGGCGCCTTTCAAGATCGAGCCGCCGATGGAATGCTTGTCGGCCGCCGTCAAGGCTTTGCCGTAATACGGCCACCATTTGACGTAGGCGAGGCCGGCCGCGGTAAGGACGAGGAATAGAAGGACGAGCAGCCACGTTTTGCGGTTTGACGCGCTTGGCTGCAAGGTAGGGTTTGCGTGCGACATGGGACCTCCGTTTATCCGATGAGTTGTAGACAGACCTTCTGCATTATAGCACAAACCGGACGGTTAGGGAGCATCGGCGCGGGCAAAAAAGCGGATGCGGAAAAGAGGCGGATCGCAGGATCCGCCTTTCGCCGGCCGCGTTAGCGCAAATAAACGCGGCTGTAGTTGATTTCGTAATATTTGCCGGCCAGCGCGGAAGCCGGGAGCGTCTTGTTCACGCTCGCGATCTGCGTATGGCCCCAGCCGAAGTCGAACAGGAAGTCGAAGTCGACCGGCGTGCCGCCCGGCACGTTGCCGACCGTCCAGTTGTAGTTGCTGCCGGACTGAACCAGATGGCCGTCCATGTACATTTTGTACGAGTTGTCCTTGCCGTAGTACAGCTGCCATGTGTGGTATTGCAGCGGATCGAAGGACGACACGCCGCCCGCCGCCATGCCCGAAGACCAGCTGCCGTAATTGATCGCATCGGGATTGTTGACGCTGTTCGAGTGCCAATAGCGGCCGTCGAAATTCGTATTGCCGCCGCCGTTGTCGTAGCCGAAGCTCTCGACGAGGTCGATTTCGGCGTCTTGGCTCCATTGGTTGCCCGCGTTCCAGAGCGCGAACCAGAACGCCTGCGGCGTGTCGTAGCGGACGCGCGTCTCCCACAGGATGTCGCGGCCGAGGAGCGAGCCGCCGTTCGGCAGGTTCCACTTCGCCTGGATCGAGCCGTTGCCGACGTTATGCTGGCTCGGGGATACGGTCGTCGCGCCGTTCAGCGGGACGAGGAACGTCTTGAGCGAGTCGGACATGAACGCGCGCACCGGATGGCTCGGATCCTCGACCGGCTGCGGCCCGGTCGGCGTGCTGGCGAGCGCCGTGGCGGCGGTCGGGGCGACGATGACGGCCCCGTAGTTCGTGCCGTTCGCGACCGTGCCGAACTGGTCGTGGAATTGGAATTCGCCGATCAGGTCGTTCGTGTTCTTGATCGTGCCGTTCGCGCCGAAGTGCCAGTTCTTCACCAGCGTAAAGCCGGAGAACGCGCCCGAAGGCGCCGGTCCGACGGCCGGATTCGCGAAGCTGCCGCCGCCGACCGTCTCGGCGGCCGGCGTGCCGACGGTCGTGCCGGACAGCGTCAGGTCGCCGAAAGCCGACGTATCGGCGTAATCGTTCCCCGTGCCGTTCCAGACGAGCTGGCTGTCGCGCGCGCCGCCGTTGTCGTCGTCGTTGTTCGCGACGTCGAGGCCGATGACCATGCCGGCCGCCGGCGAGACGCCGAGGCTGCTCCACGGGATCGCGAGCTCGGCCGAATAGCCGCCGGCGACGGCCGCCGTCGCGTGCAGCACGCCGGCCGTGTTGCCGTTCTTCTCGGCCAGCGCCCCGTCGTTGTAGCCAACCTGGAATTGCCGGTCGTGGCTGTCGTAGGACGTGCCTTTATTGTGGTTGGCGTCGATGTACACGTCGAAGGAATCGTCGTCGTAGATAAGCGCGGAGTCGTTATTCAGGTTGCCGTCCTGCGCCTTCATGCCGACGTAGAGGTAATTGGCATCCCAGAGCGCGCCGAAGGTTACGGAATTGTTCGGGGTCCCGATCGTCGTCTTGCTTGCGGCCGCGGCGATGCTCCAGACGGATTCGTTCAAGCTGCCGTCGGCCGCGATGGCGGCGAGCGTCTTGTTGGCCGTCGACGTGCCCGCGGCGGCGCCGCCGACCGTCGTCGCGGACAGCGTCAAATCGCCGAAGGCCGACGTGTCCATATAATCGTTCGCCGTGCCGCTCCAGATGCTCTGGCCGTCGCGCGCGCCGCCGTTGTCGTCGTCGTTGGCCGCGACGTCGAAGCCGATGACGGTGCCGGCGGCCGGCGCGGCGCCGAGGCTGCTCCACGGAATCGCGAGCTCGGCGGCGTAGCCGCCCGGGACGGCGGCCGTGGCGTGCAGGACGCCGGCGGTGTTGCCGTTCTTCTCGGCCAGCGAACCGTCGTTGTAGCCGACCTGGAACTGCCGGTCGAAGCTGTCGTAGGACGTGCCTTTGTTATGGTTGGCGTCGATGTAGATATCGATGGAGTCGTCGTCGTAGATCGCGGAAGAGTCGTTATTGAGGGCGCTGTCCAGAACCTTCACGCCGACGTACAGGTAGTCGGCGTCCCACAGCGTGCCGAAGGTCACCGCATTGTTCGGGGAGCCGATCGTCGCCGTGCCGAGCGTGCCGTTCAAATTCCAGACCGATTCGTTCACGCTGCCGTCGATCGCGAGGCCGGCAAGCGTTTTGTTCGCGGAAGCCGTACCCGCGGCATGCGTCGTCGCCGTGCCGATCGGGGCGCTCGCCACGATCAGGGACATGGCGAAGGCTGTAGCTAGAAAGCGCTTTCTAAACCGTCGATTGTTCATCATCTTCCTCCTTGGAGTTTGGATTGGGCCGCGCTGCTTCATTCGCCGGCGCGCCGAACCTAAGGCTCCCGTTCCCGTTGCCGCAAGCGCACGAACAATCACCTCCCGGGCCGGCGGACCGTTCCGCCGGAAGCGTCGAAGCTCGGAATAGCGAAAAATCGTCTTGGCTGCAGGTTCCATGCGGGCATCTCCGACTATACCGCCGTCCGTGGCGGTCCGGCTAGGATCAAACGTGACCGAGTTGATGGTATTGTGATAATAACTCGGGGGGACGGGCCGATGCGATCGGAGGACGATCGGCGGCGGGTCCGCTGGCGGGGGCGTTGTCGATTCTTGTCCGCGTCCCCCCGGTCTTGCTATAGTGAAGGCATGGCGCGAAGCCGGCCGTGGCGATTCAGTCGGGAGACGCGGCCGATTGCGCGGAGGCCGGGCGTAAGGACGATGAAGCCGGAAGCGCGCGTCTTCGTCGGCGACGGCGGATCGCCGGTGCTGGAAGGCGCCGAGCGGCCAGCCGAACGGACCGCCGCGCTGCCCGGCAGGTTGAATCCCGTCCCGCCGGTGCGTCATAATGCAGATAAATCACATTTGCCAACGAGTTAAGGAAAGGGGAAGCATCGCATGAAAATCGGAGAGTACGGGACCGAGCCGGCCACGTTTGCCGGAGGGTGCTTTTGGTGCATGGTGAAGCCGTTCGACGAGCTGCCGGGCATCGTGTCGATCGTCTCGGGGTACACGGGCGGGCATACGCAACATCCGACTTATAAGGAGGTCGGCACCGAGACGACCGGGCATTACGAGGCGGTGCGGATCATGTATCAACCGGAGGTGTTCCCGTACGAACGGCTGCTGGACATCTTCTGGCAGCAGATCGACCCAACCGACGACGGCGGGCAGTTCCAGGATCGCGGCCATTCGTACCGGACGGCGATCTTCGCGCACGACGAGCGGCAGCGGGAGCTGGCCGAGGCGTCGAAGCGGGCGCTGCAGAAGAGCGGGCGGTTCAAGAAGCCGATCGTCACCGCGATTCTGGACGCGGGGCCGTTCTATCCCGCGGAGGACGAGCATCAGGACTATTACAAGACGCACCGGGGACATTACAACAAGTACGTCGAGGCATCCGGACGGGAAACGTTCGCGCGGCGGCATTGGCATACCGAGCGCGACCGGGAGCGGTGGAAGGGGCAGCTGACCGACCGGCAGTTCCGCGTCACGCAGCTGGGCGAGGACGAGCCGGCGTTCGACAACGCATCCTGGGACGATGATCGCGCCGGCTTGTACGTCGACGTTCTGAACGGCGCCGCGCTGTTCGGCTCGGCGGACAAATTCGCTTCCGGCACCGGGCATCCGGGTTTCGTGCGGCCGATCGAGGAAGGGGCCGTACGGCGGGAGGCGGAGCTCGGCGGCGGCCGGGCGCGGACGCTGCTGCGCGCGCGGCTGTCGAACGCGTACCTGGGCGAGCTGCTGCATGACGGCCCCGGCTCCGACAAGCTGCATTACCGCGTGAACGCCGCCGCCTTGCGTTTCGTTCCCGCCGAAGAGCTGGAACGCGAGGGTTACGGTCGTTATGCCGCCCTAATCAGGCCGTAAACCGCGCGAGGCGGTCGGGCGGTCGGCGGTCAGACGGCCGGTCCCTGTTCCGCAATGCGTTTCTCTTCGACGAAGCGCTGCAGCAGGGCGATGAACGCTTTTACCGGGCGTCCGATGAATTTCTCCCGGTTGTGCACGATGACGACCTCGCGCCTCAAGACCGGATCGACGATCGGGATCGCCCGGATCTTCTCGCTGCCGTACAATTGAATGAGCGACTTGGAAAGGATGCTGACGCCGGCGCCGGAGCCGACGAGGCTGAAGATCGATTCAATCGTGTTCGTCTCGATGATCGGGTTCATGGCGATACCGGACGACTTGCACGTCGCTTCGATCAGCTGGCGGCACTTATGGTCCTGCGGGAACCAGATGACGGGCAGCCGCTCCGCGTCCCGGAACGGGACGCTGGCCGCGTTCGCCAGCGGATGGTCGGGGGCGACGGCCAAATAAAATCGTTCCTCGTATAACGGCAGCGCCGCGAGCCGTTCGTCGTTCACGGGCATGAACGTAATCGCCGCGTCCAGCTCGTTGTTCACGACCAGCTCGGCGACGTTCTCGACGGCGGAGATTTTGATCTTAATGTTCGGAAATTGCCGATTGAAGGCCACGAGCTGCGAGGCGGCCAGATGATTCAGCTCGCCGGGCAGCGTGCCGACGGAGATCGTGCCGCGGTCGCCCTCGTGGAGCTCCCCGATTTGATCCTTCGCGCTGCGCAGGGCGCCGAATACGACGGCGGCATGCGTCTTCAGCACGGCGCCCGCCTGCGTCAGGGCGATCCGCTTGCCGATCCGGTCGAAAAGCGGCGTCCCGAGCTCGTCCTCGAGCGCTTTGATCTGGTGGCTGAGCGTCGGCTGCGTGATGCCGAGCTTGTCGGCCGCGCGCGTGAAATGCAGCTCGTCGCAAATCGCGCTGAAATATTCTAGCTGTCTAAGTTCCATGGGACTCCGACCTCCGTGCGGGGTTTTCATTGATGATACCTATCATTATAGACGAATGAATACGGAAAATCTATGAAGCGGGAGAAGCGTGAAATCGACAATGATCAATTTCGTCTATGATTAATATAGAAACGATAGTATTGATCAATGAAAGGTCGCTTTGTACAATGAAGGCGTAAGCCATCATGTTCTTATGGAGGTCATTGATGATGTCGAGAACCATTGCCGATATCGCGATCCCGGACAGCCGGCTGGCGTCGCAGGCGGCCGAGCTGCTGCGCGACCACGGCGACGAGCTGCTCTGGAACCATTCCCACCGCGTCTTCCTGTTCGGCGCCCTGCAAGGGAGGCAAGCGGGTCTAGCTTTCGATTCGGAGCTTCTGTATATCAGCGCGCTGTTCCACGACTTGGGCTTGACGAAGAGGTACAGCAGCCCGGACCTGCGCTTCGAGGTGGACGGCGCGAACGCCGCGCGCGATTTTCTTCGTTCGCACGGCGTGCCGGAGGCGTCCGTCCGGCTCGTCTGGGACGCGATCGCCCTGCACACGACGATCGGCATCGCCCAGCACAAAGAGCCCGAGGTCGCGCTCATTTATTCGGGCGTCGGCTACGACGTCATGGGGGAGAATTTCGACGCCTTGACGACGGACATTCGCGAGCAGGTGACCGCGGCGTTTCCTCGCGACCGGTTCAAGCAGAAGATTTTGCACGCGTTCCTCGAAGGCTTCAAGCACAAGCCGGAAACGACGTTCGGCAACATCAAGTCCGACGTCTGCGAGCTGCTGCTGCCGGGGTACAAGCGCCCGAGCTTCTGCGATTGCGTGCTGCACAGCCGCTGGTCGGAATAACGCCGGGCGGTCCGCCCGCCACGCGCCAAAAAGCTGCCGTCCCAGTCACGGGATGGCAGCTTTTTCGCGCGTTTCGGGCCGATGCTAGAAGAAGGAGCGCGCATCCCGGCTTTCCTTCAGCAGCTCCACCGCTTCGCGGAACCGCTGGCCGTGCACGATTTCCCGCTCGCGCAGAAACTTCAGGCCGTCGTTGAGATCGGGATCGTCGCTGAGGTCGATGATGTATTGATACGTCGCCCGCGCCTTCTCCTCCGCCGCGATGTCCTCGTAGAGATCGGCGATGGGATCGCCTTTGCCCGCGATATAGGAGGCCTGGAACGGCACGCCGGCCGCGTTCTCGTAGTAGAGCGCGCTGCCGTGGTTGACGTAGTGCGGCTCGAGGCCCGCTTCCCGGATCTGGCCGGGCGTCGCGTCCTTCGTCAGCTTGAACACCATCGTCGCGATCATTTCCAGATGCGAGAATTCCTCCATGGCGATATCGGTCAGCAGGCCGATGACCTTGTCCGGAATCGTGTACCGCTGATTCATGTAACGCAGCGCGGCGGCCAATTCGCCGTCGGAGCCGCCGTATTGCTCGATCAGGCATTTGGCCAGCTTCGGGTTGCAGCTGCTCACTTTGACGGGATACAGCAGCTTCTTCTCGTATACGAACATGGGAATTTGCCTCCTTCGCGTTATCTTGCGGGACGAACGCGCGCGAGCTACAGCTGCCAAGGCCACGGGCCTTCGCTCCAGCTGACGGCTTGTCCGGCCCGGGACGCTTCGCTGTGGCAAAGCGGGCCGAAATCCGCCTCGACCTTTTCCTTCAGCTTCAGCCGCTCGCTCGCGAGCTCGTCGAGCTGCGCCTGCGCCTCCGCGTCGCCGGGATGCGTGTCCAGGTAAAGGCGAAGCTCGACGATCGCGAAATCGACGGCTTGCAATTGCTCCAGCTGGGTCATCGCTTTGATGGTCGGTTGTTTCATGGTTAGTCCTCCTTCTTCCGGGCGCGCGGCTCCGGCTCGAACGGCGATTCGTACGGGCCGAACAAGGCCGGCCATAGCGTGCCTTTCTTCAGCGCTTCCGCGGGGGCGAACTGTTCGAGACCGGGCTCCTGCACGCCGAGGTACAGGTTGGGCGGCGTCTCGTACGTCTTTTCCTTCAGCGGGGGACAGGGGTCGTGTTTGCCGGGAATCGGCTTCCAGGTTTTGCGATGTCCGCTCATGCGTTTGAACCTCCTTGACGAGATTACGTGTTAATAAACGCCAGCCGGACGGTTGAATCGCCGGGATAACCGGCCGGGGCCTCGGATGAAGCGTTGGAAAGCGGAAGCCTTCGTCCGTCTCGGCGGACGGATCTGCGAAGAGACGACGATCGAATCGGTCAAGGAAGGCGAGCCGTCCGTCGCGGTTACGGCGGACGGGGCGAAAATCGCGTGCGGGAAATTCGTGTCGTGCGCATCTTCCCGTCTTCGAGACCGGGCTGTTCTTCGCCAGGCTGCACGCGGAAAGCTCGTGCGTCGTCGTCGGGGCCCGGGCCGCCACCCGACGGCTTTCGCGTCCCAAACAGGAGAAAACGGCTCGGGCGTGGAAGTAGGTAGCAATCAACCGTCTGAAGGAGGAAGACGCCTTGTTGCAAGAATACGATCTCGCCCGTGCTTACGACCGCGAATTCGAGCGGCGCTCGAATTCCGTTCCGGCGGAATGGAAACCGTACGAACGGGAGTCGTTCGCGCGCCTGCTGCAGAGCGAAGGGAAGCGGACGCTGCTGGAAATCGGCTCGGGTCCCGGAACGGACGGACGCTATTTTCAAAGCCGGGGCTTGGAGGTCGATTGCGTCGGCTTGTCGCCCGAGATGGTCCGCCATTGCCGGGAGAGAGGGCGTTTGGGAGCAGGACGCGTACGAACCGAAGCGATTTTTCGCGTCGTATACCGACGACGACGCGCGCTCGTCCACCCGTACTTCGGCGCCCCTCATTTTCAATCGCTGACGCTCCGGAGGCGCGAGGACGGCTAACTTGCGCAAGTGGTTCCGTGCGTAACGAACAGGAGAGGATGAATGGAAATGTTCAACGAATCCGAATACTACGACGAGTCCTTCGGCGAGCTCCGTTTCGAGGAGGAGAAGCTGGAAGGCGTCCGGTTCTACGACTGCGTGTTCACGGATTGCCATTTTGCCGGCACGGCGTTCCGGGACTGCAAATTTTCGGGCTGCAGCTTCGTCCGCTGCGACCTGAACGGCGTGCGGATCGCGGATACGGCGTTCGCGCAGGCATCGTTTACGGGCTCCAAGCTGGTCGGCGTCAATTGGACCGAGGCGGACTGGCCGCGGATTGCCGTGCCGGGCTTGCTCAAATTCGAAGGCTGCACGCTGAACCACGCCACCTTCATCGGCCTCGAGCTGCCGCAATGCGTCTTCAACGGCTGCCTGGCCAAGGACGTGGACTTCCGGGAAGCCAATCTGGCGCAGGCCGACATGCGCGACACGGACTTCAGCGAAAGCTTGTTCGGCGATACGGATCTTCGCGGCGCGGACTTCTCCGATGCCGTCAACTACCAGATCGACCCCGGCGCCAACCGGCTCTCGCAGGCGATGTTCTCGCTGCCGGAGGCATTGTCGCTGCTGCATCATATGGATATCCGGCTGAATGAAGAGTGAGCCGGCGATCGTTTCAACCCGCAATTCGCGTTTGAATCATGCCGTGCGGACACGAAAGCCGTTATGTTGCGATATTCGCTTGTTTCGGGAGTTTGGCGCCCAGGAGATCCGTTATGGAGGGCGGATGCGCCGAAAGGCAGCTGTTTTCGGTAAATAGCGGAACGTATGGCCGCTTAGCCGGAAGAAAGGGCGAATTAATTATAACGGCTCCCGTGACCGCTTAAGGCGCGGTTCGCGCGAAGATGCATGCGGAAGCACCCTCCCCGTACCCGCACCGTGCCGCCAGCGAAAACGTCCGCAACCGTTCCGCGACCGCACCGTCGGCGCTCCAACGCCTCGGCGCCGCGCCGAAGGCGCCGGAGCGCGTCCGCGCCGCCGCCAAAACTTCCGTGCGGCACCGCCGGCGCAATTCGCGCCACGCAAAAAAAGCCCCGGACAAGGTTCGCTAAACCTTGCCCGGGGCTATTGCGCCTGCGGGGCCGCTACAGCACGCGCTCCAGAAACCGCTGCGCGCGCTCGCTCTGCGGAGCGGTGAAGAACCGCTCCGGCTCGGCCTTCTCGACGAGCTTGCCGTCGTCGAGGAAATAGATCGTGTCCGCCGCTTCGCGGGCGAACTTCATTTCGTGCGTGACGATGAGCATCGTCATGCCGGAATCGGCGAGGCCGCGCAGCACCTCGAGCACCTCTTTGACCATCTCGGGGTCGAGCGCGGACGTCGGCTCGTCGAATAGCATGATCTCCGGATCCATCGCCAGGCTCCGCGCGATCGCGATCCGCTGCTTCTGTCCGCCGGACAGGCGGGACGGGAAGGCGTCTGCCTTCTCCAGCAGCCCGACGCGCTCGAGCAGGCCCATGCCTTTCGCGCGCGCTTCCTCGCGGGACAGCCCCTTGACCTTCACCGGGGCGAACATGATGTTGTCGATGACGGACATGTGCGGGAACAGGTGGAAATGCTGGAACACCATTCCGATCCGCTGCCGGAAGCGGGTGATGTCGGTCTTCGGATCGGTGATCGTCGTGCCGTCGATCTCGATCCGGCCGCCGCTCGGCGTCTCGAGCAGGTTGAGGCAGCGGAGGAACGTCGATTTGCCGGAGCCCGACGGGCCGATGACGGCGACGACCTCGCCGCGGGCGACGTCCGTCGTGATGCCGCGGAGCACCTCGTGCTTGCCGAAGCTTTTCGTTAATCGGTCTACCTTAATCACTGCGGCGCAGCCTCCTTTCGAGCAATCGGGCGAGCGAGGTCAGGACGAGCACGAGCACGTAATAGATCGCGCCGACGAACAGCAGCGATTCGAACGCGCGGTACGTGGCGGCCTGCACTTCGCTCGCGCGGCGGAGCAGGTCCGCGACGCCGATGACCGAGACGAGCGACGATTCTTTGATCAGCGCGACGCATTCGTTCACGAGCGCGGGCAGGATGTTCTTCACCGCCTGCGGGAAAATGATGCTGACCATCATCGTCCGGTACGGAATGCCGAGCGCCATCGCCGCTTCCCGCTGCCCGCGGTCGACGGCCATGATGCCGCCGCGGATCGTCTCCGACAGGTACGCCGCGGAGTTGAGGCCGAACGCGAGGCCGGCGGCCAATAACGCGGGGATGTCGTAACCCGTCAGCTGCGGCGTCGCGTAGTAGATGAGCACGAGCTGCAGCAGAAGCGGCGTGCCGCGGAAGACCGACGTATAGACGGTCGCGAACCATTGAAGCGGCTTGACCGTCGACAGCTTGAACAGCGAAAGGATCGTGCCCCAGATGAAGCCGAGCAGGGCGGATACGAGCGTGAACAGCAAGGTGACGAGCGTCCCGCGCAAGATGAAGCCGGTGTAGCCGTCGAGCGAGCTGAAGTCGATCAGCCCCGGCTTGGCCGGGACGGCGTCGTGCTTGCCGAACCACGCGTCGATGATGCGCTGCTTCTCGCCGCTCGCGTCCATGTCCTTCAGCGCTTCGTTGAAGGCCGGCGTCAGGCTCGAGCCCTTCGGGAACGCGATCGCGTACCCTTCCTCGGCAGCGCCGGCCGGCAGCATCGCGAAGGACAGGTCCGGGTTCGCCTCGATGTTGTCGAGCGCAACCGCGTCTTCGATGATCGCGGCATCGATGCGGTTCGATTTGATTTCTTGGATGAGATCGGTAACTTTGTTCAGCTTCTTGACCGCGGCGCCGTCGATGGCCGCGGCGACGCTCTCCTGGGTTGAGCCGAGCTGCGCGCCGACGCGCTTGCCCGCCAATTGAGCGAGTGACTGGTACGCGTTTTCCTTGGCCGAGACGATGGTGTTGCGCGCGACGTAGTACGTATCCGAGAAGTCGACGCTCTTCTTGCGTTCCTCGGTAACGGACATGCCGGACATGACGAAATCGACCCGTCCCGTCTGCAGCGCCGCGATCAGGCCGTTGAAGTCCATGCCGGCGATGTCCAGCTTGCAGCCGAGCTTGGCCGCGATCGACTTGGCGATATCGATGTCGAGGCCGATAATCGCGCCGCCGTTCTTGGCATCCGTGTTCTCGTAAGGGGGATAATCGGGCGAGGTGCCCATGACGAGCGTCTTCCCTTGGCAGACGTCGCCCGCCGCGGCGGCCGCGGTACCGGCCGTTTTGGCGGCCGGCGCCATGCTGCCCGCGCCGAATGCCGCAAGCAGCAGCAAGAGCGCGACGAGAACGCGCCCGGCCCGGATGTTCGTGATGGTGTTCATTCCTGACTCCTTCCGGTTCGTTCCGTTCCTGCCTTTTAAACCATTGTTTACTATGCCCTAACGGAAGAAACGCAAGTCAATAGTCCTTTATTGGGATTGCGGCAGGGATCGAGCCCGGATTCGAACGGGCCGGTAGTTCCGAACTCTCTTGTCCGACGTCCGAAAGCAGGCGTTTCGAAAGCCGTCCCGCAAGCGCGGCATGCGGTCCGGTACATCCGCGGACCTAGGCATATCTCCCCGCGCGCCGCATACGATTAGGCGAACGAGACGGGAATGGGGGAGGCTGCGGAAAATGAACGGATACGACGTCCGGCTGGCCCGGCTGGCCGCGGCGCATCTGCCGGCCGGCGCGGAGCTGGTCTGGATCGACAAGCCTTATCCGCATGCGGCGGTGTGCGCGGCGGACTTGAACGGGGACCGGCAGCCCGAGATCGCGGCGGCGTATCGGGCGAACGGGGAAAACCGCCTGCTCGTGCTGCATTACCGGAACGGCGCCTGGACGGAAGCCTGCCAGGCGAGAGGGCTCGGCTACGGCGTCTCGCTGTTCGGCGCGCTGCCCGTGACGCGCGCGGGACGGCCGAACCTGACCGTCGGCTGGCAGCTCGAAGGCGGCTACACGAAGCCGTCGGTCTACGAGTGGAGCCAAGGCGGGCTGCGGGACGCGGCGCCGCCGGATTTGTTCTGCAACCATATGGAAGCGGCGGATATGCCGGGGTTCCGGGGGACGGACGGCAAGGCGGAGCTCGCGCTGTGGACGCATGTCGCCGGCGGCGCGTACCGGGTCGACGTCGTCGGCTGGACGAACGGCGCCTTCGCGCCGGCGCGGGAGTCGTACGCGCATTATTATCCCGGCGTCGCCCGCTATCACGAGGCGCTGACCCGGCAGGATCCGGGCAATGCGTTCTATTGGTATTACCTCGCCGAAGCCCATTGCCGGGCCGGGCACCCGGAGCCCGCGCTGGCGTCGGTGCGCCGGGCGCTCGGCTGCGCGCTTCCGCCGTCGCGCGAGGAGATGCTGAATCTGGAGCGCGGCTTGCTGGCCATGCTGGAGCCGGACGCGGATTCCCGGGCGGCCGGGCTGTACCCGGCCTCGGTCAAGACGGTAGGCGGGCTGCGCTGGGGTTATATCGACGGGGCCGGCAACATGACCGTGCCGCCGCGCTTTGACGACGCGAACGATTTTCAGCCGAACGGACTGGCCGTCGTGGCGGAACGCGGCAAGTACGGCGTGATCGACGCCTCGGCCAACTATGTCGTGAAGCCCGTCTACGATTCCGTCAGCGACTTCTCCGAAGGACGGGCAACCGTCATCGACGCCGACGGCTTCAAGCTGATCGACGAACGGGGACGCGTCCTGACGAAGCGGGCGTATCCGTTCATCGCGGGGATGCGCGACGGCCGGGCGATGTTCTACGTCACGCCCGAAGGCAACGAAGGCGGCGCTTCGCGTTACGGTTACCTGGACGCGCAAGGCGCCGAGATCATTCCCGCGCAGTTTGCGGAAGCCTATGATTTCGAAGGCGGCAAAGCGCTCGCGAAAATCGCCGACAACGAGTACGCGCTCATCGACAAGGACGGGAAACGGCTCGCGACGTATGCCTATCCGTACGTCGGTCCGCCCGGGGACGGCTTGCTCGCCTTCCGGAAGGAAGCGAACGGGAAGTACGGCTATCTGGACGAACGCGGCGCGATCGTCATTCAACCGGCGTATACGTCCGCCTTGCCGTTCCGGAACGGCCGGGCCATCGTGAACACGGCCGAGGATTTCAAGGACAGCTACGGCATCATCGACAAGCAGGGCCGGTTCATCGTTCAGGCGGGCTACAACGATATCCGGGATCTCGGCCAGGACCGGTTCGCGCTCGGCATGGCGATCGATCCCGAGCAGCCGTTCATCGGCTCGCGGTATGCGATCGCGGACCGCGGCGGCAAGCGGCTGACGGATTTCCTGTACCGCGACGTCGGCGAGTTCAAGAACGGCCTCGCTTCGGCCGAGGACGCGAGCGAGACGTATTTCATCGACCGGTCCGGGAAGCCGGCGCCGGGCTATCCGCGGGTGGCGGGAAGCGGCACGCTGACGATGGAGCCGGGCGGGTTGATCAAGGCGTACGTCGATAGCCGGCTGTCCTATTTGCGGCGCGACGGCCGCATCGCGTGGAAGCAGAATACCGTGATTCCGCTGCGGCCGCCCTATGCGGTCAAGGAGCTGAAGTTCATGCCGAACCGGGATTACCTCGTCTATTATCCGCAGGTGGAGGGCATGGCCGACAGCGCGGCGGAGCGGAGCGTGAACGAGAAGCTGAAAACGATGTCGCAGGTCAAGCCGGTTCCCGCGGACGAACAGCTCGGCTATACGTACAGCGGCGATTTCGAGGTGGCGTTCTACAAACAGCAGCTGCTGGAATTGGAGCTGACCGGCTATAACTTTCCCTTCGGTGCGGCCCACGGGATGCCGACGAAAACCTACGCGATCGTGGATTTGACCGACGGCCGGATGTTCGCCTTGAAGGACTTGTTCAAGCCCGGAAGCGACTACGTGAAGGTGCTGAGCGACATCGTCGGCAAGCAGATCAAGGAGGACCCGCAATATTCCTACGTGTTCCCGGACGCCTACAAGGGCATCGCGCCCGACCAGCCGTTCTACGTCACGGCGAACGCGCTTCATCCTTATTTCGCCCCGTACGACATCGCGCCGTATTCCGCGGGCTTTCCGACGTTCACGATTCCGTTCACGCAGGTCGGGCAGATTCTCGATACGAACGGGCCGTTCTGGAAAGCGTTCCATGCTTGAGCGGATGCGGAGCTGAGACGGCAGTCGCGGCGCGGCTGGACGTCGTCAAGCGGAAGAAGCGGATTCCGGAATCGGGATCCGCTCTTTCGATTGTTCGGGACGCGAGGATAGCTGCCCGTTGACGCCGGCAAAGGGATGGGGCTATAATGACGTTGTATTTAGTAAATTACTAAATAATTATGCGAATTAAATTACTAAATTACTGAATGTTAAATGGTCGTTCGATTGCGATTTCAAACCCAATCTCAAACCCAAACCCAAACCCAAACCCAAACCCAAACCACAACCCCGGCGGCCGGCGGCCGCCGATCGAAAGGAGCACGTCCCCATGAACCGACCGCCCCATGAACCGTTGTCGCCGGACAGGCGGCTGACGCCCGACGAACGGGCGCTCGTCTGGACGAAACCGCCCACGCACGCGGAAAGCGGCGAAGAGCGCCGCATCAGCCGCGAAGTCCGGCGCAACTGGCACCGCGGCGACCTGAAGATCGCCACGATCCTGCTCGAGGGCGACGCCGGCTCCGGCAAAACGCAGCTGGCGAAGGCGCTGTCGGCGAACTTCGGCCTTCCTTATACGAAAATCACGTGCTTCGCCGACATGGACAAAACCGACGTCATCGGCGCCATTTTGCCGGTCATCGCCCCCGAGCGGCAGCAGGGCCTGGAGCCGGACGACCGGACGGCGCTGCAGGCGTTGTACGCGAGCGACGGCTTCCGAGGCGCGGGCCAGCTGATCGCGGACGCGCTCGGCCTTCCCCCGGAATCGGCGTCCGCCCGGCTGAAGCGATTGATCGGTCTCGTCTCGGCGCAAGCGGGCGGCGAGGCGGTGGAATACCGGTTCTACCCGTCCGAGATCGTCCGGGCGTTCGAGCGGGGCTACCTGCTCGAAATTCAGGAACCGACGGTCATCCGCGACGCGGCGGTGCTCATGGCGCTGAACGCGGCGCTCGAGCCCGACGGCGCGCTCAATCTGCCGACGGGGCTCCTGCGGAGGCATCCGGATTTCGTCGCCGTCATCACGACGAACCGCGGCTACGCGGGCGTCCGGCCGCTCAACGAAGCGCTGCGGGACCGCGTGCAGCACGCGGAGAAGATGGATTTGCCCGCCAGGGAAGTCATGATCGGGCGCGCCGCCGCCAAGACCGGCTGCCGCGACGAACGGACGCTCGGCACGCTCGCGGACGTCATCCTGACGCTGGACCGGACGGCCAAAGCGCACGCGATCAAAGGCGTCGCGGGCATGCGCTCGTACTTCGCCTGGGCGGACGCGGTCGCGGACGGCGTGGATGCGCGGGAGACGCTATACACCAAAGTCATCTACAAAATCTCGACCGACCCGGAGGACGTCAAGCTGCTGGAGGAGGCGCTGGCGCAGGGCGGGCTGTTCCGCGAGCTGGAGGACCTTGACGCAGCGACGGCACGCGAGCCGCGCGACGGCGGCGAGCCGTCCGGCCGACAGCGGGAGACGCGCGCGGGCGAGACGGAGCCGGACATCGAAAAGGAAATGGAAATCGAACCGGGAATGGACATCGAAAAGGAAATGAAGATCGAAAAGGAAAAGGAAAAAGAAATGAAGATCGAAATCAAAACCTGGGGCGCCGCGGAATCCGACATGGAAGACGGGGCCGAACCGGAAGCCGATGGCGAGCGGGCGCTCGCGCTGAAGCGGTCGGCCGACAGCGAAGACGGCTCTTCCGGCGCTTCGGCGAAGGATGCCGCCATGGAGCGCTCGGACCGCGAGGAAGACGGAGCGCCGCGGGTTCACGGCGACGGACGAGACGAAGCCTCGGCGGACGAGGTCAAGCAGCGCGAGCAGGCGTTCCGCAAGCAGTTGAACCAAGAAGCGCGCGGCGCGGTCGAAGAGTCGATCCATCAGGGCGTGAAGCTCGTCGTGCACCGCCCGGGCTTCGACGAAGCCGACGAGCGGGCTTACGGGCGCCTTCGCGCCGAGCTGCTGCCCGTCGTGCGCGAGATCGCCGCGCAGACGCTCCCGCTGCTCGAGCGCGAGCAGGCGCCCGACTTCGCGCGGCATCACTTCTATGGCGCGCGGTTCCAGGCGGACAGCGCCGCGCGGCGCGATTTCCGCCATTTCGCGAAGAAGCGGCCGCCGTCCGACTCGCCGTCGCTCGCCGTCGGGCTGCGGATCGACGAATCCGGCTCGATGTCGGCGTTCGGCCGGCTGGAGGCCGCGCGGCGCGCGGCGGTCGCGGTATACGAATTTTGCGCCATGTGCGGCATTCCGGTGCTGATCTACGGCGACACGGCCGACGTCTCGCGGCTGGAGCAGATGTCCGTCTACGCCTATGCCGATCCCGCCGGGCCCGATGCCGGGGACCGCTTCAGGCTGATGGGCATCCGCGCCCGCGGCAACAACCGCGACGGCATGGCGCTCCGCATCGCGGCGGACCGGCTCGCGGGCATGCCGCAGAGCGCCAAGCTGCTCCTCAGCGTCAGCGACGGACAGCCGAAAGCGATGGACGATTACGCCGGCGAGCGTGCCGCCCGCGACATGCGCGCGGTGATCTCGGAATACGAGCGCAAAGGCGTCGCGTTCGTCGCGGCGGCGATCGGGCAGGACAAGGAAATCATCGGCCGCATCTACGGCGACGAGCGGTTCCTCGACATCGCGAAGCTCGAGGAACTCCCGGCCAAACTCGTGCGGATCGTCGCCCGGCATTTATAACGGGTATGATCGAACGGATTCGATCGAACGGAGAGGAAGAAAAGCCATGGATAAACAGAAGCGCAAAGAGCTGCAGGAAGCCTACAAGGAAATCAAAACCTACATGGGCGCCATTCGCATCACGAACGCGGCGAACGGCAAAGTCTACGTCGACGCCTACCCCAACCTGAAAAACAAGTGGCTCACGATCCGCGCCCAGCTGGACATGGGCCGCTTCGCCAACGCGGAGCTGCAGCGGGACTGGAAGACGTACGGGGAGCGCGCGTTCGCCTACGACGTGCTGGAGGAGAAGGATGCCGGCGAGGTCGCCGACGTCCGCTGGGAAACGAAGCAAATGGCCAAGCGCTGGCTGGAGAAGCTGGAGCCCTACGGCGACAAAGGCTATAACAAGCCGCCGAGGCAGCCGTAACAACTCAGGCCTGAATATCAAGAACCGGGTCCGCATTGGCGGACCCGGTTCATTTGGCATCGGCGCGGAATGCAGCGGCCTGATTCGGGATGCCGCCTGCCCGTCAAGCGCGGAAGCGGGGAAGCCGCGGCCTTGGCGGAATCGCCGCTTCCCGCCGGAGGGACGCCCGGCGGCTTCGGGCTATTCCTCGTACATCATTTTCCGCGTCATGCCGCCGTCGACGACGAGGTTCGCGCCCGTCACGAAGTCGTTCCCGGGATCGGTCAAGTACAGGCATGCCCGCGCGATATCGTCCGGCCGGCCGACGCGCTGCGCGGGATGCTGGGCATGGTCGACGGGACGCAGGGCGGCGTAATCGCCGTTCTCGATCCAGCCGGGGCTGATCGCGTTGACCCGGATGCGATCGGGGCCGAGCGAGAGGGCGAGCGCGTGCGTGAGCGCGAGAATGCCGCCCTTGGACGCCGCGTACGCTTCGGAGTTCGGCTCGGACATAATCGCCCGCGTCGAGGCGATGTTGACGATCGCCCCGCCGCCGGTTTCCCGCATCAGCTTGGCCGCCTCCCGCGCGCACAGGAACGTGCCCCGCAGATTCGTGTTCAGGACGTAATCCCACTCCGCGACGGACAGATCGTAGACGGATTTCCAGGCGCCGAGCCCGGCGTTGTTGACGAGCGCGCCCAGCTTGACGCCGCGCTCCCGCAGCCAGGCGAAGCAGGCTTCGATCTCGGCGGGGTCGCTCAGATCGAGCGCGCGGACGAGCGGCTCCCGGCCTTCGGCGCGCGCGAGCGCGGCCGTCTGCTCCAGCGCCTCGGCGTTCCGGTCCACGAGGACGACGTTCGCGCCCCGCTCGGCGTAGGCAAGCGCCAGTCCGCGGCCGATGCCGCCGCCGGCGCCGGTGATCAGGACGGTTAGTTCAAGGGTCATGGTCGTTCGCTCCTATCGTTCGATACTGAAATCGGGAAGGCTCCATTTTGGTATACCTTTATTGCCAACCATTGTCAAATCGGATGTTCGTTCACGGGGAAATATATGGTATTTTGGCGACGGAGCAGGAAAACCCCTCGTCATGTGGAATTAGTACTACGTTTCTTTTCGTTTATTTTTCGTTTATTTTTCGTTGCGTTTATCGGCAACTCTCTAATTTCACTTCTAATCGGAGCGATCCCATGAGCGAACTCAACCGTTTTTTTGACACCCAGCAGGACATCATCGTCGAGAGTTGGATTTATCGCATGGAACAAGCTTACCCGGGTTACTTCGATTTGGACGAGCTCCTCATACAAGGCAGGAAGTACGTTCGTTTGGTGGCCGACGTCGAGATTCCGATGAAAGAGCATCCGCTGTTCAAGGAGTACGAACGCTGGTGCCAGATGCTGTTTCAAAAAAAAGTATCCATCGAGCATATCTTGAACAGCTCGCAGTTCTTCCGCGAAGCGCTTCTCGACGCGCTCGCCGAATACGACGTCGAACGCGCGGCGTTGACCCGGTTGATCGCCGGCGTCATCTCCCGGATCGACCATTTCCAATCCGCGATTTATATCTATTTTTGGGATCATGCCCATTACCGGATCGAGCGGCAGGACAAGTTGATCGAAGACATGCACGACGAGAAGCTGAACCTGATCGGCAAGATGGCGTCCAGCATGGCGCACGAGATCCGCAATCCGCTCACGACGATCCGGGGCTTCTTCTCCCTGATCCGCAAGACGCTGCCGGCGGGCGAGCTCGGCGCGGTCGAGCGGTACATGGACATCATCGACAAGGAATTCCATACGATCGAAATGCAAATTACCGGTTTTCTCAGCTTTTCCCGGAAACCCATCGCCGATGAAGACAGCGTTTACATCTCGCTGAACGAGCTCATCGAACGGACGCTGCTGCTCGTCAGCCCGCTGCTGCTCAACGAGAACATCGAGCTCGAGCTGTCGCTGCAGGAGAGCCTTCGCGTGAAGATTCAGCGCTCCTCGGTCATGCAGGTGCTGTCCAATTTGCTGAACAATGCGATCGACGCGCTGCGAGACGTGGAAGGGGAACGCAAGATTTCGGTACATACTTATAGCGAAGGCGAAACGGCATGCGTCCGGATCGGCAATACCGGTCCGGAAATCCCCGCCGAGCTCCGGCCGACGTTGTTCGACCCGTTCGTCACGACCAAGTCCGACGGCACGGGCCTCGGCCTCGCGATCTGCAAGCAGATCGTCGAACGCAACGGCGGAACGATTACGTTCGAGTCGGACCCGGATCGGACGACCTTCACCGTGACGTTCGACAGCGCGGCGGAGCGGGAATGACGACGGACGCCTATCCCGACATGAAGAAGGTGCAGCCATGGAACATGTGACGACCGCGCGATGGGACGAAGCGCTGTGGGCGGAAGCGGAGCCGATCTACGAAGAAGGCTTCCCGGAGCACGGACGGAAGCCGCGCCGCATCCTCCGCCGGATGTTCGAGAGGAAGCTGTGCGCGCTTCACGTGTGGCGCGAGCAAGGGGAGGCGGCCGCCATGGCGCTCACCGCCTTCGACGCGACGATGGACGTGCTCGTCGTCGATTACTTGGCCGTCCGGCATCGGCTGCGCGGCCGCGGCATCGGCCTTCGCTGCGCCGCGTCGCTGCGCGGCTGGGCGCTGGCGGTCCGCCCCGGCTGCCGCGGGATCGTCATCGAGGCGGAAGCGGAAGCGACGCCGGAGAACGCGGCGCGCATCGCCTTTTGGCAAAAAGCGGGGTTTCTCGCTACCGAATATGTACACGCGTACATTTGGGTGCCGGAGACGTATCGCGCGATGCGGCTCGGCTTCGACCCCGGGCGGCCGCTGACGGACGAAGGCCGCGAGCTGTTCAAGGCGATCACGCGTTACCACGAGAAGGCCTACCGCGGCGGTACGTAGCCGCGCCAGACGGGCCCCGGGATGGAGGAAGGGATTCACAGATCACGATCCGCGTTCCTTGCGACGCGGTTTTTTTATTAGGGGGAGGTTGATCCACGTGCAGCAGCAAGTAATCGCGGGACTCCGGTCCAAATCGATTTATCCCAAGATTCTAAGACGTCGCGCTATTCGAAGGCCATCACATGAAGCTGCTCGTCTACGTGCCGGAGCTGCCGAACCTGCTGATTTATCCGCTGCTGCAGCGCTTCTTCATGACAGGAATCGTGCTGGGCAGCGTCAAAGAATAATAGGAACACGTTCAGAGAGGGGATACTTCGCATGCTTTATTCCTGTCCAACGCACGTCCGCTCCTACGCCGCCACGGCGGAAAACCAAACCGCGGCGCGGGGCGCCGGCGGCCAGGCGAACAACGGCCGGAAAGGCTCGGCGTGCATCCATCCGTTCAAGGCCGGCGCCGTTCAGACGCTGCTCGACGCCGAAGGACCGGGCATCGTCCGCCATATCTGGTGCACCGTGCCGCCCGGCAACCCCGCCGTCATGCGCAATCTGATTATTCGGATGTATTGGGACGGCCAAGAGACCCCGAGCGTCGAAGTGCCGCTCGGCGACTTCTTCGGCGTTGCGCACGGGCGGCAGCGCTGCCTCGTCACGGATTACGTCACGATGCAGAGCGGCAAAGGCTTCAACTGCTGGATCCCGATGCCGTTCCGGAAGCGGGCGCGCATCACGGTCGAGAACGACGCGGGCTTCGACGTCGACATGCTGTTCTATCAGGTCGATTTTACGCGCGGCGACCGGCTGGACGAAGACGCGGGCTACTTCCACGCGCAATTCAGACGTCAGAATCCGTGCCCGCTGTACGAGGATTTCGTCATTCTGGACGGCATCGAAGGACCGGGCGTCTACCTCGGCACCGTCATCGGCGTGCGCAGCATCCTGCAGGCGAAGACGTGGTTCGGGGAAGGCGAGCTCAAGTTCTTCATCGACGAGGACGAGACGCATCCGACGATCTGCGGCACCGGCCTCGAGGATTACGTGGGCAGCGCGTGGGGACTGCAGGAGGTCGTTACGCCGGAGCAGGGCGCGCCGCTCGTCGAGTACGAGAAGACGCTGTTCTCCATGTACCGGTTTCACGGGAAGGATCCGATTTACTTCCGCGAGTCGCTGAAGGCGACGCTGCAGCAGCTCGGCTTCGGGCCCCGCGAGTCGTCCGACGCCTTCTACGGGGAGCGGTCCGTCTGCTACCCCGCGCCGGGCGTGCCCGAAGACAGCGAGAACTGCCTGTTCGAGCGCAGCGACGACGTCTGCTCCGTGGCCTATTGGTACCAGACGCGGCCGACGAAGCCGTTCCCGGCGCTTCCGGACCGCGAGGCGCGTACCGCGGACCTGCTGGAAGACGGGGAGAAAGGTCCGGAACGCGCCGACGTGTAAGCGAATTCACGAGAAGCCGCCCGCCTGGCTCCGGTCGCGCGGCGCGGATCGCGCGTCATGCCATAACGGGCAAGGCCGACGTACGGGAGGAAGCCGCGCTTCCTCCCGCGCATGCCATTCGGCGCGCATAGACGCTTACGAGGAGGAGGTTGGCGAGATGTGAAGACTGCCGGTCGTCGACGACCAACCGATCATCGTGGACGGATTGATCGATCTGTTTTCCGATCCGGCGCACGAGCCGGAGTTGTGCCGCCAGTTCATGGAGTTGGCCGAAGGCGAATCGGTTTCCAAGACCGGCGTCGCCGTCGACATCTTCTACTCCATGGTGTCGATGTTCATCGCGCACCTCAACCGCTGGGGCTTGATGAAGACCGTTACCGAACGGTTCAACTTGAATCAGCTGTTCAACATCGGCGAGCACGCTACGCGGCGGGAGACGACCGCGCGCTTCGAGGGGCTCGCGAAGTTGTTGTTCGAGGAGACGGCGAGCAAGAACGAGAAGCAGACGAGCGACGTCTTCTGGAAGGTGCAGGTTTATATCCGGGACAACCTCGGCGGCGATCTGTCGCTGACGAAGCTGGCCAAGCTCGTCTACCTGTCGCCCTCGTACTTGTCCAAGCTGTACAAGCAGGAAACATGCAGAGCCTCAAGGATTCCATCATCGACGCCCGGGTGCAGAAGGCGAAGGAGCTGCCGCTGCAGCGGGAGATGAAGATCCGCAAGATCGGCCGCGCGGTCGGCTTCGAGTCCGCCGCGTACTTCACCCGCTGCTTCAAGAAGATGACGCAGCTGAGCCCGCAGGAATTCCGGGACGGCAAGCGGGTCGCGGCGGAAGCACTGGAGTAAGCCTGCGCCGCCGGCCGCATGCCCACGAATAGGAGGAACTACCGTGTCCAACGAAACCACTCGCGTGCCGCTTGACGGCGCGCTCGCCGCGTTCATCGCGAGCATGGAGGCGGCATCGCTAGGCGGCGTCCGCCCCGCGGTCGACGCGACGCGCGCCGGCGCCGGCCGGGTGAACGTCAAGCTGCGCTTCGAGCTGCCCGAGCCGGTCCGCCAGGACGATTGGCGGATCGACATCGCGCCGGCCTTCGCGCCGGCTTTCCATTGGGCGCCTCATTTGACGCCGACCGACCGCCATATCATCGACCAGCACGGCTTTCGCTCGCCGGCGCTGATCGTGCACGACGCGGACCGCTGGCTGGCCGTCGTGCCCGACCTCGACCTGCTGCTCGCGGGCTCGCCGGTCCGCTGGTACATGGACCTGAACGCCAAGGATAACCGGCTTACGCTCGGCATGAGCCGCTACCGCGTGGCCGAGCACGTGCTGTACGAACGGGAAGCCGGCGCGGCGTATCCCGCGGGAACCGTCGAATTCGGCTTCTTCGTGCTGACCGGGGAAGGACCGGATTACGCGCGGAACCCGTGGCGGCCCGTTCTCGACCTGCTGTGGAGCGGGTGGGGCGGCGCGCTGTTCCGCGCCGGCGAACCGATCGGGCGGCCGCTCGAGCCGTACGTCGGCCACGCGTACCGCTGGGCGTTCGAGGACTGGAAGGACGCGGTCTGGCAGCAGTTCGAGCTGGACGGCAGGACGGTCGGCGCGCCGGTGTTCATCGTGAACGTGACGCAGAGCCCGAACTACCCCGGGCCGGTGAACGAACGGGAATTCCGCTCGATCTGGAATCAAGCCTGGTTCAGCTCGCTCCGTTCGGCGCAGGGGCTGTACCGCTACGGGCTGGAGACCGGCAGCCGGGAGCATCTCGAGCGCGCCCGGCTGATGAAGGAACTGGCGCTGTCGGCGCCCCAGCGGGAGGGCTTCTTCCCGGCCGTCATCGCGGCCGAGATGGAGCAAATCGACGTGGGCGGCAGGACCGTGAGCCGCGCGAAAGGCTGGGAGACGGCGTACTGGGGCAATTCCAACCGCAATCCCGTCACCCGCTCGGCGAAGGAAGCGCCGTACCATATCCTCGACATGAGCTTCACCGCGCTGCTCATGCTGCGCTGGCACGAGGAGCTCGAACGGGACGAGCGCCTGCTCGCGTACGCGGAGCGTTACGGCGAGGCGCTGCTGCTTCTGCAGGACGGCAAAGGGTTTTTCCCGGCCTGGCTGGACGCCGCGACGCTGCAGCCGCTGCCGGTCCTGGCGGAATCGCCGGAGACGTCGATGTCCGTGACGTTCCTGCTGAAGCTCCACGAGCTGACCGGCAGCGCCGCGTACCGGACGGCCGCCTTGAAGGCGATGGACGCCGTGGCGGAGGAGATCGTCCCCGTCGGCCGCTGGGAGGACTTCGAGACGTACTGGTCGTGCTCCGGCTACGGCAGCGATACGCTGCTCGGCCGCAAGGCCGAGCGCAACGACATGTACAAGCAGTGCAACTTCTCCATGTTCTGGACGGCCGAGGCCCTGCTAGCTTGTCATCGGACGACCGGCGAGGAGCGGCATCTGCAACTCGGCGAGCGCTGCCTCGACGAGCTGCTCATGACGCAGGCATCGTGGCAGCCGCCGTACATTCACGTGAACGCCCTCGGGGGCTTCGGCGTCATGAACGCCGACGGCGAATGGAACGACGCGCGCCAGAGCCTGTTCGCCGAGCTCATCCTCGACTACGGCCAGCTGCTCGGCCGGCAGGAATACGTCGAGCGCGGACTGGCCGCGCTGCGCTGCGCGTTCGTCATGATGTATTGCCCGGAGAATCCGAGGACGAAGGCGCAGTGGGAGAAGGCGCATCCGTTCTTCGGCGAGCGGGATTACGGCTTCATGATGGAAAACTACGGCCATGGCGGCGTCGCGGACGAGAACGGCGAAGGCATCGGCGAATTCACGATCTTCGATTGGGGCAACGGCGCGGCAGCGGAAGGCTTCCTGCGGGTCAAGGCGCACCGGCGCGCGCTGCTGGAGCAGTACGGGCTGACGAAGCCGCCGGCGGAAGGAGCGCCGCTATGATGCGGGAATCCATGCTGCCCGGCACGGGCAGAACGATCACGGTCGGCGGGCCGGGCGCGGCGGTCCAAGGCTTCTCCTCGTCCGCCGTTCAAGCGGCCGTCGAGGAGCTGCGCCGCGACGGGGAAGGGCACGATCCTGCTGGACGAAGGCGAATACCGCGCGACCGGCTAGGGCGAACGTTATCCTAGACCTGTAGCCGAGACAAACCGCGGCCCCAAGACGGACCTTGGCCGCCGCTTTTACTGTTCTATGCAACGCCGGGAAACCGCGGCGCTCCATTCGGGAGCGCCGCGGTTTTTTTGGCGTTCCCGGGGGTCGCTCGGGCCGCGGAGCGGGTGCCGCGCCCCGCTCGGAAACCCCCGCATCGAACCGGGTTTGGCGGGCATACTAGCGGCGTTCATTTTCGGCCAGCGAAAATGATGTCAACATCGATCATGACTGAAAGCGATTTACATTTGATTGAACCCTCGGCCGCTTGGCTTTACGATAAGAACACAAACCAAGCATCATCATATTTCACTACTGGGGAGGCTATCCTTATGGATACAGCAGCACAACAACGCGCTTCCGCCGGCGGCGCCCGAGTCCGCGTACAGCGGTTCGGCCGCTTCCTGAGCGGCATGGTCATGCCGAATATCGGCGCCTTCATCGCGTGGGGCCTCATCACCGCGCTGTTCATCCCGACGGGCTGGATTCCGAACGAGGAATTGGCGAAGCTCGTCTCGCCGATGATCACGTACCTGCTTCCGCTCCTGATCGGCTATACGGGCGGGACGATGATCCACGGCACGCGCGGCGGCGTCATCGGCGCCGTCACGACGATGGGCGTCATCGTGGGCACGGACATTCCGATGTTCATGGGCGCGATGTTCGTCGGGCCGTCCGCGGCGTGGGTGCTCAAGCGCTTCGACAAGGCGATCGAAGGCAAAGTCAAGTCCGGCTTCGAGATGCTCGTCAACAACTTCTCGTCCGGCATCATCGGAGGCATCCTGGCGATCATCGCCTACCTGGTCGTCGGACCGGTGGTGGAGGTCGTGAGCAAGACGCTCGCCAACTGCGTGCAGGCTCTCGTCGACGCCAACCTGCTGCCGCTCGCGAACGTGCTGATCGAGCCCGCCAAGGTGCTGTTCCTGAACAACGCGATCAACCACGGCGTCCTCAGCCCGATCGCGCTCGACCAAGCGTCGAAGACGGGCAAATCGATTCTGTTCATGCTGGAGTCGAATCCGGGTCCGGGTCTCGGCGTCCTGCTGGCGTATTGGCTGGTCGGACGCGGGTCGGCGAAAATGTCCGCGCCGGGCGCGGCGATCATTCACTTCTTCGGCGGGATTCACGAAATTTACTTCCCGTATATTCTGATGAATCCTCGCCTCATTCTGGCGGTCATCGCGGGCGGCGTCACGGGCACGTTCACGTTCTCGATGTTCCACGCCGGCCTGGTCGCGCCGCCTTCGCCGGGCAGCATCTTCGCTTACGCGGCCATGGCGCCGAAGGGCGGCCTGCTCCAGGTCTTCACCGGCGTCATCTCGGCGGCGGTCGTCTCGTTCCTCGCGGCGGCTTTGCTGCTGAAGACGGGCAAGCAAGCCGAAGGCGAGGACGAGCTGGAGCAAGCGTCCGAGAAAATGAAGCAAATGAAGCAGGCGCCGATCGCGGCGGCGGCATCCGCGGCCGCACCGGCAGCGGCGACGGCCGCACCTTCGGCGGCGGCATCCGCCGACGCCAAAACGGCGGCGGACGTGCGCAAAATCGTCTTCTCCTGCGACGCCGGCATGGGCTCGAGCGCCATGGGCGCCTCCGTGCTCCGCAAGAAGATGAAGGACGCGGGCGTCGGCGTCACGGTCGTCAACACGGCAATCAGCGAGATTCCGGACGACGCGGACATCGTCGTCACGCACAAGTCGCTGACGGACCGGGCGCGCGGCCAGGCGCCGCGGGCCGAGCATATCTCGATCGACAATTTCATGAAAAGCCCGGCCTATGACGAGCTCGTCAAACGGCTGAGCGAATAAGACAAGGTAACGCTGGCCGCCAAGCCGGCGTTATCTTCCATTTCGGCAAGAGGTGTACGCGCATGAAATTGACCCACAGGCAACGGCAGATTCTGGAGCTGCTGCTCGGCCGGAACGAGGAAGTGACGGCGGGCGAAATCGCCGCCGAGATCAACGTCAGCGCCCGGACGGTGCACCGGGAGCTCGCGGAGCTCGAGGACGCCGCCCGGGAGGCGGGCGTGGCGCTGCTCAAGAAATCCGGCCGGGGCATCCTGCTGCAGGGCGACGCCGAGCGGCTGCAGACCCTGCGCCGGTCGCTTCGCGCCTCGTCCGCCGTCGACTATTCCGCCGAGGAGCGCCGGCTGCTCATCGCCTGCAGCCTGCTGCGGGAAGCGGAGCCCGTCAAGCTCTTCGCGCTCGCCCACGAGCTCGGCGTTACCGTGCCGACGGTCACGAGCGACCTGGACGAACTGGAGGAGCCGGTCAAGCAAGCCGGGCTGATCCTCGTGCGCAGGCGCGGGTACGGCGTCGGCCTGAGCGGCGCCGAGGCCGACATGCGCCGGATGATCTGGCGCCTCGCCGATAATTTCCTGGACGAATCGGATTTGTTCGGGAAGGCCGATCCCGCCGCGAGGCCGTTGACGAAGCGGCTGCTTGAGCTGGCCGGCAAGCCGTTCTTCGCCCAAGTGGAGGAAGCGCTGTGGAAGGCGGAGGACGCCGGGCTGAGCGCCTTGCCGGAGCACGCCTACACGGAGCTGCTGATCCGAATCGCCATCGCGGCGGCGCGGATCGGCCTCGGCCGGCCGATCGAGCTGCGGCCGGAGCAGCAGTCCTTCCGGCAAAGCGAGCTGCTGACGGCCGTCATGACGCATCTGGCCGAAGCGACCGGACTGTCGTTCTCGACGGCCGAGACGGCGTATATCGCCGGTCTCCTGGAGCCGCGCGGGCAGCCGCATCCGAACCAGCTGCTGCCCGAGGAGGAGCTCGGCTACATGGAGCTCGTCTGGCGGCTCGTCCGCGCCATGCAGGCCCGGACGGGCGTCCCGTACAGCGAAGACCGCCTGCTGCGCGACGGCTTGCTCGGCCACCTCGAATCCGCGATGGACCGTCTGCGGGCCGGCGCGATCATCCGCAATCCGCTGCTCGCGCAGATCCGCAAGGATTACGAGCCGCTGTATAACGAGCTGCGCGCGGCGGCGGACGAGACGCTGACCGCCTACCGCGTCCCAGACGAAGAAATCGGCTCCCTGGTGATGCATTTCGGCGCGTCGCTGGAGCGGCAGAAGCTCTTTCCCCGCAACGTCCGGGCGGTGCTCGTCTGCACGAGCGGGCTCGGCACGTCCCGGATGCTCGCCGTGCGCCTGACGAAGGAGCTCCCGCAGGTGGAGATCGTCGGGCATGCCTCCTGGTTCGAAGCGGCGCGCATTCCGGAGGAAGCGTACGACCTCATCATCTCGACGGTCGAATTGCCCCTCGGCGAGGAACGGTACATCAAGCTCAGCCCGCTGCTGACGGCGGAGGAAGCGGAGCGGCTGCGGCTCTTCATCCAGAACGTCACGCTGCGCAACGACGAGCTCGGCCGCCGCGAACAGACGGCGCCGGTCTACGGGCCGCGGGCCGCCCAGCAGAAGCGGATCCAAGCGTACGTCGCCGAAATCGTCCATATTCTCGATCAGTTCCGCGTCTACCGGCTGGAGCAGCCGTTCGAGAGCCTGCTCGAGACGCTGGAAGCGATGTGCGGCTTCGCGCGGCGGGCCGGCGTCATCGCGGACGAAGCGCCGGTCGCCCGGCTGCTGCTGCAGCGGGAACGGCAGAGCAGCCAGGTCATCCCCGATACGGGACTGGCGCTCTTCCACGTCCGCAGCGAGCTCGTGCGCGTCCCGTCGCTCAGCCTGTACCGGCTGGAACGGGACCTGGTGCTCGATCAGGTCCTGCCGTCCGGCGTCCGGCAAGTGCTGCTCATGCTCGGGCCGCGCGAGCTGGCGAAGGAGAGCCTGGAGGTGCTGAGCGAGATCAGCTCCTACCTCCTCGTGCCGCGCACGATCGAGCTGCTGCGGGACGGCGGGGAGCAGGAGATCAAGGAATATCTATCGCAAGAGCTTGAACAATTCCTGGAGACCAAAAAACAAAACGGATAAAATCAAAACGAATAGAATCAAAACGAATAGAGGAGAAATCTACGATGAGCATACTTTCGATCGACAAAGTGAAACTGCAGGCGCGGCCAACCGATAAATCCGACGCGATCCGCATGGCGGGCAGGCTGCTCGTCGACGCCGGACACGCGGCGGAAGGCTACATCGGCAAAATGCTGGAGCGCGAAGCCACGCTCTCGACGTACATGGGGAACGGGCTGGCGATTCCGCACGGCACCGGCGACTCCAAGGAGCTGATCCGCTCGACGGGCTTGTCCATCGTGCAAATTCCCGCCGGCGTCGAGTTCGGCGACGGCGAGAAGGCGGTGCTCGTGATCGGCATCGCGGCCGCGGGCAACGACCACCTCGATATTTTGACCAACGTGGCGATGATCTGTTCCGAGGACGAGAACATGGAGCAAATCATGAACGCGACGACGGCCGAAGAGCTGGTGCGCATCTTCGAAAGCGGGATGGAAGCGTGAGGGCGCTCCATTTCGGCGCGGGCAACATCGGCCGCGGCTTCATCGGTTTGGTCTTGTCCCGCGCGGGCTACGAGGTCGTCTTCTCCGACGTGAACGACGCGCTGGTCGAGCTGCTGAAGGAGCGGAAGGCGTACACGGTGCGCCTGGCGAGCGAGCTGCAAGAGGCCATCCGCGTCGAGAACGTCACGGCCATCAACGGCAAATATCCCGACGACGTCGCGGAAGCCGTCGCGCGGGCGGATCTCGTCACCACGGCGGTCGGCGTCAACATCCTGCCGCATATCGCGCCGGGCATCGCAAGAGGGCTGGCGCTGCGCATGGCGCGGGACGCGGCCCCGCTGCACGTCATCGCCTGCGAGAACGCGATCGGCGGCAGCACGCAATTGAAGGCGCACGTGTACGCCCGCTTGACCGAAGAGCAGCGGGCGCGGGCGGATCGGTTCGCGGCGTTCCCCGACGCCGCCGTCGACCGGATCGTGCCGATCCAGCATCACGAGGATCCGCTCGAGGTTCAGGTCGAACCGTTCTACGAATGGGTCGTGGACGAATCGCAGCTGCTTCCGGGCGCCGACCGAATCGCGGGCATCCATTACGTGAACGGACTCGAGCCGTACATCGAGCGGAAGCTGTTCACGGTGAACACCGGCCACTGCGTCGCCGCCTACTTCGGGCACTATTACGGATTCGAGACGATCCAGGGCGCGATGGCGAACGGACCGATCGCCGCGCTCGTTCGGCACGCCATGGAAGAGACCGGCGCGGTGCTGGTCAAGCGGTACGGCTTCGACGAAGCGGAGCATGCGGACTACATTCATACAATTTTGGATCGCTTCGTCAACCCGTACCTGACGGACGAAGTCGCGCGCGTCGGCCGCTCGCCGATCCGCAAGCTGTCGGCCGGCGACCGCCTCGTGCGTCCCGCGCTGCAGGCGCACGGGCTGGGCCTCGGCACGAAGCATCTGACGCTCGGCATGGCGGCGGCGCTGCTGTTCGATAATCCGGACGATCCGGAGGCGGTGCGGATCCAGGCGGATCTGCGCGAAATCGGACTGAACGGCACGATCGCGAAATACACGTCGATCGCCGAGGACCATCCGATCCACGCCGCGGCCGCCGCGCAATACGAGCAGCTGAAGCAAGCGAAATCCTGACGAGAGGGCGTGGGCCACAGATGAATGCGACAACGAACCGATTGAGCGGCATCGCGGCGTCTCCGGGCATCGCGATCGCCAAAGCTTACCGGCTGCGGCAGGACCGCTTCGTGCCTTCGGCGGACAAAGCCCCGGATCCGGGCGCGGAGAAGGAGCGGCTGGATGCGGCCGTCGCGGCCGCGAAGACGGAGCTGGAAGCCATCCGGGCGATGACCGAAGCGAAGATGGGCGCGGCGAAGGCCGAGATTTTCGAAGCGCATCTGCTGCTGCTGGACGATCCCGACCTGATCGACGGCATCCTCGAGCGGATCGACAACGACGGCGCGACCGCCGAATACGCGCTTCACGAGACGGCGAACGGCTTCGCCGAATTGCTGCTCGCGATGGACAACGAGCTGCTGCGGGCGCGCGCGGCGGACGTTCGCGACGTCGCCGGCCGGATCATGAGCCGGCTCCGGGGCCTCGACTATGCCGCGGTATCGGCCATCAGCGAGCCGTGCGTCCTGATCGCGGAGGACTTGACGCCGTCCGATACCGCGCAGTTGAACGCGGATTACGTGCTCGGCTTCGTGACCGAAATCGGCAGCCGCACGTCCCATTCCGCGATTATGGCCCGCTCGCTCGAAATTCCGGCGATCGTCGGGGCGGGCGCCGCGGCCGGCGGCATCGAGACCGGCGCGACGGTGATCATGGACGCGGTCGAAGGAACCGTCATCGTCGGACCGACGGAGGACGAACTCGCGGCATACCGGGGCCGGAAAGCCGACTACGACGCGCGGCAGGCGGAGCTGCGCAAGCTGCTGAACGAGCCGTCCGTCTCCAAGGACGGCCACCGCGTCGAGCTGGCCGCCAACATCGGCAGCGTGGAGGACCTGCAGAAGGTGCTGGCGAACGGAGCCGAGGGCGTCGGCCTGTTCCGGACGGAATTCCTGTACATGGGCCGCGGCGCGCTGCCGACCGAAGAAGAGCAGTTCCAGGTCTACAAGCACGTGCTGGAGCGGATGGACGGCAAGCCGGTGGTCATCCGGACGCTCGACATCGGCGGCGACAAAGAGCTGCCGTACATGAAGCTGCCCGCCGAGAGCAATCCGTTCCTCGGGCTGCGCGCCGTCCGGCTCTGCTTGGACCGGCCGGACCTGTTCCGGACGCAGCTGCGGGCGCTTCTCCGGGCGAGCGTGCACGGCCAGCTGAAAATCATGTTCCCGATGATCGCGGTCGCATCCGAGCTGCGGGCCGCGAAGCGGCTGCTGGAAGAGGAGAAGGCGAAGCTGAACGCCGAAGGACGCGCCGTGGCCGAAGGGATCGAAGTCGGCATCATGATCGAAGTGCCGGCCGCCGCTCTGGCCGCGGATACGCTCGCGAAGGAAGCCGATTTCTTCAGCATCGGCACCAATGACCTCATCCAGTACACGATGGCGGCCGACCGGATGAACGAGAACGTGGCGTATCTGTACCAGCCGTGCCACCCGTCGATTTTGCGCCTGATCCGCATGGTCATCAAGGCCGCGGAGCGTGAGGGCAAATGGGTGGGCATGTGCGGCGAGATGGCCGGCGACCGGACGGCGATTCCGATCCTGCTCGGTCTGGGTCTGCATGAATTCAGCATGAGCGCAAGCTCGATCCTGCCCGCGCGGGCGCTGATCAAGGCGCTCTCCCGCGAGGAGTGGGCCGCGCACGCGGAGGCGATCGTGAACATGGACAGCCAAGAGACGATTCAAGCATTCGTCCATCAACATACGAGGAGCGACAACCCATGACATCCCAAACCTTTACCGTCTTGAACCCGTCGGGCTTCCACGCCCGGCCGACCAAAGTATTCGTGCAGGCGGCGAGCGAATTTCCGTGCAAGATCAGCGTCTCGAAGGGCGGCAAAAAAGTGAACGGCAAGAGCTCGCTCAGCATGCTGACGCTCGGCATACAGCCGAACGACGACGTGACGCTGGAAGCGGACGGCGAACGGGAAGCGGAAGCCGTGGAGACGCTCGGCGCGCTGCTGACGAAGATTTTCGAGGAATAGCGGCGGGGCGGCGGATCCGCCGGCGAGAGCCACCATCACAAGCAATACAGGCGAACGGCGTGAAATAAAGCGAAACCTCCGGTTCCGGCTTGCGGAATCGGAGGTTTCTTTGCGTTTCGGCGCGACTCGGCGCGGGGACTCGAGGGAGCCGCCGCGGGCGTCAGTCGAACGAACGATGAGACGGCCAGGAGCCTTGGAGCTTGCGGAGCAGGATGATTTGGCCGGTATGGTAAGCGTCGTGCAGGGCGAGCGAGTTGGCCCAAATCCCAAACGGCAACCGCTGTCCGGGAAGCTGGCGCTCGAAATCGTCTTCGTTCCAGGCCGCGATGCGGTCGCGGATGGCTTGGTGCGCCTCGGCGAGACGCGCCGCCGCCGCGTGCCAATCCTCCGGCTCGCCGGGCCTCGCCGCGAAGGTGTCGTCGTTCGTCACGCCCGGAGGATAAGCGGTTTCTTCCCCGGTCAGCCGGCGGAGGAGCCGCTCCTTGTAGAAAATCAAATGATGGACCGTCTCCCGGATCGTGTTGGCGTGCTCGCCCGCGGGATGCCAGTCCGCCTGTTCGGCGGTCAGGCCGTTCAACGCGTCCGCGAGCGGCGGATACCAGTCCTCCTTGTCATGGCAGGCATCCCAATTGCGAAGCAGCAGGTCGTTCGCGTTCATGACGAAACCTCCTCGTTTCCTTTTCGATCCCTGTAACGAGCTAATGAATAAATAACGGGTTACATTGCCAAATTTACCATGCGGGGCGCACAGCGTCAAGTAACTAGCAAGCGATCGGTTAGCATGTTACAATATCGAAAAACAACCGGGGGCTTGGCTATGTTTTGGGACGACTTTTTGAATAGTTTGCACCATGATTGGAGGGGCGACGGCGCGATCGACGATCGGCTGGACCGCGCCGATTGGCTCGCCGGCTGGCTTGGCGGTTACGGCTTGTCGGCGCCGGTACCGCCGTCGGCGGAGGAACTGCGCGCGCTGAAGCGGATGCGCGGCGAGCTGCACGGCATGGCGGCCGGCTTTGCGGCGGGGGCGGCGCCAAGCGAAGCGGATCTCGCGACTCTGAACGCCTATATGGCCGCGAGCGTCGTAGTCAGGCGGCTGACGGCGACCGAGGACGGCGGCTTGCGGATCGAGCATATTCCGGCCGGCGATGGATGGACGGCCGCGCAGGCGGAAGTCGCAGCGTCGATGGCGCGGATGATCGCGGCCGGCGATCCGTCGCGGGTGCGCATTTGCCAGAACCCGAGCTGCCTGTGGGTGTATTACGACGAGACCCGCAACCGCTCCAAGCGGTATTGCGACGATAAGACGTGCGGGAACCTCATGAAAGTGCGCCGCTTCCGCGCCAAGCAGAAGGCGCCGGACGCCCCGGCGGAGTGACCGGCCGGAAGCGGCCGACGCCGATCGGCGGCTGAGCGGGACGATGACGTTCGTTTGCGAGGCGGGCATAGTGGGGAGGCTAACACTAAAAAGGAATTCTCCGCATGATTCTTCTCATCGTTTCGGTCCTTTCGTTCAACTGGCTCGCTTTCCGCCCGAACCGCGTCGAAGGCCGCCAACAAACGGCCCATGTCTGGGCGTTCACGATGGCGTTCCAGCTATTGTTCGACCTGCTCTTCGATTTCAAATTCAAGGGCTATTGGTACTTCGAGAAGAACTCCGTCGATTGGACCGCGTTTCTGGCCCGGACCCTGCTCATTCCGCCGGTCAATCTTCTGTTCCTCGGGTTTTTTCCGTCGGAGCGCCGATTCCTTGCGAAGGCGGGGTATCTGGCGGCGTGGACGGCCGCCATCCTGGGGTACGAGCTTTTGACCATGCTGCCGGCGCCGTGGGGGTACTTTCATTACGGCTGGCGGAACATCGGCTACTCGGCCGTGGTCGATCCGATCTTGTTCTTCATGCTGTTGTTCTATTACCGCTGTTTTATTCAATCGCGTTAATTCGGATTCCCTCTTGCGAAAGGAGTTCGAAGCGTTTATTATGGACATTATAGGTCCGTAATAGTTGTTGAGGGTCTTGGAAGGAGGAGCGGTCCCATGCAATTTTCCAAAAGCACCGGCAACGCGCTGCATGCCTTGATCCATCTGGCTCACGCGGAGTCCGGCCGGAACGTGGGCATCAAGGAACTGGCCGATTCGCTCGGCGTTTCGGACAGCTATCTGTCGAAGATCATGTCCAAGCTGCGCCAGGACGGGATCGTTCGCGCGGTCACAGGCGCCAGCGGAGGCTACGAGCTCGCGCGGCCGCCGGGGCAGATTACGTTCCTCGACGTCGTGCAGGTGATCGAAGGGCGGCAGCAGCTGTATGAATGCTTGAATATTAACGCGCTGCATCATCCGGTCGAGGCCGGCGAAGCGGAGGACGAAGGTCCGCCGCGCCATGCGGAATGCCTCGTCGAGAAGGTAATGAACGGCGCCGAGCGGGAGCTGCAAGCGTACCTGCGCCGGCATTCGATTCAATGGGTGCTGGATGCGGCGGCGGCCGCGGGCTCGCCGCAATGATTCGCAATCGGCGCCATGCGCGCTTTTAGAATGGATATGACAAGTCCGGGAGGTTGATGACTATGGGAGAGAAGTTCGAAGCGGACGTCGCGATTATCGGCGGAGGACCGGCGGGGCTGAGCGCGGCGCTGGTGCTGGGCAGGGCCCGGAAGCGGGTCGTCGTGATCGACGAAGGGAAGCCGCGGAACCGGGTGACGAAAGAGACGCACGGATTCCTGACGCGCGACGGGGTCGCGCCCGGCGAGTTCCGGCGGATCGCGCGGGAGCAGCTCCGGGCATACCCTTCCGCGGCGTTCGTCGAGGATGCGGCCGTCTCGGCGGCCGGAACGGACGGCGACTTCCGCATCGCGACGGCGGGCGGCGCGGCCGTGCGCGCGAAGAAGCTGCTGTTCGCGGTCGGGATGCGGGACCTGCCGGTCGGCATCTCCGGCTTGAACGACGTATACGGCAAGAGCGCTTTCGTTTGCCCGTACTGCGACGGCTGGGAGCTTCGGGACCGCTGGCTCGCGCTGATCGCCAAAGGGGCGCGGGCGCTGCACATGGCGAAAATGCTGGCGGGCTGGACGAGTAATTACGCGATCCTCGCGAACGGGCCGCACGAGCTGACGGATGAACAGCTGCAAGAGCTATCGCGGCACGGCGTGCCGGTCTTCGATGCGCCGATCCGGCATATCGTCTCCAGCGAAGGCATGGTCGAGGCGATTCTGCTGGAGGACGGCAGGAACGTCGCGTGCGAGGGGATCTTCTTCGCGCCGAAGCTGGCGGCCGGCTCCGAGCTGCCCCGCGCGCTCGGCTGCCGGGTGACGGAAGGCGGCACCGTCGTCGTGGACGCGTTCGGCAAGTCGAGCGTGCCGGGCGTATACGCGGCGGGGGATGCCGCCTCGGAGCTGTACCAGGCCATCTCGGCCGCGGCGCTCGGCTCGCTCACCGCGGCCGGGATCAACAACGAGCTGCTGCATGACGCGTGGGAGGCCGTGAATTGAAGGTTGCGGCAAGCGGCGAAATGTAACGAGCATCGTGCGGTATGCCCGCACGATGCTCTTTTTTGCGGCGCGGACCGCGTTGCGGCGCGGCCGGCGGCGAGCTTGCCGGCCATGCCCGCGGCTCCGAAGAGGGCGAGCATGGTTCCGATTTCATTTCTTTGCCGGACAAGCGCGTCTTGACGAAACGAAAAAGAGGAGCCCGAAGGCTCCTCTTCCTATGGAACAGGATGAAATTGTTCGTTCATGGGATCTGCCTGTCATCCGCGGCGCGGGACGATCTCCGCCAACCGGTTCACGTACGCTTGAAGCACGTCTTCCTGCAGGACCAGGCTCATGAATTTCCCCTCGCGGATGCTCTGCACGAGACCGGCCGTTTCCAGCTCTTTCAAGTGATGGGAGACGGTCGCGGCGCTTACGTTATGCGTCTCCAGCAGCATGCCGCAGGGCAGCGGCTCCTTGGACGCGCCGATCTCCTTGAGCATCCGGTAACGTCTCGGCTCGGCCAGCGCGCGCGAGATGCGGGAAAATTGCTGATCGGACAGATCGGACATGGCGGTCGACTCCTTTAGCGGGGCTGGCGTTCCGTCCCTAACCTGCACAGGCCGGAAGCCTCTCCATCATAGCATAATCGAACGGCCATTGCCTGCCCAACGCGGAGCGCCGCGCTTGATCCGCCAGGCCCTGTCAACCCTCTCGAAGCGGTTATTTCGCTTGCGGCGTAAACTCGGCCTGCACGTCCGCGAGGTAGAGCGTGCTCAGCCCTTCGTAACCGGAATCCGTGCCGATGACGATATACGCCTCGCCTTTGGCGTTCGTAGTGACGGAAGCCTCCAGCTGCATCGGCTTCAGCTGGTAGCCTTCCTTGGCCGCGTCCGGCTTGGAGGCGTCGCCGACCAAGCGCATGTCTTTGCCGTCCGTCGCCTGGTTGCCCTTGTCGAGGTTCATCCGGTAGTCGCCGTCTGTCTCGACCGCCTTCGGCTCGACGTTCACCACGCCCGCCTTGACGTAGACGGATTGGCCCGGCGAGCCGCCGATGCCGACCGAATCGGAGGCTTCGTTCGTCGCCAGCCGGAAGCCGAGCTTCACGGCGTACGCCGTATTCGGCTTCAAGCCGTCCGCGGCGCCCAGCTTTTTGACGGCGTACATGAACAGATCGTCGCTGCGGTTCATGCCGCTTAGCTTCAGCCCGTTCAGCTGCTTGCCGTCGATTGCCGGCAGCGCCGACCAGTTGAAGGCGAGCTGGTAATCCGCGTCTTCGTGCTGGACCGGCAGATCGGCGAAGCCGCCCGTCCAGCCTTGGGCGTTCTTCTCGAACGCGTAGCCGACGGATACCGGCTGCTCGGCGGAAGCGGCCGCGCGCACGACGGCGGTCTTGGACGCCGGGTTCCAAGCAATGCCGGCGCCGAGCGCCTCGGCCGCGGCGCGGAGCGGGAGATAGATTTTGCCGTTTATATTTTGAACGCCGGCCGGCAGCGCGACGGTCTTGCCGCCGGACTGCAGGCTGCTGCCCTGCAGCTTCACGGACAAGCCGCCTTTGGTCAGCAGCAGGCTGCCGTTCGTCCATTGCGCGGCGGCGTTCAGGCCGAGCGCCAGCTCGCGCGCCGGCACCATCAGCGTGCCGGCTTGCAGGAAGGGCGCCAATTGGACCTGGATGTGCCGGCTGCCGATCTCGACCAGCGTGCTGTCTTGGCGGAAGACCGCGCTGCCGCTTGCGTCTGCCGAAGCGGCGTTCGCCTGCGCGGCGGCCGTCGTGCCCGCCAGCACGGCGGAAAGCATCAGGAGCGATTTTATCGTCGGTTTCATGGATTCGTGAGCCTCCTCTGGATAGTTGCACCTCCTAGACGGCGGGCCCGTCCGAAAGGTTGCATGCCGGCGCGTTGACTCGTCCGGCGCCGGCGTATTATGATGAAGCGGTCAACTCCATACCCGAACGTATAACTTCGGCGATACGGGCCGAGGGTCTCTACCAGGAACCGTAAAATCCTGATTACAAAAAGCGCAGCCATGCTTCTTTGTAGTCGGGATTTTTTGCGTTCGCGGCTGTTAACGGGTTCGGGATTTACAAATACTTATCGTTAAGGCAGGGTGAATCCGATATGGAACAAACGAACCGATTGCAACGCCTCATCGAGGTCGCGGCGAAGCGCGAGCCGGCCGATCTCGTCATCAAGAACGGCAAGATCGTCAACGTCTTTGCCGGCACGGTCACGGAAGGCGACGTGGCCATCGCGGACGGCCGCATCGCCGGCATCGGCGCGTACGCGGGGAAGGAAACCGTCGACGCGGGCGGCCGCCATATCGTGCCCGGGTTCATCGACGGCCATGTCCACATCGAGAGCTCGATGCTGACGCCGCGCGAATTCGCGAAGGTGCTGCTCCGGCACGGCGTGACCGCCGCCGTCACCGATCCGCACGAGATCGCCAACGTCGCGGGCACGGACGGGCTCGACTACATGCTGCGCAGCGCCGAAGGGCTGCCGCTCGACATCTTCGTGCTGCTGCCGTCCTGCGTGCCGGCGACGCCGTTCGAGACGAACGGCGCCCGGCTCGAAGCGGAGCGGCTGGCGCCTTATTACGCGCATCCGAAGGTGCTCGGTCTCGCAGAGGTAATGAATTTCCCGGCCGTCGCCGGCGCGGAGCCGGGGATGCTGGGCAAGCTCGCGGGCGCGGCCGGGCGGCATATCGACGGCCACGCGGCGGGCATCGGCCGCGAAAGCTTGAACGTCTACGCGGCGGCGGGCATCCTCACGGACCACGAATGCGTCACCGCGGACGAAGCGCGGGACCGGCTGGAGCTGGGCTTCTACCTCATGATCCGGGAAGGGACGGTCGCCAAAAACCTCGGCGCGCTGCTTCCGGCCGTCACGCCGCGAAACGCGCGGAGATGCTTGTTCGTCACCGACGACAAGCTGCCGGTCGACCTGATCGAGGAGGGCAGCGTGGACCATATCGTCCGGCTGGCGATCCGTTCGGGCCTCGATCCGGTCACGGCGATCCAGATGGCGACGATCAACGCGGCGGAATGCTTCGGGCTGCGCGGCAGAGGCGCCGTCGCGCCGGGCTACGCGGCCGATTTGCTCCTGCTGGACGACCTTGAGGAAGTCCGGATCCGGGCCGTGTACAAGGACGGGGTGCAGGTCGCGGAACGGGATGTCTTGCGGGAAGAAGCCTTTCCGCTTCCGGATGCCGGCCCTTCCGGCGACCGGCCGACGTCCGTCGCGGCGCTGCGCGTGAAGCCCGTCGCGCCGAAGGATCTGGAGCTGCCGCTGAACGGCGCGCGCTGCAACGTCATCGGCGTCGTGCCGAACCAGATCGTCACGCGCCGACTGATTGAAACGGTCGACGTGCGGGGCGGGCGGTTCGCGCCTTCCGTCGCGAAGGATCTGCTCAAGCTGGCCGTCGTCGAGCGGCATCATGCGACCGGCAATATCGGGCTGGCGATCGTCAAAGGCTTCAAGCTGCGCAAAGGCGCGCTCGCCTCGACCGTCTCGCACGACTCGCATAATCTCGTCGTCGTCGGCGCCTCGGACGAAGACATGCTGGCTGCCATCGCGCATCTAGCGGCCTGCGGCGGCGGGCTTGCCGTCGTCGCGGACGGGCGCGTGACGGCATCGCTGCCGCTGCCTATCGCCGGCTTGATGTCCGACCGGCCGCATGACGAGGTCTACGCCGGGCTGCGGGCGCTGAAGCGGGCGTTGGCCGACATCGGCGCGCCGGGCGACTTCGATCCGTTCCTGACCCTGTCGTTCCTGACGCTGCCGGTCATCCCCTCGCTCAAGCTGACCGACCGGGGGCTTTTCGATTTCGAGGCGTTCGGGCATATCGCGGTGGAAGCGAACGGGGCGGAAGGATCCGGCGCGGGCGAATCGTCGTGAGACGGGGCGCGGGAAAAAGAACGAACGCGGTGCGAACGGCCCCCTGAACGTGTATACTGGGAGATAACGGAAATTCGGACGAGGCGAGGAGGAAGACGGGTGAAACCGATACGAACGACGAAGCGTGCGCTGCGGCGCCTGCTTCTGGAACGCCAGCTGCTGCTCGGCCCGCCGGAGAAGCGCGCCCGTTCCGCGGCGGCGCTGCGCCGGCACGTCGCCGTCGCGCTGGAAGCGCTCGAATGCGTGCAGATCGATCCGGTGGCCGCCGTGCGCCCGAACCAGCATTTGGCGCTCGCCGCCCGGATCGCCGGCTACGAGCCGCGCGTGCTGAACGGACTGCTGCGGGACAATGAAGCCTTCGAATATTTCGCGAACGCCGCTTGCATCATACCGATGAAGGATTACGCGATGTTCGAGCCGGTCCGGCAGCGGATGCGGGCGCGCACGCGGGACGAGATCGAAGGGCTCCGCTCCGTCGTCGACGACGTGCTCCGCAAGCTGGAAGCCGAAGGGCCGCTCCCGGCGAAAGCGTTCGAATCCGAGGAGCGCGTGCACGGCTACTGGGACAACGCCGCCGCCAAGACGAAGGCGACGTCGCACGCGCTCAATCTGCTGATGGACGCCTCGTTCATTCGCATCGTCGGCCGGGAAGGGAACCAGCGGCTGTTCGACGTATCGAGCCGAAGCGTTCCGGAGGACATGCTGCGGGAAGCGGAGGCGATCGGGCCGGAGGAGGCGTCCGACCGGATGCTGCGGAAATACTTCCGCGCGTACCGGGTATTCGAGCCGAGCGATGCGCGATTCGGCTGGCAGCGGTTCGGCGCAAGCCAGCGCCGGGAGGAGCTGGAGCGGTACGTGCGGGCGGGCGAGGCCGCGCCCGTCGAGGTCGACGGCTTGAAGCAGCCGTACTTCATTCTGACCGAGGATGCGGAGCTGCTCGAACGGCACCGGGAGGCGGAGGAAGGGCTGCGCGAGGACGAGGGACCGGTGCGCTTCCTGCCGCCGCTCGACAACTTGCTGTGGAGCCGGAAACGGCTCGAGGATTTGTTCGGGTTTGCATACCGGTGGGAGATCTACACGCCCGCGGTCAAACGAACGTACGGCTATTACGCGATGCCGATCCTGGCCGGGGACCGTCTGATCGGCCGGATGGATCCGCGCCTGGACGCCAAGCGGAAGCATCTGACGGTCGAGCTGCTGCACATCGAGCCGGAGATCCGGTATACCGCGAAGTTGAGGCGGAACGTCGACCGGGCGCTGGAGGCATTCGCCCGCGCGCACGGCGCGGAGACCGTGTCGGTCGAGCGGCGGGCGATCGGGCAGGCCATGCGTCCGTGACGGCCGGTTCAGCCGGGAGAGCCACAGCGATTGTGGCTCTTTTTGCGTTCGGCGGTTTTTTTTGCGCAGGCAAGGGAACATTCGAGCTTTGGCGTTGTCTAGTCTACGAAAAGGGAGGGCGGCAAAGTGGAGGACGATTATCTGAGGCATGTCACGCGGCTGAACCCGCCCGAAATCGACGCGCTCGTCCGGCATTATTGGCATGACGTCTGGCAGTACGCGTATTTTCTCGTACGGAACGAGCATTTGGCGGAGGACATCGCGCAGGAGACGTTCATCCGGGCGTTTCGGGCGATCGACGCGTTCCGCGGCCAATGTCCGGTGAAGAGCTGGCTGTTCAAGATCGCCCGCAACACGGCGTTCAATTTTCGCAAATCGGCGTTTCTCCGCCGGGTCGTGCTCGCGGGGCAGCCGCCGGATGCGCGCCGCGCGCCGTCGGCGGAAGCGGAGTATTGGGACGAACGGCGGACGGACGACGTCTGGGCGGCCGTGCTGGACTTGCCGCGGGCGCATCGGGAAATGCTCATTCTCCACGCGCATTACGGGCTGACGTACGCCGATCTGGCGGAGGTGCTCGGCGTCGGCGAGGGCACGGTCAAGTCGCGGCTGCACCGCGCCAGGGCGAAGCTGGCGAAACGAATGAAGGAGGCGACTGCGCATGACGACGGAACGTAATCGGGAGGATACGGCTGCTGGCGATCCATGGCTTGCCCGGCTGCGGCAGGCCGCTCCGATCGCGGAGAAGCGCAATCCGCCGGAATGGCGCATCGCCGAGATCCGGCGGCAGACGGCCGCGGCGGAACGGCCGAGAGCGGCGGTCCGGCGGGGAGGACTGCTCTGGACCGGCGCGGCACTCGTGTTCGCGCTGTTCGTGTTCGCGCTTGCTTACGCGTACGACATGCCGGGCGGCATCGCGGATTGGCGGTACTCGCGCGCGGCGGGCCTTCAGGGCACCGCGCATATTCCGCTCGAGCGGACGCCGGAGGAAGCGGCGCGGAAGGTCCGGGACATTTCGACCATGGAGGTGGTGCATCGGGAAAACGTGAACGGCGGAGCGCTCTTATTCGTCAATTGGAGCACGAAGCCCGGCCAAGTCACCTTCGGCGTCGAATATGTCCGCAAGTCGTGGCTGGGCTGGAAATGGGTGACGGGCGGGCAGTACGGGTTCTCGGGCGCCGGCGTCGACAGCCGAAAGGCGGATTATATGAGCTTGCCGACCGCGAAGGGCCTTCCCGCGCCGGCGATCCTATTCGGCCAGCTCCTGTCGCCGGACATCGCGAACGTGACGGTTACGATCGGCGGACCGGACGGCGGCGACTATGCGGCGAAGATCGTCCCGTACGGCCGCGAAGGACGGCGGATCTGGTTCGCCGTGCTCCCGAGGACGGCCGCCGCGCCGTACGGCATCTCGGCGACCGACGCGTCGGGCAGCGCCGTCGCAGGCGTCTCGTTCGACGACCCGACGAAGTCCGGCATCCTCCCGCTCGCCAAGGGGCAAACGCTATCCCGGCAGCCGTAACCGCGAACAATGCCCTCATTTGCATGGTTGCCGATACCAGCAGACACGATTAGCCGAGCGCGCATCCTGCGACGGCTAGAAGCCTTCCGCCTTATGGCGAAAGGCTTCTTCGCGTCGGCGCATAGGACAACGGCCCGGCGCCATACGATGGTAGAAAAAGCAAGCGCGGCGCGCGGTCCGACCGGCGCCGCGCCGCCGCGTGCCGGCATGAAGGGAAGCGTGGAACGATGGAAACCGTCGGCAAAGCCGTACCGCGCGTCGAATCGCGGGAGAAAGTGTCCGGACTCGCCAGATACGCGAACGATTGCCAATCGCCCGATCAGCTGCACGGCTGGCTCGTGACGAGCCCGTACGCCCATGCCCGGATCGTCGCGATCGACTGCGCGGCGGCGCGCGCGCTGAGCGGCGTACATGCCGTCGTGACGGGCGAGGATTACCCCGTGCTGACCGGCAATTTTTTGGCGGACCGGCCGCCGATCGCCTTCGGCAAGGTCCGTTATTTCGGCGAGCCGGTCGCGGTCGTCGTCGCGGAGACGGAACGGCTGGCCAAGCACGCCGCGTCGCTGATCCGGCTCGAGCTGGAGCCGCTGCCCGTCGTGCAGTCGCCGAGCGAGGCGCTGAAGCCGGACGCGCGGCTCATCCATGAAGATTTGGGTGCGTACCGGACGTTCGGCGGCGCTCAGCCCGTGCCGGGCACGAATATCTGCAATCGGGTCCGTATTCGCAAAGGCGACATGGAAGCCGGCTGGGCCGCCGGCGAAGTGACGGTCGAAGGGAGCTACGCCTTCGACACCTCCGACCATGCCGCGATGGAGCCGCGCTGCTCCATCGTCGAGGCGATGCCGGACGGCATGATCGAGGTGACCACGTCGACGCAGGACCCGTTCATCCTGAAGCGGCTGTTCAACCGCTTCTTCGGTGCCGACCAAGCGAAGGTCATCGTCCACGCCCCGCTCGTCGGCGGCGGATTCGGCGGGAAAGGTTCCGTGTTCCTGGAGTACGTCGCGTATCTCGCCTCGCTCGCCAGCGGCGGGCGTCCCGTCAAGATCAACAACACGCGCGAAACGGACATCGTCAGCGCTCCGTGCCATATCGGCCTGGAAGCGCGGGTGAAGCTCGGGGCGACGCGCGACGGCAAGCTGACGGCGGCGGAATTCACGCTGCTGTTCGACAACGGCGGCTACGCCGACAACGGGACGATCGTCGTGCAATCGGCGGCGGTCGACTGCACCGGACCGTACCGGATCGACAACGTGCATTGCGACGCGCTCGCCGTCTATACGAATCATCCGTACGCGACGGCGTTCCGGGGCTTCGGCCATCTGGAGAACCACTTCTGCATCGAACGGACGATGGATCTGCTCGCGAAGAAGCTCGGGCTCGATCCGCTCGAGCTGCGCGCGCGCAACGCGATCTTGCCGGGCGATACGACGCCGACCCAAGCGCCCCTGAACCGCAGCAAGGCCGCGCGGTGCTGGACGCGGCGGACGACGCAGCCGGCCAGCTCAAGCGCAACGCTTCGCTCGTCCTGGGCGTGCCGGAGGGCGAGCTCGACTACGACGACGGCTTCGTGTTCGTCCGCGCGGATCCCGAGAAGAAGCTCAGCTTCGCCTCGCTCATGAGCGGGTATATGGACGCGAACGGCAGCGCCATCGGAGAGCCTGTCCTGGGCCGCGGGCGTTACCGGGTACACGGGCTGACCACGATCGACCCCGAGACGGGCAGAGGCGTTCCGGGCGAGCAATGGACGGTCGGCGCCGAAGCCGTCGAAGTGGAGTACGACACCCGCGACTGCACGTACCGGCTTCTTAAGGCCATCTCGGTTATCGACGCGGGCAAGGTCATCAACGAGGGGACGGCGCGCGGGCAAGTGACGGGCGGCATGAGCATGGGGCTCAGCTTCGCCACGCGGGAGAGCTTCCAGTACGACCCGAACGGCGTCGTGCTGAATCCGCAGCTGCGCGCCTATAAGGTCATCCGTTACGGCGAGACGCCGGAATACGTGGCCGCTTTCGTGGAGACGCCGTACGCGGATGGTCCGTACGGCGCGCGCGGCATTTCGGAGCACGGCACGATCGGGATGCCCGCCGCGCTGGCGAACGCGCTGTCGGTCGCGGCGGGCGTCGAGCTGAACCGGCTGCCGCTCACGCCGGAGACGATCTGGCGCTGCGCCGCCGAAGGGAAGGATTAATCGGAAGCGAAGACGGGTCATCCGGACGGAAGCGTACGGAGCATTAACGAAAAAAGCCCGCGGAAGCGGGCTTTTTCGGCGTTGCGCGGGTTAACGCCGCGGATGCGCATCCGGCTGCGGTTCCGGCGTCTCTTCATCCGCGAACACGAACCGGCCGCCTCGGGAAGGCGCCATCCCCGCGAGCAGCAGCGCGGCGGCCGCGAACGCGAGCAGCAGCATGGGCACGGTCCAGTTGCGGACGGCGTCGTGCAGGAGTCCGAACAGGAACGGGCCGACGGCCGCGAGCAGATAGCCGACCGCTTGCGCCATGCCCGAGATTTCGGACGCTTCCCGCGCGGTTCGCGTCCGGAGGCCGAAGAACATCATCGCCAGGCTGAACGAGGTGCCGCCGGCGATGCCGAGCGCGATGACCGGCGCGGCGGTCATCGCGAGCCCGCCGTTCGCGAGCGTCAGGCCCGCGAAGCCGGCGAAGTAGAAGCCGCACGTCAGGACGAGCAGCCCGAGCTGGCTCGACAGGCGCGCGGCCGCGATCGGCACGAGGAACGCGAACGGAATCAAGCCGATCTGCAGCAGCGACAGCATGTATCCGGCCTGCGAGTCGGTCATGCCTTGATCCTGCAGCATGCCCGGCAGCCAGGCGACGAAGACGTAGAATATGAGCGACTGCAGCCCCATGAAGAGCGTGATCTGCCAGGCCAGCCGCGAGCGCCAGACGGAACGGCGCTCGCGGGCCGGGTTGCCGGAAACGCGGACGACCTTGGCGTTATGCTTCAGCTGCGGGATCCAGAAGGCGGCGGCGATCAGGGTGACCGCCGCGATCGTCAGGAAGGTGCCGCGCCAGCCCAGCGCCGTGCCGTCCGCGATCGGCACGCTGACGGCCGACGCCGTGGCGGCGAAGACGTTCATCGCGATCGAATAGAGGCCGGTCATGAGGCCGATCCGCAGCGGGAATTCCCGCTTGATCAGCGCGGGCAGCATGACGTTGCCGGCGGCGATGCCGAGACCGGCGATGACCGTTCCGGCCGCAAGGGCGAAGGCGCTGCCGCCTTCTCGGGCCAGACCGCCCGCCAGCATGGCGAGCAGCGCGCCGAACAGCATGGCCTCCATGCCGAACCTGGCCGCGAGGCGCGGCACGAACGGGGAGAGGGCGGCGAACGCGAGCAGCGGCAGCGCGGTCAGCATGCCGGCAAAAGTGCCCGAGATCGGCATATCCTGCCGGATCCGTTCGATCAGCGGACTGAGCGACGTAATCGGCGTGCGCAAATTCGCGGCGATCAAGAGGATGCCGGCGAGCAGCAGGGCGGCACTCCGGCGCGGCTGCGCGTCCGCGTCCAAGAGCGCCGCAGGATAGGTTCGTTGGTTCATGATGATCAACACTCCATGCCGGTTATTTTTGAAGCGGGCAATTCATTAATCGTTCTCGGCAGCCGAGACGTCGGCCGACCGGGTCAAATCCCGAACCAGGCTTTTGTTCACGGCGATGTAGGCGTCGACTTCGGCGACGGCCCGGCCGGCGTTCCGCGCTTCGATCGCCTCCAGCAGACCGGGATGGCCGACGAGGGAATCGCTGCCGAACTCCGTCGAGCTCGCGATGGACAGCTGGATCTCTTCGAACAGGTTGGCGTAAATATCGGCCATCAACGCGTTATGCGCGGACGCGACGATCGCCCGGTGGAGCTGCCAGTCCGCTTTGACGAACCGTTCCAGGCTCTGCTCCCGGAACGAAGCCGTGCAGAGATCGCGGCACCGGCGGAGCTCGGCGAGATCCTCGTCCGTCCGGTTCAGGCACGCGAGCGCGACGGCCTGGCGGTCGAGGGCGTGACGGACCTCCATCGTTTCCAGCACCGTCGAATGGCGGATCCGCTTCCGCAAGATCGCGTTCAGCTCGCTCGTCGCCACGACGAAGGTGCCGTCGCCCTGCTTCGTCTCCAGCAGGCCGACGTGGACCATGGCGCGGACGGCTTCGCGCAGCGTATTGCGGCTGACCCCGAGCTGCTCCATCAGCGCGGTCTCGCTCGGAATGCGGCTGCCAAGCAGCCACGTGCCCGATTCGATCATCCGCTCCATCTCGGCGTACGTCTGGTCGGCGAGCGAGGTGCGGGTAACTTTGTTCAACAAAATGGCGTCTCCTTTCGTAACGCACGCAATCGCAATCCTATATTGCGCGATAAATCAAACGTAGGATGTTTGGTTGATTGGGTATGCGCGCCATGATACGCCGGCTGCTCTGCTTTGTAAAGCGATTCATCTAAAATATGGCCGTCAACGGTTAAAGGCCGAATGGATTGTGTAAAATTAAATAGGGCGTTATACTAGGTGGCACGAGGCGGTTACACGGGAAGGAGTGGAGGGTCATGGCGGATAACGAAGGGGCGTTCGGCATCGACGAGATGCTGTGCTTCGCCGTCTACGCGGCATCCCGGGAGCTCACGCGGCTGTACCGGCCAACGCTGGAGAAGGTCGGCTTGACCTATCCGCAGTACTTGGTCATGGTCATGCTCCGCCAGCACGGAGAGAGCAGCGTCACGGACATCGGCGAGAAGCTGCTGCTCGATTCCGGCACGCTGACGCCGCTGCTGAAGCGGCTTCAGGAAGCGGGGCTGATTTACCGGAGACGTTCGCAAGGCGACGAGCGGAAGGTCGAGGTCGGATTATCGGAACAAGGGCTGGCGCTAAGCGAACGAATCAAGGACGTGTCCAAGGACTTGTTTACCGAGCTGTGCAAGACCGAAGAACGATATTTCGAGCTGTTGAACTCGGCGCGCGCGCTGCTGCGGGACGCGCATGAGCTCGCAAGGCGGGAGTAAGCGCAAATAAGGAGCAGCCTGCAGAAGATTCTGCGCGGCTGCTCCCTATTTATGCGGCTATACTTAGGGAGATGATGAAGGTGGCCTTTCCTATCCGTCCAAGCTGATGCGTCCATTCTGATCCGGCTTCAATTCGCCTATTCGGTTCGGCCCGTGCTTGACCCGGTCTCTTGTCCGATCCTATCCGCGCAGGGCGGCTTTACAGAAGGGCCGCGACGTCCTTCTCCATCTGGGACGGCTTCTCGGCGGAGCCGAACCGTTTCAGCACCTTGCCGCGGCGGTCGACGAGGAACTTGGTGAAGTTCCATTTGATCGATTTGGAGCCGAGCACGCCGGGCGCGGCTTCCTTCAGATGCCGGAACAACGGATGAGCGTCGTCGCCGTTGACGTCGATCTTCCCGAACAGCGGGAAGGAGACGCCGAAGTTGATTTCGCAGAAGGATTCGACCTCCTCGTTCGAGCCTTTCTCGCCGCTGCCGAACTGGTTGGTCGGGAAACCCAGCACGACGAGGCCGGCATCCTTGTATTTGGCGTAGAGCGCCTGTAATTCTTTATATTGAGACGTAAACATGCAGTTGCTCGCCGTGTTGACGATAAGCAGTACGTTGCCTTCATATTCGCGAAGCGATTTCGTTTCGCCGCGCGCGGTCGTTGCTTGGTAATCGTAGATGGACATATGCGATCTCCCTTTCATCGTGTTTTCCAAAATTAAATTGTGCACGATGTTTATGCGACGCTTCTGAGTATAACGCCGTATTAGGCTTTCGTCAATTATATTTTTCGCAATTTAATTTTTCGCAATAAGCGGCAACCGACAACGCGGAATTACGCTGGCGGTCTGCCAATCTTGGGATTCGAATGCGTACGAACGAACGGGATCGCCGAATCCGGACAAATCAAAACCCCCCGACGCGGCGGTCGGGGGTTGACTTTTGGGGAGGTCAGGCGCGCGGAACGGCGCTCAGTTCCGTATCGATAAAACGTCTGATCCGGTCAAGCACGGAATCCATCGCATCCGGGTAGAGCTTGCGGAGCAGGATGCCGCCCTCGACGGCGGAGAAGAGGAACAGCGCCGCTTCGCGCGGCTCGATCCCGGGCTGCATCTCTCCGCTCGCGACGCCGTCCGCGATCGTCGCTTCGATGAACCCGAGGATGTCGTCCATCGCCGCTTTCGCGCGGCCGAACAGCGGTTCGGAGACGGCTTCGGCCTCGATCACCACGTTCGCGATCGGGCAGCCGCCGGGATAATCCATCAGGCAGTACGCCTCGATGTACGTCATCAGCCGTTCGACGGAGCCGGGAGGCGCGGCGTTCAGCCGATCCCGGATGATCGCCTCGACGGCGCGGCAGTTGTGGCCGAACGATTCGAGCGACAGCTCTTCCTTGTCGCGGAAATGATTGTACAGCCCGCCCTTCTGCAGCCCCGTCGCTTCCGTGATTTCCGACAGCGGGGTAGACAGGTAGCCCCGCTTGTTCAGCAGCAGGGACGTCGTTTCGATGACGTGCTGCTTCGTTCGTTCGCCCTTTCGCATGCGATTCCCTCCGTGCTTGCGCGTTTGCCAACATTGTAAGCCCGGGACCGCGGCAAGTCAACGGTTAAAGACAGACCGTTCGTTTTCATTAGAGGGAGACGCGAATACGTCGCCTGCCCCGATTGCCCGATGCAAGCAATCGAGTCGGCGCGAGAGGCTCCGCGACCGGCCGCATCGCGATGCCGCCTACTTCGCTTTCTCCCGGCCGCCGAACCGGCCGAAGCGCGCGCGGCGCACGTCGCGTTCGTCGGCGCGGCCGCGTTTTTGCGCGTACACGAACAAGTCCGTGATCAGCTTCGCGACGACGACGACGGCGACGTACAGCAGGAACAAGTAGACGTAGTTCATGCCGTTCAGGATGGCGAACAGATCGGCGGACACCATGACCGGCTTGACGACGAACGCGAACAGCGCGGACATGAGGACGGCGTACAGGTAGTAACTTTTGCCTCGGTTTACCGTCCATTGATAGAGCAGCATGTAGGTCACCGGCACGATGGACGTGTCGAGCGCCAAGCCCACGGGGAGAAACGGCATGAATTTGTAAGGATAATTCGTTAAGCCGTGCGTCGTCGTGGCGAGGTCGCTATAGTGGAACCACGCATGGACGTTCAATCCGTAGAAGCCGATCAGCAGCGCCTTGGAGCGATCGAGATACGCGCACAGCACGATCAGCGGCACGATCAGAAGCACGAGCAGCAGCCAGAACTGCCAAGTTCCCAAGTTGGAATAGGAGGTCCAGTAGTCGGACATCGCATCGGTCGTATCCTTCAGCATTCGGACGGTCTTGCGAAAGGCGCTCTCTTGCTCCGTCGTCACCGATTGCGCCCCCTTAACCTTGGTTTTGATGCTAGGCTTCCCTCCGCGGGAGTCGAAATATGTGAGTTCCCCGTCGTTTTTTCTAGCCTGTCCAAGGGCGGGACGGAAGGCGGCGCCTGTTGATCCGACGCGGATTGTGAGCTACAATGAACGGGCATTCCCATTCGCCATATAAGGAGAGCCATCCTATGTTTCATACCGAACGATACGATGGATCGCGGGAGGAGCAGTACGACCTCGTGATCCGTCAGCTGCAGGCGCTGCTGGAGGGCGAACCCGACCGGATCGCCAACCTGTCCAACGCTTCGGCGCTGCTCAATCAATTTCTGGACCGCATCAACTGGGTGGGGTTCTATCTCCATCGCGACGGCGAGCTCGTGCTCGGGCCGTTCCAAGGGCTGCCGGCCTGCGTCCGCATCCAACTGAACCGCGGCGTTTGCGGGAAAGCGGCGGGCGAGCGGCAAACGGTGCTCGTCCCGAACGTGCACGAATTCCCCGGGCATATCGCGTGCGACGCGGCCTCGCAATCCGAAATCGTCGTGCCGATCGTCAAGAACGGCGAACTGCTCGGCGTCCTCGATATCGACAGTCCGGAGCTCGAGCGCTTCGACGAGACGGACCGCAACGGCTTGGAACGCTTCGTCGACGAGCTCTTGCGGCATCTGTAAGCTAGACGGAAACCCGCCGAACGATCGGCGGGTTTTCTGTTTTTGCCCTTGCGCTTGCAGTGCGGGACTTTGGTCCTGTTTTCGGGATGAAGGGTTTATCTCGCCCGGACAAGGGTAAATAGAACATGTGAGCGGATGTTGCTCGCAAGCGATCAACCTGAAGGAGTGATTCGTAATGGCACAGCATGATGGCAAGATGAGCCGTGAAGAAGCAGGACGAATGGGTGGAGAAGCGACCGCGAGGACACACGACAGGGAATTCTACCAGGAGATCGGCGCCAAGGGCGGCAAGTCCAGGGGCGACGAGCGAAGGGACGACGGCAAAATGAGCCGCGAGGAAGCCGGGAGGCTGGGCGGCGAGGCGAGGGCCAGGCAACGGGACAGGGAATAGGCCCGTTCAGGCAGCTGCGAAACGGAGCGGCTGGGCGCGGAGTCCGACGCAGGTCATGCTCGAGTTAACGCGATGTTTAAGTTCATAAAGTTTCATGCGATTCCATAATTCACCCCTAAACAAGAAGCGAGCAGCCGCACGTGACGGCTGCTCGCTTTTTTTTAGGTTCGGCGCGGCTCAGGCGGACTGGTCCATGAGCGCCTCCCGGTAGGGGCGGAGCGATTCCGCGACGATCGCGCCGAAGAACGCGCCGTCGAGCTCCGGCAGCAGCGCCTCCGCGTACCGCCAGGCGTTCTCTTCGATCCGCAGCGCGGTCTCCAGACGCTCGCGCTCCGTGGTTCCGCGCTCCAGCAAGTCGACGAGCGCGGGCAGCTCGCCGTCTTCCGCATGGCCGAGCTCGTGGGCCAGAATGACGGCCGCGTACTCCCGCAGCCTTTCAGCCGAACCGAACAGCTGCATGCACTGTTCGGCGATCACGCCGCGGTACAGCGTGACGGCGTGGCTGCGCATGGCGTATTTGCCGCCGATCAACCGGCCTCCGGGGAAACGGTCCTCGACCGCGACCGCGGCGCGGCTGCCCGATTTGGCGAGGAGCCCTTCTATGATGTCTTCGTACGACCCGAGCGGCAATTCCTTCACCGGCCTTCCTGGATGAATAAGGCAATATGGATGCTATTATAGAGAACCGGCCGCGATCCGTCAACGATCGAGGCAGCGGCGGAGCGCGTCCGTGCGCCGTCTGCCGTTCGCCCGCCGTCGAAGGGAACGGCGAAACGGCCTGCATCGCGAAATAGACGTTGACAACGGTTGATCCGAATGGTTAAATAAAAATGAACGGTCTGTCTTTTTAATATTCGCCCGCTTGTTTGTTCTTGTTCTCTGATTCGTTCGCCAGTCGATTTCCGGCTTCACCGCGCCAAACATTCTTTCATTTCCGGAGGTTTACGATGAGCAAAGTATGGTTTATTACGGGTACGTCTTCGGGCTTCGGCCGCCAATTCGTGGAGCGGCTGAGCGGTACCGGCGACAAAATCGTCGCGACCGCGCGCAACCTGGACGACATCGCCGATCTGCAGGCCGCATCGCCGGACAACGTTCACATCGCCGCGCTCGACGTTACGGACAAGGCGCAAATTCAAGCCGCGGTCCGGGAAGCGGTCGAACGTTTCGGCCGTATCGACATCGTCGTCAACAACGCCGGCTACGGACTCTTCGGCATGCTGGAGGAATATACGGACGAGCAGATCCGCCGGCAGTTCGACGTCAACGTGTTCGGCATGCTTGACGTCATCCGAGAAACGCTGCCCGTGTTCAAGCGGCAGGGATCGGGCCACTATGTGAATCTCTCCTCGGTCTTCGGGGTGTGGGCGATTCCCGCTTTCAGCCTTTACGCCGCGTCCAAATTCGCGGTCGAAGGCTTCTCGAAGGCCATGGCGGCCGAACTCGCGCCGTTCGGCATCCGCACGACGATCGTCGAGCCGGGCATTTTCAAGACGGAATTCATGGGCGGATCCATGAAGCAGGCCGACCGGCTGCCGGAATACGCCCCGGTCTACGAAGCGTTCGACAGGAGCTACGCGGCGGTGCGCAAGGGCGAACAAAGCAAAGCGGTCGAAGCGATCATCGCGATGATCAACAGCGAGAATCCGCCGGAACATTTCCCGGTCGGTTCGACGGCGACGTTCGGCATCCGGGACCAGCTCGGCAAGCGGATCGAAGAGGCCGCGGCCTGGGAACAGGTTTCGCTGCTCGCGGATTGAATAAACGAGGGCCGTCACGTTCGCGCGCGATGGTCTTCCAGGCACGCGCAAGCGGCCGTCCCTGCCGAAGGGACGGCCGCTTTTGCGCTTTGCCGCGACCGGCTCAGGCGGCTTCGCCGGAGACCGGTTTGCGGAGCAGGTTATGCGCGAACACCCCCAGCGCGAGCAGAGGAACGTAACCGTACAGCAGCGCGCTCCCGGCGGCTTGCGCCGATGCTTTGAGCAGTTCGACGGCCGCGGCGTCCTCGGGCCAGGCGACCACGGCGAAGACGAAGGCCGCCGCGAGCCAGAGCGACGGCCGCCCGGACAGAGGCGTCGACGCGCGAAGAATGCGCATGCAGCCCCAGAGTTCGGGCTGGCTCCTTCTCGGGCGCGACGTCGTCGTACGGCAGCCATTTGGCGAGATCCGGCCACGCGCGGACGGGCGCTTCGATGCGCTGCAGGGCGGGCAGCAGGTTGTCGTGCAGCTCCCCGGCGTCCGTCAAGAACGGGTAGAAGCTAAGCGTCAGGCGGTTGGGACCGGCCTCCGCGCCGATCCGGGAGAAGTCGCAGGATTTGCCGGCGATCGAGAGCAGCTGGTCGAGCGAATCGACGGTGAACTGTTCGGACGGCTTCATGCCGGCAGCGCTCCTTCCCCGAAACGGCCAAACGGCCTCCCAACTCTTGGCATGGATAGAACTGAACGTAGCGTGGCCACGAAACGCGATCTTATACTAGCGCCGGCGGCCGCGGCCTTTTCATAAAGCACCATTGCTAGTGCTTCGTCAACTCATTAACATCCTGAATTGTTCGCATGATTAAATACTAAAATCCTCGTCCGCCTGGGCGAGGTAGAGGTCGCGATGATGAAGAGTACGCCGGAGGAAGCCCGGCAAGGCTGCCGATTCCGCCGGAAAGGCATCGTCGCCGAAGCCGCGGAGGCGTGCTGGCCGTCCCGGCTGGGGCCGCTTCCGAAAGGGGCGGAACTGTCATGCCGCCGCGTTCGGGCGGGGCATGTTGCGCTATCAAGGTCCAGGACGCACGAGGGAGCCGCAAAGCCGCCTTGTTCCGCATGGCGGCTTTTTTTGCGTCCGCGGATCCGCGCGACGGCAAACGGCCGGCCGGGAGCCGCGGCGCCATTCACGACGCGGGGCCGGGGGGCGCTGGTCGCCTATAGCGCGCGGAGGCCGCGGCGGGCCTTCGCTCTTTTTTGTTTGCCGCGGCGCCGCGCCCCCGGGAGGGAATCGCGCGCCGTTCGCGAAGTGTATGAAGGCAACCGGAAACGACGGTATGCGTCAGCATCACCAACATTCGCGCTCGCATGGAGGAATGAATCAATGGAACAGCATCGCAATTGGGCCGGCAACCTCGCGTACGCCGCCTCGAACGTTCAGTATCCCGAATCGGTCGCGCAGCTGCAGGAATTGACGGCTGCCGGCAGCACGGTCAAGGCGCTCGGCACGCGCCATTCGTTCAACGACCTCGCCGACACGGAAGGAACCCATATTTCGCTGCAGAAGCTGAACCGCGTCGTCGCGCTCGACCGTGAACGCCGCCGGGTTACGGTCGAAGGCGGGATCCGTTACGGCGACCTGTGCGGCTATTTGCACGACAACGGCTTCGCGCTGCATAATTTGGCGTCGCTTCCGCATATTACGGTCGCGGGCGCCGTCGCGACGGCGACGCACGGCTCCGGCGTCCGGAACGGGAACCTGGCCACGGCCGTGGCGGGGCTCGAGCTCGTCCGGGCGGACGGCGAGCTGGTCTCGTTCTCCCGGGACGACGCGACGGGCGACTTTCACGGCGCGGTCGTCGGGCTTGGCGCGCTCGGCGTCGTCGCGACGCTGACGCTGGACCTCGTGCCGGCGTTCGACGTCGCCCAGACCGTCTACGAGCATTTGCCGCTCGCGGCGCTCGAGACGCGTTTCGACGACGTCATGTCGAGCGCGTACAGCGTCAGCCTGTTCACGGATTGGAAGCAGGCGGGCTTCAATCAGGTGTGGGTCAAGCGCGAAGCGGGCGAGTCGGCGGACGGTCCTTCGGCCGCGGAACGGGCCGGCGCGACCCCGGCTGCATCGCCGCTTCATCCGGTGCCGGGCTTCTCCGCGGAGAACTGCAGCGCGCAGCTCGGCGAACCGGGACCGTGGCATGACCGCCTGCCGCATTTCCGGATGGCGTTCACGCCGAGCGCGGGCGAGGAGCTGCAGAGCGAATTTTTCGTGCCGCGGGCGCAAGCCTACGAGGCGCTGAGCGCCGTCGCGGAGCTGCGCGAGTCGATCGCGCCGCTGCTCTACGTGACCGAGGTGCGCAGCGTCGCGGCCGACGGTCTGTGGCTGAGCCCGAGTTACGGGCAGGACGCGGTGGGCATCCATTTCACGTGGAAGCCGGAATGGGAAGCCGTCCGCCGGCTGCTGCCGGTCATCGAGGAGCGCCTCGCGCCGTTCGGGGCCCGTCCGCACTGGGGCAAGCTGTTCACGATGGCGCCGGAGCGCCTTCGCACGCTGTACGCGAAGCTGCCCGAGTTTCGGCGCCTGGCGGCGGCCTGCGACCCGGAGGGCAAGTTCCGCAACGCGTTTTTACAAAAATTTATCGCCGAAAGCGGCAGCTAGCTGTTTCGATTCCGCGCGATACGTTTAGTTATTCAAGGGGCAAAAAGCATCCGTCCGGCGCGGCATCGGGGAGCTCCCCCAAGAATGAACGGGTACCATGCGGCTCGTCGGGAGGTAGGCTTCATGCAGGAATTGGACGTGGTCGGCCAGCAATCGGTATTTGAACACGCCTTTAAGCACGCGCCCATCGGCATCGCGGTCGTGTCGATCGAGGGCAATTGGATCAGCGTGAATGCGGCCGTCTGCCACATCTTCGGCATCTCGGAAGAAGAATTGCTCAGTCTGCCCGCGGCGGACTTCATCTATGCGGACGATGCCGGCGTCAACGCGCGCCTGATGCAGGAGCTGGTCGAAGGAAAGCGCCACACGATCGAAATCGAGAAGCCGTTCGCCCATCGAGGCGGCGGCACCATCTGGACGTCCCTGCACATCTCGCTGGCGCGTTCCGAGGAGGACGGCCAACCGCTCTATTATATCGCGCAGGTGTTGGACATCACGGCCAGCAAGGCGACGGAATTGAAGCTGCAGGAGAGCATCGAGCGCTACACGTCGCTCAAAAAATACAACCACGACGCCATCGTCTCGTTCTCGCTGGACGGCAAGATCATCAACGGCAACAACATGACCGAGCAGCTGACCGGTTACCGCATTCCGGACCTGATCGGGACGAGCATCGCCAACTTGATGGGGGAGCGGAATCTGCGCAACGTGCTGTCTGCGCTGGAGGATTACGCGGCGGCCGAGAACGGCATCACCCACGTGCGCCATAAGAGCGGCCACGAAGTGGAGGTGCTGGCGACGATCGCGCCGATCATCATTCACGGCAAGAACGTCGGCTTCTATCTGATCGCGAAGGACATGACGGAGCAGAAGCGGCTCATTATCGAGAAGGAAGCGGCGGAGAAGACGAACCGGGCGAAGAGCGATTTCCTGGCCATGATGAGCCACGAAATCCGCACGCCCATGAACGGCGTCATCGGCATGACGGATCTGATTCTTCAGACGACGCTGGACGACGAGCAAAACGAGTACGTCCAGATCATCAAGAAGAGCGGGGCGACGCTGCTCGCGATCATCAACGATATTCTCGATTTCTCCAAAATCGAATCGGGCAAGTCCGAGATCGTGGAGGAACCGTTCAACGTCCGGACGACGCTGTCGGATACGCTGAACGTCATTTTGCCGAAAACGCTCGAGAAGAACCTCGATCTGCGGACGTCCATCGAGCCGGACGTGCCTCCGATGCTGATGGGGGACGTGACCAAGCTGAGGCAGGTGTTGATGAATCTGCTCAGCAACGCGATCAAATTCACGCCGAACGGCGCGATCGCCGTTCACGTCAAGTGCGACGGCATGGAGAGAGACCGCGTCCGGCTGCGCTTCTCCATCCGCGATACCGGACTCGGCGTGCCGCCGGACAAGGTGCCCCATCTGTTCGATCCGTTCTACCAGGCGGATTATTTCATGACGCGGCAGTTCGAGGGTACCGGACTCGGGCTGGCCATCTGCAAGAAGCTCGTCCATCTGATCGAAGGCGAGATCTGGCACGAGGCTAACGGCGACCAGCCGGGGTCGACCTTCGTGTTCACGGGAAAATTCGGGCTCCTCGTGAATCCTGCGCAGCAAGCGGCGGAGGAAGACACGAAGGAATCGCCGTCCGACAATTCGCTGCGCATCCTGATCGCCGAAGACAACGAAGTGAACCAGATGGTGCTGAAGAAGATGATGGAGAAGCTCGGCTACAACTCCACCGTCGTCTCGAACGGCGCCGACGCGATCGAAGCGGTGAAGCGGATGCCGTACGACATTATTTTCATGGACATCCAAATGCCGCTTATGGACGGCATCCAGGCGACCAAGCACATCAAGGACATGCTGGCGGGGCACGAACGGCCTTACATCGTGGCCGTCACGGCGCATGCCTTGAAGGGCGACCGGGAACGCTATATCGCGGCAGGCATGGACGAATACATCAGCAAGCCGATCCAGATGGAGGCCGTCGCGCGGATCATCCGCACGTGCGAAGACTGGAAAGCCGTAACCTAGACGTCTCCGGGGGCGCGGCATGCCCGATATCCGATCGGCCGAAACGCCAAGCGCCCCGAGTGGGGCGCTTTTTTGCGCTTCGCAGCGCCGCGGACCGGCGCGGCGGTCTTTCGCTTATACGGGGATGCTTGACAAGGAACGCGCCGGCGTGCCAGCATGGAGAAGAACGGACCTAGGATAAGCAGGCGAGCGGAAGCAGGCGGATTGAAGACGTACGAACGAAGAAGCAAGAACGAAGAAGCGCGAATGAAAAGGCACAGACGAAGAGGCACAGACGAAGAGGCAGTGAACAATGAGGACGATTAGAAGCGAAATAAGGAGCGATCAACATGACCGATCGGACGGCAGGCATTCACCACATAACGGCGTTCTCGCGAGACCCGCAGGCGACCGTGGACTTTTATACAGGCGTGCTGGGGCTCCGGCTCGTCAAGCAGACGGTCAATTTCGACGCGACCGATACGTATCATCTCTATTTCGGCGACGAAGCGGGCTCGCCCGGCACGGTCATTACGTTCTTCCCTTCCGCCCGCGCGCGCGTCGGACAAGTCGGCGGGGGACAGGTCGGGGTGACGACGTTCGTCGTGCCGCCGGGAACCGCGGGCTACTGGGAGGAGCGCTTGTCGGACCGCGGCGTCGCGACCGAAAGGGAAGCGAGATTCGGCGAAACGTACGTGCGCTTCGCGAACGCCGAGGGACTGCGGATGGAGCTGATCGAGCGGGAGGAAGGCGCCGAGCGGAGCGCCGCGTACGCGGGCATACCGGCCGGCCGGGGCATCAAGGGCTTCGGCGGCGCGGTGCTGTTCAGCCGGGATCACGCCCGGACCGCCGCCGTGCTCGAGACGATTCTCGGCCTCGATAAAACGGACGAGAACGGCGAATACGCGAGGTACCGGTCGTCGTCGGCGATCGGCGGCGTAATCGATCTGCCGCTCTCGAACCTCGAATGGGGGAAGGGCGGCGTCGGCACGGTGCACCATATCGCGTTCCGCGCGCCGGACGAGGGCGCGCTTGCGCTCTGGCGGGAGCGGATCATCGGCTTCGGCCTGAAGCCGACGGAGATCAAGGACCGGCAGTATTTCAAAGCGGTGTATGTTCGCGACGAAGGCGGCATCCTCTTCGAAATCGCCACGGATCCCCCGGGCTTCGCGCGGGACGAGCCGTCCGGCGAGCTGGGGCGGAAGCTGATGCTGCCGGCCTGGTTCGAGCCGAACCGGGCGGAGCTGGAACGGGGCTTGCCGCCGATCGCCGTGCGGGCGACGGCGGACGCGGACGGCTTGGGCTAAGCGCCGCGCCCGGATAGGGAGCGCCCATTCGCCGTTGAACCGCCGCTGAACCGCTTATGACGGCTCAACTGCCGCGAGGACTACCGCCCGCGGCGATAGTCGCGGGGCGCCGCACCGTAGCGCTGCTTGAACAGTTTGGAGAAATGGAATTCGTCATAGAACCCGAGCGCCGCCGCGATTTCTTTCACGGCGGCGTTCGTCGTCTCCAGCGCCGCTTTGGCGGACGCAAGCCGCAGCTCCTGCATGTACCGGGCGGGCGACATGCCGGTGCGGGCACGGAAGCGCGCGAAGAACGCGGTGCGCGACAGGCCGCTGCGCCGCACGAAATCGTCGATCGGCGGCGGTTCGCCGATCCGCTGATGCATGCGGAACAGGATCCCGTCCAGCTCGGGATGACGGCTCTCGGCGTTCGCCGCCTGTTCGCGCGCCAGAACGAGCAGCAGCTCCTGCGCCGCATGCTGCGCGGTGAAGCCGTAGCCGACCGGATGGACGATGAGGCAGTCGATCAGGCGCTCGCACAGCAGGGACGCTTCCGGCAGCTTGGCGGTGGTCGCCGGCTCTCCGACGGCGAGTTCCAGCTGAAGCGCCATGTCGAGCGGATCGAAGTGGAGGAAGTAGAATTTCCAGTCGCCGCCTTCGCAGCGGTAGGCGCAAGGCTCGCCCGGACGGACGATCATGTACGTGCCGGCTTCCAGCCCGCGCGAGACGCCCCCGGATTCGAAGCGGCCTCCTCCTTCGAACGTCACGAAGATGCCGGGATACGGAAAGCCTTTCGGCTGCGCCGCCTGGTAGCCGTCGTCCGCGTGCACCTTCCAGATCATCTTGAAACGGAAATCGGGCAGGTCGAAAGGATCGTCGAGCCCGTAGGGAATGTTCATGTAGGCCATTGCCGTTCGTTCCCCCTGTCAGCGCGTCTTTGTGTACGATTATACATGTTTTCGCAATGGTCTTCCATGGCCGGAAGCGCTTGCGGCCCGTACAATGAAGCTATCACGGCATGGGAAGGGTGGCAAGCGATGTTCGTAAAAGTCGGAAGCCGGGAGCTGGAGCTCGGCGGCCCGGATTTGACGGAGCTGAGGGATTCGAGCGGAATCGGGGACGATATCGAAGCGCTGCGCGCGAGGCTGACGGAGGACGGCTATCTGCTGCTGCGCGGCTTTCACGACCGGGAGGACGTGCTGACGGCGAGGCGGGCCGTGCTCGAGAAGATGCGGCGGATGGGCAAGCTCGAGCGGGATACGCTGCTGGAGGAGGCCGTCATGGCGGACGGTTCCAAATCGCTCTTCTTGGGCGGGACGAACGAGGATCTGCCGGAGCTGCTGAACGTGCTGAACGGCAGCGCGATCATGGGCTTTTTCGACCGATTGTTCGGGGCGTCTTCGCTGACGTACCATTACAAGTGGCTTCGGGCGGTCGGCGGGGGCGATTATACGGGCGCGCATTACGACATCGTCTATATGGGCCGCGGCACGCATAACCTGTACACCGTCTGGACGCCCCTCGGAGACGTCGATTACCGGATGGGCGGGCTCGCGCTGTGCCTGGGGTCCCATCGGTTCGAAGACCTGAAGCGGACGTACGGCTCCAAGGACTCGGACCGGGACGGCGTCGGCCATTATACGGACGATCCCCTCGTCATTACGGGCAAGTTCGGCGGGCAGTGGGCGACGACGGAGTACCAAGCGGGCGACGTGCTGATCTTCGGCATGTACCTCATGCACTGTTCGCTCGAGAACACGACGAACCAGTACCGGCTCAGCGTCGACACGCGCTATCAGCCCGCGCACGAGGAGATCGACGACCGCTGGAGCGGCAAGAAGCCGCGCGCCCACTACAAAGACGCGCCGGTCTCGCCGCCGAACCCGGCTTAAGCAGGGAGCCGTCTGCGGTAGCTCGAATGAATCGCAGGCGGATGAAGGTAAACGATGGCCCTCCGCATGGCCGGCGCCCGGACGAAAACCCGGTTTCCGAGGATGCGGAGGGTCTTTGCGCTGTCTGACCCGGGTAGTTACTATACTAAAAGGTACCTGCTATTCAAGATTTCACTTCTTCCGGGCGGGGAGAACTCCGCCTATAATGGATACACGTCTAGGCGACCGCTTCGCGCGACCGGGAGAGCCGGCCAAGCACGGCGGAGCAGGGCAGAGGGGAGCTGCCCGCGCGGCCGGGTTGCCGACGACCATTCGCGACGGATTACGCTTCTCGATTCGCCGCAAGCCGCTATAGAGAATATAGATCCAGGATAGGAGAACCCGCGTGCAACCACAACCTAACAACCGTTGGCGGCTCGTGCTGCTGCTCGGCGCCTTCTCGGCGCTCGGGCCGCTTACGATCGACATGTACCTGCCGTCGTTTCCCGAAATCACGGCCGACTTCGGCACGAAGGCATCGCTCGTGCAATTAAGCCTGACGGCTTGCCTGATCGGCCTCGGGCTCGGCCAAATCATCATGGGGCCGCTGAGCGACGTTCACGGACGCCGCCGGCCCGTCATTATTTCGCTCGCACTCTACCTGCTGGCGTCGTTCGCCTGCGCGGTGTCGCCGAACATCTACGTCTTCATCGCGGCCCGCTTCATTCAAGGCTTCGCCGCCTCCGCGGGCATCGTCATCTCGCGGGCGGTCGTCCGCGACCTGTACAGCGGGCCGGAGCTGACCCGGTTCTTCTCGATGCTTATGCTCGTCAACAACCTGTTCCCGCTCATCGCGCCGGTGGCGGGCAGCGGCGTCATCTCGTTCACGACGTGGGTCGGCGTGTTCGTCGTGCTCGGCGCGGTCGGCATCACGCTCGTGCTGCTCGCGACCGCGGGGCTGAAGGAGACGCTGCCGCCGGAAAAAAGGATGGCCAGCAATTTCGGCCAGCTGTTCCAGGGCATCCAGACGCTCGTCCGCGACCGGCAGTTTCTCGGCTACGCGCTGGCGCAGGGCATCATGATCGGCGGCGTCTTCGCGTACGTGTCCGGCACGCCGTTCATCTATCAGAAGATTTACGGCGCTTCGCCGCAGCTGTTCGCGGTCTTGTTCGGCTCGAACGGCATCAGCCTGATCATCGGCTCGCAGCTGGTCGGCCGGCTGAACGGCAGGTTCTCGGAGCGGCAGTTCCTCGTATTCGGGCTGCTGCTGTCCGCCGCGGCGAGCCTGACGGCGCTCGCGGTCATCCTGCTGCACGGGCCGCTGTTCGCGCTCGTCGCGCCATTGTTCTGCTTCGTGGCCTCCATCGGGATCACGTCGACGGCTTCGTTCTCGCTCGCGATGGAATCCCAAAGCCACATGGCCGGCAGCGCGTCGGCGCTCCTCGGATTGCTGCCGTTCGTGCTCGGCGCGGTCACCTCGCCCTTGGTCGGCGTGGCCGGTGAATACTCGGCCGTGCCGATGGGCGTGATCATCCTGTCGACGAGCATGCTGGCGCTGCTCGCGTATTACGGCTTGGCGCAAAAGAAGAACCAGCCGGGCGTTAACGTTCCCGTCCGCCAGAAGCTGAGCTCGTAGGGCGTTAGAAGGGCGCGGTACGCGGCGGTTAACCGCCGCGTACCGTCCTGTCCGAGATAGGCTTCGCCATCAATAGCCGACTCCGATTGGCAACTCAAAAAAAAAAGCCGCAGGCAAATGCCTGCGGCTTTATGTATTGCGCATCACGTAATGCTATGGTAAGATGGAAACTCCATTGTGTCTTTTTTAAATTGTGGGTGTAGTAAGGCTATTTTACTTACAATTTAATAATATCACAGGGACGCACGGAATGTCAACTCATCGTTTGCATTCTCCATTACATGACGCAAAGGAGCGTGTTGTCGGCATGAGCAACGCAACGGACTGGGGACGGGAACGGGAACGGCTGGCGCTGGTGGAGGCTAAATTAGCGGCCAAAATCGCCGAGCTGGACCCGCAGGTCGACGGGCTGCAGGAACAGGCGGCGGACATTCGGAAGCGGTTTTGGGAAGAGGTCACGGTCAATACGAGCACGTCGGAGGACTACGAGGAGACGTTCTTCAGCATCCGGCAGCAGGAAGCGGTGCTGGCCGAACGGGAACGCAGCCAGCGGCTGCTGCTGCGGCAGCGGAACAATCTCCGGCGGCTGCAGGCGTCGCCGTATTTCGGGCGCGTCGATTTTCGCGAAGCGGGCGAGTCCGTCGAGGAGCCCGTCTACATCGGCGTCTCGTCATTCGCCGACGAGGAGGCGATGAGCTTCCTCGTGTACGACTGGCGCACGCCGGTCGCGAGCCTGTACTACGACCACGTTCCGGGACCCGCGTCTTACGATACGCCCGGCGGCACGGTCGGCGGAACCATGACGCTGAAGCGGCAGTACCGCATTCAGGACGGCGAGCTGCGGAGCGTGTTCGACGCGAGCGTGACGATCGGGGACGAACTGCTGCAGCAGGTGCTCGGCCACGGCGCCGACAACCGCATGAAATCCATCGTCGCGACGATCCAGCGCGAGCAGAACGCCGTCATCCGCGACGATCGCAGCCGCATGCTGATCGTCCAGGGCGCGGCCGGCAGCGGGAAGACGTCGGCCGCCCTGCAGCGGGCCGCGTACCTGCTGTACAAATACCGGGACCGGCTCAAGGCGGACCAGATCGTGCTGTTCTCGCCGAATCCGCTCTTTAACGGCTATGTCTCCACGGTGCTCCCGGAGCTCGGCGAGGAGAACATGCAGCAGACGACGTTCCAGGATTACCTCGACTATTGGCTCGGCAAGTCGTTCCGGCTCGAGGATCCGTTCGACCAGATCGAATACGCGTTGACGCAGACGGAAACGCCGGACTACGGCGCCCGTATGGCGGGGATGGCGTACAAGGCTTCCGAGGCGTACCGGCTGGCGCTCGACGCGTACGCGGCGCGGCTCGGGGAGGAAGGGCTGCGCTTCGCCGGCATCCGGTTCATGGGCCGGGAGCTCATCTCGGCGGAAGACATGGCGGCCCGCTTCTACGGCTTCGACCGTTCGATCCGGCTGCCGAACCGCGTCGCGCTGCTGCAGGAATGGCTGCTGCGCGAGCTGGCCGCGCTGGAGCGGAAGGAGCGGAAGGCGCAGTGGGCGCAGGAAGAGGCGCAATACCTCGACCGGGGGCAATATGCCGAATCGTACGACGAGCTGCTGCAGGAATACCGGCGCGACGAAGGCATCTTCATGTTCGCCGAGCAGTACGTCGAAGCCGACGACGCGATCCATAACCGGCGCGAACGGGTCGAGGACGTGTTCGATCTGGCCGACCGGGAAGAAGCGCTGCTCCGCAAGACGATCGTGAAGGAGCGCTTCAAGCCGCTGCGGCGGAGCGTGAAACGGTTGAAGTTCCTGGACTTCGCGGGCATGTACGGCCGGCTGTTCGAGAGCGGGACCTCCTACGCGGAGCTGACGAACGAGACGGACGCGCCGGCAGAGTGGGCGGACATTTGCCGCCAGACGGCGGAGAAGCTGAACCGGCGCGAGCTGTTCTACGAGGACGCGACGCCGTATTTGTACCTGAAGGAGCTGATCGAGGGCGTCCGGACGAATACGCAGGTGCGGCATGTCTTCGTCGACGAAGGACAGGACTATTCGGTGTTTCAGTACGCGTATCTCCGCAAGCTGTTTCCGCATGCGCGCATGACGGTGCTCGGCGACTTCGGCCAGGCGATCTTCGCGCAGGCCACCGAGCTGGGCGGCGCGGATTCGCCGCTGCTCCGGCTGTACGGCGAAGCGGACACGAACGTGATCCGGCTCGCGCGCAGCTACCGGTCCACGCGGGAAATCGCGGATTTCACGCGCGCGATGCTGGCGGGCGGCGAAGAGATCGTGCCGTTCGACCGGCCGGGTCCCAAGCCGCTGCTCGTCCGGACGGAGAGCGGCGACGCGCGGGCGAAGCGCATCGCCGCGGATCTCGCCGCGCTGACCGCGGAAGGCTTCGGCTCCGTCGCCGTCGTGACGAAGACGGCCGCGGAGGCCGAGGCCGCCCACCGCGCGCTGGCCGCTTGCGGCCGCGCGGACGCGCGGCTCATCGACAAGGCATCGCCGTCCTACGAGAAGGGGATCATGGTCATCCCCGCCTACCTCGCCAAGGGCGTGGAGTTCGACGCCGTGCTGATCCATGACGCCGGGGAGGAAGCGTACGCGCAGGAAAGCGAGCGGAAGCTGTTCTACACGGCGTGCACGCGCGCGATGCACCGGCTGACGCTGTACGCCGCCGGGGCATGGTCGCCGTTCGTGCGCGCGCTGGATCCGGCGCTGTACGAGACGGCGGCGGAGCCGATCGGACCGCGCGAATGAAGCGCGCGCCGGTCATGACAAGCGCGAATGCGCCGAAGAGCGGCAGTCCGGGACGGGGGTCCGTGGCTGCCGCTCTTTGCGTTACCGCTGTTTTCGCCGCGCCGCGCTAGGCTTTGGACGCTTCGCCGCGGGCGAACGCCTTGTTCGCTTTGTCGACTTCGGCGAAGAAGTGCCGCAGCTCCTTCCGCGCCGCCTCGCGGACGAAGGGAAGCTCCTCGCCCATCAGGTCCGGCGTCCACTTTCGCCCGAGGTTCGCGTGGACGATTTCGTCCGCCCAGTCGTAATCCTGGAACTGCGCCATGAGCGGATGCTTCGCTTCGTCGCGGCACCACTCGTACTCCTTCTTCTTGCCGAGGCTGATCATCGCGCCTTCCTCGATGCCGATGCTGAGCCACGCGTACTGCACGGCGGGAATTTTGTCCGCGTTGATGTCGTAATCGGACGTGTACTGCGGCCGGGACATCCATTCGTGCCCGTCGGCTTCAAGCGCCGCCTGTCCGAACATGGCGTGCCGCGCTTCGTCCCAAATGTGGCGCGCGAGATCGCGGTAGAACGCCCACGGCATGTTCTTCTGGCCGTACAGCACCGCCGCGACCAGGTCGCACGCGGTCATCTCTTCCTGGCGGACGCGCATCTTCATGAGCAGCTCGCGCCCCGCGGGATCGTCCGGCGGATTCGCGACGCTCGTCCGCGCCCACGTCGTTTCGCCCATCTTGCGGGGATCGCGGACGGATCTGCCCGGCACGGCATACGGCGTGCGGGAGCGCCCGCGGCGCGGCAGATCCGTCGGCCGGGGCAGCTCGCCCGCGACGCCGCCGGCCGCCGCGAGGAAGGCGGCGATCGCGTCGGCGAACGGCGGCGCGTCCTGCGCGGTCGCGTCCGGTGCGGCAGCCGCTTCAGCGGTCGCGTCCTGCGCGGCCGCCGAGGCGCGCAGCCCGGCCAGAAACGCCCCGCCCCATTCGAGCTGCGCTTCGAGATCGAGAATCGCGCCGCGCAATACGCGGATCGTCGGCTGGTCGACGATCTGCTGGGTGGCCGCCATATGTTCCCGGTAAGCGGCCAGCAAAGCCGGCTTGACGACTTCGTAGACGGCGGATGCCCATTCCAGGTCGCTCCGGGCGTGGACGAGCTCGTCCATCAGGAGGGAGAGGACCGGGTCGGGCTCCTTCGACAGGACGGCGCTCGACGTGCGGAGCTCCGGGATCCGCTCGCGCCACTGGTTCGCGATCTCGGCGTCCTCGTACATGTGGCGGCACATGGCCACCCGAAGGTCCCAATCCTCGCGTCCGGGGAGCTGGCCGGCCGCCGCCTTCAGCAGACCTTCGTGCAGGAACCGGTAGCGCTGCAGGACGCGGGCATTCTGCTCGACGCCGTATTTGCCGAGCGCGTACGGGTTGGCGATGCCGGAAAATTTCAACATGCGGATTCCCCTTTCCGAAACGGCTGGTATCGCTTGCTTGCCCCTATTATGGCAGATCGCCCGCGCCGAAGCCTATGGCCCGAACCGCGCAATTGATGTGTTATTTTGATGCGGCCGAAGCAAGCCAGCCAAGACGGGCGATGAAGATCAGCCCCGGTCCCCGGCGATGCTAGATTTGTATCGCCGCCTCTCTATAGGCTGGCTTTATAAAACTCATTCGATTTATATATTTCAACGCATGGCCGCCGCCGTATACAATGACAAGTAAATCCAACGGCCACGAAAGAAAGGCAGGCGTTCCCATGCAATCCTACATTTCGATTTTCGGCTCGGTCAGCGTGCCGATCTTGATGGCGTGTCTCCTCGGCTATCTCTTCCAGGCATTCAGGTCCCCGGATACGAAGATACTGGCCGACCTCAGCCTGTTCGTCCTGTCGCCCTGCCTCATCGTCGGCTCGTTCGCCGGCAGCAGCCTCGGTTCGTCTTCGTTCGGGCATATCGCGCTGTTCACGGCGCTTCAGACCGCGCTGTGCTGGGCGGCGTCGCTCGCGGCGGGCAAGGCGCTCCGCTTCGACCGCTCGTCGCTCCGGTCCATGGAGATGACGACGATCTTCGCCAATTCCAACAATTACGGGCTGCCGCTGCTCCTGCTCGCGTTCGGCACGGAAGGCTTCGCGATCGGCGTGACGAACGTGGTGCTGCATATCGTGCTCGTCAACACGCTCGGGCTGTACATTTCGTCCCGCAGCTCGTTCAGTCCGCGCCAGGCCGCCGTCGCGATGGCGCGCAATCCGCTGATCTACGCCGCGGCCGCCGGCCTGCTGCTGTACGCGCTGCGCATTCCGCTGCCGGGCAGCCTCGCGGACGGATTCCGGCTCATCGGCGGCGCCTATGCCGCGGTCGTGCTGCTCATCCTCGGCATGCAGCTGCGGAAGGCCAACTGGCGCAGCGGGATGCGGCGCGAGCTCTGGATCGCCGTCGCCATGCGGATCGCCGGGGTGCCGCTGCTGTCCTGGCTCGCGATCTCGCTGCTCGGACTGCGCGGGCTGGAGGCGTCCGTGCTGTTCGTCCAATCCTCGATGCCGTCGGCGATCAATTCCGTCGTCATGATGGAGAAGTACGGCGGCGATCCGGAGATGACGGCGCTGAACGTCGCGATCACGACGGTCGCGAGCTTCCTGTATCTGCCGCTCATTATCCATTGGGCGCACGGGTTCTGACGCGGCGCGGGGATCGGAGGAGCCGCGCCGGACGCGGCCGGCAGCAGTACGGCGCTTCCCGCGCGGCGCACGCGCGCCGCGATCCGGGCGGCTTTTTAGGAAAACTTAAAAATTCCCCGCTTTCTCTTTAAGGAGTCTGCCTTAAGCTGGTCTTACGCGAAACAAAGACCACCGGAAAGCAGGGATCGCCCATGAAAGAAAAGCTGGCGCATAAGCTCGAGCTCGCCTCGTTCGTGCTCTATATGTACGTATTATTCAAAATCGTCCTCTTCAAGTTCAATCCGATCTCGCCCGGCTATCTGTGGGCGGAATTGCTGCGGAGCGTCCGCAATCCCCAAGACGTCAGCTGGCGGGTGCACGCGGGCAATCTCGTCCCGTTCGAGGAAATTTCGCGGACCGTTCACGTCATGACGCCGCACGGCTTCGTCAACGTCGTTGGCAACGTCGCGATATTCCTGCCCTTCGGCGTGTTTCTCGGCCTGCTGTCCCGCAACGGCATCTCGCTCTTCGGCGCGCTGATCTGTTCGTTCGGCCTGAGCTTCTGCTTCGAAAGCGCGCAGGCGGTCTTCGCCATCGGCCGCTTCGACGTCGACGACATGATTCTGAATTCCGCCGGCGGCCTGCTCGGCTGCATCGGCTACCGGCTCCTCGCGGCGAATCCGTTCCGCGGGCGAACGAACCGGGAGCAGGGCGGCAGGACGCGGGCTCCATACGACACGGCGCGTCCGACGCCGGATAGGGCGGCGAACGGAACGGGCGATTCGCAGCCGATCGCGGCCGCTTTGACCGGCGCGGCCCAGGGGCGGCTGTTCGCCGCCGAAGCGCGCGACGCGCATACGTAAGCCGGCAAGCGGTCCCGCGAGGGGCTGCTTTTTTATTTCCGGCTATCGCGCCCGCGGTTCCGTTCGGCCTCCGAGTTACGATTTTATAAAAATTTAAGAATTGCTTAGGTTCTCTTTAAAGTTCATTGTTTATGATGAAACGGACGAAACGGAAGCTCGAAAGCGAGGAAGCGAAATGTCACCAAACACGGAACGGCATCACGATGCTCCGGACGATTCGGGATACGGCGGTTATCTCGCCGCGCGGACAGGCCTCGGCGCCTTCGGTCCGGACGCGGGGGAAGGCGAGCCGCGCGGCGCGGGCGCGCAGGCCGGCGGCCCGGCGGCCGCGTACGATGCCGGGGATACGTTCGACGCCTGTTACCAACGGCATTACAAGCACGTCTATTATTGCGCGCACGCGATTTTGCGCGATCATTTTCTGGCCCAGGACGCGGCGCAGGAGACGTTCATCAAAATATTCCGCCGGCTCGGCGAGACGGGTGCGGCGGACGTTCAGGAAGGCTGGCTGACCGTCATCGCGCGCAATACCGCGATCGACCTGTACCGCAAGCGGGTGCGCAGCCTCGAAATCTCGAGCGAACGGATGGAAGCCGTGTCCGGCTCGGGCGACGGCGGAATCGGGCGGTTCGCCGAGGTGCCGGACGAATACGAGCTGCTCGAAAGCTTGAAGCCGGAAGCGCGCAAGGCGCTCGTGCTCGTGTACGAGTACGGCTTGTCGTACAAGCAGCTGGCGTCGATCCTGAACTTGTCCGTCGGCGCCGTGAAGACGCTCATTCATCGCGCCAAGAAGAAGCTGCAGGCGATGTCGGGCAAGGCGGAGGCGACGGAGACGTCCGCCTGACTCGGCGCCGACGATGCTTCGGACTGCGGAAGCGCTGGCCTGCTTGGCCCCGTGAGGCGGCTCGCTAGCCTCTGGCGCGAGCCTGACCCGCTTGCGCAACCGCCGAAAGGCCCGTTCCTCCCGGAACGGGCCTTTCGTGCGTCCGCATGCCGCCGCGTACCTGCAGCCGGCCGGTTAATCCAAGCCAGGCCCGGCGGCGGGCGGCGACGACCATGACGATCTTACCATTCCCACGGCATCATCACCGGATAGCCGACCTTCTCGGCGCGGAGCAGCTGCTGCGAGCGCTTCGGCAGGGCGTCGTACGTTTCGCGCGGGATTTGGATGGAATAGCCCGAGCCGTACCAGTCGCGGTTGTAGATCAAGGCGATGTTCGTGCGGCGGTAGTCCGAACGGTTCGGCGTGCCGCGGTGCCACATCCGGATGTCGCGGATGACGATGGAGCCGGCGGACATGTACACCTTCTCGGAGTGCATGTACTGCGACGCGCGCACGATGTGCATGTGCGGATTGACGACGCCGCCGAGCGTGTCCTGGTTCGCCCGGTCGCCGTGCAGGTGCGTGCCGCCCGGCCAAATCTCGAGCGGGCCGTTCTCCTCGGTCGTGTCGACGAGCGGAATGTTCAGCACGAGGCTGAAGGGAGGCAGCGGCACCGACAGCTCGGGGAACAGCGGGTTGATGTCGCAATGCACGGCCTGGTAATCCGAGCCGGGCATCGGCGTATCGGACGCGAAGTAGCTGATCTTGCTGTATGGGCCGAGCACCCCGTCGATGATGGCCATGGCGATCGGATGCTCGAGAATGGACGGGTCGTTGAACGGCGCCCGGAACGGCAGGTGCATCTGGGCGCGGTTCGTGCCGGTGTTGTAGCCGCGGCGCTCGATGTACTCGTCGAACAGCGGGTCGAACGCGCCGCGCAGCTCCGCCATTTGCTCGTCGCCGTACACTTTGTCGAGCACGATGTAACCGTTTGCTTTGACTTGCTCGACGGCGATCGCGAGCTTCTCGGGATCCAGCTTGCCGGACTGCCGTTCTTCGGGCGTCAGTTGCATTTTCATTGTCGGTAACCTCCAGGGGCCCTTGTCGGCCGAATTGTTATGCGGGAGCGGTTAGTCTTGATGCGAATGTTCGGCGTACAGCAGCGGCCAATAGTGATTGTCGTAGCGCTGGCCTTCCTTCGGGCGGGGGCCGAGCAGCCGGATGTTGTCGACGTTGTGATGGCCGTGCTTCTTGTAGGCCATGCCGTCCGGCATGAGATGCGCGACGACGGAGAGGCGCGGATCCGCCGAATGGTTTTGGCCGGAGCCGTGGATCGTCAGCGCGTGGTGGAAGCTGGCCTGGCCGGCCTTCAGCGTGACCGGGACTTCCTTCCATTCGCGTCCGGATTCCCGGGCGATGCGGTTCTTGACCGTCTCCAGATCGCGGTTGAAGAACGCGTCGCTGCCCTCGAGCAGCCCCCACTTGTGCGAACCGGGCACGACGGACATGCAGCCGTTCGTCAGGTCCGTGTCCTGCAGGGCGATCCAGGCGGTGACCAGATTCGGGGTATCCGTGCACTGCCAGTAGATATAGTCCTGATGCCAGCCGACGTTGCCGGGGGACAAGGCGTCCTTCTCGCCGGTGCCGGTGCCGGGCTTGTAAATGACCTGGTCGTACCACAGCCGCGCGCCGGAGCTGTCCATCAGGCCCGCCGCGATCCGGCCGAGCACGGGGTTCGTGACCGTCTTGCGAACGGCGTCGTTGATCCACCAGGAATTGTCGATTTTACGGAGCATCTTGGGATTGTTCGACGGGCGCCATTCTTCCAGCGGGTAGCCGTCGCCGTCGTAATCGAACGACCAGATGCGGTCATGGGCGCGGCGGAGCTCCGCGATTTCGTCCTCGCCGAACAGCACCGGGCTGACCCAGTAGCCGTTCTCCTTGTAAAATTCTTTATCTTCTTGCGTGATAAGTCCGAGCGTCTCCTTCATGGCCCACATCCCTCTTCGCATGTTCGTCCCCTGCAGAACTACTTCGAGTATAGTTCACAATCCGCGATCCGTATTGTATAGTTATTCTATCAATTGTAAAATTGTAAGAAAAAGCGGGGGAGCGCTGCGCGATGAACAGCTTCAAACCGGCGTCGCATCTGAAATCGCTGATCGAATTGTTCGACCGGGAATGGCACCGGTTTTCGTTCCCGGCGTTCGGCTTCTGGCGGGACCGGGGCTGGAACGGCGCGGGCTCGGGCTTCGAGCTGAACTATTACACGCGGGGGACGAACACCGTGGTGCAGGACAAGCGGACGCTGCATTTCAAGCACGGCGACCTCATCTACGTGCCGGACGACGTCCGCAGCAGCTTCTGCGAGGAAGGCTCGTTCGATCTCTACTACGTCATGTTCCGGTTCGATGCGCCGGATCTGAACGCGCGCATGGCCGAGCTGTTCCGGCTGCTCGACTTCGAAGCGGCCCCGCTGGCGATGCCGGGCCTGCAGGCGGAATTCCGCGCTTTCATGACGGAGCTGCGCATGGACCGGCACGTCTCGGTGCTGGCCAAGAATTATTTCCTGCACATCTTCGTGAAAATCTACATGGAACTCGCCGAGCATGCCGGCCACCGGAACAAGCACGAGCTGATCGTCCGGCAGGTCATCGAGGACTTGCAGGAACGGATGGACATCGGAGGCAAAATCCGGCTGCCGGAGGTAGCCGCCCGCCACGGGCTGAACGAGCGCTACCTGAACCAGCTCTTCAAGACGGTGACGGGAACGACGATCGGCCAATACGTGCTCTCCGCGCGCATCGAGAGCGCCAAGCGGCTGCTCGAGACGACGACGATGCCGATCACCGAGATCGCGATCGTCAGCGGCTTCTACGACGGGGCGCATTTCTCCAAGGCGTTCCGGGCGAGCGTCTCGCGGACGCCGCAGGAATACCGCGAGCAGCACGGCTATGCGTAGCGAAGCGGGTGGCGCGTCGATGGCCCCGGGACAAGCGGCGGAGCGAAAATTTACAATCGGGGCCGGGTGCCTTAATGAAGCGGGGTGGAGGAGGTCCGAACGGCCGAAGCCTGCAACGGCGCGGAAAGAAGGCTTGAATCGAGGAAGAAACGGCGGCTCCCGCGATCGGGGTCGCCATTTTTTTATGACAATTTTACAAATGGCATCGCGATTATACAATACGGGCCAAGGCGCGTGCTCTATAATGCATTCAGATGTAAAGCGCTTACAACGCGAAACGTCCTGCGCTACTCAAAACGACGGGCTCATCCGGCTCGTACAGGGGGAAATCCAGCATGAACAAGAAGAACGCGGTTGCGCCGCTCGCCGTCGGCCTTTCCTTGACGCTGATTCTGGCGGCTTGCTCCGGCAACGGAAACGGCAACGGCAACGGCGGTACGGGGAACGCATCGGACGCGAACGCCGGGACGAAGAACGGCAGCGCGGCCTCGGAGACGGCCGTGCAGCTCGATCCGAACGCGGAGCCGCCGCAGGATCCGTACGGCAAATACGATCCGCCGATCACGGTCACGACCGTGCACACGAACAACGAGGTGGCGACCAACCTCAAGAAGCCCGACACGCTCGAGAGCAACATCTACACGCGTACGTGGGCCGAGAAGCTCGGCATCGACCTGAAGTTCAACTGGACGTCGCCGGGCGCGCAGGGCGAAGAGAAGATGAACCTCATGATCGCGAGCGGCGACCTGCCGGACTTCTTCTACGTCTCCCCATCGCAGTTCGAACGGCTCGCCTCGACGGGACAGCTGGCGGATTTGACCCAGGCGCTGCAGGACTACGGCTCGAAATACATGAAGAAATATTTGACCGGCGATTACGCGGGCTTGCTCGAAGGCGTCACCAAGAACGGCAAAGTCTACGGCATTCCGAACGGCCAGACGTACCACGATTCCGGCTACATGCTGTGGATGCGCTCGGATAACGCGGAGAAGGCGGGCCTGACGCTGCCGAAGACGGTCGACGACCTCGACAAGATTCTAAACGCGTTCAAGAACAACGACTACGACGGCGGCGGCGAGAAATACCCGATCGCGCTCGCGGACGCGAACATCGCGTCGAATTTCTGGGGCATCGGCGACGCGTTCTTCAACATGTTCCATGCCTACCCGAACATCTGGGTCAAGAACGGCAAGGGCGAGCTGGAGGACGGCATGTTCGGTCCCGAGCACCGCGAGAACACGCGCAAGGCGCTGCTCAAGCTGCAGGACTATTACAAGAAGGGCTACATCAACCCCGACTTCGCGACGTTCGACGATACGAAGTACAACGAGTCCATCGTCAACAACCAGTCCGGCGTCGTCTTCGGCGGGCTGTGGGACGCGTGGTGGCCGCTGAACCTGAACCTCGACAAGCACCCGGACAACAAGTGGCTGCCGGTTGCCATTCCTTCGGCGGACGGCGAGCAGGCCAAGTCCTCCGTGACGGCCGCGACCGTGCTCGGCATCAGCGTGGCGCGCAAAGGGGTCGAGCATCCCGAAGCGCTCGTGAAGATGGAGAACCTGTACCACGACTTGAACAACAATCCGGAGACGATGCAGTTCGGCAAGTACAACACCGATCCGAAGGACAATTCCGGCATTTTCCTGGCGTATCCGATGCCGGTGTACAATCCGTCGTTCAACTACGAGGCGTTCCAGGTCGTCAGCAATGCGTTCAAGACGGGCAAGGCGGACGGCATGCCGGAATCCGACAAGCTGTTCTACGACCAGGCGAAGGCGTACGCCGACAAGAACGACAAGGCCGGCTTCCCGTCCTACCTGTCGTATACCGACCAGGGCAGCCTCGCGGTCGTCGACGGTTACATCAAGAACAAGGCGTTCCAGATGAACGAATATACGGCGATGCCGACGCAGGAAATGATCGACAACGCGCCGATCATCAAGAAGGCGTGGGACGTCATGTTCCTGAACGTGGTCAAAGGCGGCGACATCGGCCAATACGACGACTTCCTGAAGCAGTACGACGCGATCTACATGTCGGCGGTTTATCCCGGCGTGAACAAGTGGTTCGAAGCGAAGAACAAGGAAAGCATCCAAAGCTGGTTCGACAGCAATTAGACCGCCGGCGCCCGCGGCAGACCGGCTGCGGACGGACGCTCGTCCGCGGCCGCCGTCATCCCGCGGGCGGCGGAAGCCGAATGGAGTGAAGGGAAGCCATGAAACTGCTGCATGCCTTAACGATCCCGCGCCGCCAGCTGGCCCTCTACGTCATGCTGATCGCGCCGGTCGCCGTCTTGTTCGTCTACGCCTATCTCCCGATGTTCGGGGTCGTCATGTCGTTCCAGCGGTTCGAGCCGAGCCTCGGGTTTTTCCGTTCCGACTGGGTCGGCTTCGCTAACTTCCGGCGGCTCGCGTACATTCCCGACGTGAAGCAGGTCGTGCTGAACACGCTCTTCATCGCCTCGATGAAAATCGTCGTCGAGACGCTCGCGGCGATCGTCGTGGCGGTGCTGCTGAACGAGATCGTCTCGAAGCTCTTCCGCCGCGTCGTGCAGACGATCATCTACTTCCCGTATTTTCTGTCCTGGGTCATCCTCGGCGGCATCCTGCGCGACCTGCTTTCCCGGGAAGGGCTGATCAATATGCTGCTCGGCAAGCTCGGCTTCGAGCCGGTCGTGTTCCTGTCGAAGGCGTCGCTGTTCCCGTACGTGCTGGTCGGCACGGAGACGTGGCAGGTGACCGGCTTCGGGACGATCGTGTTCCTGGCCGCCATCACGACCATCGATCCGACGCTGTACGAGGCGGCCGTCATGGACGGGGCAAGCCGGTTCAAGCAAATCCTGCACATCACGATTCCCGGCATCAAGTCGACGATCATCCTCATGATGACGCTCAGCATGGGCTACATCCTGAACGCCGGCTTCGAGCAGGTGCTCATGCTGTACAGCCCGCTCGTCTATTCGACGGGCGACGTCATCGACACGTGGGTGTACCGGATGGGCCTGCAGCAGTCGCAGTATTCGCTCGCGTCGGCGATCGGGCTGTTCCGGTCGGTCGTCAGCCTCGCGCTCATTTCGGTCTCGTATTACGTCGCGCGCAAAGTATCGGATCACCGGATCTTCTAGGAAAAGGAGGGAACGCCGATTATGCCGGATCGTTCTATCGGAAGGCGTGCGTTCGCGACGCTGAACGGATTGTTGTTTGTTCTCTTCTCGCTGAGCTGCGTGGTGCCGATGATCCACGTGCTGTCCGTCTCGCTCAGCGCGAGCAGCGCGGTCAACGCGGGCGAGGTGACGCTGTGGCCGGTCAAGGCGACGCTCAAGTCGTACGCATACATTTTGAACAAATCGGAGTATTGGACCGCGATGGGCGTCTCGATCGAACGCGTCGTGCTCGGAACGGCCGTCAGCATGCTGCTGACGATCCTGATCGCCTACCCGCTGTCGAAGAACAAGGCGTCGTTCAAGCACCAATCGGCCTTCGCCTGGTACCTTGTCGTGACGATGCTGTTCTCGGGCGGCCTCGTGCCGTCGTTCATGATCGTCAAGTACACGGGCATTCTCGATTCCGTCTGGGCGCTCGTCCTGCCCGGCGCGGTGTCGGTCTTCAACGTGCTGCTGCTGTCGAACTTCTTCCGCGGCATTCCGAAGGAGATCGAGGAATCGGCGTTCATGGACGGCGCCGGCCATTTCCGGATCTTGGCGCAGCTGTACCTGGCCTTGTCGATGCCGATTCTGGCGACGCTCGTCGTGTTCATCGCCGTCGGCCACTGGAACGCTTGGTTCGACGGGCTGATCTACATGAACAACCAGAAGAACTATCCGCTGCAATCGTATCTGCAGACGATTCTGGTGCAATCCAACTCGCAGGTCATGACGCAGCAATACGCCAAGCTGATGAGCATGGTATCCGACCGGACGATCAAGTCGGCGCAGGTGTTCGTGGCGTCCATTCCGATCCTGTGCGTCTATCCGTTCCTGCAGAAGTATTTCATCTCCGGCATCATGCTCGGCTCCGTGAAGGAATAGGGCTGGGCTCCCTTCGCGAACGAGCGAGCACATGAAACAGGAACCGCGAGAAAAACCGCGAATGCCAATCCGCGGTTTTTTTGGCGCGTCGGGCCGCTAATGGATACGAACCGCCGGTGCAGGGAAGCCTAACCGCCAAAGGAAAGTCAAGGAAGGTGGCGCCATGGAGCGGTTCAACCTGGAGGACGCCGTCCCGGGCGTGACGAAATCCGTCGACCTCGTCAGCCGCGAACTGAGACTCGCCGGCGACGCCGCGCACTTGTATTATTTGTCCTCGCTCTGCGATAAGAACTATATTCAGCAAACCGTCATGGCCGCCTTTGCCTCCTCCGCGACGCTGCGGGAGTTTGCCGCGAAGCTGACGCTCGTCTCCGGCTACGAGCCGGCCGCGCCGGGGCGACAAACCGCCGACAAGCTTCTTCATGGCTACGCGCTTGTGATGCTGGAAGGAAGGATCGCCGCCGTCGAGGCCTCGAAGGCGCCTGCGACCAAAGCTTCGGATGCGTCGATGGAGAGCATTTTGCAAGGGCCCCAGACGTCGTTGTCGGAGGATATCGAGTCGAACGTGCGCATTCTGCGGATGCGGTATCCCTCGAAGGATCTGCGGGTTGAATATACGGAGATCGGCACTTCGAGCCGCACGCGGCTGGCGATCGTCTACGACCAGTCGAAGGTGGAGCCGGACGTGCTGCTGGAACTCGACCGCAAGCTGACGAAGATCGACGCGGAAGTCGTGCAGGCCGCCAACCAGCTCACCGTGCTGCTAACGGAACGGTTTCAGCTGCTCCCGACGGCGATGGCGACGGACCGGCCCGACCGGACGGTCCTGAACCTCGCTCAAGGCAAGGTCGTCCTGCTGCTGGACGGCACGCCGTTCTCGATTTATTTCCCGGCGGTGTTCTACGATTTCATGGTTTCCATGGAAGACGCGTACCAATTTCCGTGGCTGACCCGGCCGCTGCAGGCGATGCGGTATCTGTGCGCCTTCATTACGACGACGCTGCCGGCGTTGTACATCGCGTTCGTTTCGTACAATCCGGAATTTCTGCGGGCGCAGCTCGCGATCGAAATCGCCGGCAGCCGCGCGGCGGTGCCGTACGCCTCGTTCTACGAAGTCTTCTTCATGCTGTTCCTGACCGAGGCGCTGACGGAAGCGAGCATCCGGCTGCCCAAGCACATCGGGTCGACGGCGACGACGGTAGGCGGCCTCATCCTGGGACAGGCGGCGCAGGAAGCCGGTCTCGTGAGCAGCATCATGATCATTATCGCTTCCGCGGTCGCGATCTCGAACTTCGTCATTCCGATCAATACGATGAGCTACGCCATGCGCGCCGCCAAATTTCCGCTCGCCGTCCTGGCCATTTATTTCGGATTGGCCGGCGTCGTGACGGGAATTTTCGGTTTCATCGTCTACGCGACGAGCCTCAGGAGTTTCGGGCGGCCGTACCTGAAGCTGTTTCCCAAGGAAGCCAAGAAGAGCAGGTGAGCGGGTTTGACGCGATATTTCTTTTATTTCGTGGGCGTGTCCATGATCATCCATACCGTGATCTTCGTTCCGCGCGTGCACATGAACGAGCGGTACGACGGCGCGATCGCGTCCTTCGCGATCGGGCCGCTGATCGGATTCGTCCTGATCCTCGCCTTTACCGGCGCGATGAGCCGGTTCAAAGGGCAGGGGCTGCCGGAAATCGCGGCCGCTCTGCTGCCGAAGGCAGTCTATGTGCCGATGCTGCTCGCGCTCGGCACGGTCTCGCTCGCGACGGGCGGATTCGTCTGGATTCACTGCACCTACGTCTTCGCCAAGTACTTGAACCCGGACATGGCGCCGTCGACGCTGCTGATCTTATTCGTGACGGTAACGTGCTTCGCGGCGGCGCAGACGTCGAAGACGGTGCTGTACAGCACGGAAATCGCGTTCGTGCTCAGCGTTCCGCTGCTCCTTGTCTTGCTGCTGCACGGCGTCTTCAGCAGGAGTCTTAATACGGATGCCATGCGGGTCATGCTGGATTACGCGTGGTCGATCCCGTCCTGGAACAGCGTATCGGCTTCCACGAATACGTTCGCGGGCTTCCTCGGCCTCGCGATCTTCAACCGCGAGTTTACGGAGGATCGGAAGATCCGGTATTTATGGGTCATCCCGATTCTGGGCTTCGTGCTGGAGCTGCTGTCGTTCTTCATTCCGATCGGCTTCCACGGGACGGACGGCGTGGGGGATTACATCTATACGTGGGTCTCGACGGTGGACGCCATCCGCATTAAATACATCCTGATCGAACGGGTCATCTCCATCTATCTGCTCGTTTCTCTCGTGCTTGCGTTCGTCTTCGGCATGATGGCGTGGCATATCGGCGCGCAGACGATCGGCGCCTGCTTCCGGCGTTACCAGCCGAAGAAACGGCCGCCTTCCGACGTGCTGCTCGCTTTCGCCATCTGCGCGGTCGCGTCCGTTGCGACGGTCGTCGCCGGCCTTCGGATGGATGAAGGAACGCTGTTCCGGACCTATGCATCGTGGATGCGCATCAGTCTCGGATTCGAATTGCTGTTCGTGCTGCTCGTCTTCCTGCTCTCGCGCGGGAAGCGGGTACGGGAGACCGGGGCATGAAGAACGGGGCGAAGGTGCTGCTCGGCCTATGGATGTTGTCGATCGCGGCGCTGCCGGGCTGCGGCTTCAAGGATATCGATCGCCGTTTCTTCGTCATGGCCATCGGCATCGACGGGTCCGGCATCGAAGACAAGCCGTTCCGCGTCTCGTTGAAGCTCGCGATTCCGTTCCCCAAAATCCAACCGGGCCAGACGAACGCGTACCGGCTCGTATCCGACGACGCCAGCACCATCACGGAAGCCGTGCGGCACATCAAATCGAAGGTCGACAAAGAGTTGGATTTCTCCCAGTCGAAAATGATCGTCGTCGGCAAGGCGATAAGCGGCAAAATCCTCGAGAAAGACATGCTCGATTGGTTTTTGCGCCGCCGCGACATCCAAAGCTGTTCCTACATGGCGCTCGGCGATCCGTCGGCCGAAGCGGTGTTGAACGTCAAGACGAGTTCCGAGCGGTTCCCCGGCGACAGCCTCTTCCTGAGCTTCGACCGGGACGGCACCGAATCTTCGTATATCGCGACCGAAAGCCTGTTCGATTTTCACCGCCGGGTGCGGGAGAAGGGCATCGATCCGTACCTCCCGCTCATTCGCACGATCGACGACAGCGCGTTCCTGATCGATCAAGTCGCGGTCTTCGACAAGGAACGGATGAAGGCGATTCTGACCTCGGAAGAGACGCGCATTTTCAACGAACTGGTGGCCCGTATCCAAAGCTTCGACATCGAGACGAAAACGGAGCAGGTCCAGTTCGCGCTGAGCGTGCATCGCTTCCGGTACGCGTACGACATCCGCGACGCTCCGCCGGCCATTAACCTGAAGGGCCGCATCGTCGCGCAGGCGGAGGAGTCGACGGAAGCGTTCTATACGCGGCCTTGGACCTATTACGAGCAGCTGGCCGAGCGGCAGGCGGAAACGCGTTACGCGCGCCTTCTCCAGAAGCTGCAGCGCCTGAACGTCGATCCCGTCGGCTTCGGACTGCGCTACCGCGCGACCCGATATGGGAAGGAGAAGGATTGGAAAGCGTGGCAGGCGCTCTATCCGAAGGTGGCGTTCCATCCGAAAGTCAGCATCGACATCAAGAGCTCCGGAGGGATCAAGTGACCGCTTCCGGCATCGGCGAGCCGTTCGGCGAGCCGGGCAGGGCCGGAGCTCGACTCCGAAGGCGATCCGTCGGACGGTTCCGAATACAGGCAAGCCAACAAACCGCCGGGGCACCCCCGGCGGTTTGTTTTGGCTGCCGGCTAAGCGCGGCCGGCAGCCGGCGCGGCTGCTTCCGCGCTGACGCCCGCCGACCCCCGCAGTGACTTCGGCGGATTTAGGACGTATTCGCCTGCGCGACGATTGCTTCGACGTGGCCGCGCAGCGCCTTGATGAACGCGCGCATCGCATGGCCGACGTAGCGGTCGCTGCGGTAGATCAGGCAGATATCCTGGCTCGGCACGGGCTGCGTCAGGCGCACGGTCGCGATGTCCTTGCGGTCTATATGATCCAGCAGCAGGCGCGGCAGCACGCACGCGCCGATGCCGCTCTCGACCATGCGGAGCAGGGAGGAGAGCGTCGTCGTTTCCATATGCGGCCGCAGGCGGAAGCCGTGCTCCATGCAGAAGCGGTCGATCAGCCGACGGCATTGGTGCTCGGGCGGGAAGAGGACGGTCTTCAGGGTCTGCAGCCGGCGCAGCGGGACGGACGCTTCCCGCGCGAGCGGGTCGGACGCGGCGACCGCAAGCGCGAATTCCTCGCGGAAGAGCGGAAACTTCGTCAGGCGCTCGTCGGCGACCGGTTCGATCGTCACCCCGACGTCGATGGTGCGGTCGAGCACCCGCTCCGTCACGTCGGCGCTCTCCAGCAGGGAGAGCGAGATCGCCGGATGCGCCCGGTGGAACGCGAGCACCAGCGAATCGAACATCAGGTCGGCGTCGCCGGGCAGCACGCCGATGACGAGCGAGCCGCCCTTCGTCTGCTTCAGGTCGGCGATGGCGTCGCTTGCGCGGCGCAGATGCCCGAAGACGGCCGCGCCGTGCTCGCGCAGGATTTCGCCGGCCTCGGTGAGGAGGATGCGCTTGCCGCTTCGCTCGAACAGGAGGACGCCGAGCTCTTCCTCCAGGCCGCGGATCTGCTGGCTGATGTTCGGCGCGCTGACGCCCGTCTTCTCGGCGGCGCGCGCGAAATGCAGCTCCTCGCATACCGCCATGAAATAGTGCAGCTGTTTCAGCTCCATGCCGGAACCTCCCTTCTTCGCGATAGCAATCGATTGTTCCGGTCTCATCCATTATAGCGTTCGCGCGGGGGGAGCTCCAAGGGCGATCGGTAAGTCTCGCTTAATCCGGCGGTAAGGCGCGCTGCATTGAGCGGACGCGGCAGGTGGCCTATACTGGGCACAGATCGGCCGTTACCATCCCAAAGGAGGAATCATCCATGTCCGAAATCATCTTAAACTCGGCGCTGACGCTGCGCCGGATCGTGCTGCAGCAGGTCGACGCCATTCCCGAGGAGCTGTTCGACGTCCAGCCCGCCGGCTTCACCAACACCGTACGCTGGAACGTCGGCCATCTCGTCTATTGGGCGGACGCGTACATGACGCTCTGCTTCGGGTCCGGCTCCGCCATTCCGTCCGCGTACGCCGCCTTCTTCGACTCCGGCACGAAGCCGGCGGATTGGACGGAAGCGCCGCCGTCCAAGGCGGAGCTGCTCCGCGTGCTGTCCGCCCAGCTCGACCGGTTCGCGGACATCGCCCCGGACCGTCTGAACGCGCCGTTCGCGCCGCCCCTGCGGCAGGGACCGCTCGAGTTCCATGCCGCGGGCGATTTGTTCAACTTCGCGCTGATGCACGAGGCGATGCATCTCGCGGCTTGCGGGAGCTTGCTGAAAGCCGCCGTCCCCGCCTAAGCGCCCGGCGTTCCGTCCGGCTGCGGCCGGGACGCGCGCCGGCCGGGCCGGATGCAGAACCGTTGGAGGCGCGACCGGGCAGCGGTGGCAGTTACCTCAAGGTTACTGAGTAAACGTTTTTTCACTCCTTACCCCGGATCGGCGCCATTGGTATACTGAGGGCAGGTCCAACCGGCCGTTCACAGGGAAGGGGAAATCAGAATGAACATCTTGATCACCGGGGCTACGGGCAGCGTGGGTTCGGGCGCCGCGGAGCTGCTGCGGGAAAACCACGACATTCGCTTGTCCGACGTCGTCGAGGTCGACGCGGAGCTGCCGTTCCATCTCGCGGACGTTCGCGAGCCGGGCGCGCTGGACGCCGCGTCCGAAGGCGCCGACGTCATCGTGCATACGCCGGCCTGGCACGGCATCCATATGGGGCAGCGCTCCGAAGAGGAATTTTACGCCTTGAACGTGACGGGGACGTTCAACATGTTCCGCTCGGCGGTCCGCAACCGCGTGCGCCGCGTGGTGTGGCTGTCGAGCATGTCCGTTTACGGCGATGATTTTTACGCGTACACGAAGAAGCTCGGCGAACAGCTGTGCCGCTATAATCATGAGCGTCACGGCATCGAAGTCATCATGCTGCGGCCGGCGGATTTCACGCCGTTCCGGGATCTTCGCCACTACGGCGAACGCATGCTGCACGGCGGCGTCGACCGGCGGGATGTCCTGCGGGCCGTGGAGCTGGCGGTAGAGGGGCCGCAGAAGTTCGGCGCCTATCATATCGTTCGGGAGGACCGGTTCACGGAGGACGACGCGCGGTCGTACGCCGATGCGCCGGCGGACGCGTGGGAGCGCTTGTACCCCGGCGCGAAACGCGTGATCGAACGATACGGCTTCCGGCTGCCGGACGCCGTTCGTCCGCCCGATCTGGCGAAGGAGCGGGAGGAGCTGGGCTACCGGCCGGCCCATCACTTCGGCACGTTCCTCGCGGAAAGCGCGCGGGACGGGGAGATCGTCGAATGACGGCGGCGAAGCTCGGCCTCGGCGGCCATTCGTTCATCGCCGAGCTCGGCAACGATCCGCAGGCTTCATTCGAGGAGCAATGCGCGATCGTCGCCGCCTGCCTCGACAGCGGCGTCGGCTTGATCGATACGACGTATTACCAGGAGCGCGTCGCGCTCGGCGACGTGCTCGAGCGGCTCGGACGCCGGGACGAGGCCGAGATCATGGCGTGGAATTTCTTCAAGCAGCCGGGCAAGGAAGGGGAGCTCGTCGGCTTCACGCCGTACGAGCCGGAGCATCTCGCGGCGATGCTGGCGGAGCTGCGCACGGACCGGATCGACGTGCTCGTCGTGCACGTCCATGACGACGCGGCGCGGCTGCGCGCGGAGCTGGCGCTCGCCGCGCGCTGGGTAAGCGAGGGACGGGTCAAGCGCGTCGCGCTCGGCATGGCGCGTCCGGCGCATCTGCTTGCGCTGCCCGAAGGCCACCCGGTAACTTCGGTGCTGGCGCCGTACAACGCCTTCTACCGGGAGGCGGGAGAGCTGTTCCGGCTCGCGAAGGAGCGGGGCATGGCGACGATCGCGCTGTCCCCGTTCGTCCGCGGCTGGCGGCTGGACGAGCTCGGGGCGGACAAGGACGACGCGGCGGATATTTTGCTCCGCTGGGCCGCGACGCAGCCGGCGGTCGACCGCGTCATCGTCTCGATGCGCCGGGCGGCATGGGTCGACGCCAATCTGCGGGCGGTCCGGCGCGGTCCGCTGAGCGAAGCGGAATCGGCTCGGCTGCAGGGCTGGCTGTCGCGAGGAGGCTGAACCGCCCGCGGTTCATCTAAGTAATGGCCGTCATGCTTAGTCGGCAATTCATGGCCGTCATAATGGGAAAAAGCCCCGGGCTCCGGGGCTTTTTTTCCTAATTTATGGAACCTTACGGCGCGCCGCCGCGTCTGGAAAGCATATTCGTTCCGAATATCCATCGAACAGGGGGCCACGCCATGCTTCACCGATCACGCAATCGCACGCTGCTCTTGACCTTGCTTCTGACCGCCGCGTTCCTGCCGCCGGCATCCACGCCGCCCGCACTGGCCGTCGGCTCGGCCGTCGGCTCGATCGCCGCCGCCGCTTCGGCCGACGGCGATGCCGTGAAGCTGACCTACAACGGAAAAGCGTTCGTTCCGAAAGCGGCGCCTTTCGTCGCCGGCGGCATAGTCTATCTCCCGCTCCGGGACATCGGAGAGCTGCTCGGCACGCTCGTCTACTGGAACGCGGCCGACCAATCCGTCACGCTGCAAGATCCCGAACGGAAGGCGAGGCTGGCGTTCGGCTCGACGACCGCGACCGTCAACGGCAGGGAGGTCGCGCTGAGCGCGCCGCTGCGGCGCGTAGGCGGCCAGGTCTTCGCGCCGCTCCGGTTCTTCGCGGAAGCGTTCGGGGTCGCCGTCGCATGGGACGAGACGGGCAAGACCGCCGCATTGACGCAAGCGAAGCCGTTCGTGAAGGCATACGACGGCGGCACGCTATGGCTGAACCGCGGCACGGGCGACCTGTACTGGGCGAAGGACGAGCAATCGCCCGTGCTCGGCATCGGACGGGTGAACGCCGGTTTTCAAGGCGAGCTGTCGATCCGCTCGAGCGGCTTCAGCGGCGGCCAAGCGGTCATTACCATCGTCGACAAGTACGGCGGACCGCCGGCGCATTACGACGCGTACGAGGCGTTCATCCGCGACCGGACCGTTTTCGCGCAGAAGAAAGCCAGCTACGACAGGCGGTTCGACCATAATGTCACCGTGCTGCCGATCGAGGACGGGGCAGGCGGCTGGCTGTTCCGCACGGTGCTGACGGACGGGCGGACCGCGACCGTCTATGACGAGACGGGCAAGATCGCGGAGGAATACGATTTAACCAAGCTTGCGGGCGCCGACGACAGCTATTCGCTGCTCTCGATCGGCGGCGACTATCTGCTCGTTCGGCCGAATCGGACGGGACTGCTGACGCTCATCGACCTGAAAGACCATTCCGTCACGGCGCTCGCCGGCAAGCTCTTGACCGGGAAGGACCTGGATTACGCGCTCCACAACCAGGTTCCGTATCCGGGCGACGAGCTGAGCTTCGCCGCGGACATGGGGCACGGCCAGCTGGATTTCTTCTACGACAGTCCGCTCGGCGGCCCGTACGCGCATGACCGGTTGTCGTATTTCCGTCCGTCTTACGCGGAGGAGCAGGCGGCGCTTCCCAAGCCCCGGACCGTCCAGGAGCAAGCGGCGGGCTGCTCGCCCGACACCGTCAAGGAGGTCGGCATGCAGGACGCCGACCAGCTCTACCTGCCGCTGATCGGCGCCGATCCGGACGACCGGGCGGCGATCGCGAAGGTCTGCGGCATGCTGAAGAAATTCGCGGCGAACGGCGTCCGCGAAGACATCCCCAAGGTGCCGGACGACCAGTTCTTCCACGGCATGAGCATCGCCTTCGACGACGGCGACGGCGCCATTCTGTACGAGACGCAAGGGCCCATGCTCGTCTACGGCGGAACCGGCGGGAAGAACAGCCTCGTGCTGCGCGACGGCGCCGCCGTTCATGATTTCGAAGCGCTGAAGAAATTGCCGTACATGGACATCGCTCCGAACCCGCTGCGCTTCGGCCAGTCGGCGCATTTGCGGGGGGACGACGGCGATACGGCGAAGAACGGCATGCTCGCCGTCCATTGGACGCCGATGACCGGCGCGGCCGGTTCAGGGTCCTTGACGGTGTACGAAGGGACGACGACCTACGGCCGCTACGACGTCAGCTTCAAGGTGCCGGCCTACGGCAAGGCGGAGGACGGAACGCTCCGTCCGATCGCGCCGGGCAAAGGGTACTTCTCCATTCTCCCTTATACGGGCGGGGCGCCGCTTTACGCCGAGGTCCAACCGGCCGAAAGCGCGTTCCTGTCGGTCAACGGCGTGCCTGCCGCCGATCCCGCGCTGCGGCCTATCGCGAGCGAGGGCCGCGTCTACGTGCCGGTGCGCGCCGTCGCGTCGCTGTCGGGCCAGCCCGTTCAATGGGATCCGGCGACCCGCGCCGTCTTGATCCGGACGAAGCCGTCCGAAGCGAAGCGCGGCGAAGGCTTGCGCTTGTGGATCGACGGCAAGCCGGCGGCGGCGGAGCTGCGGCCGGTATTGCGCGGCGGGACGGCTTACGTGCCGGTCCGCGCGGTGACGGCGGCGTTCGGGCTGCCCGTCGTCTGGAATGCCGGAAGCCGGAGCGTCGACGTGACGGTTCCGCCCGTCAAAGCCGCGGGCAAGGCGTGACGACGGGCGGTCTATGCTTTTGCGGCGGCGCGTGATAGAATAGGCTGACTTCGCCGTACAGACGGACGCAAGAACGATTTCCCTTCCGGAACCATCGCTTGGTCGTACGCGCAGCAAAGGGGGAATCGCGATGGTTAGCGCCGTCATTCAAGGCTTCGTCTTGGCGCTCGGCCTCATTCTGCCGCTCGGCGTGCAGAATATGTTCGTCTTCAATCAAGGGGCGACGCAGCGCCGCTATGTCCGGGCGCTCCCGGCAGTGCTCGTCGCCTCGCTCTGCGACACGCTGCTTATTCTGCTCGCGGTGCTCGGGGTCTCGACGGCCGCGTTCGGCATCGCGTGGCTCAAGCTGACGCTGATGCTCGCCGGCATCGTCTTCCTGCTGTACATGGGGCGGGCGACCTGGAAGAGCGGCGCCGGCACGGGCGCCGGCGGCGAACCGCCGGCGCCGCTCGGTCCGCGCCGGCAGGCGGCGTTCGCGCTGTCCGTGTCGCTGCTCAATCCGCACGCGCTGATGGACACGATCGGCGTGATCGGCACGAGCTCGCTCAATTACGAAGGCGCGGACAAGCTCGCCTTCGCGGGCATCTGCATCCTCGTCTCGTGGCTGTGGTACTTCGCGCTTGCGCTCGCGGGCCGCATCGTCGGCGCGAAAGACCGCGCCGGACGGCTGCAGGCGGGGCTGAACCGGTTATCCGCCCTCGTCATGTGGGGGACGGCGGCGTACCTGGTCTACATGCTGCTGGCCTGAGCGCGCATCGCGGTCGCCGTCCGCGCAATCCGCGCCGGCCATGCCGAACGCCGCGTCCGCAAGCAACGACAAAACGCCAACCCGATGGTTGGCGTTTGTCGAATGTCTTCTTCGTTTGAAGAACGCCAACCGCCGATGGTTGGCGTTTTGTTCGTTGCGCGGCTTTTTCCGTATGCAGGCGCATGGGCTGCTTATAACTGCGACGCTTTGGCGAACGTCTTCCGGTAATGCTTCTCCAGGCCGATCGAGATCAAATGGAAGCCGAGGATGAAGACCACGTAGGCGGCGAGCGGCACGAACAGGATCCACTGGTTCGTGAACAGGTTGTCCCGCGCCTGGCCGACGAGCCCGCTCCATTCGTTCGTCCGGCTGAGGTATTCGACCGGATCGAACAGCATTTTCGTGCCGCCGACGAAGATGTTCAGGATCGCCAGCTGGCCGAACAAGCCCAGAATCAGCACGATCTCCTGCACGAACAGGATGAGGAAGCTTTCCTTCATATGCGGAAATACGTGCTTCCGCAGAATCCGCCAGGAACCGGCGCCGATCGAGCGGGCGGAGAGCACGAACTGCTTCTCCCGGACGATCGCCGTCTTCTCCTTCATCGTGCCGGCGACGGACGGGATCCCGACGGCCGTCAGCACGACGGCAAGTATAAGCGACATCGCCGGCGCGGACGCCCCGGGATTCATCGTGATGCCGATCATGATCATCCAGACGATGACGAAGACCGGAATGCCGTTCAGCACGTTCCAGAGCGGCAGACGTCCCGCGCGCGGCTTCGCCTTGCCGAAGTAGCCGGCCATCAGGCCGATAAGGCCGCCGATCGCCATGCGGGCGAGAGCCACCGCGAACGCGACGAAGATCGTGTACCGCGAACCCGCGAGCAGCTTGGCGAGCATGTCGTAGCCGTATTTGTCGGTGCCGAGCGGATACGACGCCGACGGCGGAAGCGGCGGAACGGTCAACGTGCCGCCGCTGTAGCTGACTTGCGCGGACTCGTTCAGATCGTGAGGCGCGAAGTAATGGCCGAACAGGGAGGCCAGGAGCATGAAGGCCGTGACGACGAGGCCGGCCAGCAGCGTTTTGTTCATCGCACGATCACCTTCTCCCAGCCGTACACGACGGCGCGCAGCAGCGCGTACACGACGGCGTAGAGCGCAAGCAGCGCGAGCAGTCCGTTGACCACGAGGCCGTATTGGTACCCTTCGTTGGCGAACGCGTTGGAGAAGACGAAGAGCGTCACGCCGTTCAGGTTGTACAAATACTCGAAAATGAACAGGTTGCCGAACAGGATGCCCATGAATTTATGCAGGTCGGCTTTGATGAAGGGGAGCACGTTCGGCAGGGCATGGAAGAACACGATGTACGTTTTCCCGAGACCGCGCGCTTTGGCGAAATTGATATAGTCCTCCGTGAACGCGTTGTTCATCTGCAGGGCGACGTTCCGGACCATGTAGTTGGCCGGAATCAGAATCGTCGAGATGAGCGGCAGCGCGAACGCCGGGTCATCCGTGGACGCGCTCGCGACTTTGAAGACGACCATGCCGGTCTCCGACGCGACGTACACGACGAGGAACTGCAGCAGGATGACGATGACGAAGTCCGGCAATATGCCCGTCAGCTCCAGGAGCCGCTTCATCCAGCGGGCGCGGGACACCGCGAAATACACCCCGAGCAGCACGCCGCCCGTCAAGCCCGCCAGTCCGCCGACGACGGTGTAGAAGCCCGAGATGGAGAAGCTGGCGCCGATCTGCGCCCAGAACGACAGCTCCGTCTTGCCCGACAGATAACGGAACGAGCTGCCGGACGGGAAGCCGGCGAAATAATGGCGGATGCCGGCGAAGCCGTCTCCCCAATGAAATTGCAGGGCGGCGCCTTGGCTGCCCTGCAGCACGGCGGGAAACATGGCGAACAAGAGAACGAACAACAAAATGCCGGGTACGATTAACACTGCCTGTAAGGCTCTTGACATGCGGGGCATTCCTTTCTTGGGATAATCGAACGATTCTCGTACAAGTATAGCCCCTTCAGCGATAAAAACAAGACTTGACTCGACAGAATTTGACATAGATCGAACATCTTATGTGAGATTTATCGCACATAAGGAATCGCTGTCTCCCATGTCCGGTTTTCGGCGTCGATCAGCCCAGGTAGAGCCCGATCTCGGCATCGTCGCGGAAACCGAGCTGCCGGTAGACGTTCAGTCCCATGCCGCTGGCCTGCAGCACGGCGAGCCGTCCGCCGGCGGCTTGTCCTTCGCGAACGGCATGCGCCGTCAGGACGCTCCCGATCCCCCGGCGTCGGAAGCCCTCGGACGTGGCCACGTTATAGATGCCGATCGTCTCCCCGTCATGCACCGCGGTCGCCGCGCCGGCCGGCCCGCCGTCCAGGAAGCCCACGTAATGACGGAACGCCGCGTCCTCGCCGGTCCCGGCGATTTTGTTGATTCGCATGAAGACCTCGCCCGCCTCGCCTTCCAGCCCGAAGGCCGGCAGGATGACGTCCTCGAGCCAAGCGAAATCCGACTCCGTTCGGACCGGCCGGATGTCCATGCCGGCCGGCGCCGGAACATCGGGCGTCCAATCGGCCAGCGGAAGCGACATCCCGGTCATGACGCCGGCTTTCTTGAATCCGTGCGCTTCCAAAGCGCGCGCCAGCCCGGCGGCGTCGCGGTCATGCGACCAGGTCAGCCACGACAAGGGAAGACCGCGTTCGCGGTAACGCTTCGCGATCGCGCCGATGTCGGCGTCCGCGCCCGCTTCGTCTGCTCCTTCGTAGGCAATGACGCGGTTATACAGCGGATGCGGGAGGTCGGATTCGTAGCGGATCGCCCGCGGCGTACGCTCGAAGACGATGCGAGGGCTGGACAGGCTCATGTGCTCCAGGGTGCGGATCATATTGCGTTTAATCGTTTCGGGGATGGTTGTCATGGGTCGGTCCTCGCTCTGCAGGATGAATTTGCGTGTCCATAGGAGGACACGTCTGTAGATTAAACGACAAAAGGGGACATTTTGTTGCATAGTTTCACTAAATACAGGCTGGCGGCGAAGCTTTCGGCCGGGATCGGGATAAGGGCACCCGCGCACCCGGGCCGAAGGCGGCTTTAGCGCGCCGGGGACTTTGCGTCTAGACGGAAGAAATGGAATATTTTCGTCGGCGGCACGGGAAAATAACAGCTAACGCGGACTAGGGGGTATCAGGGTGAAACGGTTCAGCAAACGGATGCGCATGCAGCCCGGGTATCCGGTTCTATCGGAGGACATCGACGCGGAGGACGGGGACAAGACGAGCTTGTCGGCGGATTTCGATCAGAACGAGGCGGAGTTCCGGGCGCGGTTCGACAACTGTTTCGATATTGTTTTTCGCGGGGGGACGCTGGGCGGCGGCGGCCGGTGGCTCGTTATCTATTTGGCCAGCATCGCCGACGAACAGCTGATCGACGAACAAATATTGAAGCCGATCCTCGCGTTCGGCGGCGAGCCCGAGTCGGACGCGCCGATCGGCGCGCGCCTGCTGGAGCAGCGGATCGTCTCCGGGGGATCGACGATGCTGTCGGCCGACGTGAAGAAAATCGTCGGCAAAGTGCTGGACGGGTATGCGGCCGTTCTTGCGGGAACAGACGCCGAGGCGCTGCTGGTCATGGCGTACAATCCCAGGCAGCGAAGTCCGGAAGAGCCCTCCTCGGAGCAAGTCATTCGCGGTCCTCGGGACGGTTTCGTCGAGAATCTAGCGACCAACATCGGGCTAATTCGCATCCGGCTGAGAACGACGCGGTTGAAAATGGAACCGGTCATGCTGGGAGAATTGACGCAAACCAAGACGGTCGTGGCTTACATCGCAGGCATCGCCGACGACTCGCTGATCGCGGAGGTCCGGGCGCGGGTCGAGCGGATCAAGATCGACGGCATTCTGGATTCCGGCTACGTCGAGGAGTTCATCGAGGACCTGCCGTATTCGCCGTTTCCGCAAGTGCAGAGCACGGAACGCCCCGACGTCGTCGCCGCCGAACTGCTGGAAGGCAAAGTGGCCCTCATCGTCGATAACACGCCGTTCGTGCTTATCGTGCCGATGACCTTCTGGAGCGGCCTGCAGGCGAGCGAGGATTATTATACCCGCTGGCCCATCGCGACCTTCGTGCGCTGGATCCGGTTCCTGTTCATCTTCATCGCCGTCTTCGCGCCGTCCTTGTACGTCGCGGTGACGACGTTCCATCAGGAAATGATTCCGACCAACCTCGTGATCAGCATCGCTTCCTCGCGGGAAGCCGTGCCGTTCCCGGCGTTAATCGAAGCGATCTTGATGGAAATCACGTTCGAGGCGCTGCGGGAAGCGGGCATCCGCCTCCCCAAGCAGATCGGGCAAGCGATCAGCATCGTCGGCGCCTTGGTCATCGGGCAGGCGGCCGTGCAAGCGGGCATCATCTCCGCGCCCGTCGTCATCATCGTCTCGATCACGGGCATCGCGACGTTCACGATTCCGCGTTACAGCTTCGCGAGCGGCGTCCGGCTGCTCCGGTTTCCGATGCTGTTCCTGGCGGGAACGCTCGGCCTCTACGGCATCGTGCTCGGCTTCCTCGGCATTCTGCTGCACGTCGCGTCCTTGCGGTCGTTCGGGGTGCCGTACTTCGCTCCGGCGGCGCCGACCATCGTCTCGGACTTGAAAGACATATTCATCCGCGCGCCGATCTGGGCGAAGACGCGGCGCCCCAAGCTGCTGAGCCGCGCCGATCCGGTTCGCGAGCCGGACGGGCAGAAGCCCGGCCCCGACCGGGGCAGGCGCTCGCCGGAAAACGGACGGACGTAGCCGGGCGCTGACATAGAGAGGGACCGTGGCATGACACTATTGCGATGCGCGTGCGCCTGCTTCGCGCTGCTCTTCCTGAGCGGCTGCTGGGACCGCACGGAGATTAACGATCTGGCGTTCATAACGGGCGCCGCCTTCGACAAGACGAAAGAAGGCGCCTACCTGCTGTCGGTGCAGATCGCCGTTCCTTCCGCCTCCGGCGAAATCGGAGGCGGCGGGGGCGGCGGGGGCGGCGGGAAGCAGAAGAAGTTCTTCGTCCTGTCCGCCGTCGGCAAGAACGCGAACGAAGCGTTTCTGATGATTCAGAAGAAGAGCTCCCGCAAGCTCTTTACCGCCCACCGCAGCGTCATCTTTATCGGCGAAGCGCTTGGCAGGCAGGGAATCGGGGAGATGCTGGACGTGTTCACCCACGACCCGAGGCAGCGGCTGCGAACGTACATGCTGGTCGTCAAGGGCGGCGAAGGGCGGGAAATCTTGAAATCGTCGTACCCGTTCGAACAGGCGCCGGTCGAAGCGGTCAAAGAAATGGAGATCGGACGAAGCGAGCTCGCGGTGACGCTGCGGGATTTCTTCATGGCTTCGTCCGGTCAAGGCACGGATCCCGTCATCGGCGTCATCGCGGCGGAGGGCAAGGAGAAAGGAGACGTGCGAAGCGATACCGAGCTGTTCGAGCTAGCCGGTACCGCCGTTTTCAAGGATTTGAAACTGGTCGGTATGCTGGACGGGTACGAAACGGACGGCTTCCTATGGGCTGCGGGCCGCATGAAGAAAGGCCGAACGAATGCCAAAATGCCTGGTGGCGGCGTCGTCGGCATGGAAGTCAATCACGCCGACCGCCGTATCGTCGCGGACGCAAGCGGCAAACGGCTTCGGCTGAAGATCTCGCTGACCGGGGAAGGCACCATTGTCGAAAATAACAGCCGGTACGACGTCAGCCGGCCGGACAATCTGGACATCGCCCGGCGCGCTTTAGAGATGGCGGTCGAGCGACAGGTCCGCGCGGCCTTGAGCAAGTTGCAAACGCGATATCGGGCGGACAGCGCGGGATTCGGCTCGGCGCTTTATCGCCGTCATCCGAAGGAATGGCGCGCGCTTCAGGGAGATTGGCACCGAAGGTATGCCGAAGCGGACATCGCCATCGACGTCCAATTAAAGATCGCCGGTTCCGGAATGGCAGGTCCTCCGCTGCAATTGAACGATAAGGAGATCATCAAATGATCGTGAAATTGACGGTTTTCGTCTTGATCGCCGCCGTGTGGTCCGCGGTGAGCATCCGCGGCTTGCGCGGCCGGGGCCAAAATAAAGAAGCCGCGCTATACGGCGGCATCATGGGGATATCCGTCGCCCTCGGCTGCTTGTTCATCGCGCGCGTCAACCTCCCGAGCTTCATCCTGCCCAGCCAAATGCTGTTCGAGCCCGTCGGGAAGCTGCTGCTAGGGAAGTGACGGCTCGACCGCTTTCCTGCGGAGGCTGTCGATCGCGAGGAGCAGCAGCGGAAGGAGCGTTTGATTGAAGAAGCCGAGGAGCGGGAACGTGAAGACGAGGTAATTCACCAGCTCCGCGCCGTTCTTGAAGATCCAGACCGAACCGACGACCGAGAACAAGGTAAGCGGCGCGATGAGATCGCGGTAATTCCGGATGCCGAACAGCTCCTTGACGCACAGGCATAAGATGAAGAGCGAGACGGAGACCTTCACGAAGCAGCCCATGACCCACATCGACACGGCGACGGCCTCCAGGCGCTCGAACGATCCGGCGATGCCGATATACTGAATGACGCTCAGGAACGAATACGTCAGCTTGCTCGTCATCGGCCCGAGCACCATGATCGTCAAGAGGACGATGGTGAACGAAGAGAGGACGATGCCGGCGAGCGCGAGCAGCGAAGCCTTGCGGGCTTTGTACGGGTGATTCAAATACGGCAGGAGCCAGCCCAAAATAAAAAATTGATTCATGTATCCCCCGGCGGGGCTGAACGCGCCCCGGAGCACCGGCACGATGCCGTCCCCCAGCACCGGCTGCAGCTGCTTGAGATCGGCTTCCATGGTCGTCAGCACCAAGAGCGGCAGCAGGAGCACGAGAATGAGCATGGTCAGAAATTCGTTGCTTCTGCCGATGACTTCGATGCCGGCCAAGGCGGCCAGGCCGCACAGGATCAAGAACGTCACCGTGGAGACGATCGAAGGGCTGTTCGGCAGCAGGAGCGTCTTCAAGAATCCCGTATGCTGGTAAACGATCGTGGTGATCGATACGAACCAGTAGTAGATATAGTTCAGCGCCAGCAGCTTGCCGAGGCCTTTGCCGACGATCTTCGAACCGTATTGGGTCATCGTAAGACCGGGATACCGGTTGCCGAGCACGATCATGGTCCAGATGGTGACAAGTCCCGTCGCGGCGGCGGGAAAAACGGACATCCAGGCGTTTTGCTTGCCGAACATCGCCATGATGGACGGGACGGTCAGCATATTGGTGGATACGATAAACGTAAAGAGCAGGTAGCCAAGCTGGGAGCCGGTTATTTTCTCCGTGGTCTGCATCGTCGACTCTCCTTGCCTCAGTCAGGGTGTTTCCAGTATTTGCTGAGAACCACCCAATTATACCCAACCGAAGCAAGCGGTCCGGGAGATTCCGTCTCATGCGAAATGCGCCCGCACCGCGGATAAGAACGCGGTCAGCGCCGGCGTCTCGAGCGCGTCCTTGCGCCGGATGAACACGGTCTTGAGGATTGCGTGCTTGCCGGCGACGTCGTGGCAGCGAATGCGTCCCTGCTCGGAGGGCTCGGCGACGATGGACCTCGGCATCAGCGAAATGCCGAGTCCGGCGCTGACGCAGGCGATGATCGTTTCGATCGAGGCGAACTCCATCAGCTTGTCGGGAATCAGGCCTTGCTCCTGCAGCAGCAGATTCATGCGCGCCCGGTACGAGCAGCCGGCTTTGAACGCGAGGATCGTGCGCAGCCCCGCGTCCCGGATCGAGTCGACGGGCGGATGCGAGGCGGGGGTGACGAGCACGAGCTCCTCGTCGACGACGTGCTCCTGCATGAGCTCGGGATGCTCGACGGGACCGGTCACGAACGCGCCGTTCAGCTGATAATGAAGCACGTCGTTCACATGCTGCTCGGTCATGCCGGTGACCAGGGAGAAGTCGACGGCCGGATGCTCGCGGTGATAGTCGGTCAGCAGCGCGGGCAGCCGGATGGCGGCCGTGGTCTCCAGCGCGCCGATCGCGAGCGGGCCGGCGGGCTTGGCGGAATCGCCGACGGCCGCCCGGGCTTCCTGGACGATGTGCAGGATTTTCTCGACGTACGTCTGCAGAATTTGTCCCGAGGCGGTCAGCGTAATGCCGCGGTTGTGGCGGTAGAACAGCTGCGTGCCCAGATCGGCCTCCAGCTGCTGAATTTTCTGGGTGACGTTGGATTGGGCGAAATTGAGCCGCTGCGCCGCTTTGGACAAGCTGCCCTCCTGGGCGGCGGCGTAAAACGCGCGTAGCAATTGAATATCCATGGCGTACTCCTTTTGCGATCGGATTTCGTGATACCGGCCATCTTGAATTCATAGTATGCACGATAGCGAGTTCATTGTATGATCGGTTTGCGGTCAGGAACGATAGAGGGGGCGGTCAAACGAGCGGCAGACGGACGGACGTGATTTTGCAATCGACCTACTGAAAGGTAGAATTACCGCTTAACCTAAACGATACCACAGGAATGCAGGAAATGAAAACTGTCCAGTCGTTTTTCGCATCGCTTGCGATCGTCAGGTACATCCTAAGCAAGGCGGATTGATAAGCGTCCATTACCTATTTACTAATAGATAAACTAAAAGGAGTGCATACACGATGAATTCACTTCAAAACCTGCAAGGAAAAACATTCGCGATTACGGGCGGCAGCAGCGGGATCGGCAAAGCCGTCGCGATCGAACTGGGAAAGCGCGGCGCGAACGTCGTCATTAACGGCCGCCGCGAAGACGCCCTGGCGGCAGCCGCGCGCGAAATCGATCCGACGGGCGAACGCGTCGCGTACGTCAGCGGCAGCATCGCCGACCGTGCGGTCGCCGAACGTTTCGTTAACGCCGCGCTGACTCGCTTCGGTTCGCTGGACACGCTGGTGAACAACGCCGGCATCTTCATGGCCAAGCCGTTCACGGCTTACACCGCGGAGGATTACGACGCGCTCTTGTCCACGAACCTGAACGGTTTCTTCCACGTGACCCAACTGGCCGTGTCCGAGATGCAGAAGGCGGGTGCGGGCCACATCGTCAACATCACCGCGAGCGGCGCCGGCGAGCAGCCGATCAAAGGCGTGCCGTCCGTGCTGACGTCCTTGACCAAGGGCGGTTTGAACGCGGCGACGCGGTCGCTCGCGATCGAGCTGGCCGATCAAGGCATCCGCGTCAACGCGGTGGCGCCGGGCGTCATCAAGACGCCGATGCACGCGCCGGAGACGCACGCGGCCATGGCCGCGCTGCATCCGCTCGGCCGTTTGGGCGAAGAACGCGAAATCGTGGAGGCGATCCTGTATCTGGATGCCGTCACCTTCATTACCGGCGAAATTCTTCATGTCGACGGCGGACAAAGCGCCGGCCGCTGGTAAGACGCCGATTTTGGACCTTTAGCCGTTCCGATATCCAGCCAATCGAAAAGGGGACGAGACGATGCTGTACGAGCTGCGCATGTATACGATTCCGACGGGCCGCATGCAGGCGATGCTGAATCGCTTCCGCGACGATACGATTCGGATTTTCGCCCGCTATGACATGAAAGTGACCGATTTTTGGGTCGACGCGGACGAGTCGAAGAACCGCTTGTATTACGTGCTGGAACACCGCGACGCCGAAGCGCGCGAACGGAATTTCGAAGCGTTCATGAACGATCCGGAATGGCTGGCCGTACGGGCGAAAACCGAGCAGGACGGCCCGTTGTACGAACATATCGACATCGTGTATATGCACAAGGCGCCATTCTTCAAGGCGCCTGCACCGAACCGCTGATTTACCCGCTGATTTTCAGGGCTGCGCGGGCCAACCCCGCAGCCCTATCGAACCAACAAAAACTCAACACGACAAGGAGCCATCATCATGAAAACATTGGTCATCGTCACGCACCCGAATATCGAAGCATCCCGCATCAACAAAGCATGGATCGAAGAACTGCGCCAGCAAGGCGACGTCACGGTCCATGAACTGTACAAAGCGTATCCGGACGAAAAGATCGACGTCGCGGCCGAGCAGCGCCTGGTCGAAGCGCATGACCGCGTCATCTTCCAATATCCGATGTTCTGGTACAACACGCCGTACCTGCTGAAAAAATGGTTCGACGAAGTGCTCCAGTACGGCTGGGCGTTCGGACCGGAAGGCACCAAGACGGCCGGCAAAGAAATCGGCGCCGCCGTCTCGACGTACGGCACGGAAGAGTCGTACCAAGCGGACGGCTTCAACCGCTTCACGCTGCGCGAGATTCTGCGCCCGATCGAAGCGATCGCCCCGTTCATCGGCGCGACGTATTTGCCGCCGTTCACGCTGAGCGACTCGTCGAACCTGTCGGACGAGCGCCTGGCGCAAAGCCGGATCGATTACGTTCGCCACATCCGGAACGCGAAGCCGGTCGGCGCGCGCGATTAATCCGTTACGGCATAGCTTGGCCGAACCTGCGGCCCATCATCCAAGCCGCCTCCTACGAGGCGGCTTTTGTCATGTTCGGGAGGCGACGGGGAGCACGGACGGCCAGGTTCGGATCGGCCGTTCGGCGGGGCGAGCGGGGTAGGGCGATATCCCGCCAATCGGGCAAAATCGGTTAAGCTTCGGGCCGGCCGCGGTGGTATAATGCCTGTATTGTCTTCATACCCCGTCCTAAGGAGTGTACTTGCCACGATGTCAGAACCCGATGAATCCGCGCTGAATGCCTCGTCCTTTACGAAGTTCTGGGTTTCGCGCACGTTGTCGTCCACGTCCTTCCAGATGCTGTCCGTCGCGATCGGCTGGCAAATGTACGACCTCACCCATGACGCCTACAGCCTCGGTCTGGTCGGCCTTGCGCAATTTTTGCCCATGCTGCTGCTGACGCTGGTCGTCGGACAGGCCGCGGACCGGTTCGACCGCCGGCTGATCGTCGTCCTCTGCCAGTTTCTCGAAGGCATCATCACCGTCCTGCTGCTCGTCGGCACGCTAGCGGGCTGGCTCGGGCGCACGGAAATTCTCGTCGCGGCCGCGATTCTCGGCGCCTGCCGCGCGTTCGAAGGACCGTCCTCGTCCGCGCTGCTGCCGATGCTCGTGCCGAAAGCGCAGATGCAGAAGGCGATCGCGTGGACGACGTCCGCGGGCCAGACGTCGCAAATCGTCGGCCCGACGCTCGGCGGCGTGCTGATCGCCGCCGGTCCGGTCTACGCGTACGTCACGGCGGCGGCCGCGCTGCTGATCGGCGCCGTGCTCACGCTCGGGATCCGCATGGCGCGCACCGTGCGCATCGCCGCCCCGGTCACCTTTCGCTCCGTCTTCTCGGGACTGGTGTTCGTCCGCCGCCATCCGGTCATCCTCGGCACGATCTCCCTCGATCTGTTCGCCGTGCTGCTCGGCGGCGCGACGGCGCTGCTGCCGATCTTCGCGGAGGACATCCTGCACACGGGCGCGCTCGGGCTCGGCCTGATGCGGACCGCGCCGGCGGTCGGCGCGCTGCTCATGTCGCTCGCGCTGGCGTACTTCCCGCTGCGGCGGGCGCTCGGCCCGATCCTGTTCGGCGCGTTGGCCGTATTCGGACTCGCGACGATGCTGTTCGCCGTCTCGACCAGCATCTACCTGTCCTTGGTCGCGCTGCTGCTGATCGGCGCCTCGGACGTCATCAGCGTGGTCATCCGCTCGTCGCTCGTGCAGCTGCAGACGCCGGACGAGATGCGCGGACGCGTCAACGCGGTCAACTCGCTCTTCATCGGCACGTCGAATCAGCTCGGCGAGTTCGAATCCGGCACGCTCGCCGGCTGGCTCGGCGCGGTGCCGGCCGCCTTCATCGGCGGCGTCGGGACGATCGCGGTCGCCGCGCTGTGGATGGTGCTGTTCCCGTCGCTGCGCCGGCTGCGGTCGCTCGACGGCGAGGCGTAGCCGGGGGCGGGCGGCGCCGGGCCAGTGTTGCTGCCGGCGGCCGCTGTACAACAACCTTCCTCAGTTGAGGAAGGTTGTTTGTTTTGCGGTAAAGGCGGGAGACGCTGGCATGACTTTGGGCGAAAGAACCGTACGGTACATTTGGGTGAAGTTGGCGATTCGGACGAATGAACGGTACCAGGTACGGTACATTTGGGGAAACTGGCGATTCGGACGAATGAACGCGGACGAATGTACGGTACCAGGTACGGTACATTTGTGTGAAACTGGCGATTAGAACAAAGAACGGTACGAGGCGCGGTACACGCGAGCGAAATTAGCCAATTTTGGCGAAAGAGCGGTACCGGGTACGGTACATGCGAACAAAACCGGCGATTCGGACGAAAGAACGGTACCAGGTACGGTAAACGCGGAACCGGGCCGGCCGCCGCCGGTTGCGTTTCCAATCCTTTGAAACTTTTCCTCCGAGCCCGCGTCTAGTAAACTGAAAGTCTATCTACTATACGCGAATAGGGAGAAAAGCGATGAACCTCAAAAAGAACGCAATTCTGGCGGTTGCCGCTTCCGCCATGCTGCTGGCGTCGGCAACGTCCGGCGCGCCGGACGCGACGGCGGCCGCGGCGAAGCCCGTCAGCATCGTGCTGGACGGCTACCCGCTGCCGTTCCCGGCCGCGCCGTACGTGGCGAACGGCACGACGATGGTGCCGTTCCGCGCCATCGCCGAAGCGCTCGGCATTCAGGTCGACTGGGCGAACCGAACGCTGACGGCGACCAAATCGCAGAACGGCGCGGTCCGGAAGGTCGTCCTGCATCAGAACGACAAGAAAGCGCTCGTCAACGGGCAGGCCCAGCAGCTCCGGGTCGCGCCGGCGGCGAAGGACGGCTCGATCTTCGTGCCGCTTAGTTTCTTTAGCCAGCAATTCGGGGCGACGGTCGGCTGGGACGGTCCCTCGCAGACGGTGTCGATCACGTCGCCGGTCTCCAAGCTGTACACGGAAGCCTTCTACGCGATCTCGTCGTACAAGGAAGTCGGGTTCGTCCGGAAGTTCGATTCCGTCTCCTTCGGCTGGACGCGCATCGACGCGACGGGCAAGCTGACGCTGTCCGGCCAAGACTTCTTCTGGCCCAAGCCCGCGGGCGACGTGACGCCGGAGTCGATCGTGCAAGATGCCGCCGTAGCGGGCGGCAAACCGATGCTGATGGCCGTCGCGATGGACGGGAGCGGCGAGCTGACGAAGCTGCTGTCGGACAAAACCCTTCAGGCGGACGTGATCGGCCAGCTCGTCGGCTTGGCGGCGCAGAACGGGTTCGGCGGCATTACGCTCGACTTCGAGGGGCTCGGCTTAAGCGGCGATCTGCCGGCGACCCGGCAATCCTTCACCGATTTTGTCGCGGCCCTGAACAAGAGCGCCAAAGCGTCGAACCTGACGCTCGCGCTTGCGCTGCATCCGCTTAACAGCTCGTACCGCGGGTACGATTACAATGCGCTGGCCGCGCATGCGGACGAAATCATCATGATGGCGTACGAATATTCGTACGAGGACGGCCCGGAGCCGCTGAACCGCATCGACGAGGCGATCCGGCTCGCGCTCGCGGACGTGCCGAAGAGCAAGCTCGTGCTCGGCATCTCCATGGGCAGCGAAACCGCCGCGACCGTCAACGGCAAAATCGGCCTCGCCAAGCGCTACGGCTTGAAAGGCGTGGCGTTCTGGCGCCTCGGTCTGATGGGCGACCAGACGCTGGCGGCCATTCAGAAGTCGGTATTCCTTCGCTAAGTTTTGAAAGCGACTAACCTGTAGGATAGCAGCTACTCCCGAAGTGCGTACTTCCAAGGGGTTCGAAGATTGGCTATCCTTTCCTTTAGAACCGCCATTATTCATATTCGAGGGAGTGGACGCTATGGAATACCGTGTTCTCGGACGATCCGGTTTGCGGGTCAGCGAAGTCAGCCTGGGCTGCTGGGCGATCGGAGGGCCTTCGTGGCGCGACGGCGAGGCGGTCGGCTGGACGGGCAACGACGATGCCGCCTCGCTGGCCGGTCTGAAACGGGCCTTCGAGCTCGGCATCAATCATTTCGATACGGCGGACGTGTACGGCGACGGCCATTCGGAGCGCGTCATCGGACGGTTCCTGAAAGAAGTGCCGCGGGACGAGCTCGTCATCGCCTCGAAGGTCGGCTGGTTCCGCGGAACGGCCCCGAACGCGATGCAGCCGCTCCATATCCGGCACCAGCTGGAGCAGACGCTCCTGAACCTGGGCACGGATTATTTGGACCTTCATTATTTCCATAATACGAACTTCGGGCCGGACGACCTCTACCTGGAGGAGGCGGCCGACACGATGCGCGAGCTGCGGAAGGAAGGCAAGCTGCGCGTCATCGGCCAATCGGGGTACGGCTACCGCGATTTTATGCGCGTCTGCCCGGTGACCCGTCCGGACGTGCTGCAGTTCCACTACAACGCCTTCGGCAACGAGTTCGACAAGCCGGACACGAACCTGTTCCGATGGGCGGAAGCGAACGGGCTCGGCATCGTGCTCTTCGGCCCGCTCGCGCAAGGCCTGCTGCTGGACAAGTTCGATCCGGAGCAGCCGCCGCGGTTCGGCGAAGGCGACGTCCGCGCGTCGAATTCGGCCTACACGAAAGAGCGCCTGCTGGACATTCGCCGCCGGCTGCAGCCGCTCAAGGAACGGTTCGGCTCCGAGGCGCAGGACCTGGTGCGGACGGCGCTGCAGTTCGCGCTGGCGCAATCCCCGAACGCCTGCGTCATTCCGGGCTTCAAGAACGCCGCGCAGGTGGAGTCGAACGCCCGCGGCGCGGGCAGCCCGCTGAGCGCGGAAGACGTCGCGTTCGTGCGCGGCGCGCTTCAGGGCGCTTGATTCCGAAACCGAGTCGAGGTTAAGCGAAGGATGAGAGCCGAGAGAGCCGATGCCGCTCGAAAATGGACCGGCGAGCTTGCTGCGCACCAGGTCAAGAAGTACGAAAAAAGCGTCAAAACGAAGCGATGCTAGCAGCGTATCCTGCGAGAAGACATGGGTCCTGCCGCCTCCGGGCGCAGGCGCCGATGTCTTTTCTTTTTTGCCGGACCTCGTGCGACGGCGGTCTTTTTGTCTTTTTGCCGAAACGTATTGACGCGGGCGGCGGATTGTTATATTTTCTTATAAGCTAAATATCTTACCGACTAAGTTATTTAATTATTAAGTTAGTGAGTCGGTAAACGAATGAAGCTCGGAAGGGAGGGAAGACCGATCGCGGAACCGACCAGCAAAGAGAAGAAGCTGAGCGAGCTGCTGCTGCTCGTGCAGCGGTGGGGCCAGCGCGCGAAGAACAGTTTGAAGACGGTCGAAAACCCGTTCCAGCTCGCCAACGGGCAGATCGTCGCCTTGATGTACTTGCAGCGCAACGGCGCCTGCCGGGTCAACGACGTCGCGCGGATACTCGGCATTACGTCCGGCGCGGCAACCGGCCTGACCGACAAGCTCGTCGGTCTCGGGCTCGTCGAACGGACGCGGCAGGAGAACGACCGCCGCGTGGTGCTGCTCAGCCTGACGGAGAAAGGCGCTGAAACCATCGACATGATTTGGAAGCAGCGGAGCGAATGGTTCGCCGGGATCGTCGGCCAGCTCGACGAAGCGAAGATCGACATCGTCCTGGAGGCATTCGGCCTGCTGCTTCAAGCATTGGAATCCCATCAGACACCAGAACCTAACAAGGAAGTGGAAAGATGACCTCGATAAGTCCAAGACAGGTCCGATGGATCGTGACCGGGCTCATGCTGGGCCTCCTGCTCGGCTCGCTCGACCAAACGATCGTATCGACCGCCATGCCGCACGTCATTGCGGAATTGAACGGCTTCAACCTGTACAGCTGGGTGTTCACCATCTACATGTTAACCTCGACGACGGCCGTGCCGATCTTCGGCAAGCTCGCCGACTTGTTCGGCCGCCGTCTCGTCTATTTGATCGGGATGGGGCTGTTCCTCATCGGATCCGCGCTTTGCGGCCTGTCGCACGACATGACGCAGCTGATCGTGTTCCGCGCCATCCAAGGGATCGGGGCAGGCGCCCTGATGCCGATCGCCATGACGATCATCGGCGATATTTTCCCGCCGGACCGCCGCGGCAAGATGCAAGGCATTTTCGGCGCCGTGTTCGGCTTGTCCAGCGTCATCGGCCCGGCGGTCGGCGGCTTCATCGTCGACCATCTCGCATGGCAGTGGATTTTCTACATCAACCTGCCGTTCGGCATCTTCGCGGCCATCATCCTGTCGATCGCGCTCAAGGAATCCAAGAGCGACGAGAAGAAGGCGATCGACTGGGGCGGCGCGGCCACGCTTACCGGCGCGATCGTGGCGTTCCTGCTCGCCATCGAGATGGGCGGCAGCGGCGGGTCCTCCGAGGGCGGCATGACGCACTACGCGTGGAGCTCCCCGCAAATTCTCGGCTTGTTCGGCGCCAGCCTCGTCCTGATCCTGCTGTTCCTGTGGATCGAGTCCAAGGTGAAGGAGCCGATCATTCCGCTCAAGCTGTTCGGCAACCGCGCGATCTCCGTATCGAGCATCGTCGGCTTCTTGATGGGCATGGGCATGTTCGGCGCCATCACGTATATTCCGCTGTTCTCGCAGGCGGTTATCGGCACGTCGGCCTCTAATTCGGGCTATATCCTGACGCCGCTCATGCTGTCGCTCATTCTGTCGAGCATCATCGGCGGCCGGCTGATCATGAAACTGAGCTACCGGACCATCGTCATGACGTCGATGGCGATCATGACCGTCGGCTATCTGTTCATGTCGCAGATGACGGTGAATACGAGCAGCTTCGAGCTGATCCTATACATGATCATCATCGGCTTCGGCATGGGCGCGCTCATGCCGGTGCTCACGATCGCGGCGCAAAGCGCGGTCGGCCACGAGCTTCGCGGCGTCGCGACGTCGACGACCCAATTCACGCGTTCGATCGGCGGCACCGTCGGCGTCGCGATCATGGGCGTCATGATGTCGAGCAAAATGACGGACGGCATCGGCGGCCTGCAAAGCCAATTCAAGGACATTCCCGAGGACCAGCTGAGCACGCTGGCCAATCCGCAGGCGCTGCTGCAGCCCGAAGTGAAGGCGCAGGTGCCGCCGAAGCTGCTCGAGGCGCTGCAGCATATTTTGAGCAACGCGGTTACCTCCGTCTTCGTCATCGGCATCGTCGTGGTCGTCATCGGACTGATTTCCGCGTTCTTCTTCGGCAAGCTTCGGATGCCGAAGCGCCAGGAAGGCGCCGCTCCGATGAAAGTCGAAGCGGAAATGATGTAAGCTTAGATTGCGCAAGGCAAGGTGTTCTCCGTTAAGAAAAGCGAGTTACGGCGATTTCGTTCGTCTTGCAATCATTCGTTCGGTTCCGCCGCACCGCCAAGCCCCTTCGGGGGCTTGGTTTTTTTGCGTTCGCCGCAAAGGGGCCCCGCTTTTTTGGAACGGTAGGCGGCCGCGCAAGCTTGAAAATCGGGATTTTCATAGAATGCAATGGAGTCCGCCGGACGGCGGGACAATCACGACGCAAGGAGAGGATCGCGAATGGCTTGCAATGCACAGGCTTTGGGGACATGCTCGGAAGCGGAAGGCACGAATACCGTCGCCGGCGGGGATGCCTCGCACGCGGAGGGGCTCGATACGTCCGCGAGCGCCGTCGCCGCGCACGCGGAAGGCTATCGGACGCAGGCGGACGCGCCGGCGTCGCATGCCGAAGGCGGGGGCTCGGTCGCGAGCGCGCTCTATGCGCACGCGGAAGGGCAAGCTGCGCGGGCGCAGGGCGAAAGCTCGCACGCGGAAGGGTTCGCGACGTCCGCGGCGATCGCGGCGCACGCGGAAGGGTATTTGGCGCAGGCGCTCGGGCCGGCGTCGCATGCCGAGGGCGGCGCTTCGATCGCGAGCGGGCTGTACGCGCACGCGGAAGGCCGGGAGACGCGCGCGGTCGGGGACCAGTCGCACGCGGAGGGGATGATCACGCTGGCGCAAGGCTTGAACGCGCACGCGGAAGGCGAGCTGACGCAGGCGACGGGGCTGGACGCGCATGCCGAGGGCTTGGAGACGGTGGCGTCCGGCCAAAGCGCCCATGCGGAAGGCGAAAGCAACGTCGCGAGCGGGCGCGCCTCGCATGCCGAAGGCAACCTGAACGCGGCCGGCGGCTTGTTCGCGCACGCGGAGGGCCAGCGAACGGCGGCGAGCGGCGATCTGTCGCACGCCGAGGGCAGCCAGACGACGGCGGGCGGACAGGCCTCGCACGCGGAAGGCGCCGTCACGGCGGCGAGCGGGTTCGCGTCGCACGCGCAGGGCGTGAATACGGTCGCGGACGGCTTCGTCAGCCATGCGGAAGGGTTGGGGACGTCCGCGAACGGATTCGACGGCGTCCACGTGATGGGGCAATTCGGGGCGGCGAACGAGCTGCCGTACTCGTGGTACTTGGCCAACGGCGCGAGCGCGGACGCGCCCGGACTGGCGGCGAAAATCTTAAGCAACGGCGACGCCAAGCTCGACGGGACGGTCAGCAGCCCGGCGGCCGATTACGCGGAGCTGTTCGAGACGGCGGACGGCCGGCCGATCGGGCCGGGCTATTTTGTCGCCCTCGAAGGGGACAAGGTCCGGGTCGCCCGCGCCGGCGACCGGCTGACCGTCGGCTTGACGAGCGCGAAGCCCGCTTTTCTGTCCGACAGCGGGGAACTGGCGTGGCAGGGGAAATACCTCGCCGACGAATGGGGCGCGACGCTGTACGCGGACGAGACGGTGCCGGCCGTGGTCGGCCCGGACGGCGCGGTTATCGCGCCGGCCCGGACGGAACGCCGCCCCGTGCTGAACCCGGCGTGGGACCCGGCGCGTACGTACGTTCCCCGGCTGCGGCGGCCGGAATGGACGGCCGTGGGCATGCTCGGCAAGCTGCTCGCGCGGGACGACGGCAGCTGCGCGGCCGGCGGCTTTTGCCAGCCGGGCGACGGCGGCATCGCGACGACCGCCGACGCGGGTTATTACGTGCTCAAACGGACCGGCGCGAACCAAGTACTTGTGCTGATGGGCAGGACGTTTGCTTGAGGCGGGGTGGGGAGGTGCCCGAACGTGATGGGATCACCTCCATGGACGATTAGAGGTGCCAATGTGGAGCAAGAACGTGATGGGATCACCTCCATGGACGGTCAGAGGTGCCGATTTGCAGCAAGAAGGTGCGGTGGTAGCCAATATGATCGATTAAACAGGCATTTCTGGCGCACGAGGAGGCTGCCTGCAACTGCGAACAAACGGGAAATTCAAGGTTGAATCGCGATACGCGACCGCAAACCGGCGAAGAATGCCACGCATGCCGCCGGTTTTTTGGTATGCGTTCAGGTACGGGCTGCTTGCCTTGGAAACATAACACGCATTTGCAAATACTAAATAGACAAAATATATTCTTTTTGTTTACATCGAATAATCCCTGTGCTATGATTCAACTCAACGCACACGGAAAGGGAGTGAGCAAGGATGAAACGGCCTTGCGGCAGCGCGGTCTTCTAGCCCCGCGCGACGACGTTGCATAGCGCTCCGGCAGGCACGGGCCGCCGGTTTACCCCATACGAAAGGATGATAACTATCCAACACGCGAAGAATATGATACTGACGATCATCGTAGCCTGCCAGCTGATGATCATCCTGGACTCGTCGATCATGGTCACGGCGCTGCCCGAGATCGGCCGCACGCTTCATCTCACGACCACGAACCTGACTTGGGTGCAAAACGCGTATATCCTCGCCTTCGGCGGGCTGCTGCTGCTCGGCGCCCGGGCGGGCGACATTTTGGGCCGCAGGCGGATGTTCAGCATCGGCATCGCGCTGTTCACCGTGGCGTCCATGCTCGTCGGCCTCGCGCAATCGTCCGAATTTCTGCTGATCACGCGGGCGCTGCAGGGCGTCGCGGCGGCGTTCACGACGCCGTCCACGCTCGCGCTGCTCACGGTCAGCTTCCCGGAAGGCCCGGACCGCGCCAAGGCGCTCGCCCTGTACAGCGCCGTCGTCGGCGCCGGCGGCAGCGTCGGGCTCATTCTCGGCGGCCTGCTGACCGATCTCGTCTCGTGGCGGCTCGGCATGTTCATCAACGTGCCGATCGGCATCCTGCTGCTGATCGTCGTGCCGCGCTATCTGAAAGAAACGGACCGCAGCACGGGCCGCTTCGATTTGGGGGGCGCGATCACGTCCGTCGTCGGCATGACCTCGCTCGTCTTCGGCTTCGTCCGTGCCGCCGACGCGGGCTGGAACGACGCGGGCACGCTCGGTTCGCTGGCGCTCGGCATCGTCATGCTGGCCGCGTTCATCGCCGTCGAGTCGCGGGCGAAGCAGCCCATCACGCCGCTGCGCCTGTTCTCGGACCGTCGCCGGACCGCCGCTTACCTCGGCCGGTTCCTGTTCGTCGGCGGCAATTTCTCGCTCTTCTTCTTCATCCCGCAGTTTCTGCAAAACGTGCTCGGGTTCGGGTCGTTCGCGGCCGGTCTCGCGTTCCTGCCCTTCACCGGCGTGATGTTCGGCATGCTGTACGCGATGCCGCGCCTGCTCGCCCGGTTCGGCGGCTTTAAAGTGCTGGTCGCGGGCATCGTCATCGCGATCGCCGGCACGGCGTGGCTCAGCCGGATATCGGCCGACGTGCATTACTTCCCGGACATGTTCTTCCCGCTCATCGTCATGGGTATCGGCGCCGGCCTGGTGTTCCAGCCGTTCACGGCGCTCGGCATCACCGGCGTGGAGCCGCGCGACGCGGGAGCCGCGTCCGGCCTCGTGAACGCCGCGCATCAAACCGGCGGCTCGATGGGTCTCGCGATTCTCATCACCGTATTCGACGCGTTCAGCCGTCACGCCGAAGCTTCCAAGGCGGAGCTTGCGCACGCCGTGTCCGCTTCCATCCTAGGGTCGGCGGCGTTCCTGACCGGTTCGCTCGCCGTCATTCTAATCTGGTTCCTGCCTACGGCGCGAAAGAAGCGGGCGTCCGCCCGCGATGCCGTGAACGAAGCGCCCAAAGCTCGCGAAACGGTGAATCCGGCTACGTAACGGCGCGGCAAAAAAGCCATCATGCCGCGCGGCGCGCAGCGCGGTTCAAATCGGGAAGACGCCAAGGCATACGGCCTTGGCGTCTTTTTCGTATGCCCGCGTATCGCACATCGGGCCGCAACCCGCCGCAACCGGTTGGCCGAAACGGCATCTCTCGCGCCAAACCGAAATATGGTAATAAAGAACGTCAGCAAATCGGCGCGGCGCAACGCCGCGGAAGGGCGGGTGCTTCCATGGACACGCAACGGTATCGCCCGGTAAATCAAGTGCGCTTCGTAACGGCTGCCGCCTTGTTCGACGGGCACGACGCGTCCATCAATATCATGAGGCGGCTGCTCCAAGCCTCCGGCGTCGAGGTCGTCCATCTGGGCCACAACCGTTCGGTGCAGCAAGTGACGGCGGCGGCCATCCAGGAAGACGCGCAGGGCATCGCCGTCAGCTCGTACCAGGGCGGCCATGTGGAATATTTGACGTACATGCTGGACGTGCTGAAGGCGCAAGGCGCGGGCCATATCCGCGTCTTCGCCGGCGGAGGCGGCGTCATCCTGCCATCCGAAATCGAAGCGCTGGAGCGGTACGGCATCGCCAAAGTATTTTCGCCGGACGACGGGCGCGCGATGGGGCTCCAGGGCATGATCGATTACATGGTCCGCGCCTGCGACCGCCGGACGCCGCGGCGGGCGGTAGCGGATCTGCGGACGCTCGGCACGGCCGATTGGGGGGCCGTCGCCAGGCTGATCTCGCTCGCGGAGGACAAAGCGGCGGGCGCCGGGCTGGACGGCGCGGAAGCCGCGGCGCTCGCGCGGCTGCAGGCGGAGGACCTGCCGCCGGCGCCGGTGCTCGGCATCACGGGAACGGGCGGCGCCGGCAAGAGCTCGCTCACCGACGAGCTCGTGCGGCGGTACCTCGACGCCTATCCCGGCCGTACGATCGCGGTGCTGTCCATCGATCCGACGAAGCGGAAGTCGGGCGGCGCGCTGCTCGGCGACCGCATCCGGATGAACGCGATCCAGGATCCGCGCGCTTATATGCGCAGCCTCGCGACGCGGGGCTCCGGCTCGGAGATCAGCGAAGCGATCCGGGACGCGATCGCGGTCGTCAAGCGGGCCGGCTACGACTTCGTCATCGTCGAGACGAGCGGCATCGGCCAGGGCGGCGCGGCCGTCGTGGACGTCTGCGACGCGGCGATGTACGTCATGACGAGCGATTTCGGCGCCGCGAGCCAGCTGGAGAAGATCGACATGATCGACTACGCCGACGTCATCGTCATCAATAAATTCGAACGCCGCGGCTCGGCGGACGCGCTGCGGGACGTGCGCAAGCAGTTCAAGCGCAGCCGGCAGGCGTTCGACGTGCCGGACGGGCAGCTGCCGGTGTTCGGCACGATCGCCAGCCAGTTCGACGATCCCGGCACGTCGCGGCTGTTCCGGCGGCTGATGGCGATCGTCGAGGCGAAGGCCGGCGGGCGCCGGGCGCCCGAGCCGCAAGCGCCGGAGACGGGAGACGGCCCGGCAGCGACGAACGCCGCCGCGAACGCCGCTTCGATCGTCGCTTCGAACGCGACGTCGGCTGCCGCGCGAGACGCCGCATCGACGGCAGGGGCATCGGAAGCCGGCGAACCGGCGGCGAGGCCCGGGATCATCCCGGCGGAGCGCATCGGCTATTTGAACGAGATCGTGCAGACCGTCCGCCGCCGGAGGCGCTTCGTGGACGCGCAGGTCGCGGCCGCCCGGCGGATCGCCCAGCTCCGCGGCGCGAAGGAGCAGCTGGCGTCCGAGGGCGCACGGTTCATGGACGCGGGGGAGGCGGCCGCCGTTGCCGCGAAGCTGGGCGCGATGCTCGCGGCCCGCGAGACGGAGCTGGATGCGGAGAGCCGGAAGCTGCTCGGCGAATGGCCGGCGATCCGCGAGGCGTACCGGCAGGACCGGAAGGCCCGGTCCGACGGCGGGCCGGCACCGGCGGCGGAGGAACTCGCCGCCGAGTCGCTCTCCGGGACGCGCATTCCGCGCGTAAGCCTGCCGAGGTTCGAGGACGATGGCGAGCTGCTGCGCTGGCGGCTGACGGAGAACCTCCCCGGCCATTACCCGTACACGGCCGGCGTCTTCCCGTTCAAGCGGACCTCGGAGGACCCGAAACGGCAATTCGCCGGCGAAGGCACGCCGGAGCGGACGAACCGGCGCTTCCACTATCTCTGCCGGAACGACGAGGCCAAGCGGCTGTCCACCGCCTTCGACAGCGTCACGCTGTACGGCCACGATCCCAGCGAGCGGCCGGACATCTTCGGGAAGATCGGCAACAGCGGCGTGAACGTCTGCACGCTCGACGACATGCGGAAGCTGTACGCCGGCTTCGATCTGTGCCATCCCTCCGTTAGCGTGTCGATGACGATCAACGGCCCGGCGCCGGCGATTCTGGCGATGTTCATGAACGCGGCGATCGCCCAGCAGTCCGACCGCTTCGCCGCGAAGCACGGCCGGGAGCCGGACGAAGCCGAACGCGCGGCGCTTCAGGCCGCGACGCTGCGGTCGGTCCGCGGCACGGTGCAGGCGGATATTTTGAAGGAGGACCAGGGCCAGAACACGTGCATCTTCAGCACCGAGTTCGCCTTGAAAATGATGGGCGACATCCAGCAATACTTCATCGACCGCGGCGTGCGCCATTATTATTCCGTCAGCATCAGCGGGTACCACATCGCGGAGGCCGGGGCGAATCCCGTGACCCAGCTGGCCTTCACGCTGGCGAACGGATTCACGTACGTCGAATATTATTTGTCCCGCGGGATGCGCATCGACGATTTCGCCCCCAACCTGTCGTTCTTCTTCAGCAACGGGCTGGATCCCGAGTACAGCGTCATGGGACGGGTGGCGCGCCGGATCTGGGCGACGGTCATGAAGGAGAAATACGGCGCGAACGAGCGCAGCCAGAAGCTGAAGTACCACATCCAGACGTCGGGCCGCTCGCTGCACGCGCAGGAGATGGACTTCAACGACATCCGCACGACGCTCCAGGCGCTGATCGCGATTTACGACAACTGCAATTCGCTGCATACCAATGCCTACGACGAAGCCGTCACGACGCCGACGGAAAGCTCGGTCCGGCGGGCGATGGCGATTCAGCTCATCATCAACCGGGAGTTCGGGCTGGCCAAGAACGAGAATCCGCTGCAGGGCGCCTTCATCGTCGAAGAGCTGACCGACCTGCTGGAAGAAGCCGTGCTGCTGGAGTTCCAGCGGATCCACGACCGCGGCGGCGTGCTCGGCGCGATGGAAACCGGCTACCAGCGGGGCAAAATCCAGGACGAATCGCTGCACTACGAGCATAAGAAGCATTCCGGCGAGATGCCCATCGTCGGCGTGAACACGTTCGTGAACCCGCGGCCGGAGCAGCGGCTGGACGACATGGAGCTGGCGCGTTCGACGGAGGCGGAGAAGCGCGAGCAGATTCGCAACCTGGAAGCCTTCCGGGAGCGGAACCGGGATCGGAGCGGGGCGGCGCTGGCGAAGCTGAAGGAAACCGCGCGGAGCGGCGGCAACGTGTTCGAGGCGCTGATGGACGTCGTGCGCGATGCGTCGCTCGGGCAGATTACGGCCGCCTTGTACGAAGTCGGAGGACAGTACCGGCGGAACATGTAGCGCGAAGCGGAGGAAGTGGAGGAGGACCGGCATGAAAATTTACACGAAGTCGGGCGACAAGGGGCAAACGAGCCTGGTATCCGGCAAACGGGTGTCGAAGCATTCGCCGCGGGTTCAGGCGTACGGCACGGTCGACGAGGCGAATTCGATGATCGGCGTCGCATTGGCCGCGCTCGAAGGCAGCGAAGAGTGGGAGACGTTCCGCGCCATGCTGCAAGAGGCGCAGACGAAGCTGTTCCGCGTCGGGGCGGAGCTCTCGACGCCGTCGCTGCTCAAGGTCGCGTGGCCGATCCGGGACGAGGACGTGGAACGGCTCGAGACGTACATCGACGGGATGGAGGCGGAGCTGCCGCCGCTGACGAACTTCATCCTGCCCGGCGGGCTTCCGTGCGGAGCGTCGCTGCACGCGGCGCGGACGGTCGTCCGCCGGGCGGAACGGCTGGCCGTCGAGGTGTGGCGGGAGGAGGATCTGAACCCGGTTGTCCTGAAATATTTGAACCGGCTGTCCGATCTGCTGTTCGTGGCCGCCCGCTTCGCGAACCGCCGGCAAGGCGCGCCCGAACCGGACCTGCCGCGTCCGTCCGGCTGAATCCATGCGCCGGCTTGCAAGCGGCTCCCGCCGTTACGGCTTCCCGCTGCATACCCCTCCGGAAACGGGGAGACGCTATGGTCAGCCGAACGCAAAGGAGGAGGAATCCGCATGGAATCGACGAACGAATTCGTGAGCAAGGTGAAGAACGCGCAGGCGAAGCAGGAGAAAAACAAGGCGCATTACGGCAAAGGGACGCCCTCGCAAAAACTGTCGACCAAGCAGCATACGAACAATCCGTAACGAACGCCGGCTCATCCGCATGAGTCGCTTCGTCGCCAAGCCCGCCGGTTAAGGCGCGGCCGCCGGACGCGAGCGCGGAACCGCTGCGCCCGGGTTCCATCGCCGGTCAAGTGGATGGTCCCTTAACCTTCCGATTGGCGGGTGCCAACGGCGTGCCGGTTTCTTATAATGAAACCGGGTGATGACGAATGACGATTTTAATGATCTTGGTCGGCATCATCATGGCCGCGGGAGTCGTCGCGACGGTGATGATCGGGGAATCCAAAAGCAACAAGCAGGAAAATCCGGACTATTTTCGCAACACCGGCCGGAAGTGGATGAGTCTGACCGGCATTTATGCGATCGGGCTGGCGGTGGCGGCCATCTGTCTGATTATTTTCGTTGATCGATAACGCAAGCAATCCGAACGCGAACAACCGCGGAGCCACGTGCTCCGCGGTTGTTCGCGTTTCGGCGAATCCGTCCGGCGTCCGGCGTCCGCCGCGCGGCCAAGACCGGCGGTTCGCGGTTAGACCGCACCGCCCGCACGCCTATAAGGCCGCGGCAAAATCACGGGCCGCCCGGCCCGCGCTCCAGCGCGCGGAGCGCCTCGGCGAACGCGGCGACGCCGGGACCGATATCCTCCGCGCGCGGCCTCGCGTACGTGAACCGGACGAAGCCCGGGGCCGAGCCGTAGACGCTGCCGGGGACGAAGACCGTGCCTCGGCGAATCGCCTCGTCCAGCAGCTTGCCGTCCTGAACGGCGTGCCGAAGCCGGCACCACAGATGAAGACCGCCGCGCGGGACGGCGAATTCGACCTGGTCGGGCAGCTCCTTGCGGAGCGCGTCGATCAGGAGATCGCGCTTGAACTGCAGCTCCGTCCGCAGCCGTTCCAAATGCGGCCGGAAATACGGCGATTCCAGGAATCGCGCGACGATCCGCTGCGGGATGACGCTCAGGCCGAAGTCCATCTGCTGCCTGGCGTCCGCCAGCCGTTCGACGATGGCGTTCGGGGCGACCATCCAGCCGATGCGCAGGCCGGAGGCCGCGATTTTGGAGAAGGAGCCGATATAGAGGACGGAGCCGTCCTCGTCCATGGCTTTCAGCGGCTCCGGCGGCCGTTCCCCGAACGCGGTCAGGCTGAACGGATCGTCTTCCACGATCGGCAGCCCGAGACCGCTGGCGGTTTCCAATAGCTCCTTGCGGCGCTCCGCGGCGAGCACCGTGCCCGTCGGGTTTTGGTAGTTCGGGTTCAAAAACACCATTTTGACGCGATGCTTCTTGCGAAGCGCGCGAAGGTCGTCGGGCCGCGCCCCGTGCTCGTCCACGGGCAGCCGGAAGACGCGGAGGCCGGCGGACTGGAACATCGGCAGCGAGCGGCAGTAGGACGGATCCTCGACCGCCACGGCATCGCCCGGCGCCAGCAGGCATTGCGCGATCAAGAACAGCGACTGCTGGGAGCCGGACGTGATGAGCACGGAGGAGGCCGTCGTCCGGATGCCCCGGTACCGCGCGAGATAGGACGCGAGCGCCTCGCGGAGCGGCATGTGGCCCTGCGGATTGTCGTAGCCCAGGTAGGCGATGTCGTCCTGTTCCCGCAGCAACGCCGCGATCTCCGCGGCGGGCGCCAAATCCGCGGACAGCTCTCCGCTCGCGAAATCGATCAAGGACGGGTGCCGCGACAGCGCCTCCCGGATGCGCCGCATGAGCGGCAGGTTCGGCAGGAAGCCGCCGTCTTCGGCGTAGCGGCTCCAGTTGGGCGTTTGTTTGGGCGCCGCGCCCCAGCCGCCGCGGCTGACGCGCGTGCCGCTGCCGGTGCGGCTCTCGACGATGCCCGCCGCGCGAAGCTCGCCGAACGCCAACACTACCGTGCTCCGATTGACGCCGAGCAGCTCCGCCAGCGATCGTTCGGACGGGAGCCGGCTGCCCGGCGGAAATTCGCCGGACGAGATGCGCCGCGCCAAATCGTCGGCGATTTGCGCGTAAAGCGGCTTATCGCTGCCGCGGTCGGGCTTCCACATCGGTCGATCGCCTCCAGGTAAAGTTTGTTCGAGATTCGTAATCATCATACCATGGTCCGCGCGCGACGCGTCATCCGAATGGCGCCCCAAGGCGCCGATTGTTCAAACATCTCGTGAACATGGCCGGTCCGCCGCCGCCGAAATTGGCGGGTGCCGGCCGGCCGCGGGCCGCGCACGGAGGAATTGGTTGGCGGGGAGCGGTCGGACATTGGCGGGTTCCAATGGCGGACGGGACGGTTATGCTGGTGCCGACGGCTTGCGCGGGGGGCGGCCGACGCGCGATCATGCAGCGCGGACCGCCCAGGATTGCAGCGCAGCCGATTATTCATATGTGCCGAACGCAAGCCGCCATGGGGCGGACGTCGGCACCAAGGAGGAATCGCCATGAAAGCACGACGCGTGACGGTCGCGGTCGCGCAGGCCGCGCCGGTCTTGTTCGAGACGGCGTCCGCGCTGGACAAAGCCGCGGGCTTGGCAAGGGAAGCGGCACGGCAGGGGGCGCAGCTGCTCGTGTTTCCGGAGACGTACCTGACGGGTTATCCGCGGGGGTTGGATTTCGGCGCGCGCATCGGCAGCCGCACGGATGCCGGCCGGCGCGACTGGGAGCGCTGCTGGGCGAGCGCCGTGGACGTGCCCGGCCCCGAGACGGCGCTGCTGGGCGAGCTGGCGGCGGAGCACGGCTTGACCCTCGTCGTCGGCGTGACGGAACGCGACGCGGCGTACAGCCGGGGCACGCTGTACAATACGATCGTCTATATCGGTCCGGACGGACGGCTGCTGGGCAAGCACCGCAAGCTCGTGCCGACCGGCACGGAACGGCTGCTGTGGGGGCAAGGGGACGGCAGCACGCTGACGGTCGTCGACAGCCCGATCGGCCGCATCGGCGGGCTGATTTGCTGGGAGAACTACATGCCGCTCGCCCGCATGGCGATGTACGGCCAGGGCATCGAGCTGTACGCGGCACCGACGGCGGACGCGCGCGATTCGTGGCAGGCGACGATCCGGCACATCGCCTGCGAGGGCCGCTGCTTCGTGCTGGCCGCCAATCAATTCGCGACGAAGGCCTCGTACCCCGCGGATTTGCTCGGTCGCGACGGGCTGCGGGACGATCCGGACGTCCTGTGCCGGGGCGGCAGCGCGATCGTGGGGCCGCTCGGCGATTACGTCGCCGGGCCGCTGTACGACCGGGAAGGACTGCTCGTCGCCGAGCTGGATCTCGGGGAAATCGTAAGGGGCCGATTCGATTTCGACGTCGCGGGGCATTACGGCCGGCCCGATATTTTCCGGCTGACCGTCGACCGCAGGGAACAGGCGAACGTGCGCGCGATCGCGGATTAAGCGGGATACTTGTACAGCCTCCTACCGCCGTCCATGGAGCGGCGCTTTCCCAATGTTTGGCGGCGACGCTGCGGGAAGCCGCGCCGCCGCCGGCGGTTCGCCGCGTTCGAAATTGGGTGAAGTAAAAGAGACGTCCGTTCACGGGTCTATCCTATGCGTTGCATAACCGGCTAACCTTATTTTCACGTCTTACCCGTCGTTATCGGTCGGCCTGTAACGGTAGACGTCACACCGAGTCCAATCGACGAAAGCGAGGCGGCATGCAGGATGGAGAAACGGCAGTACGGCAAAACCGATATGAACGTGAGCATACTCGGCTTCGGGGGCGCGGAGATCGGCTTCGAAGGCATTGGCGCCGAGCAGGCGGAGAGGCTGCTCGGCAGCGCGATCGACGCGGGTCTGAACGTCGTCGACACGGCGGAATGCTACGCGTCGAGCGAGGAGCTGATCGGCCGGACGATCGCGCGCCGGCGCGGAGATTACTATCTGTTCACCAAATGCGGCCACGCGTCAGGCTTCGACCTGCCCGACTGGGATCCGGCCATGCTGGAGGCCAGCATCGACCGCAGCCTCAAGCGGCTGCGGACGGATTACGTCGACGTCGTGCACCTGCACAGCTGCTCCGAGGAGCTGCTGCGCCAAGGCGACGTCATCGACGTGCTGAAACGGGCGAAGGCAAAGGGCAAGACGCGCTACATCGGCTACAGCGGCGATCATAAGGCCGCGCTGTACGCGGTTCAATGCGGCGCCTTCGACTCGCTCGAAACGTCCGTCAACATCGCCGACCAGGAGGCGATCGCGCTGACGATTCCGGAGGCGCGGCGGCGCGGCATCGGCGTCGTCGCCAAGCGTCCGATCGCGAACGCGGCCTGGAAGACCGGCGGCAAGCCGGAATCCGCTTACCACCATGCGTACTGGGACCGGCTGCAGGCACTCGGCTATGATTTCCTGCGGGGCGATCTGAGCGAATCGATCGGCACGGCGCTGCGCTTCACGCTGTCCGTGCCGGGCGTGCACGCCGCCATCGTCGGCACGGCGAAGCCGGACCGCTGGGCGGAGAACGCCCGCCTGCTGGAGCCGGGCTTGCTGCCGGCGGAGGAATACGAGGCGATCCGCGCGCAGTGGAAGGCGAAGGCGCAGGCCGACTGGACCGGTCAGGGCTGAGCGTTACCGGACTTCGGCGTTCGCGATGCGAAAAGGCAACACGTGAAAAGGCGGCCGCAGGGGCCGCCTTTTTCGTAGGGGAATTCGCGCCTTAGAGATACGGCAGCGCCAAGCCGCCGAGGGCCGACACCGCGACGACGAGCCACGGGGGCAGCTTCCAGACCGTCAGCAGCCCGAACGCGATCAGCGCCAAGCCGAAGTCGGACGGCGCGCGAACGGCGCTCGTCCAAACGGGATCGTAGAGCGCCGCGGCCAGGATGCCGACGACGCCGGCGTTGACGCCCGCGAGCGCCGAGCGAAATGCCGGCCTCGCGCGGATGACGTGCCAGAACGGGAGCGCGCCCGCGACGAGCAGGTACGCCGGCAGGAAGATCGCGGCGACCGCGAGCAGGCCGCCCGCGACGCCGTTCGGTGCCGGCCCGGACGCGAAGCCGAGGTACGCGGCCAGCGTGAACAACGGACCGGGCACGGCCTGCGCCGCGCCGTAGCCGGCAAGGAACTGGCCGTCGGTCATCCAGCCCGCCGGCACGACGCTCTGCTGCAGCAGCGGCAGCACGACGTGGCCGCCGCCGAAGACGAGCGCGCCCGCGCGATAGAAGCCGTCGAACAGCGCGATCGCGTGGTTCGGCACGGCGGCGCGAAGCAGCGGCAGCGCCAGGAGCAGCGCGCCGAACGCCGCGAGGAACCACGCGCCGGTCCGGCGGCCGATCGGCGACGGCAGGATATCGGCCGCGCCGGCGTTGTCCGCGCGCAGGCAGCGCCAGCCAAGCAGCCCCGAAGCCGCGATGATGCCCGCTTGGACGAAGGGCGAGGGAACGAGCAGCGCCGCGACGGCGGAGGTGATCGCGATGGCGGCCGTCGTTTTGCCGTTCGCCAGCTTCGCGGCCATGCCCCAGACGGCTTGCGCGACGACGGCGACCGCGGCGATCATGAGCCCGTGCAGCCAGCCCGCGTCGCGGACGTCCACGCCATGCAGCGCGTAGGCGAACGCCATCAGCAGGACCACGGACGGCAGCGTGAAGCCGACCCAGGCGAGCAGCCCGCCGAGCAGGCCCGCCCGCCCGATGCCGATCGCGATGCCCACCTGGCTGCTCGCCGGTCCGGGCAGGAATTGGCAGAGCGCGACGATGTCCGCATAGCTCTCCTCCGTCAGCCACTTCCGCCGTTTTACGTATTCCTCCCGAAAATACCCCAAATGCGCGATCGGCCCGCCGAACGACGTCAGCCCGAGACGCAAGGAAACCCGCAAGACTTCCAGCAATCGATTCAAATCCATGTCTCCTCCCGCGCGGATGCGCGCAAACTCAGTCTTGATTATGGCAAGCATTTGTCATTCCCGTGTTAAGGAGACGGGAATTTCCGAGAATCTTGTATAAGGAACGCGATTCGAACATACCTCGGTGCCGCGGAGGGCAACCTAGAGGTTAACGATACGCCAAGAAGGCCGCTTCCGTTTCGCCGGGACGCGGCACGCATGTCCGGGCGAAGGGAGGAGAGCGCCATGGGCGCGTTAAGCGATTTTTTGAGCCGGTTGTTGGAAACGTACGGGTATATCGTGCTGTTTCTGTCCTTATTCTTTGAAATGCTGGCGCTCCCGCTGCCGGGCGAGCTGCTGATGACTTATACGGGCCTGATCGTCTACGAAGGCCATTTGCATTGGCTGTTCAGCGTGCTCGCGGGCGGCGCCGGCGCTTCGCTCGGCATGACGGCTTCCTACTGGATCGGCTACCGGCTCGGCAATCCGTTCTTCGAGAAATACGGCGCGCGCTTCCACTTCGGACCGGATAAATTCAACCGGCTGTCCGGCTGGTTCGGCCGGTACGGCAACAAGCTGCTGCTGATCGCCTATTTCATTCCGGGGGTGCGCCACCTGACCGGCTACTTCTCGGGCACGACGAGACTGCCGTTCCGCAAGTACGCGGCGTTCTCGTACGCGGGCGCGTTTCTCTGGGTGTTCGTCTTCATTACGCTCGGCAAGGTGCTCGGTCCGAAGTGGGAGCAGTATCATCACCGGATTAACGTATACCTGGTCGTCTTCGGCGTCGTTTCGGTCTGCGCGTACGGCGCCTACGCGCTGATCAAACGAAACCGCGCGAAGTACTATGCCCTCGCCAAGTCGTGGGTGGAACGCGCAGCGCGACGGTACCGGTCCCTCGGAACGGTGCGCTTGCTTATCCTGGCGGCGGGCGCGGCGTTCCTCGGCTGCTTCTCGGTCATGATCGGCCTGATTCAGGACTTCATGGCGCACGAATTCGCGCAGTTCGACGAAGTCGTCCTCTACCTCGTCGGACGCCTGTTCGGCCCGGAGTGGCACGCGCCGCTCACGCGCTTCGCCGCGCTCGGCGCCATGCCGGCGCTCGTCGCGGCGATCCTGCCGACGCTGCTCTGGATCCGGTTTCGCAGCCGGAATCGGCTCCTCGAGCTGGCTTTCTATCTCGCGGTCGCCGCCGGCGGCGAAGGGCTCGAGGAAGGGCTGCGGCAGCTGTTCCATCGGGTCGGGCCGACGGGCGGCTTGCTGACGTTTCCGAGCGAGCAGACGTTCATGGCGCTGACCGTGTACGGCTTCTCGGCTTATTTGTTCGTGCGCCATCGCGGCCAACCGAAGCATCGCGTGCTGGCCGCCGCGGCGGTAACCGGATTATGCTTCCTGACCGGCATCGGCATGGTCGCGCTCCGGCTGAACTATCCCAGCGACGCCGCGGCCGGCTTCGCGTTCGGCGGCATGTGGCTGACGCTGAACGTCGCGCTCATGGAAGGCTTCCGCTACACGGTGGCGGGTGCGCTTCGGCCGAGGGCCAAAGTCGACGCATGAACGAGTGGCGTGTTAACAAACAAGCCGCAGTGGGTTCCCGTCAAGGAACCCGCGGCGGCTTGTTCGGCGTGCTGCGCGGCTCGCGGTTCTTCGCCCCGCAGCATTCCTTCCGGGCGCGGCGAACGGCCGCTCCGGGCTCGCCGCACCCGGGCTGTCGGCACCGCTCAGCCCAACCGGAAGCGGCCGGCCGCTTCGTACATCGGCCGCCGATGCATATGCGTGCGGTACAAGACGATCTCGTCGACGCTCCAGCTCCGGGAATCGCCGTCCGTCGCCGCCCTGCCATCCGCGGTCGGCGCGGGCGCGAGCTCCGGCGGCAAGACCGGCAGGACGAACGGGTCACGGCCGGCGAAGTTTCGCGCGAGGGTGAGATGCGGGCTGAACGAACGCTTCTCCGCTTCGTAGCCCAGCGGAGCCGTCGCCTCGACGACGAGCCGCTGCAAGCGGCGCAGCTCCCCGCTCTCGCCGCCGAGGCTCGCCCAGAACACGCGCGGCCGCTCCGGCAGGCCGAACGTGCCGACGCCGGCGAGCGCAAGGCGGAAAGGACGGAGCGCGCCGGACGCCGCGGCAGCGGCGAGCGCTTCTTTCAGCGCCGGGACCCTGTCGGGCGCCGCGTCGCCCAGAAACTGCAGCGTCACGTGCAGGTCGGCTTCATGCGTCCATTTGCGGAACGGATGCGCGGCGTGGAGCGAACGCGCCCATTCGCCCAGCGTCCGCTTCAGGCCGTCCGGCAGCGGCGCCGCCACGAAGAGGCGCTGCGGCCGGCTCTCGCCGGCGGATTCGGTCATCGATTCGTCCATAAGCTGCTGCTTCCTCCTTCGGTCGTGAATGCATATAGGGTAACCCGGGGGAGCGCCGTGCAACCGCTGCGCGCCGGCGCTTGACGCTGACATTGGCGGCAGCCTCTATAATAAGCGCGCAACCCCATGCAAGCATCGAAGGAGGAGAAGCGCATATGAGCTTGATTCCGCAAGCGGAAAGCATGAACCGCTTACGCGAGTTGACGCGGGAAGGCGTTGTGCTGGTCGATTACGGCGCGCCGCGGTGCCCGCCCTGCAGAACGCTGGAGCCGATTCTGGAGGAGCTGGGCCAAGAGCTGGCGGGCTCGGCCCGCGTCGTGTACGTCGACTGCGACGCGCTTCCGGACGCCGCGGCCGCGGCCGGCGTGATGAGTACGCCGACGGTGGTCGTCTACAAGGACGGCTTGCCGATGGAGAAGCTGGTCGGCCTCCGGTCGAAAGCCGCGTACCGGCTGGCGGCGGAAAAGCAATGTTGACCGCCCTCACGTCCGTCAGGCGCGCTCCTGTCGCGTAAAACCGCATCTGCGGCGCCGTTCGCCGAACAAGGGGCCGTCCCGAAGCGCATCGCTTCCGGGACAGCCCCTTGCGGCGTCTTATGCCGGCTGCCGCGGCGTTACGACGCGACGCCGGAGTCCTTCGGTTTCCGCAGGAGGAGGAGCAGCTGCTGCAGCAGGACGGCGACGATGCCCGCGTTGATGCACAGATCGGCGATGTTCAGGATGCCGTCGCCCGACCCGAAGACGAGAAAATCCGTGACCTTGCCGAACAGCAGCCGCTCGGCGCCGTTGCCCGCGGCGCCCGCGACGAGCAGGGCGAGGCCGGCATCCGTCAAGCGGCTGCTGCGGCCCTTCGTCCTGCGGTAGTAGAGCACGAGGACGATGAAGAGGACGGCGACGACGCCGAAGAGCCGTCCGTAGCCTTGAAACGAGCTTCGCGCCGCGCCGGAATTTTGGTAATACGAGAAGTGCAGCAGGCCGTCCAGGAAGGGACGGCTGTCGCCGACGCTCATCGTCGACGCCACGATCCGATTCGCCGCGAGGTCGACCGCGGTCATCAGCAGGGCGATCCAATAGAACATGTCCGGCTTCACCGACCTTTCGTTCGCATACGTCCAGCATACTCGGGTTTGCCCCTCCGCACAACCCGGCCGGCCGCCGCGGGGCGGACCGATGCGAATTCGCGATTCTCTTCCGCAACTTTTCAGGCATGGAAGCGTTTTATTGCATGTAAAATAGTACCAGACGCAATGCCAAGCCTAGCGAGCCGATAATTAGGAGGAGGTTTCTCATGCAACTGACGTTCGAGCAAAAAGCCGCCATGCTGGAGCACGGCTACGTGCACGTCCCCGGCGCCGTGCCGAAAATCATGGTCGACCGGGCGATGCGCCATATCAACCATTCGGTCGGGCAAGGGATGGATCCCGCGCGGATGACGACGTTCCGTTCCCAATCGTACTGCCCGGAGCTGCAGGGCACGCCGCCGATCGCGGACCTGTTCAACGCGACGCCGGTCAAATCGCTGGTCGAGGACTTGATCGGCGAAGGCCGGGCGCTGCCGGTCCGCGACGGCCAGATCGCGCTGCGCTTCCCGTCGCTGAACGAGCCGCCGCCGAAGCCGGGCATTCATCTGGACGGCATGTACACGCCGACGAACGGGATGAAGGAAGGGACGATCGGCAATTTCACGATGCTGGTCGGCGTGCTGCTGAGCCCGGTCCGGGAGGACAACGCGGGGAACTTCACCGTGTGGCCGGGCACGCATCGCCTCTACGAGGCGTACTTCAAGGAGCACGGACCCGAATCGCTGCTGAACGGCATGCCCCCGGTCGACCTGCCGGCGCCGGTGCAGACGCGCGGGGAGCCGGGCGACGTCTTCCTGGTCCATTACCAGATCGGGCACGGCGTCGCGCCGAACGTCTCGCCGCTGCCGCGGTACGCGATCTTCTTCCGCGTGAAGCACGTGGAGCATCACCTGGATTGGAAGGCGCCGATGCGGGACATCTGGCTGCACTGGCCCGGGATTCGCGCCATCCGGTGACGGGCGCTTTTGCCAGCGCGCCCGCCCAAGCCGTATAATCGAAGGCAGGGCGCGCCGCCCGATTCCAACGCAGAAAGAGTGAACCCCAGATCATGGCTATCCCCAAATTCATCATCGACGCCGATACGGGCATCGACGACGCCTTGGCGATTCTATACGGCTTGAAGTCGGACAAGGCCGACATCGTCGGCATCACGACCGGCTTCGGCAACATTTCCGTCGAGCAAGCGACGGACAACACGCTCCGCATCGTGAAGCTGGCCGGATACGAGCACCGCGTTCCCGTCAGCATGGGAGCCGCCCGCCCGCTCGTCCGCCACGCGGAATTCGCGACCCGCGTGCACGGTCGCAACGGCATCGGCGACGTCGAGCTCCCGCCGTCGTCCCAACGGCCGGCCGAGGAGCCCGCGGACGCGTTCATCGTTCGCATGGCCGACGAGCTCGGCGGCGAGCTGTCGCTCGTGACGCTCGGGCGGCTGACCAACGTCGCGCACGCGCTCCGCAGGGACCCCGGGCTGCCGGCGAAAATCAAGCACGTCTACGTCATGGGCGGCGCCGTCCGCGTGCCCGGCAACGTCACGCCGGTCGCCGAAGCCAACATCTGGGGCGACCCCGACGCCGCGGACCTCGTCATCCGGTCCGGTCTCGCGGTTACGATGATCGGCCTCGACGTGACGCTCCGCACGCGCCTGCACCAGCATCAGCTGGACGCGCTGCGCCTGCATTGCAAGCCCGAGAACCGCGAAGTCGTCGATTTTATCGACCGTTCGATGCAAGTTTACTTCCGCTTCTACGGCGATTCGAACGGATTCGACGCTTGCGCGCCGCTGCACGACCCGCTGACCATCCTGGCGGCCGTCGAACCCGGGATCGTGCATGCCGAGGCGCTGCATCTGTCGGTCGAATGCGAAGGCAAGCATTGCCTCGGCATGACCGTCGCGGACCTGCGGCACCGCCCGGCCGTCGGGCATCCCGTGCGGGTCGGGGTCGAGGTGGACGCGGCGACGGCCGTCGAGAAGCTGCTTGCCGTCTTTTAAGCCGCCGGCCGATCCTGACCGCGCCCGGTTAGTTAGATGACGATCGTACAATCCGCCGATCCGTGGTATAATGGATAAGCATAGGAAGTGCAGAACAATGCGGATGGGAGAGGATCGACATGACGCGGTTCCTGTTTGAATACGAAGTGCCGTCGACGGGCAAGAAGGCGACGTTCAGCTGGATCGGCAAGACCGAAGAGGAGGCGCGCGCGGCCGTGCACGCCAAGGTCGCCGATTTCGAGTTCATGGAATTGTCCGACATCGTCGTCGGCAACGTGCTCGAAGCCAAAGAAACGACCGGCAACCAATATTACGAATGCGAAGGCTGCAGCGCCTAAGCGTTCCCGCCGCGCGATAGCGCGGCGCATGAGGAAAGCCCTGGCGACAGGGCTTTTTTTCGTGCGCTCCGAACGGGCGGGATACGCCCGCATCGCCGGCAAAAAATGGCGGCTGCTGGCAAATTCCGAGTCTCCATCCAAGATGTAACTGGTTACAGATCCCGCGAAAAGGGTTATAAAAGGGGAATGCGTATGCGAAGCCAAAGGCAAGGTTTGGCAATGCCCTAACAGATCGCCAGGATACGTACTTTAGATTGGAGGAATTCTCGCTCATGATCGCAGCAAGAACCATCGCATGCAGCGCGCTCGCGCTGACGCTCTTCATAATGACTCAATTTCCGGCGACGGAAGAGGCGAGCGCCGTCGGCGCGCCGGCCGCGCTGCCGGCGACGCCGCTCTTCTCGGCGTCGCTCGCCAAGTCGCTTACCGTCCCGAACCTCGACGAAGCCCGCGCCTCCGCGCGTAAGGCGAAAGCGAAGACGGCCGCCAAGCCGGCCGTCAAACGCGCCGCCAAGCCGGCGGGGAAAACGCGCCATTTCGAAGTGACCGCGTATACGGTCGGCGACGACTTCACGCCGTCGCACGGCATTACGGCCAGCGGCGAACGCGTCAAGGACGGACGCACGCTGGCGTGTCCGAAATCGCTGCCGTTCGGCACGAAGGTCTATTTGCCCGCCCTGGACCGCACGTATACGTGCACGGACCGCGGCGGCATGATCAAAGAAGGCCATCTCGACATTTACATGGATTCGCTCAAGGAGGCGCTCCGGTTCGGGCGCCGGCAAATGAAGGCCGTGCTGAACGCGGCCTGACCCGCATACGCGCAGGCGATCGATCAAGCCTTGCATCATCTAGACGGCCGGGCCGCACAGGCCGGCGTCATGACCGCAAAGGGCTGTTTCCGCGGAAAGCTACCGCCGGAAACAGCCCTTTGCCTCGTTCGCGGACCCCGTCCGCCCGCCGTCAGTAAGCGTTCACGCCGAGCTTCTTGATCGTCTCTTCGATGAAGTACGGCTCGTCGTCCGGCGTGCGCGAGGTAATCCAGTTCTCGTCGACCACGACCTGCTTGTCGATGAACCGGGCGCCGGCATCGTTCAGCTCGGCATGCAGCTCGGGGAACGCGGTCAGGTTGCGGCCCCGGATCAGGCCGGCCTTCTCCAGCAGCAGCGGCCCGTGGCAGATCGCGGCGATCGTCTTATGCCGCTTGTCCATGCCGCGGACGAAGTCGATCGCCCGCTCGCTGCCGATCAGATGCTCGGGCGACTTGCCGCCCGGAATGACCAGCGCCTCGTAATCGTCCGGGTTCGCTTCGTCGACGGAGAGGTGGGTCGTATACGAGATCGTGCCCTGCTTGCCCTTCAGCTCCGCGCCTTTCTCCAGGCCGATGATCACGGCTTGATGCCCGTTCTTCGTGATCGCGTCGTACGGGTTTTTCATCTCGGAATCCTCGAAGTCGTTCGCCAGCAGAAATGCCACTTTATGCGCCATCGGTTCCACGTCCTTTTCCGATTGAGAGTGATGTCGTCCGCGGCCTTCCGGGCCGTCCGGCTTACGGTTTCTTTACCCGCCCGGACGGGGGCGGAATCAGGCGGCCGTTCGGCGCGGCGCACGCGGAAGCTGTTTGAAACGCGCCGCCGCTGGCGTAAGGGAGAGTGACGGATCGTCCGGCTGGACATGCTAGACATGAAAATCCGCCTAAAGGAGGAATGGCGCGGAAATGAAACCGACTTCGAAAATCACCCTGCACGGCTTCAACAATTTGACCAAATCGCTCAGCTTCAACCTGTACGACGTCTGTTATACCGGTACGAAGGACGAGCGCGAAGCGTATATCGCCTATATCGACGAGCAGTACAACGCCGACCGGCTGACGCATATTCTGAACACCGTCGCGGACATCATCGGCGCGCATCCGCTGAACGTCGCCCAGCAGGATTACGTCCCGCAGGGGGCCAGCGTCACGATGCTCGTCTCCGAAGGGCCGGTCGTCGAGGTGCCGCCTTCGAGTTTCGAGGAATCGCCGGGGCCGCTGCCCGAGAACGTGGTCATCCAGCTGGACAAGAGCCATATTACGGTTCATACCTATCCCGAATTTCATCCCGACGTCGAGATCAGCACGTTCCGGGCGGACATCGACGTCTCCACCTGCGGGGAAATTTCGCCGCTCAAGGCGCTCAACTATCTGATTCATTCGTTCGAAGCCGACATCATGACGCTCGATTACCGCGTGCGCGGGTTCACCCGGGACGTGAACGGCCGCAAGCTGTACATCGACCACGACATCAGCTCCATCCAGAATTATATTCCGGACGACGTCGCGGGCGCGTACGACATGATCGACGTCAACGTGTACCAGGAGCATATCTTCCATACGAAGTGCAAGCTGCGGGAGTTCGACTTGAACCAGTATCTGTTCGGGTATACGAAGGACAAGCTCGGACCGGAGGAGCAGCGGGACATCGCGGACCGGCTGAAGGCGGAGATGGACGAAATCTTCTACGGCAAAAACATCCGCCGCACCTAAAGGGCAACGCCGAAAGGGAGCCGCTGAACGGAGAATGGCAGCCGGTAAGCGAAAAAGACGAAAAAAGCAGCGCGGCCCGGCGGCCGCGCTGCTTTTTTTTTTGCGTCGAATCGAACGGGAAACGTGTCCGGTCGCGGGAGGTCGTGTCGCCGTCCCGGCGCGAGCGGACAAGAAGCCCGCGCATGCGCCGTCAACCGCGCCCCCGTGGCTCGAAAACCGGGCCATGCTGGCGAAACGGCGCGCGTTTCAAGGCGGCGCCGGGCGATTATTAGAGCTTAACCAAGCGAGCGGCGCGTAAGTCGCCGCGACGAAAGGGGTCAGAACCCATGCGAACGTACCGGCCCAAATCGGCCTGCTTGCTCCTGAACCTCGGCGGCTTCGAGCTGCGGATGCACGAACACGTGACGGTCGCCCGCCGCCTCGGGCGGACGCTCTTCTCGCTCACGGGCGACGGGCTCGTCAAGGTGGAGGAGGGCGCGCACGCCGTGCCGGCGAACGTGCTGGCGCTGAGCCCGGCCGAGCTGCGCGTCTGGTCCGCGATGATCAACGAGCAGCTGCGGGCCGCCGGCTTCGCGGCCGGGGACGCGATCATCCTGGCGGCCGGACGGCGGCACCGCGGCACGCTGCCGCTCGGCACCTTCATCGGCTGCGGCATTCAGCTCGGCGCGTAGTTTTCGACTACGTCATGCCTCTGGCGGCATAGACCCCGCCCGTCATGCGCGGCCGGCGGATACATGCTGCGCGGCGCTGCCGGGTTACCACGACACCGGCGCGCGGCGCACCTGCTTCCAGCGCCAAGCGTTCGTAAGGGACAGCAGCGCGAGATAAAGCGCCAGCGCGCCCGTTGCCGACGCCGTGACGCTCCAGAGCAGCGGCCAGCCCTCGCGGATCAGGAAGTCGTACGCCGCCCGCCCGCAGACGGCCATGACCGACATGCAGAAGCCGACCTTGATATACGGCTCTACCCGCCAGTAGAAGCCGATGCTGCCGGACACGGAGAAGAAGTTCAGCAGCGTCTGCATGACGATGCCGACGCCGAGGCCGACCGCGACGCCGGCGATGCCGAATTGGCTGCCGAAGACGAAGATCGACGCCGTCTTGAACGCCGTGGCCAGCACGAAGTTCCACAGCGCGGCTCCCGCCCGGCCGAGGCCGAGCAGAATCGCGTGCAGCGGCGCGTCGAAGTAGTGGAGGAAGAACATCGGCGCCAGGATCTTGAGCAGCAGCCCCGCTTCCGGCGCGTGATAGACGAGCGTCGTCAGCGGCGTGGCCCAGACGAACAGGATGACGGTCGCCGGCGCGCCGATGAGCAGGCCCATCCGCAGCGCTTGGTCCATCCGCGTGTGCATGAGCATGCCCTGCTTGTTCACCGAAGCTTCGCCGATCGCCGGGATGAGCGCCGTGGACAGCGAATGCGTGATGAAGCTCGGCATGAACAGGAGGGGAAAGGCGTAGCCGGCGAGCATGCCGAACTGCTTCGTGGCGACCGCCGTGCCGATGCCGGCGAGCGCCAGGCTGCTCGTGATGAGCAGCGGCTGGAAGGCGCCGTAGACCGACTGGACCACGCCCTGCCCGGTGGTCGGCAGGCCGATCTTCAGCAGCTCGGAAAGCGCGGGCTTGCCGGTCCTCAGATGGTTCGACCACGTCTCGCCCGGCTCCTTCGCTTCGCCGTGCAGCTTGTAGCTGAAGCCGAGGAACAGCAGGCTGACCGCTTCGCTGACGACGGAGGCGGCCATGGCGCCGGCGGCCGCGTACGCGACGCCGTACGGCATGAGCAGGTGCACCAGCGCGAGCACGCAGGCGATCTGCACCGTATGCTCGAGCACGTCGGAGGCGGCGATCGTCTTCATGCGCTGCATGCCGCGGAAGTAGCCCTTCAGCACGGCGGAGACGGCGACGATCGGCGCGATCGGCGTGATCGCGAGCATCGCGTAATACGCCCGCTGATCGCTCAGCAGCAGCTTGGCGATCCATTCGGAGCCGAGCAGCGAGGCGGTCGTGAGCGTGACGCTCAGGATGCCGGTGACGGCCAGCGACACGTGCAGGATGCGCCGCACCTTCGCCCGCTCGCCGCGGGCGCTGGCTTCCGCGACGAGCTTGGAGATCGCGACCGGCAGGCCGAGCTCCGTGATCGTGATGACGAGCGGCACGAGGGGATGCGCCATCATCAGGATGCCGATGCCCTCCGCGCCGAGCACGCGGGCGACGAACATGCCGCTGATGAAGCCCAGGATCCGGTTCACGAAGGCCGCGACGGACAAGACGAGCGTGCCTCGCATGAACGAATGTTCCGGTTTTGCCATGATAAGGGTACCTCCCGATGCTCGAATACTTACATGTGTATTCCGGCCGCGGGACAGACATGCGAACAAGCTCGCGGCCCGGCCGATCGCCCGCCCGTTGAATGTCCGTGAGGGCGGCGCCGGGTCGCGCGGCGCTTGCCGGGGCGGCGCGCTTGGGCCATAATGGGAACGGACGCCTATTCATGAAGACTGGACGGTGAATCCCTGAATGAACGAACCCCGCAAGCTCAATGTAGGCGTGCTCGGCTGCGGCCCGATTTCGCAGGCGGCGCATCTGGAGGCGTGCGCGCGCGCCCGCAACGCGGACTTGTACGCGATCTGCGACGTCGCCCCGGATCTGCTCGATAAAATGAACGCCAAATTCGCGCCCGCACGCGCCTACTCCGATTACGACGCCATGCTCGCGGACCCGAACGTGGACGCCGTCGTCATCGGCATCGCGGACCAATTCCACGTGCCGATGGCGGAGAAGGCGATCCGGGCCGGCAAGCACGTGCTGGTCGAGAAGCCGCTCGGCGTGACGATCGAGGAATGCGAGGCGCTGGAGGCGCTCGTCCTGCGGACGGACAGGGTGATGCAGGTCGGCAACATGAAGCGCTTCGATCCCGGCATCGCGTACGCGCGGCGCTTCATCCGGGAGGAGATGGGCGAGATGCTCGCGCTGAAGGCCTGGTACTGCGATTCGACTTATCGGTACGAAGTGACGGAGAACGTCATGCCGATTCTCGCCGCGAGCGAAGCGGCCTTGAAGCCGGAGGGCAACCCGAAGCTGGACAAGCAGCGGTACTTCATGATGACGCACGGCAGCCATCTGGTGGACACGGCCCGGTACTTGGGCGGCGAGATCGAGAGCGTCCAGGCGTGGCACGCGCAGCGGTTCGGGGCGTACAATTGGCTCTGCACGGTCGAATTCGCAAGCGGCATCGCCGGCCAGCTCGACCTGACGGTCGCCGTCCGCATGGACTGGCACGAAGGCTTCGAGGTGTACGGCGAGCACGGCAGCGTCGTCGCCAAGACGTACAATCCGTGGCTGTTCAAGGCAAGCGACGTGGAGGTGTTCTCGGCACGGGACGGGGTGTACCGCAGGCCGCTCGGCGCGGACGCCCACGTCTACCGGCTGCAGCTGGAGGGCTTCGCCGACGCGATTCTGCGCGGCGCGCCGCAGATCGGCGCGACCGTCGCCGACGGCACTCGGAACCTGCGCGCCATGGTCGCGATCGCGCGGTCGGCGGAGAGCGGGCGCAAGGTGCGGCTGGACGAAGTCGGCGGCGCCGTCTAGCGCGGGCGGCCGCCGGCGGCCTTCGGACGCGCCAGATTGCGTTTGCCGTCGGCGTTCGGCGCATCGCCCGGCCGGCGAAGATCGCATCGCGGGCGCTGCCATTGACCCTCTCATGGGCGTCAGGGTTTAGAATGGAACCACCCCATGCGGAAGGAGGGGACGACGGATGCGGATCGGGGAATTGGCGGCGCGCACGGGCGCCAGCATCCGCTCGCTGCGGTACTACGAGCAGCAGGGGCTGCTGACGCCGCTGCGGGAGGATAACGGGTACCGGGTCTACTCGCCGTTCGCGGAGGAGCAGGTGCGGACGATCCGCCTGTATTTGAACCTCGGGCTGACGACGGACGAGATCGCGGGCATCCTGCAATGCGTGCTGATGAACAAAGAAGCGTTCTGCGAGCAAGTGCTTCCCATCTACCGGCAGAAGCTGGAGCAGATCGACGAGCAGCTCCGGCTGCTGACGGGCATTCGCCGCAACTTGGTCGACCGCATCGACGCCATCGCGCGCGAACGGCAAGGCGAAGCGCGCGACGCTTAGACGGTTGCGATCGCGCGAGCTGCGCGGCACCGGCGCGTGCCGCTTCAGCTCCGGCAGCGGGCGCGAAGCGGAGGAACGCCGCCAGGGAGCGGCCGCGAATCCGCTCCGCGAACGAAGAAGAGGACCCCGCCGCAAGGCAACGGGGTCCTCTTCTTCGTTCCGGTCCGTTCGTTCGGGTCCGCATGCTCCGATCCGTTCGTTCCGGTCCGCTTGGTCCGCGGCCCGAACGCCGCTACGACCGGACCCGCGCTTCCTTCAGGCTCCGCAGCATCCGGAGGAAATTGTCGGCGTACTTCTCGCAGGAGAAATGCGTCTTGATGTGGCGTTCCGCCTGTTTGACGATCCGCCTGCGCAGCGGCGCGTCCCCCATAAGCGACTGCGCCGCCTGCACGGCTTTGGCGATATCCGTCCGGGGATACAGCTTCCCGGTGACGTCGTGCTCGAGAAACCGGCGGATGCCGTCCGAATCCGTCGTCAGCACGGGACAGCGGCACAGCATCGCCTCCGCGACGGCGTAGCCGAAGCCTTCCAGGATGGACGTCGACAGGAGGAAGCCGCCCGAGTCGCCGATGATCGACATGTAATCCGCCATCTGCTCGTGCGGAATGTTGGCGTGCATCACGAGCTTCTCCCGCAGCCGGAGGGCGTCCACCCATTGCTCGAACAGCGCCTTCTCCCGCGGCTCGCCCAGACTCAAGTCGCCGAATACCCACAAGTAGCAGGCCGGCTCCAGCGCGACCAGCCTCGCGCCGATCAGCAGGAAGTCCCGCCAGTTTTTGTTCTCCTCGATGCGGCCGACCCAGCCGACGACCGGGAAGGGCTTCGGAGGATAGGAGACGTAGCCGAAGTCCTTCGTATCGAGCGGGTCGTCGAAGCAGAAGTGCGGGACCCCCGGCATATTCTCGTTCATCAGCTGCCGGATATGGCTCGTTTCGGGATACAGCACGGCGTCCGCCGTCTGCAGCACGCGCCCCGCGATGTCCCGCAAGATGTCGCTCGCGGTCTTCAAGGTGCCGAGGCCTTGAATTTCGAAGATGAGCAAGCCCTCGTAGCCGATCCGCCGCAGCAGCTGCATCAGCACCACGTCGCTGCAAACGACGACGGCGTCGTACCGCTCGCGGTCGACGAGCCGCTTGATCGCCGCTTCGTCGTTCGTGACGAAGGTCGGGATGTTCTTGATGTTGCGCCGCCCGTTGCCGTCGACCGTGTAGAGCAGATGGCATTCTACCTTCTGCTGATTCAGCGCTTTGCAGCGGATCCGGTTCAACGTTTCCATGCCGCCGCTCGGGTTGAAGAACGTGAAGAGGACTTTCATGTGGCATCACCCGATTGCGCGCGGATCGTCTTCAAGCTGTCGATGAGCGCCTGCCGGCGGTACAGCTCGTCGTAGACGGCATGCGCGGCCGAAGCGAGCTCATGCCGGTAGCCGAGCTGCGTGCGGTCGTCGGTGTAATAGTCGGACAGCGCGCTCGGCGGCGCCTTCTCCAGCTGATCGTACAGGACGTTCATGTCCATGGCGTCCTTGAACAGCCTCGGCCCGAGCACGTAGCCATAGGGCGTCTGGAGCATCTGCGCCGCGTGCAGCAGCGCCGTCGCCGCGCTCGCGCCGGGAAACCATTTGAAATCCGTCACCGGATGCGAGATGCGCGACAGATCCGCCGTGACCCGCATATCCGGCGACAGGTCCAGGACGTAGCATAAGTAATTGCTGAACGTTTGCTCGTATAAGTTTTCGATCCGTTCGATCGCCTGCGGACCGGACTCCGCGAGCGGGTACAAGATCGTGACGGCCGGCGCGATGCCGCGGCGCATCCGGGCTTGATGCCGGGTCAGATGATACGCGTACCGCCACTTGCGGTGCTGTTCCGCCGTGCGAAGCGAGGCCGACACGCTGAAGGCGGAATCGACGCGGTAATCCATCAGCTCGACGGGGAGGAACTTGATCTCGCAATGCTCGGTCAGCTTGAGCCAGTAATCGTAATCCTCCACGGGCGCCATCCCGTATCCGTCCGTCATCGCGGCATAGCAGGCTTTATACATAAAGGAAACGCCGACGATCGAGGAGTCCAGCAGCTTCTCCTTGGGCTGCGACTGGTACTGACGCTGGACCGCGAGGTGCTGCTCGGAATTAAGCGGCCGTCCCTCGTCGTCGATGGACTGGAACGAGCTGTACACGAGCCCGAGCTCCCGCGGGCCTTTCGCGAGCGCGCTTCGGAGCGTGTCGAGAAAGCGGGGATAGTACACGTTGTCGGTGGATACCCAGGTCAGATACTTGATCTCCGGCTTGCCGAGAAGCGCCTTGAATCCGGTATTGAGCGCCGCCGCGACGCCTTGGTTGAAGGCATGGGAGATCACCTCGGCGCGGCGGTCGCCGCCCAGCAGCCCGCGGACGAGCGGCTCCATTTCCGGCGCGCCGTCGATGACGACGACGAGTTTGTAGTCGCGGAACGTTTGCTTCAGCACCGAGTTCACAGCCGCTTCCAGAAACGCGGGCTTTTGCTTGTAGACGGGCATGACGATGCCTAAATCGGTCATTCTCCTCGCTCCTTCCGCCGCAGCGATCTTGTAGCCAGTGTATGACGGCGGCCTGCTTTTGCTTGTGCGGCTATCCGGTCCGGGCGGCGATTCGCGCGGCGCGGACGCGAAGAAAGCCGGCGTATCCGCCGGCTCCCTCTGCCAATTGGCCCTGTTCCCGAACGATTATGCACCCGGCGGGGTCGCCAGCAAGGAAATCTCGGTCATTTCTTCCTGCAGCACGCGGTGGCCGTCGACGATTTTGCCGAATTCGTCCAGCCCGAAGGTCGTCATGACGACCTCCGTCAGCGGACCGATGACGGAAGTCTGCACTTCGTACGCCAGATTGCCGGCGATGAAGAAGCTGCGGATGTCGCTCGACTTGGCGTCGACGATATAGCCCGTCAAATAGGCCAGCGTCAGTACGCCCGTCGTGGCCGGCACGATGAATACTTCGACGATGACGAGCGCTTCGATGTTGGCGTTGTTGCGGGCGTTCACGACGACGTTCGATACCGCGGATCCCACGGAGTCGACATTGGTCAACAATCCGGTTGTAAATGGCATGTCCTCACTTCCTTTTCTCCAGGATATACCAGCTTATTCCTATCGAGAGGGAAGTTGCGAGACGAATTTCCGGCGCGAACCGCCCGTTTTGCGGCTCATCGGCATCCGTACAATCCGTTTCGGGACAGCACCCGTACACTGCCTTTAGAAGATTCATTAAGGTCAAATTAAGAGGGAGAAGGCCAATGACCAATTTCAACTTTCAGGTAACGCCGACGGGCAACAACAAGTTCGAGCCGAGCGTCGCGGTCAACCTGCTAGTGCCGGGCATCATGGTATCCGTCGCCGTCGACGAGACGACGGGCGTGCCGCTGATCGGCGCGTACCGGTCGCTGGACGGGGGCTTCAGCTGGTCGAACAGCCTGCTGCCGCTGCCGGCCGGCTACACCGGCGCGGAGGCGCCCTATGTATCCTACGGCTTCCCCAACGTTTTCGTCGTGACCGCGCACGTATTTCCGGGACCCTCTTCCGGTACGGCCGTGGCCTACACGTCCACGGACAACGGCGCCACGTACGGCGCGCCGGTTGTCATCGGGTCCGGCTACGGATCGTACATCAACAACGACGAAACGAACGTCTATATCGATACGTCGCAGTCGAGCCCATACCTCGGCAATATGTACATCAGCTACAACCACCAGTTCAACGTCGAAAACGGCGGCAACTCGACGGCGTTCATCCAGCGGCTGAAGAGCAATTCCACGACGTGGGACCAGCCGATCCTGCTCTCGAGCGAAGCCGATCAGGTCGAACGGCCGGACATCACCGTCGACTTGACCGGCATCGTCTTCGCGGCTTGGGTCACCGTTGACCCGAACTTCCGGTTCATCGTGCGGACATCGCTGGACGGCGGCACAACGTTCGACGGCGGCGTCGTCGTCTCCGCCGTCGTGCCCGTGCCGTCGCCGCTGCCCGTCGTCGGTTACAACTTCCGGGTCCTGACGTTCGCCGCCATCTCGTCGGACCGGTCCGTCGGTCCGTTCACGGGCACGGTCTACGCCGTCTGGCAGGATAACCGGCTGGGCTACGCGGACATCTTCATGTCGAAGCGCTCGACGGTCGACGGGTCCTGGTCCGTACCCGTGACGATCACGGGCGCGCCGGCGAACTCGCAGAATTTCTTCCCCGACGTCGACGTCGATCCGCTCACGGGCGTCGTCAACGTGATCTACTACAGCAACCAGGTGAACGGCTTCGACCTCGACGTCTACGTCGCGCGCTCCATCAACGGCGGCGCGACCTTCACGAACACGCGCATCACGAACCAGTCGTTCAACCCGAACGGCACCTCTCCGGTGCCCGTGCCGCTCATCGGCGATTACATCTCGATCGCGAGCGTGCCGCCGGGCGGCTACATCGGCGTCTGGATGTCGACGCAGCCGGCGGGCACGCAAACTATTTTCGCGGGCTATTCCGATATCGTCATTACGTAAGATCGCGGTCGTCAATCGCCGCCACTTGGCGGGGCGGCCGGACGCATACGGAAGCAACGGCTCATGCGGGCGCATGAGCCGTTAACCGTTTTCCGTCTGCGCTTCCCGTCTGCGCGAACGGGCATGTCCGACATGTTCACTTGGATGGACTGAGACCTAGGATGCCGTTCAGGTCGTTCTGCCTGAAGTGCTGATCGGTCACGAGATTCCCGAATTCGTTGATCCCGTAGACGGACAGCGCGACGCTCGGCGGCAGGAGGGACGTGTACATCTGCACCTCGTACGCCACGTTGCCCGCGACGCCGAACATCCGCACGTCGTAGGAATCCGGCGGCACGGTGTAGGAGACGAGATAAGGCGTATAGAAGACGGACGAATCGGCGGACGCGAACAGCTTCACGATGACCAGAAGCGGGTTCGCCAAATCCAGGTTCCGCGCGTTCACGACGACGTTGGCCGCGGCCGAGCCGATATCCCGCGTGTTGGTGACGATCCCCGTGGAATAAGGCAACTCGCATCACCTCCTTTCGGCGAGACATGCTCCATTCTATGAAAATCGTTTCAAAGGCGTACAGGCGAACCGCCGGCCTCGCGCAAATCCGCGAACGGCGGTCATTCGCGCGGCGCAAGCCGCCGGCGACGGATGAACCGCGATGCCGGGGACGGCGGCAAAAGAGGTATTGTGGGATGATCGCGCAGCGGCTATAATCATATGTGCCCGTGCACATGAAACCGTTAACACGGACAAGCGCGGCGACCGGGAGAACATCCACAACGCGAGGTGAACGAGGTTGAAGATTAGCCAAGAAGAACTGGAAACGCTGCAATTGAACGAAGCGACGATCGAGCTCGCCGTCAACCTGATCAAAGTAAACGGCTACGTCCTTTTCGAAGGCGTGCTGCCGGAGGCGAAAGTAACCGAGCTGCGCGAAGCTTTCAAGGCGAGCATGAAGTGGTTCCTCGATAAGCACGGCGAAGCGATCTATCTGAACAAGACGGGCTTCAACGAAGGCACGAACCACCTCGGCATCTTCCTGCCTTTCGCTCCGCCGTTCAACGATCCGCTCGTCATCGAGCATCCCTTCGCGCTCGCGGTCATCGACCGCCTGCTCGGGCCGGACCATGCCGTAACGCTGTTCTCGTCGAACACGTCGCTGCCGGGCGGCCGCAAGCCGCAGCCCGTTCACCCGGACTACGGCGCGCGCTTCGGCGACCTGTGCAAGGTCTCGCTGCCGATCACGGACCTCGTGTTCAACATACCGCTCGTCGACGTCCACGAAGGCAACGGACCGATGGAGATCTGGCCGGGCGGAACGCATTTGCTGCCGGACAACTATTACGGGCCGAACGGGCCGAACCCGGAGGAGCTCGCGCCGCACATGCATTCGATGAAGGTGCACATGCCGGCGGGCTCGATCCTGATCCGCGACGTCCGCATGTGGCACCGGGGAACGCCGAACCGGAGCGACGAGATCCGTCCGAATCTGGCGCTCATCTACAGCGCGTCCCACCGCGACAACACGGTGCAGATTCCGCAGGAGACGTACGACGGGTTATCCGAGCGGGCCAAGCATCTCTTCCGCTGGCAGAAGATCGGCTATCCCGCCATCGAGCCGACGCACGAATAGACGCCGCCGCGCATGCCGCCGGTTTGCCCCGGCCGGCATGGGCACGGCCGGCATGAAATACACCCGAACGCGAGCCGCGGATTCCGCGGCTTTTTGCATGGACACGACGCGCGGCGGTCCGGCCCGGCCGGCTTGCGCCGGAACCGAGGTCGTTAAGCGGGGCGGCGTCCCAGCCGGCCTCAGGTCAGCTCTGCCCGAGCCCAAGGCCGCAGAAGGTCATAAAACCGTCAATACGATCCTATTACGTCGTAGTTGAAGCGTCTCCGGCGCTCTATAGTGAATGGGAGAGGATCAGCAAACGATAGGATGTGAGACGATGCAACCGAAAGTGTTGACGAACGCGCAGATCGAGCAGTTCATCGAGCTCGGCTACGTGCATCTGGAAGAGGCGTTTCCGCGCAAGGCGGCGCTCGCCGCGCAGGATTACCTGTGGGCGCAGGTCGAGAAGCGAGGGGTACTGAAGCAGGACCGTTCGACCTGGAACCAGCCGATGGTGCATATCCGGGAGCAATTCGACGCGGAGGAATTCCAGGCTTGCAACACGCTGCGGCTGGCCGACGCCATCGAAGACGTGGTCGGCGCGGGCCGGTGGAAGGAGCGTTCCGTCTACGGCCAAGAAGGGGACAAGACGCTGTGGGGCTGGTGGCCGGTGAATTTCGCCGCCGGCGCCGATCAGCCGTGGGACGTGCCGACGAACGGCTGGCACTGGGACGGCATGAGCCGCCCGCATTACGTGGACAGTCCGGAGCAGGGACTGCTGCTGCTCTGCATTTTCTCCGACATCGGCCTGCGCAGCGGCAGCACGCTCGTGGCCGAAGGCTCGCACAAGATCGTGTCCAAGCTGCTGGCGGAGCATGGCGACGGACCGATGGCGGGCGAAGCGATCCAGCTCGCGAACCGCTCCCATCCGTGGCTGCGGGAGCTGACGAACACCAAGGAGAGCGACACGGGCGCCGTCGACGTCTACGCGGACGGCGCGGCCGCGCAAGCCGCGCCGGCAGCCGAGGCGGGGAATCGCGTCGCGGCGTTCATGGAGCGGGAGCACGCGGACGCGGACGGCTTCCGCCTGCGCGTCGCGGAGACGCCCGCGTCGGCCGGCGACGTGCTGCTCTGCCATCCGTTCCTCTACCACTGCGCGTCGCAAAACCATTCCGGCGTGCCGCGGTTCATGTGCAACCGCGCGACCCCGCTCGTCCGCCGGATGAATCTGAACCGGGCGAATCCGGCCGAGTACTCGCCGCTCGAGCTCAGCGTGCGGCAGTCGTTCGTCCGGGCGTAAGCCCGCGAGCGGCCGAAAGGAGAACCCGCGAGGCGCCGCGCGACGAGCGTTCCGGGTTCCTGCCGGGCCGCGCCTCGGTCCTGCTCCGTCTTCATTACAGCCGCGCGTCTCATGAAGAGCCGCGCAACGGGCTGCCGGAATTTTCCGGCAGCCTTGTTGACGTTGCGGGACAAGTATTCTAGGATAATGGCATACGCAAGCTATTCAAACCGACAAAGGAGTCACGCACATGCATAACAAAGCCGAGCGGCTGCAGCGGGCGAAGCCGCCCGTCGCCGAATCGCCCCCGGAGCTGGCCCACCGGCTGCCGCCGGGCCAAATTTGGACGGAGCGGTTTCCGATCCTCCACGAGGGCGAGGTGCCGAACTACGACATGGCGGCCTGGAATTTCCGGCTCTTCGGCGAAGTCGGAGAGGAGCTCGTCCTGAGCTACGATGACCTGATGGCGCTGCCGCAAACCGAAATCCAGGTCGACATTCACTGCGTCACGCGCTGGTCCAAGGCGGATACGACCTGGAAGGGCGTACGCGTCCGGGATCTGCTCGAGCGGCTGAACGTCGAACCGGAGGCGCTTCACGTTATGGTGCATGCCGACCCGGATTACGAGACGAACCTGCCGCTGCGCGACTTGCTCGGCGATCAGGTGCTGCTCGCCCACACCTACGACGGCCGGCCGCTGACGGCGAAGCACGGAGGACCGCTGCGGCTCGTCGTGCCGCATCTGTATTTCTGGAAAAGCGCCAAATGGGTCCGCGGCTTCGAATTCATGAAGCGCGACCGGCCGGGCTTCTGGGAGCGCAACGGCTTCCATAACGTGGCCGAGCCGTTCCGGGAGGAGCGGTTCTCCGAGGAAGGCCATATGCCGGAAGACGAGTGGAAGAATTTCGAATTTGATTGAATGCAGGCAGAAGAAGGCTGAATAAGGGCGGGATGTACGTCGCTCGAAACGGCCGAGGAGCAAGGGAGCTAGTCAAATCGAACGAAATCGGGCGATGAGGCGCGACGACCGTCAAGCGATGAACATCATGAATCCCCGCGCAGTCCGATATCCGTGAAAGAAGAGGTGCGTCCATGTCAGCGCTGGGAACGAAGAAGATCGCATTCATTACGCTGTTCGTCGAAGATTTGCCGCGCGCGAAGACGTTTTACGAGGCGGTCTTCGGCTCGCCCGCCGTATTCGAAGATCCGCATTCCGCCGTCTATCCCTTCGGCAACCTGAGCATCAACCTGCTGATCGCGTCCGAGGCGCCCGGGCTGATCGGCCCGGCGAAGGTCGCGGGCGGCGAGGCCGGCTCGCGGTTCCAATTCACGATCCCGGTCGAGGACGTCGACGGCGCGTGCGAGGAGCTGCGAGGCCGCGGCGTCGAGCTGCTGAACGGCCCGATGGACCGGCCGTGGGGCGTCCGCACCGCGTGCTTCGCCGACCCGGACGGCCATGTCTGGGAGCTCGCGCAGCAGCTGGGTTAAGCGTCGTCGCAACATGAAGAAATCCGCGTTCGCGCGGCTTTTTTTGTTGCTTCATGACCGCGCTTGCCCGGCGTGATCAGTCCAGCTCGACGTTCTTCGCGAACAGGTCGCTCAGCTGCTCCGCCATCGCCTCCGGGGAATGGGGCATGGCGCGCCGAATCCACCATTCCACGATGCCGACGAACGCGGAGGCCATGAATTCGGCGTGCAGCTCGTGATCGACGCGCGCCGCGCCGCCGTTCGTCTCAAGCTTTCGCCGGACGCCGCCGGCGACGAACGCCAGCATCCGTTCCCGGAACACGGACGTCCGCTGATTGGCGAACATGGCCGAGAAGAACGGATAGTTCGCCGCGAGGTAGTCGAAGACCGGCTTCAGCTCGCTGCCGAGCGCGGGAATATCGTCCGTTGACGCGGCGCCGCCGTGCCCGCAGAAGGCAAGGAGCCGGTTTAGATGGCTGTCGATGTTTTTGTCGAGGAGATCGTATTTGTCCGCGTAATGCAAGTACACCGTTCCGCGGTTCACGTTGGCGCGGTCGGAAATGTCGTTGATCGTAATCTGCTGGAACTCCTTCTCGGCGAACAGCTCCAAAAACGCTTTATTGATCGCTTCCCGCGTTTTCACCACGCGGCGGTCGAGTTTGGCTTCGGCGTTCATGGCGCACGCTCCTTTCGTTAATCAACATCATCCGATCGGATGTCGCATATGGGACGAAACCGCCGACATCGGCGATTGAAGTCCCGTTCGATCTCCTTATAATGATAATCAACGAACGCCAAATATTCAACGCGTGTTGAGTAAAAAGCGTTCGAAATCGATTAGGGCGAGGGGAAATCGAGCATGAATAACATCACGGGGAAAGTCGTCGTCATTACGGGCGCGTCGAGCGGCATCGGGGAAGCGACGGCCAAGCGGCTGGCGGAGAAGGGGGCCAAGCTGGTAGTGGCCGCACGGTGCGAGGACCGGCTGAAGGCGCTGGCGGCGGAGATCGTCCGGGCGGGCGGGGAGGCGGCGTACGCGGTCGCCGACGTGGCATCGGCGGAAGACATGCGCAAGACGGCGGGCCTGGCCTTGGAGCGTTACGGCCGGATCGACGTGTTGGTGAACAACGCCGGCATCATGCCGGTGTCGCGGCTGAGCGAGCTGCGGGTCGAGGATTGGGACCGGATGATCGACGTCAACGTCAAAGGCGTCCTGCACGGCATCGCGGCGGTGCTGCCGGCCATGCGCGAGCAGCGCTCCGGGCACGTCGTCAACGTCTCTTCGGTGGCGGGTCACGTCGTGAGTCCGACGTCGGCCGTGTACAGCGCGACGAAATTCGCCGTCCGGGCGATCACCGACGGGCTGCGCCAAGAGGAATCGGCGGCTTCGGGCATCCGCGCGACGGTCGTCTCGCCGGGGATTACGGACACGGAGCTGCTGAACACGGTGACGAGTCCCGAGGCGCAGGCGATGGCCAGCCATTTCCAAGGCATGGGCATCTCGCCGGACCGGATCGCGGACGCCATCGTCTATGCGATCGGGCAGCCGGACGACGCGAGCGTGAACGAGATCGTGATTCGGCCGACGGCGCAAACGATGTAACCGCCGATCAGCCGGCAAGCGCGCAAAGCAAGCAAAAAAAGCAAACCGGCAAAGCAGACGAATCCGACGTAACCGGCCGTCCCGAAAAGGGACGGTTTTTTGCGCGGTTTTGCGGCGATTCCGCCGATCGGATGACGGGCAAGCGTTATGGGAAGACTTTGGGAGGACAACAACGAAAGCACGGCCGTGCCACAAGCGGTAAACGAGCCCTACGAGTAAGTTTTAAAATGTCATTTTCACTTCAAAATCATGCGCTGGAAGCCGCTGCTTCCTCCGTTAATCGACGCGAACGGCCCGAGTGTCGCATAGGGGACAGAAGAGCCGACATCAACGATTGAAGTCCCGCCGGAACTCCTTATAATGATAATCAACGGACGCCAATTATTCAACGCGTGTTGAGTAATCGGCTTCGATTCGATAGGACGAAGGAGAAGATCGAGGATGGACAACATAGCGGGGAAAGTCGTCGTCATCACGGGCGCGTCGAGCGGCATCGGGGAAGCGACGGCCAAGCGGCTGGCGGAGAAGGGGGCCAAGCTGGTGCTGGCGGCACGGCGCGAGGACCGGCTGAAGGCGCTGGCGGATGAGATCGTCCGCCTGGGCGGCGAGGCGGCGCACGCGGTCGCCGACGTGGCATCGGCGGAAGACATGCGCAAGACGGCTGGGCTGGCCATGGAGCGTTACGGCCGGATCGACGTGCTGGTCAACAACGCGGGCATCATGCCGGTCTCGCGGCTGAGCGAGCTGCGGGTCGAGGATTGGGACCGGATGATCGACGTCAACGTCAAAGGCGTGCTGCACGGCATCGCGGCGGTGCTGCCGGTCATGCGCGAGCAGCGTTCCGGGCATATCGTCAATCTCTCCTCGACGTCGGGCTACGCGGTCAGTCCGACGTCGGTCGTGTACGGCGCGACGAAGTTCGCCGTCCGGGCGATCACCGACGGGCTGCGCCAGGAAGAATCGGCGGCTTCGGGCATCCGCGCGACGCTCGTCGCGCCGGGCTTGACCGAGACGGAACTGCTGAACGGGCTGACGAGCCCGGAGGCGCGGGCGATCGCCGAGCGGATCAAGGGGCTTGGCATGTCGCCGGACCGGATCGCGGACGCCATCGTTTACGCGATCGGGCAGCCGGACGACGCGAGCGTGAGCGAAATCATCGTCCGTCCGACGGCTTTGGCCATGTAACGGAACGAGCGGACATACGAGAAGCCGACCGGGCCGGTCGGCTACTTTGCGTATCCGTTCATGCGCATCGGAATTATTAATTTGCTTTAATGGCCATACCAGCCTACAACACGTCCGGCCGGCCGGAATACGTTGTGGCATCTCCTCCCGAACCGAAAGGAGCCCGCCATGAAGCTGCTGATCATCGCTCCCGAACAAATTCCCGTTCCGCCGAGAGCGGGCGGATCGGTCGAGAACGTCATCCACCAAATCACGAGCCGGCTGCCGGAGGGTCACCGCGTCACCATCGTCAGCTTATGGCGCGGCTATTTGCCCCGCAAGTCGGTCAACGGTCCCGTCACGAATTTGCGGGTGCCGGGCGGCTCGAAGAAGCGGTATCTCGCCAATGCGCTGCGCCGCGTGAAGGGCCTCGCGTTCGACCTGATTCAAATCGACAACCGTCCGGGCTTCGCCGCCGCCGTCCGGAACGCGTTTCCCCATACGCCGATCGCCGTGTTCATGCATTCCATGACGTTCGCGTCGCCGCCGATGACGACGAGGCGCAAGGCGAACGCCGATTTCCGGCACGCCGACCTCATCGTCGGCAACAGCTTGTCGCTGCAGCGCTCGCTGATGCGCCGCTTCCCCGCGCACCGGAGCAAGATCGCCTACGTGCATCTCGGCGTCGACACCGCGCAGTTCCGGCCGGGCGGCAAGCCGCGCCGCGGCGGCTATCGCTTCCTGTTCGCCGGCCGCATGATTCCGCGGAAGGGCGTGCCGACGCTGCTGCGCGCGTTCAAGATCGCCCGGAAATCGGTGCCGTCCATCCGGCTGTCCGTCGCGGGCGGGACGGGCAAGGCGGCCTATCGGGCTTTCCTGCGCCGCACCGCGCGCCGGTTGAACGTCCCCGTGCAGTTCAAGGGGAACCTGCCGCGCAAGCGCATGCCGGCGTTCTACCGGTCCGGCGATTGCTTCGTCTGCCCCTCGCAGGAGCATGAAGCGTTCGGGCTCGTCAACGTGGAGGCGATGGCGAGCGGGCTGCCCGTCATCGCTTCGCGCAACGGCGGCATTCCGGAGATCGTGAAGGACGGGCGCAACGGCTTTCTCGTGACCCGTTACGGGAAGCCTTCCGCGTTCGCCGCGCGGATGGCGGAGCTGGCCCGCTCCCCGGAGCTCCACCGGCGCCTCTCCGAGCAGGCGCGAACGGACGCGGAGCGCTATTTCGGCTGGCAGCTGACGGCCGCCAAGCTGATGGAGCTCTATGCGGAACGCTTGAAAACGGCCTCGGCCGGCAGGCGGACGAAATAAACCGCGGAGGTTCCGGCCGCGGGCCGGCGGCCGACGCGACCGGCGCGACCGCCGGCCGACCGCGATTCCGCCGGCCCGTAGGGACTTCTTGGCGCGATCAAACGAACGAACCGTGGCGCGCATGCGCCCGGAGCCGGACCTCGACGACCGTTCCCTCGCCGGGTTCGGACGCGATCGTTATGGCGCCGCCGTGCGCCTTCGCGATCCATTCCGCGATGGACAGCCCGAGACCCGTGCCGCCTTCCGCGCGCGAACGGGCTTTGTCCCCGCGGTAGAAGCGGTCGAACACGCGGGGGAGGTCTTCTTTGGCGATCCCGCAGCCGGTATCCGCGACGCCGATGACCGCGAACGATGCCTGCCTGCGGACCGTAAGCGCGATGCGCCCGTCCGGCGGCGTGTACTTGAGCGCGTTGTCCAGCAGGATCGCCAGCAGCTGGCGGACGCGCTCTTCGTCGCCCCGGATCGGCACCGGCGCATCCGCCTCGCAGCGGATCGCCACGCGCTTGGTCGCCGCGAGCAGCCGGAAGCGCGACGCAAGCTCGCGCGCGAGGACGTCGAGCTCGAAGTCCTCGGGGCGCAGCAGGAGACGGTCCGAATCCGAGCGCGCCAAGGTGAGCAGATCGTTGACGAGCCGGCTCATGCGCCGGCTTTCCTTCAAAATGACGTTGATCTGGCCGGCCTCCCGTTCGATGGTGTGTCCGGGGACGCGAAGCAGCAGCTCGGTCTGGGCCTGAACGACCGCGATCGGCGTGCGCAGCTCGTGCGACGCGTCCGCGACGAACCGCGTCTCCTTCTCCCGGGACCTGCGGATCGGCACGAGGGCTCTTCCGGCCAGAAACAGTCCGAGCGGAAGCGAGACCGCCACTCCGGCCGCGGCCGCCGCGTAAATATCCATCCGCAGCGCGCGCAGCGTGCCGCGCGCGTCGTCCAGGTTGCGGACGATGCCGATCTCGGCGATCGTGCGCGGCTCGAGCGCGAGATTGGGATAATTATACGCGCGGTAAGCATGCCCGTTCGCCATTAGCGTGCGGAGCGCGTTCTCGCCCTCGGCCCGCTTGAAGCGCGCGGCCAGCGCGTCCGGGAACGACCGGTTCGGCATCTGTCCGATCAGCTCGCCGCGGGCATCCCAGAACAGGTACGTCGTCGTTTCGTCCTGCGCGGGATCGGGGCCGCCGGCCGCCATCGCGGCGGACAAGTCGTGCAGCGAGGCGATCCGGCTCTCGGCGGCGCTGATGAACTCGTCCGCGTCGTGATACAGGCGGAACCGCATGTGGACGTAGAGCAGCGAGCTAAGCGCCAAGAGGACGAACAGAATGACGACCGCGTTCAGGACGGCAAGCTTGAGCCGGATGCTAGCGAACACGGGCTTTCCCCTGGAGCTTGTAGCCGGCCCCGCGAACGGTGCGCAGCATGGCGTCGGCCTTGTGGGCCGACAGCTTCCTGCGCAAATGATGCACGTAGACGTCGACGGCCGAAGCGCCGACCGCCGAGTGCAGGCCCCAGACGCGGCTCACGATCTGTTCCCGGGTCAGAATCTGGTCCTGATGGCAGATCAAATATTCCAGCAGCTCGTATTCCGTCGCGGTCAGCCGCAGCGCCTTCCCGCCGACGACCGCGTCCCTGGCCGCGGGCACGAGGCGGACGGAGCCGCAGGCAAGCTCGCCTTGCAGGCCGAGCGTGCCCCTGCGGCGGAGCACCGCCCGCGCCCGCGCCAGCAATTCCGAGACGGCGAACGGCTTGACGACGTAATCGTCGGCGCCGGCGTCCAGCCCGCCGACCCGGTCTTCGACCGCGTCCTTGGCCGTCAGCAGAATGATCGGCACGAGCAGGGCTTGCTCCCGCAGCTTGCGCATGATGTCGAAGCCGCTTAGCCCGGGCAGCATCACGTCCAGCACGATCAGGTCGTGGATCGCCCGGGACGCTTGCGCGTAACCGTCCTCGCCGTTGTCGGCGCCGTCGGTCCGGTACGCTTCGCTTTCGAACGCGCTTCGGACGATCCGAAGCAGCGCCGCGTCATCTTCGATCACCAGCACGCGCATGTCCGTCTTCCGCCTTTCCCGTTCCGTCGTTATGGTTCGCATCGCCTTAGTATACGGGAAGCGGACGCGAGAAATGATCGATCGGCGGGAGGAGGACCGTAATTAGGAGGCGTTCCTCCGCGAACCGGGCGGCGAGCGGCGCAGGTCGCGCGGACGTAACCGCTCGGTTTTACGGAGCGGCCGATGATTTAACGGCATTAATTATAGGAGGATTATTATTTCATGGCGTTAATTATGCGGTCACTCGACGGAGACTTTCGCTAGTCGCAACGGCCCGGAGCTTGAGGCGAATTGGCTGAAGCCGGAGGTTCGGGTATAATCGGGGTGCTAGCCAATCTCACACCTCAAGGAGCTGCACTTATGAAATTGATCGATCTCAGCGTTTCCATCAGTCCCCGCATCCGCGAGCCGCTGCCGGCGGCCATCGAATACGCATGCCACGAAGACGGCGCGAAGCAGGCGGCGGCCGTTCTCGGCCTGAAGCAGGAGGATTTTCCCGAAGGCAAAGCATGGGCGACGGAAACCGTCACGTTGAATACGCACGCGGGCACGCATATCGACGCGCCGTGGCACTATTGGCCGACGTCGGAGGGCGAGAAGGCCAGAACGATCGACGAGCTGCCGCTCGAATGGTTCTATGGCGACGGCGTGCTGCTCGACTTCAGCGCGAAGCCGCCGGGTTACGAGATCACGAAGGAAGATCTGATCGCCGAGCTGGACCGGATCGGGTATGCGCTGAAGCCGCTCGACATCGTGCTCGTCCGGTCCGACGCCGACAAGCGGCTCTACGACGACAACTACGCCTTTCTGCATGCCGGCGTGTCGGCGGAAGCCACCGTCTGGCTGCTCGATCAAGGCATCAAGGTCGTCGGCACGGACGGCTGGGGCTGGGATATCCCGCTCAATCTGCAGGCCGCCGCGTACAAGGCGCAGCCGCGCGACGGCGTGCTGTGGGCCGCGCACTACGTCGGCAAAGACCGGGAATACTGCCAGATCGAGAAGCTGGCCAATCTGGACCGGCTGCCGAAGCCGTACGGCTTCAAGGTGGCGTGCTTCCCCGTGAAGATCGAGCGGGCGAGCGCGGGCTGGGCGCGTCCGGTCGCCATCTTCGAAGACTGATGCCGGCGGAGCGAAGCGCCGCCGAAGTGGCTTGGACGACGTTCGAGCACGGCTTCTTCGAGGGGCGGCCGATTCGGCTGGCCGCGACCGAAACCGGGCTCTGCCTCGTGACGCTGCCGGGAGAATCGTTCGACCGCTGGCAGTCGGTGCTTCGGAAGCGCATCCCCGGCGCCGCGTTCGCGGAGGACGCCGTCCGCATGGCCCCATACGTCCGCGAGCTGGACGAATACTTGGCCGGCGGCCGCAAGGCGTTCGCGGTGCCGACCGATTACCGCGGCACGCCGTTCCAAATGGCCGTCTGGCGGGAGCTGGGCCGCATTCCGTTCGGGGAGACGCGCAGCTATTCCGAGCTCGCGGCGGCGCTCGGCAAGGAAGCCGCCGTCCGGGCCGTCGGCGCGGCCAACGGGGCGAATCCGATGCCGATCGTCGTGCCCTGCCACCGCCTCATCGGCAAAGACGGCGCGTTGACGGGCTTCCGGGGCGGCATGCGCATGAAGGAAGCGCTGCTTCGCCTGGAAGGCTTCGGGGACTTCGCCGCGCGCGGCCACGAACGGTACCGGTTTTGACGGGCGGCGGCGCGGCGGACACGATCGCGCCGCGGCATGGCGCGAACGTCGTCGACGATTGCCGGGCGAATCGTCAACGAGGTCTGTTCATGAACGCACGACAATAAACGCACGACAATGAACGTGCGGCTACGAGCATGCGGCTACGAAGCGCGAGCGCGCCGCCGGCCGCTCGTTTCGATTTCTGATGAATAAGAACCGAATGCTTCGCGCAAACGCGCGAATAAGCCGGCCGGCGCCTATGCCCGCCGGCTTATTTTGCATACGCAAACCTCAGTGAAATATGTCGAGTCATGTCGCAGGAAAGGGAAAAAGGAAAATACGACAATATTTTCAGGCCTTGTCGCAATATTAGAGCTATTCTTAAGTCAAATTTAGGATGCGGAATGAATGGAGATTATGCTAAATTAGTGGATAAATCCACGATGGATTTTGCCGATCTGGACAGATCGCCGCGAAATAATTATGATCAACGTTGACGCGTCCCTTTGGTTGCGAACCGGCCGAGATCGACCCGAAGCCGGCACGTTTGCAGGAACTTGCTTCTGACGTTTATGAAAACGGATACAAGAAAGGGTGAGCGGCGTGTTTTCGTTATTGGTTGTGGAGGACGAGCGTTGGATTCGCAGAGGGCTGTGCGAAACGATCGATTGGGCGACGGAAGGCATCCGGGTGTCGGGAGAAGCGTCGGACGGGGAAGAGGCCATGCGCTTCATGGAGCGCCATTCGCCGGACATCGTCATCACCGATATCGTCATGCCCGTCATGGACGGCATGACGTTCCTGAAGACGATGCGGGAACAGAAGATGTCGTCGGAGGTTATCATCATGAGCGGCTACAGCGATTTCGAATACGCCCGGACCGCGCTTAAGAACGGCGCGTTCGATTACGTGCTGAAGCCGATTCACGAGCAAAACATGCTGGGCGTCGTGCGCCGCTGCGTGCAGGAGCTGGAACGCAAGCGCAAGGCCGAAACCGAGATGAACCGGCTGGCCCGATCGGCCCGCGAGACGCTCTTTCTCGCCCGCCAGCGCTTGTTCGAAATGCTGCTCACGGAAGCGCCGTATTCGCCGGGCTGGCTGCCGGAGCAGATGAAGGCGCTTCAGATCGAGCTCGATCCGTGCCGCATTCGCACGTTCGCGGTGAAGATCGTCGATTGGGGGGACAAGGCCAAGACGGACCGGGACCGCGCGCTTATCCTATACGCCTTGTGCAACATGCTGGAGGAGACCGGCGCCCGGTTCGGCCCGGTCGTCGCGTTCCCGATCCATAACCAGAAGACGGCGGGCGAAGCGGACGTCGCGATGCTGCATACCGAGCGGTATCCGATCGGCAGGCAGGAGCCAGGCATCGCCGCCGACCTGCCCCGCTTGATCGGACAGGCGGAGGCGATGCTCGGCGTGCGCATCGGCATCGGCTACTCCGGCGAAGCGAGCTTCGGCCGGCTGGCGGGCATGTTCGAGGAGGCGCTCCACGCCGCCGCCTACTGGTTCTACGAGGGCGGCGGCAGCCTGCGCGGCGCCGAGCCGATCGCGGGCGCCATGCAGGCGGACTTGCCCTATTGCGGGCCCGCCGGCTGGGACTCGCGCTTCGCCTCGGCGCTGAAGATGGGCGACGCCCGGCTGCTCGAGCAGCTCGTCCGGGAGCTGGCCGAGCATCTGCGCGAGCACCGCGCCAAGCATCTGCCGCTGACGATCCGCCGCGGCTTGAAGCTGCTGTTCCAGAACGTCAACCAGAAGAGCGACGCGCTGCACCGCCGCTCGAACTGCGGCGACGGCGCGGCCCCCGTGCCGCTCGAGCTGCCCCCCTGCACGGCGGACGCGATCGAGGACGCCCTGCTCGAAAGCCTGTCCTGCGCGATGGCGAGCGAACGTCCCGTCCGCAGCCGGAAATGGATCGTCGAGCGCGCGCTGCAATTCATCGAGAGCAATCGGGACCGGATGGTCACGATGAACGACGTGGCCGCGCACCTGTATTTGAACCATTCGTATTTCAGCAAGATATTCCACGAGGAAATGGGCGAGACGTTCAGCCGGTACGTCCTGCGTTCGCGCATCGCGGCGGCGAAGCGGCTGCTGAAGGAGACCCCTCTCAAAATCTATGAAATCGCCGGCCAGCTCGGCTATACCGATATCCGCCATTTCACCAAGATGTTCAAGGAATTCGAGGGCTTGACCCCGGCGCAATACCGGGATCACGGCTTCTAAGAAGGGGACCCGCATATGAAATGGCTGCCGAAGTTCAAATGGACTTCCGTCGGACACCGCTTGTTTCTGCTCTGCTTCGTCGGGATATCCGTCAGCATCGCGATCATGGGTTATTATTTCTACGACAGATCGACGCGCATCATCCAGGACAAGGTCGGCTACATCACGCAGCAGACCATCCAGCAGTCGGGCGAGCGGCTCGACCTCATCATGGAGGAATACAGCACGCGGTCCTTCTACCTGCTCGGAAGCAAGAAGCTCCAGCAGGGCATCAAGGACGACTTCACGGACAATTACGACCGCGAGGAGACGAACAAGGAAATCGGCGAATTCATCGCCAACCTGCTCAATTCCAAGAACGATCTGGTCAACTTGTACATCTTCGGCGAATACGCCAATTCGTACAAGTATTCCACGGGCTACCTCTCGATGCCGGGCACGACGCAGGCGGTTCGCAGCGCGCAATGGTACAAAGAGGTCGTCGCCGGCCAAGGCAAGGTCGTCTGGTTCGGCATGCGGCCGTCGCTCGTCCCGAAGCCGTGGGGCGACGACCGGTGGCAGGGACCTGTATTCTGCTTCGGCCGGGCGATCAAGGACTTGAACAACCTGAACCGGATCATCGGCGTCATGCTGATCGAGATCGATCCGGCGACGATCCTGTCGCAGATCAACCTGGGCGAAGTGGGCAGCTCGATGATCGTGGACGGGCGGGGGCGCATCGTCGGCGGCCAACGACCGGACCAACTTCTGGAAACGATACCATTCCGGCTGCCGACGCAAACGTCGTCCATCGGCTCGCGCACGATCGACAACGAGCGGATGATGGTCACGCACACGCAGCTGATGAACGGCTGGAACCTGGTCGGGCTCGTGCCGGCGCGGAAGCTCGTGCAGGAGTCGCGGGTGCTCGGCTGGTTCACGCTCTACTTGGCCGCCGGCTTCATGGCGGTCGCGCTCGGGTACGCGCTGTTCGCGGCCTGGCAGATGAACAAGCCGGTCCAGCGGCTGCTGAAGGGGATGCAGGAGGCGCGGAACGGCAATTTCGAGATTCAGATCCATGCGGACCGCAAGGACGAATTCGGGCTGTTGTCGCGCGGCTTCAACACGATGATCGCCCGGATCAAGGAATTGATCGACGAGCTGTACGTGCAGCGGCTGCTGCAGCAGGAGCTGCAGCTGAAGATGTTCGCCTCGCAGATCAACGCGCACTTCCTGTACAACACCTTGGACTCCATCCACTGGATTTCGAAGCTCTATAAAGTGAAGGAGATCGACACGATGATCTATTCGCTTTCGAGTTATTTCCGCATCAGCCTGAGCGAGGGCCGGGAATTCGTCAAAGTCGGCGAAGTTATGGCGTTACTCGAGCATTATTTCGAAATTCAGCAAATCCGCTTCGGCGACCGGATCTCCCTGGCCATGTCCGCGGATCCCGAGCTGCTCGATTGCATGGTGCTGAAATTCGCCTTTCAGCCGATCGTGGAGAACGCCATCTTCCACGGCATCGAGAAGAAGAAGGGGAGCGGGAAACTGACGGTCGAATGGAAGCGCGGGGAGGACGGCTTGTTGTTCCGCGTCACCGACGACGGCGTCGGCATGCGCTCGGACAAGCTCTACGAGATTCGGCAGGTGCTGCAGGACAGCGAATCGATCCGGGCGGGGAGCAATTTCGCGATGAAAAACATCCATTCGCTGTTGAAGCTGACATACGGTCCGTCTTACGGACTAGAGATCGACAGCGCCTGGGGAACGGGCACCCGCGTGACGATGCGGCTGCCGATCGTGGAATCGGAACAAAGTGACAAAATCGCACACGGTAAAAACAAAAACGACCACCCTTACATCTCCCCTGAACGCGCTTACAATGAAGGAGTATCGAACAATCAAAAGGGAGGATTCATATGAAGAAATGGAAACTCACTAGCATTTCGATCGCCGCGCTGGCGACGGTCGTTGCGCTATCGGGCTGCGGCAGCAGCGGGAACGGCGGCAACGGCGGCAACGGCGGCAATACCGCCAACACAGACGGCGGCAATAAGGCTGCGAACGGCAACGCGGCAGGTGGCAACGCGGCCGGAGACAACGCGCCGGCCGACGCGGGCAGCAGCGACAAGGAAGTCACCGTCAATTTCTGGGTCAACTGGGGCGGCGATTTCAAGAAGGACTACCAGAAATACGTGATTGACGAATTCGAGAAGAAATACCCGAACATCAAGGTCAAAATGACCTACGTCGAAGGCACCGACAAACTCCTGACCTCGATCGCGGGGGGCAATCCTCCGGACGTGGCGCAGCTGGACCGTTTCATCGTGGGTTCCTGGGCCGCGAAGGGGTCGCTCGAAGATTTGACGCCGCTGGCCGAACGGGACAATATCAACAAGGACGATTATTACCCGGCGGTATGGGCGGAAGCCAACTACGACAATAAGACGTATGCCCTGCCGTGGGGTACGGACGACCGGGCGTTGTATTACAATAAAACGCTGCTGAAGGAAGCGGGGCTCGATCCGGAGAAGCCGCCGACCACGATGGAAGAACTCGACATGATGGCGGACAAGATCTTCAAGAAGGGCGGCAACGGCAAGTACGATACCGTCGGCTTCATTCCATGGATGAACCAAGGCTCGATCTACGCGTACTCCTGGGCGATGGACGGCAAGTTCGAGGACGGCGGCCAGCTGACGCCGAACGACCCGCAAAACGTCAAGGCACTGCAATGGATGGCCGATTACGCGAAGAAATACAACATCGCCACGCTGTCGAGCTTCTCGAACGCGATGGGGCAACGGGCCTCAATCCCTTCTGGACGGGCAAAGTCGGCTTCGTCGTCGACGGCAACTGGATCCTGAACGACCTGGCGAAAACGAAACCGACGTTCGAATGGGGCGTCACGCCGATCCCGGGTCCGGAAGGCACGCAGCCGACGACGTGGTCCGGCGGCTTCTCGTACATCATGCCGAAGGGCGCGAAACAAAAGGAAGCGGCATGGACGCTGCTGAAATTCATCGCGGGCTACGACGGCACGCTGCTCTGGGCCAAACGTCCGGACGCGGGCAACGACATCACGGCGATGCCGAAAGTCAACGCCGAGCTGAAGATGGAAGAGAACCCGAACCTGAAAGTATTCCTCGATCTGATGCCGAACGCGCATTTCCGCCCGGTTTCGCCGGTCGGCCAGAAGCTGTGGGACGAAATGTTCCGCGTGCAGGACTTGGCGATCAACGGCAAAGGCGAACCGCAGGCGCTGCTTGACGAGGTCAAGAAGAACGTCGACAGCGAGCTGGCGAAAATCTCGAAATAAAACGGTAAAGGCGCCTCCGGCTTAAGCGGAGCTCTCCAGTCCCGCTTGCCCCCGGATCCCGCCGGGGGCGCCTTACGATCGGGGAGGAAAATGACTTATGGCCGCGAACGAGAATGTGGCGACGACGCTGAAGGCCTATCCGCAGACGAAGCTGAAATCCTCGAATTACAAACGAAAAATGGCGTTGTACGGACTGTTGTTCGCCTCGCCTTGGATCATCGGCATTCTGGTGTTCAGCGCTTATCCGCTGATCATGTCCATCTATTACAGCTTCACCACCTACAGCATTCTGGACCATGGCAAATGGGTCGGCTTCGGCAACTACAAGGAATTGATGAGCGACAATACGTTCAAGATCAGTATTTACAATACGCTCTACTACACCTTCATCTCCGTGCCGCTGAACATCGCCGTCGGCGTCGGACTCGCGCTATTGCTGAACACGAAAATCAAAGGCCAGGGCATCTACCGGACGCTGTTCTTCATTCCGAGTCTCGTGCCCGCCGTTGCGACGACGATCATTTGGCTGTGGCTGCTCAATCCGCAGTTCGGTCTTGTCAACTATTGGCTGGAGCAGATCGGCATTCCCGGCCCGCCGTGGCTGGGCGACGAGAGTTGGTCCAAGCCGTCGCTGATCCTGATGAGCCTGTGGGGCGTCGGCCAAGCGATCGTCATTTATTTGGCGGGGCTGCAGGATATCCCGCAAGATTACTACGAAGCCGCGGACATCGACGGGGCGAACACGGTGCGCAAGCTGCGGCATATCACGCTGCCGCTCATGACCCCGGTCATTTTCTTCAACCTCATCATGGGCGTCATCGGGACGATGCAGAACTTCGTCCTGCCGTATACGCTGACGAACGGCACGGGCTCCCCGGCCGACTCGCTGATGTTCTACGTCATGTACCTGTACCAGAACGCGTTCTTGTATCTGAAAATGGGCTATGCTTCCGCGATGGCGTGGATTCTGTTCCTGATCGTGGTCGTGTTGACGGCATTGATCTTCATCTCGCAAAAACGCTGGGTCCATTACCAAGGAAAGGAATGACGCACGATGACCCCACGCTCGATCCGCATCATCAAGAACGCCGCGACGCATGTTTTCCTGGTGGTGTTCGGCCTGTTCTTCCTGTCGCCGTTCCTTTGGATCATCTCGACCTCGCTGAAGCCGGATGAGGAGCTGTTCCTGTGGCCGCCGAAATGGATTCCGTCCACGCTCATGTGGAGCAATTTCCCGGACGCGATCAGCTACTTTCCGTTCTGGCACTACCTGGGCAACACCATGACGATCACGGCGCTCGCGACGCTCGGCGTCCTGTTCTCGTGCCCGATCGTGGCGTACAGCCTCGCCCGCATTCCGTGGAAGGGCTCCAAGCCGCTGTTCGGCCTGACGATGATCATCATGATGCTTCCGTACCAGGTCACGATGATCCCGATCTTCATCGTCTTCAAGAATCTCGGCTGGGTCGGCACGAACGTGCCGCTGTGGCTGCCGGCCTTCTTCGGGGCGCCGTTCTACATCTTCCTGCTGCGGCAGTTCTTCATGGGCTTGCCCAAGGAGCTCGAGGACGCGGGACGCATCGACGGCGCGTCGGAGATGCGCATCTACGCCCAGGTCATGCTGCCGCTGTGCAAACCGGCCTTGCTGACGGTGGCGCTGTTCCAAGTCATCGGCAGCTGGACGGATTACCAAGGGCCGCTCATCTACCTGTCGGACGAGGCGCAGTATACGCTGATGCTCGGCCTGTCCTCGTTCAAGACGCAGCACGGCGCGGAATGGCAGATGATGATGGCGACGAGCGCCATGATCACGCTGCCGGTCATCATCCTGTATTTCGTCGTTCAGAAGGCGTTTATCCGGGGGATTACGTTCTCCGGCATTAAATAACAAGCTGAAGGAGTGTACATGGCATGAGCAACGTACGCATCGGATTCATCGGAACCGGAGGCATCGCGGGATTGCACGCCAAGCAGCTGCAGGAGCTGCCAGAGGACGCCGCCATCGTCGCCATCGCCGACCCGAACGAAGAGAGCCGCCGGCGTTTCCTGACGAACAACCCGGCGCTCGCGCAAGTCGCGCAGTTCGCGGACCATATCGAGATGCTGGACGGAGCCGAGCTCGACGCCGTCGTCATTTGTTCGCCGCACACGCTGCACTTCGCCCAAGCAGCGGACGTGCTGCGCGCCGGGCTGCACGTCCTGATCGAGAAGCCGATGACGTGCTCGTCCGCCGAAGCCGAAGAGCTGCTGCGCATCGCGGAGCTGTCCGGCAAAATCATGCAGGTGTCCTACCAGCGCCACTTCCAGCCGGAATTCCTGTTCATCAAGGAAGCGATCGACGGCGGCCTGATCGGCAAGCTGACGTCCGTGACGGCTTCGCTCTATCAAGGCTGGGCGCAGGGCGGCAAGAATTCCTGGCGGAAAAATCCCGCGCTGTCCGGCGGGGGCATGCTCATGGACTCCGGAAGCCACATCGTCGACGTCCTGCTCTGGACGACGGGCCTGACGCCGAGCGAGGTGTTCACCGTCATCCATCAGCAGCAGACGCCGGTCGAGATCGATTCCTTTACGTCGATCCGCTTCGCCGAAGGCGCCGTCGCCGGCCTGAACATCATCGGACACGCGCCGTGCTGGCACGAGACGTACGCGTTCTGCGGCGAGACGGGCGGCATCTTCTACGACAACGGCCAGATCACGATCCGCCGGCTCCGCGAAGAGCATGTCGTGCCGGAGCTGCCGCAGCAAACGACGAACCAGGACAAGAGCTTCATCGACGCCGTACTCGGACGCCGCGAGGTTGCGGTGTCCGGCGAGTTCGCGCTGAAGGTCGTCAAGCTGACGGAGACGATCTATCAAGCGGGCCGGTACAGCCCGATTCCGGTTACGAACTAAAGCCCGGTCCGCCGGCCGGAAGCGTCCGGGTTGCGCATCGGCGCGCCGGCGGCGCATAATCGGGACGGAGACGTCGCCAGCAGGAAAGCCCGCGGGATGGTCCCGGCGGGCTTTCTTAACGCCTTCCAGGCGATTCGGGAGAGGAGAGACGGAGTATGCATCGGCATCAGCATTTCGATCTTATGCTTCACGATGACGGCGAATTGGCGGAGGTGCTCGGCAGTCCGGTGACGGAGCGGACCGTCATCCACGAATGGCCGCTGTCCTGCGTCCAGCGCGTCCGCACCGCGGACGGCGCGAGCCATATCTACAAGGTGCAGGCGCCGCCGACGCTGGAAGCGGAATTTTACGCCAAGGCCCGGTCGCCGCTGCTCGCGGCCGCGCGCGTGCTGGAGACGGCGGGCCGCCCGGCCGCCCTGGTCATGGCGGACATCGACGCGCCGCGGCTCGGCGACCTTGGCCTGTCGGAGCCGGAGGCCGTCGCGGCCGCCGACGAGCTGCTCGCGGGCATCGCGGCCATCGAAGCCATAGAGGGCGACCTGCCCGCGATGGCGGACCTGCGCACGGAGGAACGGTTCGCCGCGTACATCTTCGCCGCGCTGGACGACGTGCAGGCGTCGGTCGACGACGGCAGCTTCGTCCAAGTCGACGATGCCATGGTCGGCCGCCTCCGCCTCTGGAGCGGCGCGGCCGCGCTGCGCGCGGCGTTCCGCGCGCCGTCCGGCTACGTCCACTCCGACTTCAAGGCCGACAACGTGCTGGCGGCGCCGGACGGCTACCGCATCCTCGACTGGCAGCGGCCGATTCTCGGCCCGGTCGCGCTCGACCGCGCGACGCTGCTCCTCTCGCTCGGCCTCGATCCGGCGCGCTACGTCGAGCCCGGCGTCGTGCAGCTGTACCGGTATTTGCATATCGCCTGGTACGCGCAGGCGGGTCGGCGCTGGTTCCCGGAGGGCAAGCCGTGGTTCGACGGCATCATCGCGAAGCTTGCCGGCGAGCTGGAACGGCTTCAGCCGGAGGGGTGAGCGGGAGTTCGAGCTTGGAAGGATAAGGCAAGGCAAGGCTGCAAGCCCGCCGAGCATGAAAAAACCGTCGAAGGCGTTCCTTCGACGGTTTTTTCATGCCGCCCGGGCCGGGCGGGCGCGTTGCCGGCGCCGACGGCGCTTGTGGCCCGCGCCGCCCGTCGAGCCGAGTTACGCTTCGCGGCGGACCGGCGGGACCGTCGAGTCCCGAAGCAGCAGGTGCGGCGGCAGGAAGAGCTTGCGCCGCTCCCGCCGCGGCTGCTCGATGACCGCGAGCAGCATGCGGGCGGCCTCTTGGCCGAGCAGCCGCGAATCTTGGACGACGCAGGACGGGCGCACGGCGTGGAATTCCGAGAATTCGAAATCGTCGAAGAAGACGAGCGACAATTCCTGCGGCAGGCGGAGGCCGAGTCCGCGCGCGGCATCGGCGACTTCGAGCCCGAGCCCCGGATTGATGGCGAAGACGGCCGTCATGTCGGGGTTGCGCGCGAGGAAGGAACGGAGCTCCGCCTGCTTCGGCACTTCGATCTCGAGGTGGGCGAGGCGGAAGCGGCGGTCGATGGGAAGGCGGTAGTCGGCATGCGCCTGCTCGTAGCCCGCCAGGCGGTCTTCGATGCTGCTCGTGCCGGCGACGACGGTGGAGACGAAGCCGATGTTGCGGTGACCGAGCGAGATCAGATGGCCGACCGCCTCCCGCGCGCCGGCGACATTGTCCGCGCCGACGAAATGCGTGTCGATGCCGCGCAGATCGCGATCCACGACGACGAACGGAACGTCGTTCAGCGCGAGCTGCACGAGCTCCCGGTTGTAGGTTTCGCCTTCGACGGGATAGACGATCAGCCCGGCGAGGGGGGCTCGTTTCAGGCGGCGGAGGATGCGTTCCTCGTTCGCCTGGGAATTGCCGGTATGGCAGAAGAGGAGCGGGTAGCCGGCGTCGGCGAGCACGCTTTCGACGCCTCCGAGCAGGAGGGCGTTGAACCGGTTGTTGATGAACGGGAGCAGCAGGGCGACGGGGGAACGGAGGGAGACGGAGTCGATGCCGGACGGCGCGGCGGGAGCCTGGCCGTCCATGGGGCTTACGTAGGAGCCTTTGCCTTGAATCCGATAGACGAGTCCTTCCTTGACGAGATCCGACATCGCCTTCTTGACGGTGATCCGGCTCACGGCGAAGCGCCGGGTCAACTCGTGCTCGGAAGGGAGCAGATCGCCGGGCTTCCAGGCTTGCCGGCCGATCTCCGAACGGATGAAATGCTTGATTTGCTCATACAGCGAAGTGGATAGCGGTTTGTCGGTCATCGCGTCAGCCCCTCGGTTCGCATTCGTCTTGCTGTTAAAATCTTAGCGTCCGGCCGTGCGTTTGTAAATGACGCCGGACGAGCCGGAAATCCGGACAGGCCACGATTCGAAATCATGCGTAAGGAAACCCGTCTCCGACCTGGGAAATTCCGGTAAACAATCCGGACACCCGGCAAGGGGCGGGTTTTTCGTCTTTTACAACCCCGGACGACGGGTGCTAGACTCAGTCACAAGCCAAGCGACAAGCCAAGCAACAAGCCAAGAAGGATGACCTATATCAAGCATGACAAGTCGCGATTTCCGCAAATCGCAAGCGCCTGCGTCGCCCCTGGCATGCCATTCGGCTATCTAAGGCGCGCTTGCGCAGGAGCCGGGCGGCCGTCCGGTTCGCGATCGGCTGTAAGCGCATTCCGACCGCCGGTGAAACGTTCCTTCGGGAACCTTTCATAGCATCGCCATAACGAAAAGGGAGGTTTTGATTCGATGCGCTATTCGATGCGGTTAAGGATGCACCCGCGCCACGCGCGCGGAACGAAGACGAGGAAGACGCTTGCGGCGGTCTTCGCGGCGGCGACGCTGCTGCTCGGGCTCGCCGGCTGCTCGTCGGGCTCGGACGGCAACGGGAACGCGAACGGGCAGGCCGCGGAAGGGAATGCCGACGGCGGCACCGCGTCCGGGGAGAACGCCGGACCGCTCAAGTTCAGCTACGTCCGGCCGACGTGGGGGCCGGCGACGTACACGAAAGGGGGCGCGTACGAGAAGGAGCTGTTCAAGCGCGCGAACGTCGACATCGACGTCCGCATCATCCCCGTCGTCGATTACGACGCCACGATCAAGACGACGGCGGCGTCCGGCGACATGCCCGACGCGATCTGGGGCTGGGGGCCGGTCGATCCGTTCTGGAAGGATCTCCAGGACCAGGGCGCCTTCGTCAAGCTGAACGACTATCTCGACAAGTACCCCGCGGTGAAGGCGGCGGTGCCCGACGGCATCTGGGACAAAATGGCGGACGACAAGGGGGACATTTATTTCGTTCCGAACCTGATCTATCCGGTCGTGCCGTTCTTCATCAACTACCGCGCCGACATTTTCGCGAAGCTGGGCATCCCCGAGCCGACGTCCGTGCCCGAGCTCGAAGCGGCGCTCCGGAAGATCAAGGACAGCGGCCTCGGCATCGTGCCGATGACGCACGGCAACACGGTTCCGTTCTGGGCGGGCAAGGACGTCGCGACCTCGTTCGGCGCCGTCAGCGGCTGGGCGCCTTCCAAGGAAGACCCGAACAAGCTCGTCCCGCCGGAGATGCAGGAAGAGACGCTGGATTACAAGTTCTGGCTGCAGGACTTGAAGAAGCGGGGGCTGTTCGACGAGGAAGCCGGCGTCAATCCCGACGCGTCGTTCGGGGAGACCAAGTTCAAGGCCGGCCAGGCGGCCGTCATTCTCGGCGGCAATCTGGCCGGGCTGCTGACCGAGCTTCGGAAGAACGTGCCCGACGCGCAAATCAAAATCATGCCGCCGCTCGCCGGACAAGGCGGGCAAAAAGGCGGAACGCGGGTCGTCTTCCCGCAGGACCGCGGCTTCTACATCAACGCCAAAGCGGCCGATAAGGCGGAGGGCATCTTCCGGTTCCTGAACTGGACGCTCACCGAAGGCTCGGACTTCCGCCGCTACGGCATCGAGGGCAAGACGTACAACGTCGATCCCGAAGGCCGCAAAGTGCCGATCCCGGACGAACAGCGCGAGAACGACTACAAAGGGGCGCAGATCGAGCCGCTCAAGTTCCTCGATCCCATGAGCGAGAAGCTCGACTGGCAGGCAACCGAGCTGCAGTTCGTCGGCGTCGGCATCGGGGACCAATTCCCGTATTACAAGGACATGTTCGAGAAGTACGCCGCGACGCCGTACAACGATTACAAGGACCCGACCGTGCAGTCGCCGACCGCCGCCAAGATCGGCGCGCAGATCTGGGAGGACTACATGGCCAAGGTGGACGGCAGCATTCTGACCGACATGAACCTGACCAAGGACGCCTACAAGAAAGCGCGGCAGAAATGGCTGGACGCCGGCGAACAGACGATCATCGACGAGGTTAACGAGCTGCAAGCCGACAAGTCCGAGCCGAACTACGTCGACTAACGCGGAAGGGCGGGGGGAGCGGAACGGCCGGCGCCGTTCCGGCCGCCTCTTCCGCGCCGGCGTCAGAAAGGAATGAGGTTCCGTGGGCATACGCATCTGGCAAGCCCGCCATATCTATCTATTGATCTTGCCGACCATCGCCTTCTTCGCGGTCTTCACGTACGCGCCGTTCTACGGCATTACGCTCGCGTTCAAGGATTTCAAAATCATGTCCGGCATCCTGCACAGCCCCTGGGTCGGATTCGAGCACTTCCGGTCGATGTTCGCGTCGGAGAAGTTCCCCGAGCTGCTCCAAAATACCGTCGTCATCAGCCTGTACCGGCTGGTCTTCGGGTTCCCGGTGCCGATCCTGTTCGCGCTCCTGCTGAACGAGGTGCGGCAGCTCTGGTTCAAGCGCTCGATCCAGACGATCACGTACTTCCCGCACTTCCTGTCCTGGGTCGTCTTCGGCGGCATCGTCTACAACTTCATCGGCCCGAGCGGGATCATTAACCTGCTGCTCGCCAACGCCGGGCTCGACAAGTTCAACTTCACCACCAACGCCGAGGTGTTCCGGACGGTCATCGTGGTCACGGCGATCCTGAAGGAATTCGGCTGGGGCGCGATCATTTACCTCGCGGCGCTGTCCGGCATCGACGCGCAGCTCTACGAGGCTGCCAAGATCGACGGCGCGGGGAAGCTGCGGCAAATCTGGTACGTGACGCTGCCGGGCATCCGGCCGATCATCGCCCTGCTGTTCTGCCTGCAGCTGGCGGGCATTTTGGATGCCGGATTCGATCAAATCTTCATCTTCCTGAATCCCGCCGTCTATGACGTCGGCGACATCATCGACACGTACGTGTACCGCCTCGGCCTGCTGCAGTCGCAATTCGAGCTGGCCACGGCCGTCGGATTGTTCAAGGGCGTGATCGGCATGGTCCTGATCATCGCCGCCAATACGACGATACGCAGGATGGGGGAGAAGTCGCTATGGTAGCACGGGAGCAAGACATCGGCCATTCGGAGGAAGGCGCCGCGCTCGCGCTGGGCGTCAATCGCAAGCTGGACGCGAATCCGCGGTGGGCGCAGGCGATCATCCTCGTCCTGCTCGCCGCGGCGGGGCTCGCGACGCTGCTGCCGATGGTGAACGTGTGGGCCATCTCGTTCAGCGAAGCGCACGAGGTGTTCAAGAATCCGATGATGCTGTGGCCGAAATCGTTCACGCTGGAAGCGTACAAGTACATTTTCCATACCAACGTTCTGTTGAAATCGTTCGGCATCACCGTCTTCGCCGCCGTCATGGGCACGTTCCTCAGCCTCGTCTTCACCGCCACCGGCGCGTACGGACTGTCCAAAACGCATATTCCCGGGCATAGACTGTTACTATGGCTCGTCATCATCCCGATGCTGTTCGGCTCCGGCCTTATCCCGATGTACATCCTGCTCAAGAATCTGGGCCTGCTGAACAGCGTCTGGGTCCTGATCCTGCCGAAGCTGGTCGCCCCGTTCAACCTGATTCTGATGCGGAATTTCTTCTGGAGCATTCCGGAGAGCCTGGAGGAATCCGCGCAGCTCGACGGCGCTTCCGAGCTTCGCATTCTATGGAGCGTCATCCTGCCGCTGTCCAAGCCGGTCATCGCGACGGTCGGGCTGTTCTACGCGGTCGGGTACTGGAACGACTTCTTTACGGGGCTGTTCTTCATCAGCGACAACAGCAAGTGGCCGCTGCAGATGGTGCTGCGGTCCATCGTGATCGATTTCAACATGCTGAACATGGGCAGCCAGAACACGAACACGATGAACGACGCGGCCCATATGGTGGTGCAGCCGGAGAACATCAAGGCGGCGACGATTATTTTCGCGATCGTGCCGATCCTGCTCGTGTATCCGTTCCTGCAGAAGTATTTCGTGAAGGGCATCATGCTCGGCTCCGTGAAAGGCTGAGCGGCCGAAGGATGAACCGGATGATGAAAAAAGGCGATGAGAAAAAACGATGTAAAATAGCGATGAATCAAAGGCGAGGGAGCTGAAGCAATGAAGAGGACCGAGACGCAAAAGACGCGGGAAGAGATTTTGGCCCATTACCAGGCGTTCGGCTACGCCGTCATTCCGGATGCGCTGTCGGCGGAGGAGCTGGACGAACTGAACCGGCTCGTCGACCGCGAGCTGGCGGCCGATCCCGACAGCTGGCACAAGCCGATCGAGGGCGCCGTCGGCAACGGCAGCCTGCTGCTGAAGTATCCGCGCGAGATGGACCGGTTCGTCCGGCACCGCAAGCTGTTTCCGCTGATCCAGGAGGTGCTGCGCGGCGAGGCCCGGTTCGCCCAGTTCGATTTCCGGGACATCACGGTGGAGCGGGCAAGCGGCAGCGCGATGGGCTTTCACCGCGACATCAGCTGGTACGGAACGGTCGGGGGAAAAATCTGGGACCCGGAAAATCCGTACAAAAGCACGTACGCGTGCGTGATCTATTACTTGAAGGACGTGCACGACTGCTGTCCCGCCTTCTGCTTGGTGCCGAACAGCCACGAGTACGGCACGCTGGACGAAGCGAAGGAGAAGCTGGGCGCGGCGTACGAGGAAGTGCCGATCCGGGGAAAGGCGGGCACCGCGATCCTGTACAACATCACGACCTATCATACCCGCAAAGGCGGCAAGCCCGAGTGCGCGCACGGCCGAAGGACGATGCACAACTATCATTCGCGGGAATCGAGCGCGCCGCTGACGAACTGGGCCACGGTGCCGGAGGAGCTCGCGCTGAGCGCCGACAAGGATACCCGGCTGTTCTATTCGCAGTGGACGCCGAACCAGATCAAGTACGCGAGGGACCATTACAAGCAGCCGGTGCCGTCGTACTATCCCGTCAAGTCGATCAAGTGACCGTCCGGAACGGAGAGGTCCAATGCAAGAGCAGTTGGGAGGAGGGGCGGAGGAATGGCGAAAATCGCGCGCGTGCGGCTGATTCGCACGCGCCACGACGCGAGCTGGACGATCGTCAAGGTGGAGACGGATCAGCCGGGCCTGCACGGCATCGGCTCGGCGAACGATCATTTCAATCCGGGGGCGGTGGCCGCGGTCGTCGAGGAGCTGCTGGCGCCGACCCTCGTCGGGCGCGACGCGGGGGCGATCGAGGACATCTGGCAGTCCATGTACCAAAGCGGCTATTGGCGCAACGGCTCCGCGCTCATGACGGCGATCGGCGCCATCGACACGGCGCTATGGGACATCAAGGGGAAGGAGGCCGGCATGCCGGTCTACCGGCTGCTCGGCGGTCCGTGCCGGGCGGCGGTGCCCTGCTACGCGCACGCGAGCGGCGGCGACGCCGCCGAGCTGGCCGAAGCCGTCGCCCGGTACCGCGAGGAGGGCTATTCCGTCGTGCGCTGCCAGCTCGGCGCGTACGGCGGCGGGGGCTTCGTTCCCGCCGGGCGGGCGAGGCGGCCGCATAACGCGTGGCCGGCGGAGAGCATCTTCGACGAGGAGGCGTATCTGGAGGGGATTCCGGCGATGTTCGAGCAGCTCCGGCTGCGGTTCGGCGGCGAGGCGAAGTTCACGCACGACGTGCACGAGCACTTGAGCCCGCAGGGCGCGGTCATGCTGGCGAAGCGGCTGGAGCCGTACCGGCTCTTCTTCCTCGAGGACGCGCTGCCGCCCGAGCAGATCGCCTGGTACCGGGCCGTGCGGCAGCAGTGTACGACGCCGCAGGCGATGGGCGAGCTCTTCACGAGCCCGCACGAATGGCTGCCGCTTATCCAGGAACGGCTGATCGATTACGTGCGGGTGCGCGTCTCCAAGGCGGGCGGCATCTCGGCCTGCCGCAAGATCGCCGCGCTCGCCGAGGCGTACGGCGTCCGCACGGCGTGGCAGGAAGGGGGCGACAACGACCCCGTCAATCAGGCCGCGGCGATGCACCTCGACATGGCCGTCTGGAACTTCGGCATCCAGGAGGACAATACGTTCCGACCGGAAGAGCTGGAGGCCTTTCCCGGCCATCCCGTGCTTGCCGGGGGCTACCTGTACGCCTCCGAGCGTCCGGGCCTCGGCGTCGATATCGACGAGGAGAAGGCGGCGAAGCTGCTCTCGCCGGAAGCGCGGACGCGTCCGTACCATCGGCCGTATCCGATCGACCGCAAGGCGGACGGCACGATCGTCCGGCCGTGAGGATCGGAGGACGGCCGGGCCGCGCTTGTCGTCCGCGCGGTTGCGTTTCGGCTTATCGGAAGACGAATCAAGCTTGCGCGTCCTCCTCGCCGTAATGGCTCGCCGCCGGCCGCCCCTTGAACCGGTACCGGGACGGCGGGGCGCCGTAGTGCTGCTTGAACGCTTTGCTGAAATGATAGATGTCGGAATAGCCGAGCGCCGCAGCCACCTCGGTGATGTTCATCGAGGTCTCGCTCAGCAGGAAGCGGGCCCGTTCCAGGCGGAAGCGGGTCATGTACGCCTTGAGCGAATGGCCGGTATGCTGCTTGAACAGCTGGCTCAGGTGGCGCGGGGACACGCCGACGGCCGCGGCGAGCTGTCCGGCGGAGACCGCGCGGCCGGCCCGGTCGGCCAATTCGTCGATGACTTTGTGCACGAGCTGCCGGTGCATGGCGGAGAGCGGTTCCCGCATCGCTTCTTCCCGGCGGGCCATGTGGAGGAGGACGAGTCGGATCAGCAGCCCGAATTCCTCGTCCTGCCGCGGTTCGCCGCGCAGCCGCAGGTCGAGTATCCGCTGCAGGCATTTCTCGACGAGCGACCCGTCTTCGAACTGGACGTGCCGTCCGGGCAGCTCCGGTTCCGGGCTGCCCTCGATCGCGAAATGCACGAATATGACCGTCAGGCGATGGTCGTCGTCCTGCGTCGCGCGGACGCGGTCGCCGGGACGCAGCAGGAAGCAAGAGCCCTTCCCGATCGGGAAGCGGTCTCCGTTGATCGTCATCCTTCCCTTGCCTTCGAGCGCGTACCAGACGTCGTAATCGGGCATCGGCTGGCTCGGCGACCAGGCCCAGCCCGACTCGCACCGGGCTTTGCCGAGCGAAGCCCCGCAGCGGTAATCGATCATGCGCATGCTCCCTTTCGGCGGCGGCTGCCGCAGGTTCTTACAAAAATGCCGCGGTTCCTTCCATTTCCCGCGAAACCGCTTCGCGCTATGCTAATCGTAGCAAAACGGAACCGATTAGGAAATGGGGGAATGCGGCATGAACGGCAGCAACGTACAACAAGCCGAGGCTATCAACGCCCGCATGTACCGGTTCGACCGGGCGCACGCGCCGCTCGCGTCGGCGGCCGAATTCACGGACGACCATGTCCGGCAGTACCGGGAGCAGGGCTTCGTCGCGATCGAAGGGATGCTCGCGCCGGACGAGGCCGAAGCCTGCATCGCGGCGATCATGGAACTGATCAAGGATCCGGAGCCGAAGGCCAAAATCCAGTTCACGCGGCCGCAGGGCGAGCTCGCGACCGCCGAGGAACGCGAGCTCGCGGTGCGCAAAGTGTACGATTACGTCGACGCGCATCCCGCGCTGCATGCCGCCGCGTTCCATCCGGCGATCGGGGCGGTCGTCGAGAAGCTGCTCGGCGAACCGGCGATGCTCGCGCAGGACCAGGCGCTGCTCAAGCCGCCGTACGGCGGCGGCGAGAAGCCGTGGCACCAGGACATGGCGTACGGAAACCTGTCTTACGAGAAGGCGGTCGTCGGCGTCTGGATCGCGCTTGACGAAGCCGGGCTCGACAACGGCTGCATGCACGTCGTTCCGGGCTCGCACGCGGACGGCGCCAACCCGCATTACGCGGTGCGCGACTGGCAGCTCTGCGACGCGAACGTGGCCGTCGACCGCGACGTCGCGGTGCCGCTGAAGCCGGGCGGCGCGCTGTTCTTCCACGGGCTGCTCCATCACGGCACGCCGTTCAACGTCTCCGCCAAGCGGCGGCGCGCGCTGCAGTTCCACTATGCGCCGGCGCCGTCGGGCAAGCTGTCGCCCGGCGAATACAAGCGGATGTTCATGAACGAGATGACGTCCGCGGAATGCTGACGTCCGCGCGCGGCGCCGGTACGAGGCCGCCGCTGAGGAGCTTCCGTCGAGGCGGCTCCGAATCGAATCGGCGCGCGCGGGCACAACCCGAAGGCGTAACCGAAGAGTAACCCGCAGACGTAACCCGCAGCTGTAACGAAATCCGCCGTGAAGCGCCGGATCGTTCCGGTAACCCGATGAAAAAGCCGATCGAGCCCGCCAAGGGCCGATCGGCTTTTTTTCATGAGCAAACCTTAACCTTGCAAGCGACCGAAACATTCCGGCGGCCGCGAACGTTATGAACTGGAACGGTTATCCAGCGAAAGGAGACGGCATGAACAAGAACCTTAGCTTTGCAACGGCGGCGCTGCTCGCGCTCGCCGCGCTGTCCGGAACGGTTTCCCGCGCGGAGGCGGCCGCGTTCAAGGACGTGCCCGCCGCAAGTCCGTACTACGCGTACATCGACGAACTGGTGGCGCTCGGCGTCGTCGACGGCATCGCGCCCGGCCAATTCGGCCCCGAAAGCACCCTGACCCGGGGACAATTCGCCAAGCTGGCCGCGGAAGCGTTCCGGCTCCAGGATCCCGGCGGCTCGCTGCCGTTCAAGGATCTCGGCGGTCATTGGGCCGCGCCTTACGTCCGGGCCGCGTACAAGGCGGGCATCGTGAACGGCACGTCCGCCTCGGCGTTCTCGCCGAACGCGCCGGTGAAGCGCGAAGAAGCCGCCGCGATGGTATGGCGCTACGCCAAGAAGGTCGGCCTCAAGCTGCCGGCCGCGCCCGCTATGGGCGACAAGCCGGACGCCTGGGCCGCGGAGGGCGTCGGCGCCGCGATCGTCCACGGCTGGCACGGCGTGGACGCCGCGCAGAACGGCGGCGCCTGGACGTACCGCCCGCAGGCGGCCATGAACCGCCAGGAGGCGGCCGCGCTGATCGACCTGTCGATGAAGGACATCCCCGGCAGCCTGGCGAAGGCCGGCCTGATCGATGCGCTCGACGATTGGAAGCAGCTGAACGATCGTTCGAACGTCTACTTGGCCGGGAACAGCCCCGAATACTTCGGCGGCGACGGGAAGCGGGCGACGCGTTCGACGACCTCGCCGGGGAGCGTCGTGTACCATACCGGCTACGACATGACGTCCTTCCAGACGTCCAGCTACTACTTCACCGGCATCGCCCTCGAGAAGAACCGGTACTTCGCGTCGGCGGACGGCAAGACCTACAAGGAAGTCGCCGCCGCGTCCTATCCGGTCGGCGTCGCGTCGGGCAGCTGGCAGCAGTACGCCGAAGAATCGTTCGCGCTGCCGGCGAAGACGCGCTACCTGAAAGTCGAGCTGCGCGGCGCCGCCAAAGCCTGGTCGCCGCAGCTCGCCAAGGTGCTGATCAACCGCGCCACGGCGACGGTCGCGGCCACGACGTCCCGCGGCGCCGGCGGGCTGACGGTCGAGCTGTCCACGCGCTCGCAGGGCGCGCCGATCTATTATCGGCTGAACGGCGTCTCGCCGTATCGGCCATATACGGGTCCGATCCGGCTGACGGACTATGCCGTGGTGGACGCGTACGCGGTCAAGGACGGCAAGGAGCCGAGTCCCGTCCGGACGTACAAGCTGAACGGCCGCGCCGACTTCACGGTCGACGCGTACGGCCAGGTGGCCGCGGCGAATTTCCCGGAGAAGGTGAAGAGCGACGCGGAGCTGAAGGCGGACGCGTCCGCGGACGCCGCGTACTACGGCGGCCTGCAAGCCCCGTCCGGCTTGGACGGCTACGGCGGGCTGGCCGGCAGCGCGGCCAAGTACGGCCTCAAGGGCACCGGCTATTTCGCGATCCGGCAGGCCGGCGGCCGCACGGTGATGACGACGCCGACCGGCGACGTCTTCTTCAGCCTCGGCATGAACGGCATCCATGCGGACGAGACGTATACGAAGGTGGCGGGCCGCGAAGAGGCGTTCGAGTGGCTGCCGCTGTACGACGGCGCGTACAAGCCGGCTTTCGTGCCGTCCGATTCCGGCAGCTTCTCCTTCTACATGGCGAACAAGTACCGGAAAACGGGCAAGTTTCCGACCGACGCGGCGTTCTACGCGGAGGCGGTCCAGCGGCTGCGCAAATGGGGCTTCAACAGCGCGGGCGGCTACTCGCCCGAGCAGTACGGCAAGGCGAACGGCTTCCCGTACGTGCGGATGCTCCCGCTCGACATGGATTGGGCCAAGCTCGACGGCATCTCGATCTTCGACATCTTCGCCCCCGGCGCCGAGACGAAGCTCGACCAGGCGTTCGCGAAAGCGGTCGCGCCGAACAAGAACGACCCGATGCTGATCGGCTACTTCATGGGCAACGAGTACGATTTTCACAAATTTTACGACGTCGTGCCGAAGCTGAAGGGCTCGGCGGCGATCAAGCTCCGGCTCGTCAAGCTGCTGGAGGACAAGTACCAGAAGATCGGCGCGTTCAACGCGAGCTGGGGCACGGGCTTCAAGTCCTTCGCGGAGCTGAAGGACGCCGCGCTTCCGGTCTCGACGTCGGCGTCCTGGAAGGACATGGACCAGTTCTTCCGGTTCTACCTCGACACGTTCTACGGCACGGTCTCGCGCGTCTACCGCAAGTACGATCCGCATCATCTCCTGCTCGGGGACCGGTGGATCACGACGTCGTTCCACAACGCGAAGTACCGCGACGTGCTGGCGGAGGTGGAAGGGAAGTATTCGGACGCGATCAGCATCAACTACTATTCGTACAAAATCGAGACCGACCTGCTGGACGACGTGCACGCGAAGTCCGGCGGCAAGCCGGTCCTGATCAGCGAATTCGGCTACGGCACCGGGGAGCAGGGATTGGCGCCGCTGCTGCCGAACGCGGCCGCGAACCAGTTCGAGCGGGGCATGCGCTACCGCAATTACGTGGAAGGCGTGGCGAGCCTCGGGTACGTCGTCGGCGCCCACTGGTTCAATTACGTCGATCAAGCCGCGACGGGCCGGTATTGGCAGGGGATCGGCGATTGGGCGGAGCATTACAACACCGGCATCCTGAACGTCGCCGACCGGCCGTACAAGCCGTTCCTGAGCGGCGTCATGCAGACGAACGACGAGATCTACAAGGTGCTGTTCGGACAGCGGGCGAAATTTTATTACGCGTTCAAGTAACGATAGCGTTCGGCGGGGACCCGCGTTCGGCCGACGCGAGCGCCCGTTCGACGGGAATTCGGAGCCGCTTCCCATCGGGAGGCGGCTCTTTTTCGCCTGCCCAAGCCCGGAGACGGATAGTTCCGGCGCCGGCGGAATACATATTAGCATAAAGCGCAATTCGACATCGTCCGCAGCAGCGAGGACTTGAAGCAAGGCAATCGCGGAAAAGGGTGTGACGGCATGAAGAAACGGCGGATCGAGCAGCACGCGCCGGATTTTTTCCCGGTGCGGGGAATCGACTACATCGAGCTTTACGTCGGGAACGCGAAGCAGGCGGCCCATTATTGGAGCAAAGGGTTCGGCTTCACGCCCGTCGCCTACGCCGGCCTCGAAACCGGCGAAACGGAAATCGCCTCGTACGTGCTGGAGCAGCAGCAAGCGCGGATCGTCGTGACCGGCGCGCTGTCGCCCGGCCATCCGGCCGCGGAGTTCGTCCGCAAGCACGGCGACGGCGCGAAGGACATCGCGATGCGGGTCGACGACGTGGAGAAGGCGTACCGGGAAGCGGTCGCGCGCGGCGGCATCCCAATCGAAGCGCCGCGGGAGCGGTCCGACGCGCACGGCAAGGTCGTCACGGCGGTCGTCGGCACGTACGGGGACACGGTTCATACGCTGATCGACCGCAGCGGATACAAGGGCCTCTTCCTCCCGAACTACGTCCCGTGCGAGCTGGATATCCCGCATGCCCCCTCGGGTCTGATCGGCATCGATCACGTCGTCGGCAACGTGGAACGGATGGAGGAATGGGTGCAGTATTACGAGCGGGTCATGGGCTTCAAGCAGATGATCCATTTCGACGATCAGGACATATCGACGGAATATTCCGCGCTCATGTCGAAGGTCATGTTCGGCGGCGGCCGCATCAAGTTCCCGATCAACGAACCGGCCGACGGGAAGCGCAAATCGCAAATCCAGGAATTCCTGGATTATTACCACGGCGCCGGCGTGCAGCATATCGCCGTCCTGACCAACGACATCGTCGCCACGGTGTCCGCGCTCAAGCGCAGCGGCGTCGATTTTCTCGACACGCCGGACAGCTACTACGAGATGCTGCCGGACCGGGTCGGCGCGATCGACGAGGACATCGCGAAGCTGCGGGAGCTGAACATTCTCGTCGACCGCGACGACGAAGGGTACCTGCTGCAAATTTTCGCGAAACCGATCGTCGACCGGCCGACGCTGTTCCTCGAAATCATCCAGCGGAAAGGCGCGGTCGGCTTCGGGGAAGGCAACTTCAAGGCGCTGTTCGAATCGATCGAGCGGGAGCAGGCCCGCCGCGGCAACCTGTAGGCGGGTCGGCGCGCCCGTTATCGGCGCGGTCAGGCGGGCGCGGCGGCGAGACGAACGCGCGGGGGAGGGGATGGTCATGCCGTTCTATCATCGGATGGGGAACGTGCCGCCGAAGCGGCACACGCAGTTTCGCCGGCCCGACGGCGCGCTGTACCGCGAGCAAGTCATGGGGACGAAGGGCTTCTCGGGGATCCAGTCGATTCTGTATCATCACGACGCGCCGACGGAGATCGCGGAAGCGGCGCTGCTCGGCGAACGCGCGCCCCGTTACGAAGCGCCCGGACCGCTGCGCCACCGGCACTTCCGCACCGCGGGCCTGGCCGCGGGCGGGGACGCCGTCGAAGGCAGGCGGTACGTGCTCGGCAACGAAGACGTGCGGATCGCCGTCGCCTCGCCGACGGAAGCGATGGCGTATTATTACCGGAACGGCGACGGCGACGAGCTGCTGTTCGTCCGCGAAGGCGAAGGCGCGGTGGAGACGATGTTCGGCACGCTGCGCTACGGGCAGGGCGATTATATCGTGCTGCCGGTCGGCACGATCTATCGGGTCGTGCCGGACGAAGGCGCCGGGACGCGGCTGCTCGTCGTGGAAACGAACAGCTGGCTGGCGCCGCCGAAGCGCTACCGCAACGACCGCGGGCAGCTGCTGGAGCACAGCCCGTACTGCGAGCGGGACATTCGCCCGCCGGGCAAATTGGAAACGTTTACGGACGAAGGCGAATTCGAAGTGCGCTTGAGGAAGGACGGGCGGCTGCACGCCCACGTCTACGCCCGCCATCCGCTGAACGTCGTCGGCTGGGACGGCTACTTGTATCCGTGGATTCTGAACATCTCCGACTTCGAGCCGATTACGGGCCGCGTCCATCAGCCGCCGCCGGTTCACCAGACGTTCGAGGGCGACGGGTTCGTCGTCTGCTCGTTCTGCCCGCGGCTGTACGACTACCATCCGCAGGCGATTCCCGCGCCGTACGCGCACAGCAACGTCGACAGCGACGAAGTGCTCTATTACGTCAGAGGCCATTTCGGCAGCCGCAAGGGGATCGAGGAAGGCTCGTTGACGCTGCACCCGGCGGGCATCCCGCACGGCCCGCATCCCGGCAAGGCGGAGGCCAGCATCGGCAAGAAAGAGACGACGGAGCTCGCGGTCATGATCGACACCTTCCGGCCGCTGCGGGTCGCGGAGCAGGCGCTGGGCATCGAGGACGGGGGCTACGCCCGCAGCTGGCTGACGACCCCGCCGCAGCCGTAAGGTCCGATCGGAAAGGAGGCCGCGCGCATGGGACAAACGCCCGTCTGGTTCCCGTCGCAAGCCGAGGCGGAACAAACGCGTCTCTACCGGCTGATGCGGGGACTGGGCTTCGCCGATTACGACGAATTCCACAAGCGGTCGGTCGACGACGCCGCCTGGTTCTGGGACGCCGCCGTCCGGGACATGGGCATCGTCTGGACGCGCGCGTACGACCGGGTCGTCGAGCTTGGCGGCGGCATCGCGCGGCCGTCCTGGTTCCCCGGCGGTCGGCTCAATATCGCGCAAAGCGCGCTCGACCGCTGGCTCGCGGATCCCGGCGCGGCCGCCCGGCCCGCGCTGATCTGGGAAGGAGAGGACGGAGCAACCCGGCGCATGACTTACGCGGAGCTGGCGGAGCAAGCGGACTTGGCGGCCGCCGGCTTTCGCGGGCTCGGCGTCGCGAAGGGGGACCGCGCGGCCGTCTACATGCCGATGCTCCCGGAAACCGTCGTCGCCCTGCTCGCGCTCGCGAAGCTCGGCGCCGTCGCCGTGCCGATCTACTCCGGCTACCGCGCCGACGCCGCGGCGAAGCGCCTCGCCGGAGCCGGCTGCTCGCTGCTCGTCACGGCGGACGGCTTCTACCGCCACGGCAAGGCCGTGCTCCTGAAGCCGGAGGCGGACGCGGCGGCCGATGCCGCCGGCAGCGCGCTTCGCGCGGTCGTCGTCCGCCGGCTGGGCGCCGCGATCCCGTGGCGGCCGGAACGGGACGTGGATTGGACGGCGCTGATGGGCGGCGCCGGCGGGAAGCCGCCCGAAGCCGTGCCGATGGACGGCGGCGATCCGCTCATGCTGCTGTACACGTCCGGGACGACCGGCGCGCCGAAGGGCATCGTGCATACGCATGGCGGCTTTCCGCTGAAAGCGGCGTTCGACGCCGGCTACGCCATGGACGTGAAGCCCGGCGACGCCATGCTGTGGATCACGGACATGGGCTGGATGATGGGGCCGTTCCTGCTCTACGGCACGCTGCTGAACGGCGCGGCGATGGCGCTCTACGAGGGGGCGCCGAACCATCCCGGACCCGATCGGCTGTTCGGGCTGGCCGCCCGCCACGGCGTCACGCATCTCGGCCTTTCGCCGACGCTCGTCCGGAGCCTCATGCCGCACGGCGATGACTGCTTCCGCGGACACGACCTCTCCGCGCTGCGGGTCTTCGGCTCCACGGGCGAGCCGTGGAATCCGGAGCCGTGGCTGTGGTTGTTCCGCGAGGCGGGCAAGGGGCGGATTCCGATCGTCAATTACTCGGGCGGCACGGAAATCTCCGGCGGCATCCTCGGCAACGTGCTGCTGAAGCCGATCGCGCCCGCGGGCTTCAACGCGGCGCTGCCGGGCATGGACGCGGACGTGTTCTCGGAAGCGGGCGCCCCGGTGCGCGGCGAGGTCGGGGAGCTGGTGCTCCGGCGGCCGTGGGTCGGCATGGCCGCCGGCTTCTGGGGCGAGCCGCGCCGCTACGAGGAGACGTATTGGTCCCGGTGGGCGGATATTTGGGTGCACGGCGACTGGGCGCGGCTGGACGCGGACGGCTATTGGACGATTACGGGCCGCTCCGACGATACGCTGAACGTCGCGGGCAAGCGGCTCGGTCCCGCGGAGATGGAATCGGCGCTCGTCGCGCATCCGCGCGTCGCGGAGGCGGCCGTCGTCGGCGTGCCCGACGAAGCGAAGGGCGAGGCCGCCGTTTGCTTCGTCGTGGCGGCCGGAGCGGCGCCGGACCCGGCCGAGGCGCCCCAGCTCGCGGCGGCGCTGGCGGCCTGGGTCGCGGACCGGCTCGGCAAGGCGTTCAAGCCGAAGGCGGTCCATCTCGTCGGCGCGCTGCCGCGGACGCGCAACGCGAAGGTCATGCGCCGCGTCGTCCGTGCCGCTTATCTGGGGCAGGATCCGGGCGATCTGTCGGCGCTGGAAAATCCCGAGGCGGCGGACGAGATCCGCGGCTTGGGCGGCGGCGGGCGTTCCGGCGCCGGGCCAGGGCCGGAAACGGGGTGAACCGGAGCGAGGCGGGGCGAGGCGAGACAGCCGGCGGTGATCGTAAGGCTTGCCGCAGCCGGCTGGGAAGCGGAAGCAGCCTGCGCGGCTCGCGAGCGGTTGGCCGGAACGCTTCGAGAACCTGCTGCTTTCGCATCGTCCCCTTTCGCGCAAGACGGATGTCAAGCGTCCAACCGCGGTCTCAAGGCGAGCCATACCGAAAGGAGCGCATGCATATGCGAACCGGAACGAAGGCGTTCATGGAATCGCTGATCGACTACGCGGGCTTGTACCCGCCGGCGGCGCTGCCGATGGAGGCGGCCATGCGGAACTATTGCCGCTACCAGCGCGATCGCGACGGCTGGATGCTCGGCGGCTTCGTCGTCCCCGTCGCGCGGCTCGGCGAGCTGCTGCCGTTCAAGCCGCTGTTCGCCGCGGATCGGCCGCTCCGGCTGACGGTCATCGCGGCGCGCAGCCGCAGCGCCGAGGACTGCCTGCCGCAGCTGCGGGAGAACCTGGCGCGGATCGCCGTCTTCCGGCGCCGGTTCGCGGAAGCGGCCGCGGTCGCGGCGCTGGAGCTGCCGCTGCCTCCGCCGCCGTTCCCGCCCGGCCTGTTCCGGGCGCTCGAAGAGACGGCCGCCGGCGCGGGCTTGCGGCTGTTCTGCGAGCCGGCGCAGCCGCTCGACGCGTGCTGGGAGGCCGCCATGCTCGAGGCGCTGGACGCCATGGCGGCCGCCGGCGCGAGCGCGAGCGGCGGGCCGGGCCTCGGCGCGAAGCTGCGGACCGGCGGCGTGACGGCGGCCGCGATTCCTTCGCCGGGCCAGGTCGCGCTCGTCCTGGAAGCATGCCGGGACCGGTCGCTTCCGCTGAAGTGCACCGCCGGGCTGCATCATCCCGTCCGCATGCACCGGGAAGAAGTGAACGCGCGGATGCACGGCTACCTGAACGTGTTCTTCGCGGGCATGCTCGCTTACGCCCGCCGGCTCGGCCGGACGGACATCGAGGCGATCCTCGAGGACGAGGACCCGGCAAGCTTCGGCTTCGCGGACGTCGGGCTGCGCTGGCGGGACCGCATCGCGTCGGCCGCCGACATCCGGACGTGCCGCGGGCGCGGCCTCGTCGCCTTCGGCAGCTGCAGCTTCGACGAGCCGATCGGCGAGCTGCGGGCGCTCGGATTACTGGAGCAGAGGAGCTGAGCCGATGAAACGATCCTTCGTTCGCGTGGAACCGGATTCCCATTTTCCGATCCAGAACCTGCCTTACGGCGTGTTCCGCCCGCGCGGCGGGGGGCCGCCGCGGGTCGGCGTCGCGATCGGCGGCGAGGTGCTCGACCTGGACGCGCTCGACCGGGCGGGCTGCTTCGCCCCTGCCGCCGCTTCCGGCCTCGGCGTCTTCGCGCAGCCTTCGCTGAACCGCTTCCTGGCGCTCGGCCGTCCGGCGTGGCGGCAGGTGCGCGAGACGATCTCGCGTCTTCTGGACGCGGACGAACCGGCGCTGCGGGACAACGAAGCGCTGCGCGCGGCGGCGCTGCGCCCGCAGCGCGAGGTCGAGCTGCTGCTGCCCGCCGAGGTCGGCGATTACACGGATTTTTACGCCTCGCGGGCGCACGCGGAGCACGTCGGGACGTTGTTCCGCGGCAAGGACAACGCGCTCATGCCGAACTGGCTGCACCTGCCGGTCGGCTACCATGGCCGGTCGAGCTCCTTGATCGCCGGCGGGACGGACGTGCGCCGCCCGAACGGCCAATTGAAGCCGCCGGACGCGGAGGCGCCGCGCTTCGGCCCGAGCCGCCAGCTGGACTTCGAGCTGGAGGCGGGCTGGCTGATCGGGACGGGGAACGGGCAGGGACGGCCGATTGCGGTTGCGGACGCCGAAGATCATCTGTTCGGGCTTACGCTCGTCAACGACTGGAGCGCGCGTGACATCCAGGCCTGGGAATACCAGCCGCTCGGGCCGTTCCTCGGCAAAAGCTTCGCCACCTCCGTCTCGCCCTGGGTCGTGCCGCTCGAGGCGCTCGCGCCGTTCCGCGTCCCGGCCGGCAAGCAGGAGCCGGAGCCGCTCCCGTACCTGCGGAGCCCCTCGCCGGAGACATTCGACATCCGGCTCGAGGCCTACCTGCAGGGCGGCGCCATGGAACGGCCGGAGCGGATCGCGGCGAGCAGCTACCGCGAGCTGTACTGGACGATCGCGCAGCAGGTCGCGCATCACACGTCCGGCGGCTGCAATTTGCGCCCCGGCGATTTGCTCGCCTCCGGCACGATCAGCGGGGCGGCGAGGGGCGCGCGCGGCTGCTTGCTGGAGCTGACGTGGCGCGGCGCGGAGCCGCTGCGGCTCGGCGGGGGCGAGACGCGCACGTGGCTCGAGGACGGCGACCTCGTCATCCTGACCGGCTGGTGCCAGGGCGACGGCTACCGCGTCGGCTTCGGCGAGCTCGCGGGACGGGTGTTGCCGGCGCTCCCGTACCCTTGACCGGCGGACGCAACCAGAAGAGGGAGGGAACGACATGACGAACATTCCGCCGCACTTGGCCCCGTACGTCGCCGACCAGCGGTACGACCGGTACACGCCGGTCGATCATGCCGTCTGGCGGTACGTGATGCGCCAGAACCGCCGTGCCTTGCGCGGGAAGGCGCACGACGCGTACGTGAACGGGCTGGCGCTCTCCGGCATCGGCACGGAACGCATCCCCCGCGTATCGGAGATGAACGACTGCCTCGCGCGGATCGGCTGGGGAGCGGCGATCGTGAACGGCCTCATTCCGGGCGCCGTCTTCTACGAGCTGCTGGCGTCCGGCATCCTGCCGATCGCGGCCGAGATCCGCAAGCTGTCGAACATCGCGTATACGCCCGCGCCGGACATCCTTCACGAGGCGGCCGGCCACGCCCCGATCCTGTTCGATCCGGACTACCGGTCCTACGTGCGGGAAATCGGGGCGATCGGCGCCAAGGCGTTCTCCTCGCCGGCCAAGGGCGCCGCGTTCGAGGCGCTGCGGCGGCTCACGATCGTCATGGAGGATCCGGCCTCGACGGCGGAGGAGCGGGAGGCCGCCAAGCGGGACGCGGAAGAGAAGCAGCGCGCGGCCGCCGAAATGACGGAGGCGGAGAAGGTGTCCCGGCTGTTCTGGGCCACGGTGGAGTACGGCCTGGTCGGCGACCTTGCCGATCCCAAGATTTACGGCGCCGGCTTGCTGTCGTCCGTTGGCGAGAGCAAGCACTGCTTCACGGACGCGGTCACGAAGCTGCCGTATTCCGTCGAAGCGTGCGCGGCGAGCCCGAAAATCGTCACCGAAATGCAGTCGAAGCTGTTCGTTTGCAAAAATTTCGACGAATTGAAGGAAGGCGCGCGGTCCATGGCGAATACGATGGCATTCCGGGTCGGGGGCACGCCGAGCCTGGAGACGGCGAAGCGGTCCGGCGGCATCGCCACGTTCGAATTCGATTCCGGCCTCGGAGTGACGGGCGTCGTCGCGTCGATCGTCAAGGACAAGGACGGCGAAGCGGTCTACGTGAACACCGCCGGCGAGACGGCGCTGTCCGCGCGCGGCCGGCAGCTGCCGGGACACGGCCGGGAACGGCACCCGCGCGGCTACGGCACGCCGATCGGCCGGCTGCTAGGGAACGTCGCGCTGGAAGCCTGCGGCGCCGACGCGCTGGCGGAGCTCGGCATCGCGGAAGGACGCGACGCGCGGCTGGCGTTCGAAAGCGGCGTAAGCGTTTGCGGCCGCGTGGCGGGCATCCTGCGCGACGAGCGGCACGTGCTGCTCGTTTCCTTCGAGGCCTGCACCGTCGCGCTGGACGGCCGCGAGCTGTTTCGCCCCGAATGGGGAACGTACGATATGGCGGCCGGGTCGCGCATCGCGACCGCTTATCCCGGCGCCGCGGACCCGGTCGCCTACTTCGGCGCGCCGCCGCCGCGGGCGGCTCCCGCGGACGAACCGCCGCCGCCGACCGAATTGGAAGCGCTCTACGGAACGGTCGCGCGCCTTCGGGCGGAGGGCGGATCGGGCGTCGTCCGCGCGGAGGCGCTGCGGGAAGTCCATCGCGGTCTGGACCGCGCGTTCCCCCGGGACTGGCTGCTTCGGCTGGAGCTGCTGGAGCTCGCCGCGTCCGCCCCCGAACTCCGCGACATGGAAGCGATCCTTCGCGCGCAATTGGATGCGCTCGCGGGGCACGCTTCCGTCGCGAACCTCATCCGCGACGGCCTCGCCGTTCTGGCCTGATCCGCCGCTGCGGTACCGACCGCGCATGTTCGTCCCCGGCCGGACATACGCATGGGAAGAGGGACGTCCGAACGGTCCGGCCGCGCGCGAACGGCGCGCGCCCGGATCAAGGGCGCGCCGCCCGGCCAAGCCGGACAAGCCTTGGCGAAGCGGCTATCCGCCGCCGCGGCCGCCCGCCGCCTCGCTAGCCACGTAAGCCACGTAAGCCATGCAAACCGCGCAACGCACGCAAGCATCCGCATCCGCATCCCCGGAATACGCGGGGCGGAACCATTATGACAGTGGGAGTGATCGCCATGCAAACGATGGGATTGCAAGGAAAGAACGCGCTAGTTACCGGTTCAAGCCGAGGGCTCGGCAAGCAGTACGCGCTGGATTTGGCCCGCGCCGGCGCCAACGTGATCGTGCACGACGTCCGCGACAGCTCGGCGGCGGAATTCAACGAGGCGCCGTCCGGCCACGCGGTGGCCGAGGAGCTGCGCGCGTTCGGCGTGCGCTCGGCTTTCGTCGCCGCCGATCTGGCCGACCCGGCGCAGGCGGAGCGGCTCGTGAACGAAGCGATCCGGGAGCTCGGCTCGCTCGACATCGTCGTCAACAACGCCGGCGGCGACATCGGCTTCAATACGCCCCGCCCGGACCCGAACGACGCCATCGACATCTCCGTGGAGGACATCCGTTCTGTCGTCGAGCGGAACTTGCTGTCCGCGATGTACGTCTGCAAATTCGCCGGCGCGCACATGCGGGAACGCCGCTCGGGCAAAATCGTGAACGTCGGCTCGGTCGCGGGCCACGTGCCGGTCACGGCCGGGCTGATCTACGCCGCCGCCAAGACCGGCGTCTCGTCGTACACGCGAAGCCTCGCGGAGCAGCTGCGCCCGTACGACGTCAACGTGAACTGCATCTCGCCGGCGCCGACCTTTACCGGCCGCTTCCTCGCGACGCGGACCGTGAAGAGCGAGGAAGGGAAGTCCCGGCTGCAGCGCATCGCCCAGCCCGAGGACATGTCGAACATCGTGCTCTTCCTGTGCGGAAGCGCTTCCGACGCCATGACCGGCGAGACGATCGTTTGCTGGAAATGACGACCGCGACATCAGGGGAGAGCGAGGGAAAACAACGATGAACGAAGCATTGCGCGCCATCATGGGGCCGGAGGCGTCCGGCCTGTACGACATCCATACCCACGCGGCCGGGCCGGAAGGCAAGCTGCCGCTGACGGCGGACATGCTGACGGAACTGCCCTCCGGGGACCTGTTCGGCCTGAGCCAGAACGTCGGCATGGGCTGGAAACCGGACCGGCTGCTGGGCCGGCAAATCCTGATCTTAAGCACGCAGGGCGGCATTCGCGCCGAGGACGGCACGCCGGTCGCCCTCGGCTTCCATACCGGCCATTGGGAGGTCGGGCTGCTCGCGCGGGAAGCGGCGCGCGAGACGGCCGCGCTCGGCGGCGTGCCGTTCGCGGCCGCGGTCAGCGACCCGTGCGACGGCCGATCGCAGGGGACGACGGGCATGTTCGATTCGCTGCCGTACCGCAACGACGCGGCGATCGTCTTCCGGCGGCTCGTCCGGTCGCTGCCCACCCGCAAGGGCGTCATCGGCATCGGCACCTGCGACAAAGGGCTGCCCGCCATGATGATCGCCCTCGCGGGCATGCGCGACCTGCCGACGATCGTCATCCCGGGCGGCGTGACCCTGCCGCCGACGGACGGCGAGGACGCGGCCAAGATCCAGACGATCGGGGCGCGGTACGCGCACGGCCAGATCTCGCTCGAAGAAGCGGCCGATCTGGGGTGCCGCGCCTGCGCGACGCCCGGCGGGGGCTGCCAGTTCCTCGGCACGGCGGCGTCGGCCCAGGTCGTCGCGGAGGCGCTCGGCATGTCGCTGCCGCACGCGGCGCTGGCGCCGTCCGGCCAGCCGATCTGGCTCGAGCTCGCGCGGCAGTCGGCCCGGGCGATGCAGCGGATGGCGGCCGCGGGCACGAAGACGCGGGACATCGTCACGGACGCCGCCCTGGAGAACGCGATGGCGGTGCACGCGGCGTTCGGCGGCTCGACGAATCTGCTGCTGCACGTCCCGGCGATCGCGCACGCGGCGGGCCTTCGGATTCCCGACGTCGGGGACTGGACCCGCGTGAACAAGGCGGTGCCGCGGCTCGTCAGCGTGCTGCCGAACGGCCCGGAATACCACCCCACGGTGCGCGTGTTCATGGCCGGCGGGGTCCCCGAAGTCATGCTCCATCTGCGCAAGCTCGGGCTGCTGAACCTGAACGCGCGGACCGTCTCCGGCGAGACGCTCGGCGCCGTCCTCGATTGGTGGCAGGATTCCGAGCGGCGCCATGAGGTGCGCAAGCGGCTGCTGGCCGTCGACGGCATCGATCCGGACCGGGTCATCCTGCCGCCGGCGCAGGCGGCCGCGCGGGGGCTCGCGTCCACGGTCGCGTTCCCGGTCGGCAATTTGGCGCCGGAGGGCTCCGTCATCAAGTCGACGGCGATCGATCCCGACGTCGTCGGCGCGGACGGCGTCTACCGCCACGTCGGGCAAGCCAAGGTGTTCACGTCCGAGAAGGCGGCGGTGAAGGCGATCAAGGACGGCGCCATCCGGGAAGGCGACATCCTCGCGCTGATCGGCAGAGGCCCGTCGGGCACCGGCATGGAGGAAACGTACCAGCTGACCTCCGCGCTGAAGCATCTCCCGTTCGGCAAGCGCGTGACGCTGATCACGGACGCGCGCTTCTCGGGCGTCTCCACCGGCGCCTGCATCGGCCACGTCGGACCCGAGGCGCTCGCCGGCGGCCCGATCGGCAAATTGCGCGACGGCGACTGGATCGACGTCCGGATCGACCGCAACGCGCTGGAGGGCAGCCTTGATTTCGTCGGCGAAGGCGAAGCGCGGTTCGCGCCGGACGCCGGAGCGGCGATTCTGGCCGCGCGTCCGCCGCATCCGGGCTTGGCCGCGGACCCGGCGCTGCCGGACGACACCCGGCTGTGGGCGGCGCTGCAAGCCGCGAGCGGGGGCACGTGGCGCGGAAGCATCTACGACGCGGACCGGATTATCGAGACGCTGCAGGCGGGCATGGCCGCTCTGGCAAGCGGCAAGGAGAGGGGAACGGAAGCATGAGGAAACGGCTGGAGGGCAAAGTGATCGTCGTGACCGGCGGCACGCGGGGCATCGGCAAGGGCATCGCGCTGATGTGCGCGGCCGAAGGAGCCCGGGTGGCCGTGAGCGGCCGCAACGAGCAGGAAGGAAGCGACGTCGTGCGGCAGATCGCCGAGAACGGCGGACCGGAAGCGAAGTTCATCGCGAAGGACATCAGCGGCGAGACGGGCTGCCGGGAGCTGATGGAGGAGGCGGCCGCGCATTTCGGCCGGATCGACGGACTGGTCAACAACGCCGGCGTCTTCCCGCGGGGCAGCGTGCTCGATACGACGGAGGAGCTGTTCGATTTTATATTCGACGTCAACATCAAGGGCGCGTTCTTCTGCTCGCAGTACGCGATGAAGGAGATGCTGAAGACCGGCGGCGGGTCGATCGTGCAGATCGGCTCGACGAACGGCTTCAAGGGGGCGAAGGAGCTTGCGGCGTACGCCTGCTCGAAGGGCGCGCTGCGAACGCTGAACCGGAATATCGCGGCCCATTACGCGAGGGACGGCATCCGCTCCAATTGGGTGACCGTCGGCTGGGTGCCGTCGGAAGGGGAAGTGGAGCTGCACGGGAAGAACGGGCTGCAGGTCGAAGACTTGCACGAGATGGCGGCGGTCCGCATTCCGACCGGCCGGATGCAGACGCCCGAAGACATGGCTTACGGCGTCGTCTATTTGCTGTCGGACGAATCGAGCCAGGTCACGGGGACGGAGCTGGCCATCAACGGCGGACTGGGCTTATAGCCCATGCTTCGCGAGTAGGGGGACATCCGGACCGGGACGTTCCTCGGACCTATACGCCGGCTCTCCGTCTATACTCGCAAAAAAACCGCCCGCGGAAACGCGGGCGGTTTTTGTATGGGCGATTAGCGGGCGATCAGCCAAATGACCAAAATCCAAAACGGCATGACGGCCAGCGCGCCGTTGAACAGGCCGAACTTGAAATTGTTTCCGTCTTCCTTCGCTTCGAATTCGGAAGCGGCCGGTGCCGCGGCCATGGAATCGTGCATCTTCGTGCCTACGCCCAGCAGCGCGGCGTCGGCGGTTTTGCGTGGCATCCCTTTCATAATTAACCCTTCTCTCCTGGATCCTTTGCATGACCATCGTCATGCAAGCTAGTCGTTATTGTTTATATCGGTAACGAAGAGATAGGAATGAAGACCTTGATGAAATATTTTTTTCGCGCATAACCTAGGTCTTCCATACGACGACGAAAGCCCTTTCGCGAATGCCGGGACCGGGTCCGACGGCCGCTTTCCGGTCCCTGCCGGTTAGGCGGTTCATTTTCTTTTCTTTACACGCGCGGACGCCGCGTTTAATCGTTTCCGCCGTCAACGGCTTATTCGGCGGTGTGCGTAGGCGTGCAAGGTACGAAAGCACCGGGGCTAAAAGTCCGTTCCTTCGTACTGTATGATACGTCGTCGCAATCGATTCGGCTTCAAACGTTCCGAAGCCGAATTCGACCAAGGGCATTCGGCCGGTCCGCCTCGCTGCCGCTGTACATTTCGCGGACGAGCCCGTACAATCACGATGAACCGCATCTTCCGACGCAGAGGAGGGAACCGGGCATGCGATCCGAGGATCAAGTCAAAGCGAAATTGCATCAGCTGAAGCAGCTGCAGCAATCCGCCGATTCCGAAGCCGTCCGCATTCAAATCGAAATGCTGGAATGGGTGCTGAATCAGCCGACCGGCAGCTACCACGAATAACCGCGCGCAAGCGCGCCCGCGGGCAGGCCGCCGAATCTTCGGCGGCCTGTTTTGCCGCTCGGGGCGGCGCATGCAACTTTTGGCAGACGGATTTCGTCATGGTTGCGTCAGGGCGGGCAGGAGCGCGGCCAAGCACGCGTCGTTCCCTCGTTCGTACCGCTTGGCGCGGTACCGTTTGCGCATGGAAATGTGTCCAAAGGATGAAATAATTCCATATTTTCGCAACATTTACATTCCATGTGCGTTAAACAAGGGGAAGCAGCCGCAAGGACTGCCCGAACGGGACGCGGACGCGTTCGACACAGAAGAGAGAGAGAAGGGAAGACGTGGCATGAAATCAATGAAGTGGTTATTGGCGGCATCATTCTTACTCGGGTCTTACTCCAGCGCGGGATTGACCGGCGCGAACGCGGAGGGAATCTTAGCGCCCGCGCAGCCTCCGGCCGCCACGGATCGTCTGGATCTGACGATGGGCAGCGCGAAAATGCTCCATAACGGCGCCGTCTATCAGTCGGCGCAGCCCGTGGCCAGCATCGCCGGCAGAACGTTCCTGCCGTTCAGTTCCATCGCGGCCCGCTACGGGTACAAAATCTCGTACGACGCGAAGAAGAAGGAATCGACCGCGTCGAACGACCGGCACACGCTGGTCTTCAAGATCGGCAGCGCCGTCGCGTACCGGGACGGCGCGGCGACGAAGCTGACCGGCGCGCCGTACATTTCGAACGGCTACCTGATGGTCCCGCTCCGCTCCTGGGGCGAAATGGCCGATAGCACGATCGCCGTCGTCGGCAAGACGATCACGCTGAAATGGTCCTCCGTCGTCGTGCCGCCGAAGCCGACCGCGAGCTTCGACGTGCAGCCGGCCGAGATCTACGCGGGCCAGACGGCCGTGACGTACGTGGACCGCGCGACGAGCGCGACGGGGCTGCCGTTCGTGGACGAGCGGTGGACCGGCCGGATGGACGTCTTCCCCCAAGCGGGAACGTACGTCGTCACGCGGGAAGTCGAGGACAGCAACGGCGTTTGGAGCGATCCTTACTCCGTCACCGTGACGGTCAAGGCGCCGAACCTGCCGCCGGTCGCCGACTTCGCCACGGATAAGCCGACGTACCGGATCGGCGAGAACGTCGCGTACACCGACCTCAGCACCGACGACGAGAACGCCATCGTAAAGAGCACCTTCGCGGGCAACGACAAGGCCTTCTTCGAGCCCGGCGACAAGTCGGTCACGCTGACCGTCGAGGACAGCCACGGACTGACGTCCACGATCACCAAGACGGTGACGGTCACGAACGACGTGCTGTATACGAAGGACGAGTACGACCGGCTGTTCACGCCGCTCGGCGACATCTACTCCGTCGACGGCGCCGCGGTGCTCCATTATCCGGCGTACAAATATTCGATCGTGAACGAAGCCGCGCAGATGGTGCGCAGCAACAGCCCGGAGACGCTCGTCCAGGAGGGCATCGCGTACCACGCCCAGATGACGGGCAACGTCCGGTTCATGTTCCATAACGTCAACAACATCGGTTATCCGGTCTCCGTGCATCTGCTCGCGACGAATCTCGGCAGCGGCCCGGCCATGTTCAGCAAGAGCGCCATGGGCATGGGCGGCCCGACGCCGTCGCCGGAGCTCGCCGGCAAGCTGTCCACGTCCCGCTACCTGACCGCGCTGACGGCCAATCCGGCGCCGGTCGCGATGACGATCGCCCCGGGCGAGACGAAGGAAGTGCTGCCCGAAATCGCCAAGGTACCGCTGAAGGCCGGCGACTCGCTCAGCTCGTACGCGGACGTTTACTCCGATAAAGAGCTGCTGTACAACATCGTCGTGGTCGCGGCGGGCAAGGATCCGGTCGCGGAGCTGGATAACCTGACGGTCATGCCGCGCGACGGGATTCATACGCGGGGAACCTTCTACAGCGCCGACCGTTCCATCACGATCGACGATCGAATCGGCGAGCAGCCGCAGCGGGTCATGTTCGGCGACGTCGGCAAAGACGCGTTCGACACGATTCTGGACGGCATCGACGAAACGTCCGGTCAGCTGGAGTACAACCGGGGCAACTTCGGCGTCCTGTACCGCATGCATCTGTCGCATGTCGCGCCGCACACCTTGATCTCGCTGAACGCGCGGGGCGGGCTCTATACGGGCGCGTTCCTCGTCAACGGCCAGCTCGTGACCGTCGCGAACAATCAGGCGCTTCGGAGCAACACCCAAGCGTCGGTGCTCTATCGGACGGGCGACGGCGAGGAGCCGGTGGACCTCGTGTTCACCATCGCGTCGGGCAGCAATTTGCCGATCGCGATGACGTTCACGCCGCTGCCGCCGATCCGGCAATAGCCCTTCGGCTCAACCGCAGGCAGCCGCCCGCAAGCCTTCCGCCTATATATCGGCGGGACGGCTTGCGGGCGGTTTTTTTTGCGCGGACTTCTCTCGTCAAGGGACAAGCGCTGTTGCCGCGAGCCGATGCGAACATATAGTAGATCACGGGATTCGAAGGGACGGGCTCGGGCGCGCCGCGCCGGAGACGGACCCTTCGGATTCCGCGACATCGCGCGGAAAGGAGGGATTCCCATGCCCTTCTCGACAGGCATCATCACGAACACGAGAGCGACGGGCACCGCGGCAACGACCGTCGTCGTGAACACGCGCAACGAGAACCTCTCGGCCGCGTCGACGATCACGATCGTACTCTACGCGTCCGTCGATTCCCACACGTTTTACACGGCGTACGTCACGTCGTTCGTCATCCCGCCCAACTCGTTCGACGTCCGGACGTTCTTCATCAGCGGCAACGTCGCCTACGAGGTACAGACGAACACGTCGTCCCCGCAAGTGCTGTTCTCGGTTTACGGATTGGACGAATTCGGCAACCTCGTTACGGAGCAAGGCAAGCTTCAGGCCGATCTCAGCTTCATCGGCTCGCTGACGCTGTAACGCAAGTCCGGCTCCATGAGGGCCAGGAGCGGTATGAGGCAGTCCGACGCTTGCGCGGTAAGCGATGGACTGCCTTTCGCGCGTTCATGCTCCAAATCGGCGCAACGGAACCGGGCATTCGCCGTTCTTTTATCGGCCTATGCCCGCATATATGGATATTGGAAGCGCATTCCAGGGGGGCAGAGACGCATCGGTTATGGATTCCAAGGCAGAAGGGAGGAGACGCGCACACACTTACCCGATTGACGCGGCAGGAATACGCGCAAAATGTAAAGCGCTTACAACTGGAGGGGTATGCCTATGGAAAAGCGGTTCAAACAAACGCTGCGCTTTTTTCGCGGTGGCGTTCGCCGTCTGTTTGACGGCCGGTAACGTAGAAACGGCGCGGGGAGAAGGCGCGAACTTCATCACGCGAAGCGGCGACAAGCTGATGGACGGCGGCACGGAATACCGGTTCATCGGCACGAACGCGCCGTTCCTGGAGCGGGCTTGGGCCGATCCCGCGGAGATCGAGGACGAAATAAGGGCGGCCAGCCGTTCGGGCATCGGCGTCATCCGCCTCTATCCGTTCGAGGTACGCATGAGCGGAGATCCCGCCGGCACGTTCCGGCACGTCATGGGACCCGGATCCTACAATGAAAGCGCATTCAAGTTATTCGACAAGGTGCTCCAGCTCGCCAACGCGTACAACGTCAAGCTGATCGTGCCGTTCGTGGACAGCTACACGTACGTCGGCGGCACGGCCGACTGGGCGGCTTTCCGGGGCCAACCGGCCGACGCCTTCTGGAGCGATCCCGTCGTCCGGCAGGATTTTAAACAATTCATCGCCTACGTGGTGAACCGGGTCAACACGTATACGCAAGTGCCCTACAAGAACGATAAAGCCATTCTCGCCTGGCAGCTCGGCAACGAGCTGCGGTCCACGGATGCTTGGACGAGCGAAATGGCCGCCTACGTCAAGAGCCTGGATCCCAATCACCTCGTCGGCGACGGCGGCTATGTGCGGGCGCAGGGCATCCGGGCGAACGCGCTGAACGACCCCAATATCGATTTTATTGATCCGCATATCTATCTATACCACAATTATGCCGATCCGCTCGCCAAGCTGAACGAGTGGCGGACGGCCACGAAAGACAAGAAGCCGCTCCTGATCGGCGAATTCGGCGATTTCCCGCCCGCCGTGAACGAACAGCTGCTGCAAACCGTTCAGGCGAACGGGACGGCCGGCGCCATGATCTGGGGCAGCATGCCCCATCACCGGATGGGCGGCTGGCATTGGCCGCCGGTCGGCGACTGGTCGTACCTGCGCTATCCCGGCTTCGCCACGGGCGATTGGGCGAACGAATCGGCCGTCTTCGGCCAGCTGCGCGCGCAGGCGTACGCCATCCGCGGCGCGGCCGTGCCGTCTTGGACGCCGCCGCCGGCGCCCGCGCTGTTTCCCGCCGATTCCGCGCATACGCTGTCCTGGCTCGGCGTCTCGACCGCGTCGGCGTACGACGTCGAGCGCGCGGACGCGCCGTCCGGGCCATGGAGCGTCGTCGCGGCGGACGTGACGGACGACGTCGTCGCGCCGGACGATTACAACTACGCCGTGCCGTTGTTCGACGACGCTTCCGCCGCCGCCGGTACCCGCTATTACTACCGAATCCGGGCGAAAAGCCCGGACGGCGCCTATTCGCCGTATTCCAACGTCGTCGGGCCGATTACGTCCCGGACGGCGCTTGTCGTCGACAACGGCGGCGGCGGCTACTCGGAGACGGGAGCCTGGTCCGACAGCGCGCTTCCGGCCAGCTACGGCGGCGGCTCCCGGTACAGCAATACGGCGGGCAGCACGGCCGCCTGGGCGCTGAACGTGGAAACGCCCGGCTATTACAACGTGTACGTCCGTTATCCGTACCATCAAACCTCGTCGCAGAACGTCGCTTACGCCGTCCGGCACGACGGCCGGACCGACGCGATCCCCGCCGTCGACCAGACGACGATCGCCAAGGGACAGTGGCGGCTGATCGATACGGCGTTTTTCGCGGCCGGAGGCGAACAAGGCATCACGCTGACCGCCGGATCCAAGGCGGGTTCGGGCAACGTCACGCGCGCCGACGCGGTGATGCTGGAGCCGGTCGCGTACGGCGATCTGTTCCAAAGCGGCGTCCTCGCCGGCTGGACATCCGGCAGCGGCTCGTGGGCGCCCGCGGTCGACGTCGCGAAGTCGCTCGTCTCGCAGACGCTCAAGCAGTCCGCGGCGGGCATCGCGGAGGCGCGGGCGGAGGGGACCTACGGCGATCTATCCGTCACGGCCGCCGTCAAGGCGTACGACCGGACGGCCGCGGATTCCTCGTCCGGCCTGATCGCCCGGGCCAGCGCGGACTTCGCCAGCTATTACACGCTGCGCCTCAATTACGGCCAGCATAAAATCCAGCTGTACAAGAAAGCGGCCGGCAATTGGACGAAGCTCGGCGAAGCGGAGCTGCCCGCGAGCCCGGGCGCGTGGTACGTGCTGCGTCTCGAGCTTCGCGGCGGCGCGATCGCCGGCTATGTCAACGGCATCCGCAAGATCGCCGTCAGCGACGGTACGCTCACGCAGGGCTACGCCGGACTGCGCACCTACGAGCAGACGGCCGTCTTCGACAACTTCGTCGTCGCGGTCCCGGATCCGCCGCCGGCCGGCGGGAAGAGCGCCGAAGCGGCGACGGGCGGGGCGGCCGTTCCGGATACGACGGCGGCGCCCGGAGCGCCGGAGACGTCCGAAGCGCCTGAGGCGCCGGTACCGCCGGTCGCGCCGGTGCCTCCGAAGGCCGACGGACCTCCGAAGGCGCCCGAGACTCCCATGCCTGCATGAACCGAATAAAACAAAAGCCGCACGGCCATTGCCGCGCGGTTGTAGTCGATCGAACCGTGCGTCCGGCCTTGGGCCGGCCGTTCCTGCCCTAGGTCTTCAGATTGCCCGTATTGCGAATGACCGTATTGACCTTCAGCTCGATTTGAAGCCGCGGCAAGTACTTGGTCCGCCAGTCGGCCAGCTGCGGACGCGGCAGCTCGTCCCGAAAATGCTGACCGAGGCCGAAAATGTCGGCCTCGTGATGCCTCGCCTTCGCGATAATCGCTTCGAACCGTTCGGAAACGACCCGCCGCAGCTCCGATTTTATCGCTTCGTCGGTCGGATCGCCGCGCTTGTCCATGACGATGACTTTAAGGCGGATCGTGCTTTTGAGCTGCGGCCGGCCGCTTCGGATCGTGCCTTTGTTCCGGATGCGGCTGCTCGTGATTTGGACGGTGGCGTGGCCCATCACTTCGATTTTTCCCTGCGTGTTCATGCCGTCGAAGACGTTGTACAGCAGCGTTTCCTCGTTGTTCAGGCGCCCGACCATCTTGCCGTTCTTCAGGATCGCCGAGCCCGTGCTTCGGATAATCGTCGTGTCGCCCGATTTCACGATCGGAATGACGACGTCGTGCGTGTAGGAGTGAATGCTGCGGAAGATGCGCCAGGTCGGGGTATACGCGATGTCGGGGCTCCAGCCGGCGCTCTTCTGGAAGAAATCGTAGATCGCGGTGTTGTTGTCGTCGGCCCGGGCCTGCATATGCTTGAAGAAATCGGCGAGCGGCTCGTCGCACACGACGAACATCGTCTTGGGCGCGATATGCCGGGAGCGGACGATGCTGGCGATGCCTTCGGACAGCCCGTTCTGCGCGAATTCGCGGTCGACGATGATGACCTTCAAGTGAAGCAGGTCGACCTGGCTCTCCATGTTCATGCTGATATGATCAATGACTTTATTGATGGAATCCCCCGTGTCGGAGATCACCTGAATGCCTTCGGAATCCGACTCCGAGACTTCCGGGATGTCCAGGAAGAGGGCGTATTTGCCCGCGTGATAGGAGATCCCCATGGCGATCGGCAGCGAGCGGTGGTTGATGTCCTTGTTGGTCCAGCAGCCGGCGAGCAAGAGCAGCAGCAGGACCGCGGCCGCCGTTTTCGACAGTGTTCTCATGGCGCCTCCTTCTGCAGCTGGCCGACGTAACGGCGGCCGACGGCGAACACGACGAGCGGCGTCACGACGGTCACGTAGCCCCAGAGGTACGAATGCCAGCGGAAAATGGCGTTGACCGCCTTCCAGTCCGGAATGACGAGACAGACGACGAACAGGACGGAGGCGAGCGCCGGCAGCAGAATGCCCGACCGGACGTTGCGGACGCTGAGGCGGAACACGTTTTCCATTTGCCAGATGAGCGCCGCGATGAACAGCAGGATGAAGGCAAGCAGACCAAGCACCAGGAACATCGTTACCCGGTCGAACATGAGCCACTCGATGTCGATCGTGTCGGCGGTGAAGATGAACGGGAACTCCAGCTGGCTGGCGGTCTCTTCGCCGAGCGTCATGAGCGGAATGTAGACGGACATGAGGTACATGGGAACGAGGAGACCGCAAGCGATAAAAATACCCCGGGCGGTAAACGAGACGTAGGACGGAACCAGTCCCATGAACAAGAAGCAACCCGTGAACACGAACAGGCTCTTGTAATACGAGGCATGCCCGAGAAACGCGAAATCCGCCGGTTTCCGGGGAAGGAGCGGCATCGCGTAATGCGGATCGATGTTCTGGAGCGACGCGGCGAGCACGAAGAAGACGGAAGGCAGGAACAGGACGGCAATCAGCAGGCCTAGCCGCATCAACCCCTGAATGCCGCCGCGCAGCACGATGTACGTCGGGATGGCGATGAACATGAAGTCGAAATGCCAAAGCGGCATCGACGACGAGACGATGATCGAGATGATCTCCGCGAACGCCCGGACCGTCAGGGCGGCGAGCGCGCCGATGTATACCCACAGCGGCAAGAGCGTCGCCCAGGCGAGCCAGCGGTTCTTCCGCATGAGCACGCGGACCATGTTATGGCCCTTATAGTAACGGATGCCTTTCAGATAAAGCGCGATGATCGCGACTTGAATCAACAGTCCGGTCGCGATGGGCAGCCAATGGATCTCCTTCGTGCTGGCGATGATGTCCGTGGGGAAGAGGAAGAACATCATGCCCGTATGCATCAGGAAAAACGCCAGCGGCACTTGCATGTTTTTGAACACGTCATTCACCTTCCGGTTTGTTCAGCTGCAAATAAGGAATGTCCAGCGTTTTCTCGCAGGCCAGATACGCGCAAACCAAGACCAGTCCGGCCATCGTGCCGAGCACGCCGTAAAGGGCGGACAGAACGAGCGTGACATACTTGAACATCCGGAACGTCAGCACGTTCTGAAACCCGACCGCGGTCGCGCCGGAAATCGTGCCGGCCGCCAGCACGATGATGAGCAGATTGCTGACCAGCTTCGCCGCCACGGCCGCCTGTCCGAGCACGATGCCGCCGACCATCGTGATCGCGGGACCGATGCTGGCCGGAAGCCGGATGAGCGCCTCCATCAGCAGCTCCAGGATAACCATCATCACGAGCGTTTCGACGAAGGCGGGGTAAGGCACTTCCAGCCGGCTCTTCGCGATCGAATGGGCCAGCTCGAACCGCAGCACGTCGGGATTGACCGAGACGAGCGAGACGTAGAGCGCCGGCAGGAGGATCATCAGGAGCAGGCCGAAGACGCGATAGCACCGCAGCACCATCGCGATCGCGAACGGATAGTTGCGGTCTTCCTCCGACATGATGAAGTCCGATGCCAGGCTGGGCACCACGATCGCGTAGGGCAGGCATTCGATGAAGATGACGGCCCGTCCGTTGCGCAAAGCCCGGACCGCGTTGGCCGGCGTCTCGCACGTGCGGAAACGGGTCACGAAGCCGGACTTGGACAAGCCGAGCAATTTAATCAAATCCTGCAGATTGCCGATGTCCAAGCTCGCCTGAGCGGTCCGGGAGGTCAGCCGGTCGGTCAGCTTGCGCAGCAGCGTAGGATGGATTTCGCCTTCGAGGTAGGCAAGCGTCACGCGGCTTTTGTAGGTACGGCCGAAGCTGTGCGTCGAGAAATGGAAGTTGTCCGAATTGATCCGCATGCGCAGCATGCCGAGGTTCAAGTCCATGTCCTCGTTGAAGGCGCCGCTCGGGTTCAGGATCGGATTCTCCGTGAGCGGCTCCGACACGGAACGGTGCAGCGGCTGCGTGATCGGGAACAGGCTGAAGACCGTCTCGGACGGCTCGTGGACGACGAGCAGCCTCGCGTTCCTCAGCTCGGCGGTCAGCTCGTCCAGCCGTCCGTTCTCCAGCTTGCGCCCGATTCCCGCCAGCATGCGCAGCAGCTCGCCTTCCGAGCTGCCGCCGTCGTGCAGCTGCTGCCGGAGCATCGTCAGCGATTGGGGGAAGTCGATCATCGTCTTGAAGCCGGCAAGAGCAACCGGCGCGCCCCCGAAGTAAGCGCGGCGTAACATGAAATCCTCGTCTTTCGCGTAATGCCGTTCCAATTCCGTCGCAATCGACATGATTCGCCCTCCTTTGCCGGGTGTCCGCGTCATGTTTCGCATGGTACCGATATACTTGTCCATTATCTCTCATTGGCGAGCGCGCTAAACCTGAAAGGGGGCGATCGCCCGGCAAAGCGGGGGAGGACGTAGGAAGAACGCTTGCGGAAGATGCGGGGGCGGCAAGACGGCTCGCGAATTTTGTTAATGTCATTAATAACTGTTTGTTAATGACATTAACAGAGTCCGCGATTGACTCGCCGACAGCTCTGCGATTCGAATGAAACGACGCGTTCTTTCGGGCATTTTATGTATTTCATGGCATTAATTAAAGCGCTGGCCGCTTCCGCCTTTCGACAGCTCGTCGTCTGCTCGTTTTCGACAAAGATTCGCGCCGGCGGCCGCGTCGTCGCGATCGGAGCAGGCGAATCGGGTACGTTCGGGCTTGATCGGGCATAACGGCGAAGCGCCGCGCGGGGGACTTTCCCGGGCGGCGCTTTCGGCGTTCGCCCGCTCGTGAACCGCACGGATCGGCCCGCGCGCTTGATCATGCAGGAAGGCGGACGTTTCGCGCCGAATGGACAGAGGACGAAGTCTAGCCAAGCTTGCCCGCAGTCTACGCAAAGAGGCGCAATGAGGAGGGATCCGATGAAAGTTCGTTATCCGATCGCGGACGACGCGCTCGCAAGCAGCCTGGAACGCGCCTATCCGATTCGTATCCGGGAAATCCGCTTTATTCCGTACGGCGATTCCGCGTACTCGTACAAGCTCGTCTGCGCCGACGGAGCCGCCTATTATCTGAAGCTGTACGATCACGGAAACGACGCGCAGCGGAGCGGGATCGGGCGGCTGCCGCGGTACTTGCCGCTGACCCGGCGGCTGCATGACGAGGGTTTGTTGCCGAACGCGGCTTGCCCGGTTCCCAATCATCGCGGCGAGCTGTCGTCCGCCTGCGAGGGATACACCGTCGTGCTCTACGGCTTCATCGAAGGCGAGACGCTGGCGGACGCTTATCCGTTCCCCGACGGCCTGCTCGAGGAAGTCGCGGACGCGATGGCCGGCATCCATCGGCTCGCTTCCGTCGCGGCCGCCGAGGGCGTCGCGGCCGAGTCGTTCGAGCTGGACTTCGAGGATCGGCTCGCGTCCAGCCTGTCCGCGCTTGAGCGGAGGGACTTCGCCGAGAGCCCCGTCCGGCTGGCCCTGCAGGCGCTCGTCGCGCCCGAGAGCCCGCGCCTCCGCGGGCTGATGCGGCTTGTCCGCGAGCTTCGGCGCGATGCCGTCGCGGATGAGCGCGAATACGTGCTCTGCCACGGAGATCTGTGGGGCGGCAACCTGATTCGGGGCGAACGCGGCTTGTACGTGCTCGATTGGGAGAACGCGCTGCTGGCGCCGCCGGAATTCGATTGGTTCGGCTATATCGGCGACCGGTTCGGGCGCTTCATCGCCGCCTATGAGCGTCGCCGGGGATGTCCGGCGGCGATTGACGCGCGTCTGCTGCGCTTCTACGCGTACCGCCATCACTTGCGCAATCTGACGAACTGGCTGCTGAACATCCTGGAGCGCAACGGCGACGACGCGCAGAGCGCGCACGATTTGGACCTGATCGCGCATCATTGCTTGAACCGGCTGGATGCGATCGAACCGCACGCCGCGCGCGTGGAGCGCGAATTCGGCCGGACGGGACGTTCCTGACGGTCATCTTAATCGCTTCATCGAAATCGGACAGCGGCCGCGGCCGGCTGTCTTTTTCGGCGTTTTTGGGCGTGATTTTCCGTTTCTCTATGAAAAGGCGATGAAAAACAGGGCGTTCGAACAGACCGCTCTAGCGGCGCGTTCATAGAGTATAAGGAACTCTAGCTCGGCCCGCTGTCCGATTAACGGGGCAAGGGACGACGCACCTAGAGGGATAGGAGAAGGGAGGTGTCGGCTTCGTGGCAATCATCTCGACGGGACCTATCGACAACAGTCCGACGGCCGGACTCGGCATCAGCCAGCAGGCGGCGATCCATCTGGCGAACCGCAGCGCTTCCGGATCGGCGACGGTGCTGATACAGGGCTACCATCTGACCGGTTCGAGAACGTTGTACGTCCTCGAGCAAATCGTGCTTGCCCCGAATGAGCATGCGGTCAAGCGGTTTTTCTCCGGTCTTGCCGCATTCGAATTCGTGCTGGACGTCTCCGGTCCGGGGCAAGCCGGAGTCGAAGCCGCGCTGATGGGCGTCAGCGCGAGCGGCGCGATCGTCGCGGCCGTACGCATGGCGGCGGCCGAAGGCTTGCGGCGCTGACTCCCTCCTGCCGGTCGGGCGCCCGACCGTCCGGCGGCAACGGCAAGCAAGGCAAGACAGGCGGCGGATAGGGAATCCCGCAGCCGCCGATTTTCATTCGAAGAAAGGAGGTAACGACGCATGTCGATCTTATCTACGGGTCCGATCGCGAACGATCCCGTGAACGGCGTTTCGCCGACGCAGCTGGTTACGATCAAATTGGACAACCGTGACAACGCGAACACCGGCTTCGTGCTGATCGAGGGCTACTTTTTGACTTCGACGCGCGTGCTGTACGTGCAGGAACTGGTGACGCTCGGACCGAACGGCGTCGTCACCAAGTCGTATTTCGCGGGGCTTAGCGCGATCGAATTCGTGTTTACCACGAGCGGGTTGGGCGCGGACGGCATCCAAATCTCGCTCTGGGGCAAGGACGCGGGCGGCCAAATGGTAGCGGCGCACCGGTTCGTATCCGGCGAGCTGCTCGGCTCCGCCATCGGCGGCGTTCAAGGCCCTGCTGGCCCGCAAGGACCGCAAGGCATGCAAGGGCTTCAAGGACTCCAAGGGCTTCAAGGCACGCAGGGAACGATCGGTCCTCAAGGAACCGCGGGACCGCAAGGCAGCCAAGGACCGCAGGGTACCGGGGCGCCTGGACCGCAGGGCGACGCCGGGCCGCAGGGCGATCAAGGGCCGTCCGGCGACCAAGGGCCGCAGGGCACCGGGGCGCCGGGCCCGCAGGGCGACCAGGGTCCGCAGGGCGCGCAAGGACCGCAGGGCTCCGGCGCGCAAGGCGAGGCAGGACCGCAAGGCGATCAAGGCGACGCCGGTCCGCAGGGCGACCAAGGACCTCAAGGAACCGCGGGAGCGCAAGGCGCGGCAGGTCCGCAAGGCGCAGTAGGGCCGCAAGGCGCGCCCGGACCGCAAGGCGACCAAGGCGACGCCGGTCCGCAGGGCGACCAAGGACCGCAAGGAGCTACGGGAACGCAAGGCGCGGCAGGACCGCAAGGCGACCAGGGCGACCAAGGCGACGCCGGTCCGCAGGGCGACCAGGGACCGCAAGGCGTAACCGGTGCGCAAGGCGCGGTTGGGCCGCAAGGCGACCAGGGCGACCAGGGCGACCAAGGCGATCAAGGCGACGCCGGTCCGCAAGGCGACCAGGGACCGCAAGGAGCTACGGGAACGCAAGGCGCAGCCGGACCGCAAGGCGACCAGGGCGACCAAGGCGATCAAGGCGACGCCGGTCCGCAAGGCGACCAAGGTCCGCAAGGCGTAACCGGTGCGCAAGGCGCGGTTGGGCCGCAAGGCGACCAGGGCGACCAGGGCGACCAAGGCGACGCCGGTCCGCAGGGCGACCAAGGACCGCAAGGCGTAACCGGTGCGCAAGGCGACCAAGGACCGCAAGGCGCGACGGGTGCGCAAGGCGACCAAGGTCCGGCAGGACCGTAACGTACGGCGGTTTCACGATTATTGTTTCGGCAATACGGAACGGCTCGGCGGTTCGATGGAACCGCCGGGCTTTTTTTTGCTGCCGTCCTATTCGAAGCTTACAACGCGAACTACCCCGCTCCCGCGGGGTTGTTCGGCTTATGCATGCCGACGCGGCCGACGCGGCCGGCGCGGCTCAAGGCACGATGACGATCTTCTCCTTGCAGGACGCGATCATCGCGGCGTAGCGGATGCACGTCTCGACGTCGTCCCCCGGCTCCATCGGCCACCACCGGACGGCACCCGTCGGCGCTTGGGCGGCGCAGCCTTCCAGCCAGTCCGGAATGCGGCCGACGACGACGATCTGCGCGTGCTTATAGCCGGTGCGACGACCTTTATCCAACTCACGGATCAGCTCGGGATGGTCCGTATCCGGTTCGGAATAGGGGAGGGGGAACAGGATCGCGGGCCGCGAGCCGTCTTCGTCCGCGACGTGCGCGGTCAGCCGCGCCGGATCGTCCGCCGGTGTTTGCCATACTCTGCGATACGGGAACGGCCGCTCGGGGATGCCGAGCTGCCGCAGACGTGCCGCGATGCGCGGCTCGTACGTCCGGTTCAGCTCCTTGACGAGCGCCTGGATCTGCTTGTTGCGCCGGAAGGTCGTATTGCCGCTGCTCGCGTTGCGGTACTGGACGTAGAGCAAGTCGGGCACGGCGACGAAGCGGGTGCACAGAAACGTGCGCACGAGCAAATCGTAATCGTCGGCGACGAGCAGCTCGCTCCGATGGCCGCCGGCCAGGTGGTAGCAGTCCCGCGTCCACGCCCGCGGATGGTTCGGCAGGCCGACGAGGTGTCGCAGCGTGCTCGCGTTCATCGTGGAATGCTTCTGAACGTTCTGCCACCGGTTCATGCCGCGCAGCCATACCCGGTAATGCAGGCTGTAGCCGAACCCGCAGTCCCAGCCGTACCAATGCGCGCGCAGCGTCTCGTCGTAAACCTCGGCGCAGTCCCCGTACGCGAAGCCGCAGTCGGGATGCCGCCGGAACGCCTCGACGAGCTTCGCCAGGCAGTCCGGCATCAACTCGTCGTCATGGTCGACTTCGACGAGAATTTCGCCCGCGCACAGGCCGGCCGCGTACCGCTTGATCGCGCCGATATAGCCGCTGCGGTCGTCCTGCCGGTACCGGCGGACGCGGGGATCGGCGAGCGGCAGCAGGTGCTCCCGGTACGTCTCGTCGCCGTCGCCCGAATCGTCCACGATGACCCATTCCCAGTTCGCGTACGTTTGCTTCAGGAGGGATTCGTAGGGACGGCGGATCTTCTCCTCCGACCGGTAAGCCGCGGTGAACACGGAGACGAGCGGCGTATCGGACGCGAAGCGAGACGGCGGGATGGGGCGGTTCTCCGGCAGCGGATCGGTGGCCTTCAGCCAGCAGTAAAACAGCTGGTCGGGCCCGACTTCGTCCGGCGTCCGAAAGTGGAGCCACCGCCGCTTCTCGTGAACCGGCAGCGCGGCAAGCGCGGGGAATTCCCGCCAGTCCTCGCCGATCGACGCGTAGACGCGGGGGGCTCGCGGCCCGGACTCGGCTAACGGCCGGTCCGCTTCGTATCGCTTCGCGGCGATATGGCGTTCGGCCAATCGCTCGATAAGACGCTGCAGCCGCTGGTCATCCTCGGCCGTCCCGCCGGCGGCGAACAGATGGGCCGTCAGCAAAGGCGTTTTCTCTATTGAAGTTGAAGGCGAAGGCATGGGCATGGGCACTCTCCTTTTTCGGCAGTCCGAGCCTCGAAGGCTGCGTTTCTATTATATGTATGTCCCCGCCGATGCGAGGGTCACCGCGAATGGACGCGCGTCCGCCGAACCTTCCCGCGGAAAATCGCATATGAATAACCAACTCTATTCATTCGTTCGCCGAAGGCGATAGAAAGGCAGGGCACCGCGTGGATAATCCGCTCGTCAGCGTCGTCATTCCCGCCTACAACCGGCCGCATACGCTGCGGATCGCCCTCGACAGCGCGCTTGGGCAGACGCACGCGAATCTCGAGGTCGTCATCTGCGACGACAGCTCGAACGACGGCGTGCAGGAGATGATCGGCGACTATCTCCGGGCAGATTCCCGCGTCCGTTATTACCGGAACGAGCGCAATCTGTTCGTGGGCAATTGGCATAAGGGCTTCGATTTGGCGAAGGGCGATTATATCAATTACTTAATGGACGACGACGTCTTCCACCCGGAGAAGCTCGAGCGGATGCTGCGCTTTTACCGGGAATTCGGCGACATCGCGCTCGTGACGTCCTACCGGCAGACGATCAACGCGGCCGGCCAGGCGCTTCTTCCGCTTCAGGCGACGGCCAGGCTGTACGGCGAGACCCGGATCATGGCGGGCCGGGCGCTGGCCGATTACGCCATGTCGCGGTGCTTGAACGTCATCGGCGAGCCGACGACGGTGCTGTTCCGGAAAGCCGACCTCACCGACAAATTCGGCGTCTTCGGGGGCAAGCAGTATACGCTGCTGAACGACATGGCCGCCTGGCTCCATCTGCTGGGCAAAGGCCGGGCCGTATACATGCCGGAAACGCTCAGCTATTTCCGCCTGCATCCGAGCCAGAACAACCAGACGCTCGGACGCACGGCGTTCGCCGAGTGGCTGGACCTCGCGGTCGCGGCGCGGGCGAACGGTTTCCTGCGGGACGACGCCGCGTACCGGTCCGCTCTCGAGGCGTTCCTCGGGCGAATCCGAGGCAGCGCCGCCTTCGCCGAGGACGCCGCGCGCGCCGGGGAGATTTTGCGCGAATTGGACTGAACGCGCCGATGGGTCAGGCGGCGTACGAAGCGATGCGGAAAGAAGGCTGGCTATGTTCGACATCCCGTTCCTGCGGCCGAATTTGGTCAAGAAGGAAACTTATCTGCCCTACCTGGAGCAAATCGAAGCTTCGCGGATCTATTCCAATTACGGCCCGCTGAACGGCCTGTTCGAGGAGCGCGTCCGCGACCGCCTGTTCGGCGGAACCGGCGGCGCCGTGACGATGCACAACGCGACGGTCGGACTCATGCTCGCGATCGACCAGAGCCGCCGCCCGGGCGGGGAGTTCGCGATCATGCCGAGCTTCACGTTCGCCGCCACGCCGCTCGCCGCCAAGTGGTGCGGCCTGACGCCGTATTATCTCGACATCGAGCCGGACACGTGGCAATTGGACCGGGCGCGGCTGGTTGAGGCCGTCGACCGGCTGGGCGACCGGGTGGCGGTCGTCGTGCCGTACGCGCCTTTCGGCACGGCCATCGACTTGGCGCCGTACAAGGCGCTGCAGCGGCGCGGCATTCCGGTCGTCGTGGACGCCGCCGCCAGCTTCGGCACGACGGAGCCCGGGACCGGCGCGCACTTCGGCCAAGGCTTCGACGGCTCGGTCGTCTTCAGCTTCCACGCCACGAAGTCCTTCGGCGTCGGCGAAGGCGGCCTCGTATACAGCGCGAATCCGGTGCTCGCCCGGCGCGTCCGGCAGGCCGGCAATTTCGGCTTTTCCGGCGCCCGCGAGTCCGTCCTGCGGGGCTTGAACGGCAAAATGTCCGAGTATGCCGCCGCCATCGCGCTCGCGACGCTCGACGCGTATCCGGCGAAGCAAGCGGCTAGACGGGGCCTTCTCGGCCTGTACGCGAAGCTGCTGGCGGAGGCGGGGCTCTTCGCGGACGGCTGGGCGATGCAGCGGCTCGCGGGCGGCGTGGCGCCGCAATTCATTCCGGTTCTGGCCCCCGAAGGCCGGCGCGGCCAAGACGTCGTCGCGGCGCTCGCGCGGCGCTCGATCGAGGCCCGCACGTACTTCTCGCCGGCCTGCCACCAGCAGCCGCAGTTCCGGGACGACCCGCGCGGCGCGCTCGACGTCACCGAACGCGTCGCGTCGCGCATCGTCAGCCTGCCGCTGTGGGAGGAGATGGACGAGGCGGTCGTCCGCGCGGTCGTGGAGGCGCTTCGCGGCATGGGCGGGGAAACGGCGTCATGAGCGATAACGGGAACTTCCTTCGCGGCGGCATCGTGATCTGGGGGGCGGGCGGGCATGCGCGCGAGACGCTGTGGCTGTGCGAGGAGCTCGGCGCGGCCGTCCTCGGCTTCTTGGACGAGCGGCCGGAAGCGAAAGGCGGGATCGTCGAGGGCTTGCCGATTCTGGGGACGCTGGCGGACATCGAAGGGCTGCGGGACGAGGCGCTGCTGGTCTGCGCGGGCGTCGGCGATCCGGCGCTCAAGCGGCGGTTCGCCGAGGAGACGGTCCGCGCCGGCTTCCGCGCGGCGCCGCCGCTGATTCATCCGCGGGCCGCGGTCAACCGGCGAACGCGAATTGGCGACGGCAGCGTGATTTTCGAGGGCTGCAGCGTGTCCGGCAACGTCGCGATCGGGGAGCACGTCATCGTCAACCGGTGCGCGAGCATCAGCCACGACGCGGTGATCGAAGCGTATGCCACGATCGCGCCCGGCGTCCGGCTTGCCGGCAACGTCTTCGTCGGCGAGGGCGCTTACGTCGGCATCGGCGCGTCGGTCCGGGAGAAGCGCCGCATCGGCCGATGGTCCGTCGTCGGAGGCGGCGCCTTCGTCAAGGACGACGTGCCCGAGCGGACGATGGCGGCCGGCGTGCCGGCGGAAGTGAAGAAACGGTTGGACCGCGAGGAAGGGAAGCGGCCGGAATAAGACGTGGAGAAAGCCGCGGCAATCGCGGCTTTTTGGCGCGGGTTCGGGTATAATCGGGATACAAGCACGCAGGCGCGATTTTTTTGTCCGTCGCGTCGATTCGGCCGCCGGCCGTTCGTCGTTCTTATGGAAGCGCAAGAGCGCCGATCCGAATCCATTCGCAAAAGGAGAATGAATCATGCTATTCGTATGCCTGGGTTACCTCGATCGCGAAGCGATGGACGCCCGCCCGAAGGCGGAGATCGAAGCGGTCATGGCCCAATGCGGGCCGCATCTCGAGGAGCTGTACGGCACCGGCCGGGTCTTCCTCGACGCCGGATTGGATGCCGCCGGCAAATCCGTCAGGCGGGCGGAAGGCAAGACGGTCGTGACCGACGGCCCGTTCATTGAATCGAAGGAAATGATCGGCAGCGCGTTCTTCGTCGAAGCGGAGGATCTGGACGAAGCCGTCCGGATCGCGTCGCTGCATCCCGCCGTGCGGCTCGCCGAAGGCGAGGCGTTCGGCTGGGGGCTTGAGGTCCGGCCCGTCCATTACTTCGAACGCAGAGATCCGCAGCGCCAGGAATCTCGGAAACAGCCGTAAACATCCGGCTCACGGGAAGCGCGAAAAAGACCCGCAAGCGGGCACGATCCGTCGTGTCCGGCTTGGGGTCTTTTTCGCGATGCGGTCATGGCGCGCCCGGCAAGGAACGAACGCGCCGTGCCGATCGGCACGGCGCGTTAGACGCGCTGGCCGCGGATGTAATGGCTCTTCCAGTACGAGCTGTTGAAATCCGAGACGACGACGCCTTCGCCCGGCAGGTTGTTGATGAACCGGCCGTTGCCCATATATATGCCGACGTGGTTGATTTGCCCCGGCTTGCTGACGCTGAAGAAGACGAGATCGCCGGCCTTCAGCTGGCTGCGCGACACGTACGAGCCGATCCTGGCTTGGGCTTTCGAGCCCCACGGAATCGATTTGCCGTTCAGCTGGAACACGTATTGCGTGAACGAGGAGCAGTCGAATACGAGCCGCTTCTGATCGCGTTCCCCGAAGACGTATCTCACTTTGCCGAGGTACGATTTCGCCGTGTTGACGATGGCGCTGCCCGAAGCGCCGCTGCTCGGATTCGGCTGCGGCTTGCCGGATTCTTGGACCGTGACGTACGAACGGGACACGTAGCCGGTGCGGCCGTTATAGTCGACGAGCACCCAATAGTTGTTCGCCGCTTCGACGGGAAGCACGGTTCCGGCTTTGACGAAACCGATAATCGAAGCGCTCGTGCTCTGGCCGGAGCGGAAGTTGACGCCTTTGTTGACGGTTGCCGTCGCGACGGGCGATGCCGACGCGGACGACGCGAATCCGCCGATCGCGGATAGGGCCAGGCCCAGGCTTAACGTGATGACAGCCGCCGATTTTCCAAGGTGTTTCTTAAGACGCATGGTCGTAGATGGCCTCCTTATGTATCGTGGGATGGAATCCTTGCTTGTCCTACTCTACCATAGCCAGGTCTGCCACCATTTACCTGCGAAGGATGAAGCTGACGCCCGCGCTGGAGAAATCACCATTTATTAGAACTTCATGAGAAAAATTAAGAAATCATTCCTTGACAGGAAATAAACGCTCAAGCCAGCATAATTTCGCCAATCTATCGCCGATGGAACCGATCGCCAAGGGGAAGCGGCGCTTGACATTCGCCGGCAGTAGGCATACATTTGTATACATAACATATTGTATACGATTGTATACGAAATGAGGAGGCATTAACATGCGAGACGGCAGGCATGGCCCCAGAGGGCCTCATGACCACCGCGATCATCGCGGGCACCGGGGACCCGAGCATGACGAACGGGGCAAGCACCGGTTCCAGAGCGCGCAGACGTTCCGCCGGGGGCGGGCGATCGCGTTCCTCGAGCGGCTGCAGGTTCGGCGTTCGACGCTGCTGCGGCAGCTGAACCAGCCGGAATACGACGCGATCAAGCCGATCATCAGCGGGGAGCTGAAGGCGACCGACGCGATTATCCAAGAGTTCATCCATACGTTCGAGCTGCTGGAAGCCGAGCCCGCCAAGGATCCGGCCAGCAAGCCCGAACAAGGCGGGGAGAGCGCGGGATCGGATCCGGAAGGCGGCTGAGGAACCGCGGACCGGCGCGGAGCTTCCAAGCTTCCAAGATTCCAGTCCCGCTGCCGCCATGTCTCTGCTATACTTCTGAATGCGAGGCATTCCGTTCGAGGAGAGATGCGTGTGGCGGCACGGCTGAAGGCTTGGGCCAAACGGCTGAAACGGCAAGTATTCGTGCTCTATTACGCGTATCGCGACGAGCGCGCCCCTTGGCTTGCGAAACTGGTTTCCGCGTGCGTGGTCGCGTATGCGTTCAGCCCCGTGGACTTGATCCCGGATTTCATTCCGGTGCTGGGCTATTTGGACGACGTGATCTTGATTCCGCTCGGCGTGATGCTGGCCCTGCGCATGATGCCCGAACCGGTGCTTGAAGCCGCGCGAACGAAGGCGGACGAGCGCTTGGCGGCGGGGAAGGGGAAGCCGAAAAATTGGTTCGCCGGCCTCCTCATCGTGGTGGTCTGGCTGGCGGCCGCTTGCGGCATCGCGTTATTGTCGTTCTACCGCTTGAAGGGCGGCTGAACGGCGGACGCCGCCGCGCATGGCGGAACCGATCGACGATACGAAGGCAGCCGGGGATCCGGCTGCCTTCGTCGCGTTTGCCCGCTATGCGCCTGCTATGCGCCTGGGATACGCGAGGCAATGACTCGGCCGTATCATGCGCCTCCGTTCCGCATGCGCGTCGCGAGGCTAAAGATTATTCCAAATCCGCGTCCGGCATGGCAAAGACGCTTCTCTCGGTTCATATAGTGAGTCATGGACTTTCTATTCGAACCGAAAGCGAGGTTGTCCAGCACGAGCATGAAACGAATGCATTGGAAAGCCGGTCTCGCCGCAATCGCCGGTTTGCTGCTGTGGAGCGTCCTGTTCGCGGCGCCGGCGAGCGCGGCGGCAGCGAAGAACCAGTTGATTATCGTGAACAAGCAGACGAACGAATTGGCCTTTTTCGAGAACGGCGCGCTGGTCAAGACGTTCCCCGTCGGCACGGGCAGAACGCCGGACCTGACGCCCGAGGGCACTTTCCCGATCGTGAACAAGATCAAGAACCGGCCGTATTACAAGGATCACGTGCCCGGCGGGGATCCGCGCAATCCGCTCGGCGACCGCTGGCTGGGGCTCGAGGTCGACGGCACGCACGGCACGACGTACGCGATTCACGGCAACAACAATCCGAAGTCGATCGGACATTACGTCAGCGCGGGCTGCATCCGGATGAACAACGACGCGATTCATTGGCTGTTCCCGCAAATCGAGCTCGGCACGAAGGTCGTCATCACGTCGTCCGGGCATACGTTCGCCGAGATCGCGGCCGAGCACGATTATCCGGTCTGGCAGCATTACGAGGGCAAGCTGTCGCTGAACGGCCAGGCGCGGACGCTGAGCCGCGACGTCATCGTCGCCGACTCGCGCGTCTTCGTCCCGATGCGGGAACTGTTCGAGCTCCTGGGGGCGAGCGTCGCGTGGGACGGGGAGACGAAGACCGTCACCGCCGCCATCGGCGGCCGGACGATCACGCATGCGCCGCAGACGGGCACGGTGACCGTCGACGGCAGGACGATGTCCATCGCGCCGTCCCTCGTCGCGTCGAACGCCGTGCTGCTGCCGGTCCGCGGCATCTCCGAGCTGATCGGGTACGACGTGAGCTGGGACGGCCGGGCGAAGGAAATTCGTCTGACCGCCAAAGCAAGCACATCCTGAATACCCGCGGCGCATGCCGCGCGGGCAGCCGAAGGAGAACGTCATGGGGCTTTCGGCCGCTCGGGCGGCCATGTCCGCAATGGAGAGGCGGCCGGTCGGCCGCCTCTTTGCCGTTTTTCGCCGCGCTCTCCGCCGCGCGTTCCCGCGCTCTGCGGCGGATTTCCGCGGAAGCGGTTCGGTTCGGGTAAGTAAGTAACAATTATTTCACTTCTTCTCGCGCCGGGACAGGTTCTCTATAATGGATAGTGGCAACTCGCGGGCGGGCGACCCAAGCGCGGCTGAACTCGAAAGCGCTTTTTCAGCCGGCGCCGCCGTCCGTCCGAGCCGAACGAAGCTGTTCGTCGCACCCGTCGCACGGATCTCCGGGACGAACCGGAGGAATCGAATCACGAATAGGAGGCATCGCGGATGAAGTACACCTATTTGGGAAAGTCCGGCTTGAAGGTCAGCAAATTATGCCTGGGCACGATGAATTTCGGCCCCGAAACGGACGAGCAGGAATCGTTCCGGATTATGGACGCCGCCTTGGACGCGGGCGTCAATTTCTTCGATACGGCCAACGTGTACGGCGGCCAGGGCAATCGGGGGAGAACCGAGGAGATCATCGGCCGCTGGTTCGCGCAGGGCGGAGGCCGCCGGGAGAAGGTCGTCCTCGCCACCAAGGTGCACAGCAACATGGACGACGCCTTGGACGGGCCCAACATGACGAACGGGCTGTCCGCCTACAAAATCCGCCGCCATCTGGAAGGCTCGCTCCGCCGCTTGAACACGGATCACGTCGAGCTCTACCAGATGCACCACGTCGACCGCAACGTCGGCTGGGACGAGCTGTGGGAAGCCTTCCAGGTCCAGATCAACCAAGGCAAGATCGGCTACGTCGGCGCCAGCAATTTCGCCGGCCGCGATTTGGTGAAGGCACAGTACGAAGCGAAAGCAAGACATCATCTCGGCCTCGTGTCCGAGCAGCATAAATTCAGCCTGTTGTGCCGGCTGCCGGAGCTTGAAGTGCTCCCGGCCGCGCAGGATCAAGGCATCGGCGTCATCGCCTGGAGTCCGCTGGACGGCGGCCTGCTGGGCGGCAACGCGCTCAAGGCGTCCGGCGGCTCGCGCAGCACGCGTTCGCAGGAGCGGGTCGACGCGCACCGGAGCAAGCTCGAGCAGTTCGCCAGCCTGTGCCGCGAGCTCGGCGAGAGCGAAGCCAACGTCGCGCTGGCGTGGACGCTCGCGCATCCGGCCATGACGGCGCCGATCATCGGGCCGCGGACGCTGGCGCAGTTCCAGGATACGCTGCGCGTCGTCGACATCGCGCTGTCGGACGAGACGCTGAAGCGGCTCGACGAGATTTTCCCGGGGCCGGGCGGCGAAGCGCCGAAGGCTTACGCGTGGTAACGGAACGTCCTCAACGATGTAAACGCTAAGAATACGAATGTCATCGTCCGAGCGATGCATGGCAAAGCGATTCGAGTACGATTCAGATTTAAAAGGAGGCATTCCCATGACAACGCTGCAAACTTCGACCCTCGGCCGGACCGGCCTCGAGGTCACCCGGCTGGGCTTCGGCGCGATGGAAATCCGCGGGCCGCGCATTTGGGGCGGTCGCCCCGTCGCGGACGGGGAGGCGGACCGGATTCTGAACGCCGTCCTCGACGCGGGCATCAATTTCATCGATACGTCCTACGACTACGGTTTGAGCGAGGAATACATCGGCCGCTTCATCAGCAAGCGCCGGAGCGAATACGTCCTCGCGACCAAATGCGGCTGCACGGTCGTGAACGCGGGCGATCATGACGATACGCCGCACGTATGGACGCGGGACAACCTGCTCCGGAACATCGACGTGAGCCTGAGCCGGATGAAAACGGACTACGTCGACTTGCTGCAGCTGCACAATCCGACGCTGGACCAGACGGAAGAAGGCAGCCTGATCGACGTGCTGAAGGAGATCCAGGCATCGGGCAAGGCGCGCTGGATCGGCATCTCCTCGACGCTGCCGCATCTGCCGGCGTACATCGATACCGGCGTCTTCGATTCGTTCCAAATTCCGTATTCCGCGCTCGAGCGGGATCACGAGAACCTGATCGCCAAGGCGGCGCAAGCCGGCGCCGGCACGATCATTCGCGGCGGCGTCGGACGCGGCGAGCCGGGGCACGGCCTCGGCAACCAGGACCGCTGGGCCTTCTGGGAGCAGGCGAAGCTCGACGAGCTGCTGGACGAAGGCGAGAGCCGGACCGGCTTCATTCTGCGGTTCACGCTCAGCCACCCGCAGCTGACGACGACGATCGTCGGCACGAAGAATCCCGAGCATCTGGCCGAGAACATCCGCATCGCGGAGAGAGGGCCGCTTGCCGCGGACGTGTACGAAGAGGCGAAGCGGCGCCTGAGCGCCGCGGGCCAGCAGCCCAAAGCGTAAGACCGGCGATGTCGTCTTGATTCTCTACCTCTTCTTATCAGATTGATCGCGTCGCCAATCCGCCCGTTCGGGCGGATTTTTTTTGTTCTCGCCGCTTGTCGGACGAGCGGCTCCGGTTGCCGCCGGGTTTCCGGCGCGTTGCCGGCCGCGCCTTCATTCGCCGCGAGACGCCCGGACGCATCGAATATGACGTCGGAATTGCCGCTCGAAGGCGGTTTTTTTCGTGATTTTACGTAGGATTCGGTCGGATCGCGTAGGAGGGCCGTATCGTGGACCTAACATCGCGTGATTTTACTTGACATGACTCGTCCATCGGCCGGGCAAGCCGCGGCCAGGGCGGAAAGGAGGAGGTTCGATGATTGCGTTCGAGCAAGTCGAGAAGCATTTCGGCGACTTTCATGTCCTGAAGGGCATCGAGCTTCGCGTCGAGCCGGGCGAGGTCGTCGTGGTCGTGGGCCCGTCGGGGTCGGGGAAGAGCACGCTGCTCCGGTGCATCAACCGGCTGGAAACGATCTCGGGCGGCAGCTTGACCGTGCTCGACGTCAAGCTCGGCGACAAGGGGACCGACATCAATCGGCTGCGGCGGGACATCGGCATGGTGTTTCAGCATTTTAACCTGTACCCCCACATGACCGCCCTCGGCAACGTCTCGCTCGCGCCGATGAAGGTGCTCGGACAGCCGCGGGCGGAAGCGGAGGCGACGGCGAGGCAGTACCTGGAGAAGGTCGGCATCGGAGACATGGCGGACCGGTATCCGGCGAAATTGTCCGGCGGCCAGCAGCAGCGCGTCGCCATCGCGCGGGGACTCGCGATGAAGCCGAAGATCATGCTCTTCGACGAGCCGACGTCCGCGCTCGATCCCGAGATGGTCGGCGAAGTGCTGGACGTCATGAAGGCGCTCGCGCGGGAAGGGATGACCATGGTCGTCGTCACGCACGAGATGGGATTCGCCCGCGAGGTGGCGGACCGCGTCGTGTTCATGGACCACGGTCGCATCCTGGAGGTGTCCCCGCCGGAGGTCTTCTTCGAGCAACCAAGGGAAGAGCGGGCGCGCGCGTTTCTTAACCGGGTGCTTCATCATTAGCCGGTCCTTGCCGATCGCGGGGTCCGCGGCATGCCCGCCCGCGCATGGCACGAGATTCCGTTCACGTTCAATCATGGAGAGGGGATAGGTAAGATGAAACCAAGAAAATGGCTGTTTGCCTGCGTCCTGACGACTTTGATCGCGGCGATCGCGCTTACCGGCTGCGGCGCGAAGAACGACACGAACGCCGGATCCAACGGCGCATCGAACGGCAACGCGGCGAGCGGCGACGCGGCCGGGAACGCCGGCGGCGACCAGGCGGCGGGATCGTCGGCGCTCGACGCCGTCAAGAGCCGCGGCAAGCTCGTCGTCGGGGTCAAGTTCGATACGAAGCTGTTCGGCCTGAAGGACCCCGCGAGCGGCAGCGTCGAAGGCTTCGACGTCGACATCGCCAAGGCGCTCGCGAAGGAAATCGTCGGGGACGAGACCAAGATCGAGCTGAAGGAAGTCACGTCGAAGACCCGCATCCCGATGCTCAACAACGGCGACATCGACATGATCGTCGCCACGATGACGATAACGGAGGAACGGAAGAAGGAAGTCGACTTTTCGGACGTATACTTCAAGGCGGGCCAATCGCTGCTCGTGAAGAAGGGCAGCCCGATCAAGAGCATCGACGATATCAAGAAAGGCACGAAGGTGCTGGCCGTCAAGGGCTCGACGTCCGTGGACAACATCAAGGAGAAGGCGCCCGACGCGACCGTGCTGGAATTCGACAACTACCAGGACGCGTTCAGCGCCCTCAAGGCCGGCCAGGGCGACACGCTGACGACCGACAACGCGATTCTGTACGGCATGGCCGCGCAGGATCCGAACTACGAGGTCGTCGGCGAGCCGTTCACCGACGAGCCGTACGGCATCGCGATCAAGAAGGGCGAAACCGCGCTCCTGGACGCCGTCAACGCCGGGCTGAAGAAGCTGAACGACAGCGGCGCGTACAAGGAGATTTACGAGAAATGGATCGGCGAGACGCCGGCGGCGAATTAACGTAAGCAAGCGCGAAGCGCGACCGGCCTCGCCGCCGGCGCGCTTCGCGCTTGCCCGATTCGGGCGGAAGGAGGGATACGATGCCGGATCTGTCGATTTTTACGGACCATTTCGGGTTATACATGAAAGGCTTCGGCAACACCGTCCTATCGAGCGTCATCGCCCTGCTCGGCAGCTTCGCGCTCGGGACGGTCGCGGCCGTCTTCCGCATCTCGGCCGTCAAGCCGCTGCGGTGGGCGGGGACCGCCTTCGTCGAGTTTATTCGCAACATTCCGATCCTGCTCGTCGTCTTCGCGTTCTACTACGGGCTGCCGACGCTGGGGGTTACGCTGAGCGGGTTCGCCTGCGGCACGATCGGCCTGACCGTATATACGGCGTCCTTCGTCGCCGAAGCGATCCGCGCGGGCATCCTGAGCGTGCCGGCCGGGCAGTCGGAAGCGGCCAGGGCTTCGGGCATGAGCTACGCGCAGACGATGCGCCACGTGGTGCTGCCGCAGGCGATCAAGATCGTCGTTCCGCCGCTCAGCAACCAGTTCATTAATCTGGTTAAGAATTCCTCGGTGCTCGGCGTGTTCGCCGGCTTCGACCTGATGTACTACGGCGATCAAGTGGCGAGCAAGACGTACGCGACGTTCGACACGTACCTGTTCGTCGCGGCGCTCTACCTCGTCCTGACGCTGCCGCTCAGCTGGGCGGCGCTCCGGCTGGAACGCCGCTGGGCGCGAAACGGCTAGCATTTCCGCGAACGGGCGCGGGGCCGCCAAGCCCGTCAATTCCGATATTAGGAGGATCGAAGGATGGACATCGCCGGCGCATTCGCCTACCATAATCTCATCTTTATCCTCAAAGGCTTCAGCATGACGCTTTGGGTCGCCTTCGTCGCGATCGTCGCGAGCTTCGCGCTCGGCGGCATCGCCGGGACGCTGCGCTATATGCGCATTCCGGCGGTCTCGCCGGCGATCGGCGCGGTCGTCGAGATCATCCGCAACCTGCCGCTGCTGCTCATTTTATTCTTCACGTATTTCGCCATGCCCGACGTGGGCATCAAGCTGAGCGTCACGAGCGCGGCGATCGTCGGCTTGACGGTCTTCGAGGCGGCCATGATTTCGGAAGTCGTGCGCGGCGGGCTGAACGCCGTCCCGAAGGGCCAGATCGAAGCCGCGCGCTCGTCGGGGCTCACGCGATCGCAGACGATCCGGTACATCGTGCTGCCGCAAGGGCTTCGGGCCATGGTGCCGCCGCTCGTGAGCCAATTCATCTCGCTCCTGAAGGACACGTCGCTCGCCATCGTCATCTCGCTGCCGGAGCTCATGCATAACGCGAAGATCATCATCGCCCAGCAGTACGACTATACCGTTCCGGTGCTCGCGGTGGTTGCCGTGCTGTATTTCGCGGTGAATTACGCCTTGTCGATCGCGGCGCGGCGGCTCGAGAACAAACGCGTCTAACGCCTTCCGGGGAACGGCGCGCCGCGGGCTAGCCCGGATTCCGAAGGGCGCCGCGTTCGCGCGCGCCGGCCGCGCCGCCGGGCAGGCTCATGGGAGTGGGTGCCTATCGCTATCGCGAAGCCATACGGATCCAAAACCGAAAACACGCAAATCGCCGTCCTCGCCGTCGTCGTCGCGGTGGCGGGCGAATTCAAGATCAACCCGTTCAGCGGCGACCTGTTCCGCATCGGTCTCGGCAGCAGCGCCTTCCTGTTCCTGCTGCTCTTCATGCGCCATCTGCCGTTCCGCAGGACGGGAATCGCCGTCGGAGCGACGGTGCTGCTATTTCGGGTCACGCTCGACGGCGCGGCCGAGGGCGCGGAGTTCTCGCTGCCGGGCAGCCTGCACGTCCATTTCTCCGCGATGCTGTATTACGTCGTCTTCGGGGCGGGCATGGCGCTCGTGCAAAGCCGGCTGAAGCAGCTGGATCCGCTCATTCTCGGGGCGTGCGCGACGCTGATCGACATCGTCTCCAACGAGACCGAGCTCCTGTCGCGGAGCCTCGCCTTCGGCCTGCCCGTATTCCGCGCCGACCAGATCGGCGTCATTTCCTTGATCGCGGCGGTGCGGTGCTATTTTACGGTCGGCATCTACAGCAGCATCGCGGTGAACCAGATGCGCGTCGTGCAGGCCGAGCAGCAGAAACGGCTCGAGCAGATGATCGGCGTCGGCAGCGGGCTGTACGGCGAAGCATTCTACCTGCGCAAGTCGATGGACGTCATCGAGCAGATCACCGCCAAGAGCCACGACCTGTACGAACGCCTGAACGAGGAAGGGTTGCGGGCGCACGGCCGGGCCGTCCTCGAACTCACGCAGCAAATCCACGAGGTGAAGAAGGACTCGCAGCGCATTTTGGCGGGGCTGACCAAGCTGGTCGACCTCGACCGCGCCGCCGAGATGACGCTCTCGGAGATCGTCGGCCTCGTCGCGAAGTCGAACGGCAACTACGCCATGATGCTGGAGAAGGACATTCGCATGGAAACGGAAGTCCGCGCCGATTATTCGACCCGACACTACATCCCCCTCCTGACGGTGCTGAACAACCTGGCGGCCAACGCGGCCGAAGCGATCGTTACGCGCGGCACCGTGCGTTTCAACGTCTACGAACGGGGGGACGAGACCGTCTTCACGGTCGCGGATACCGGAACGGGCATCGCCGAGCAGGACCGGGACCTCGTGTTCGAGCCCGGGTTTACGACCAAATTCAACCAGGAAGGGACGGCGGCGACCGGCATCGGCCTGTCGCACGTGCGCGACATCGTCGGTTCGTTCGAGGGCAGGCTGCGCCTGCTGACGACGGGGAAGGACGCCTTGACGACGTTCGCGGCGGCGTTCCCGACGGAGCGGTTGAAGAAAGGGGGATAGGCCATGCCGACGTATTGCATTATCGACGACGACGCGGTAAGCAGGCGGATGCTCCAGACGATCATCGAGAAGGGCGGGGTCGGCGAAGTGGTCGGGACGGCGGCGGGCGGCACCGAAGGCGCGCAGCTCATCCTCGACGAGCGGCCCGACGTCGTGCTGATCGACCTGCTCATGCCGGACCAGGACGGCCTCGAAACGATCGCGGGCCTCAAGAAGGCGGGCTACGAAGGCCGGTACGTCATGATCTCCCAGATCGAGAACAAGGACATGATCAGCAAGGCGTACCAGGCGGGCATCGAATTTTATATCCAGAAGCCGATCAACCGGGTCGAGATCGAGGCGGTGCTCGGCAAGGTGAGCGAGCAGTGGCGGATGGCGCGCTACTTGAACGAAATCAAGCAGTCGATCGCGAAGCTCGACCGGCTCGACCCGGAAGCGGCGGGCGAGCGGAAGAAGCCGGGCGCGCGCGAGGTCATGCGGACGATCCTGATGGACCTCGGGATCGTCGGCGAGAGCGGGAGCGGCGATATCGCCGACATGACGGAATACTTGCTGCGCCATCATCGCGGAGGCGGACTTCCGCCGCTCAAGTCGCTGTACGAAGCGTGCATCCGCGCGGGCAATCCGAACGGCGCCGACGCCGAGAAGGAAGGGAAGGCGGTCGAGCAGCGCGTCCGCCGCGCCGTCCTCGCCGCGCTGACCAACCTCGCCAGCATCGGGCTGACGGATTACGGCCATCCGAAGTTCGAGCATTACGCGCCGCTCTATTTCGATTTTCGCGACGTGCGGCTCAAGATGAAGGAGATCGACGAGCAGGCGCTGCAGGAGAAGCCGAAGGTGAACATCAAGAAGTTTCTGCAGGTGTTCTACCTGGAGACGCTCGACAAGCTGAACGGCGCGCAATAACGGCGGCGGCAGCACGAGAGCAAGTTCAAGGATTCCTTGACGAGCGCATCCGATTATAGCCGGGCTTTCCCGTTATTTCAAATTCGCGCTTGACGGACGTCGGTTCGATTGCTAGAATAAACCACAGTAAAGAACTTGGAATTATCAACTAAATACCCGTTGACCGGCCGACCGGAGACACGCGATTCACGCGCTGTCTCCTTTTTTGCGTTTTCCGGTACTCTACCGGAACGATACCGCGATCGGTCGAAGGAGGAGAGAGCCCGAAGATGAACATTCGCAAAATCGCCGAGATGTGCGGCGTGTCGGTATCGACCGTCAGCCGCATTCTCAACAACAGGCCCGACGTCAACGAAGAGACGCGGGAGAACGTGATCCGGTTCATGAACGATCACGGCTTCCGGCCGGCCGTCGTCGCCAACCGGCAGGAGACGGTCGGCATCGTGACGCCGGACGTGTCGTTCCCGGAGTACATGGGGGAGCTCATGAACGGCCTCATGGAGCAAGCCTACGCCGCAGGTTTGTATCTGATGCTCGTGCCCTACCAGGACAGAACGTTCCGGGATGCCGGCGCGGCGGCTCATTTTTGCCGGTCCAACGGGCTGAGAGGCCTGATCGCGATCAACCCGCCGCTGGGGTCTCCGCTGCCCGGCGCGCTCGTCGCGGCCCGTCTGCCCCACGTGGTCGTAGCCGCCTCCTATCCGGACAGCGACGTGTCCTGGGTCGACGTCGACAATGCCGACGGCTGCCGTCAGGCCGTACGCCATCTGCTCGCGCTCGGCCACCGGCGGATCGCGCTGCTGCATCCGCCCATCGCGCACCCGTGCGACGCCGACCGGGCCGAGGGCTACCGGGAAGCCCTGCGCGAAGCGGGCATGGAAGCCGATCCCGGCTGGGCGCAGGAATTGAATCCGCGGCGGGAGCCCGTGCGGGATACGGTCCGCAAGCTGCTGCACGACGCGCGGCCGACGGCGGTGTTCTGCTCGACCTACCGCGGCACCCTGGCCGTCAGCGCCGCGCTGGGGGAACTGGGACTTCGCGTGCCGGCGGACGTCGCGGTCGCGGGCTTCGGCGACTACGACGTCTCCCCGCTCATGAACCCGCCGATGACGACGGTGCACCAGCCGATCGCGGACATCGGCCGAACGGCCGTGGCGGCGTTCGGCGAGCTGCTGCGCCAGACCGACTACGCGAGCATTCAACGGCTGCTGCCGGCGCGCCTCATCGTGCGCGCGTCGACGAAAGGAGCGTGACCGGGATGGCCGACATGAAGGCGGACGCCGGCGCTCGCCCAAGCAAGCCCGGCTTGCTCCGCAAACTATGGCGCGTCCGCCATGCGTATTTCTTCCTCATTCCGATCTTCGCGGTGCTCGGCACGTTCAAATACGGGCCGCTCGTCGTCGCCGCGCAGAAGTCGCTTTTCGATTGGAACGGGGCGAACGTCGACAACTTCGTCGGCTTCGCGAATTACGCGAAGGCCCTGCACGACGAGTCGTTCCGGCGCTCGATCGGCCATGCGCTCGCCCTGACCGCCGGCGCGCTGGCCGAGACGCTCACGCTGCCGCTGCTTGCCGCCGCGCTCGTCTTTCACGTCAAGCGCAAGCGGCTGGCGGAATGGGCGCGCGTGCTGTTCATCGTGCCGCTGATCGTGCCGACGCTCGTCGTCATCAAAATCTGGACGTGGGTGTACGCGAGCCAGAACGGCATCTTGAACGGCCTGCTGGAATTGATCGGCCTGGACGGCTGGACGCATGCCTGGCTGGGCGAAAGCGGCACCTCGCTGTGGGCGCTCCTGTTCTACAATTTCCCATGGATCGGCGGCATCTACTTCCTGATCTATTTGGCGGGGCTGCTGAACATTCCGGCCGAGCTCTTCGAGAGCGGCAATCTGGACGGCATGAGCGTCTGGCAGCGGTTCCGCTACCTCGAGCTCCCGCTGATCCGCGGGCAAATCCGCCTCGTCGTCCTGCTGGTCGTCATCGGCCAGCTGCAAAATTTCGAGCTTCCGCTCGTCTTGACCGGCGGCGGTCCCGGCGAATCGTCGCTGACGCCCGCGCTGTACTTGTACGACCGCGCGTTCGCCTACAACGAGATGGGATACGCGTCGGCGCTCGGGATGCTGCTCTTCGCCGGCATTCTGCTGGTCACGCAGGCGCTGCAAAAGCTGTTCAAATCGGGCGAGACGCCGGGGTAGGAGGGAGACGCGATGAAAGCGAACCAGTCGAATGCCAACGTATCGAATGTAAAGCCGGCGAATGAGAGTCTAGCGGAAGCTGATCTATCGAAAGCCGATCTATCGAAAACGAGCCTGTCAAAAGCACAGCTTTCAGGAGCAAGACGCCCGGAAGCGAACCGACCGGAAACGAATCGCCCGAGAGCGAACCGACCGGAAGCGAACCGACCGGAAACGAACTCGGCGAAAACGAACAGGCCCAAAGCCTTCGCGCTCGGATCCGTTCTCCAATACGCCGCGCTCGCGCTCCTGCTGGCCGCCACCTTGCTGCCGTTCTACATGACGTTGATTAATTCATGGAAGCACCGCATGGATATCTATAAGCATTTTTGGGGCTGGCCCGCGCACTTCTACGCCGATAATTACGTCACCGCCGCCGGCTACCTGCTGCCGTACATGGCCAATTCGATCGTCGTAACCGCCGGCATCACGGCCGCCGTGCTCGTCCTGTCGTCCATGGCGGCGTTCTCGTTCGCCGCCTACGATTTCCCCGGCAAGGGGCTGCTGTACACGCTCGTCGTCATGCTCATGATGATCCCGGGCTTCCTGCTGCTCGTTCCGCAGTTCGTGCTGGTGAAATCGTTGGGCTTGCTCGATTCGTATGCCGGCCAGATTTTCCCGCCCGCCGCGGTCGGCTCCGCGATGGGCACGATGCTGATCCGCGAATTCCTCGCCGGGCTGCCGGCCGGCTTGCTCGAGTCGGCGCAGCTGGACGGTGCCGGTCCGTGGCGGATCTTCAGCCGAATCGCGCTGCCGCTCGCCAAGCCGGTATTGTCCGTCGTCGGCATTCTGACGGCAATCAGCGGCTGGAACAATTACATTTGGCCGCTCGTGATCATTTCGGACGAGAAGCTAAAGCCGGTCATTCTCGTGCTGGGCACCGTCTCCGGCACGGTCGAGCAGGGAACGGGCCTGCAGCTTGCCGGCTACGTGTTCGCGTCGCTGCCGTTTCTCGCGCTGTTCCTGTTCGCGACGAAGCCGTTCATCTCGGGTCTGACGTCGGGGGCGATCAAAGGCTGAAACGGCCCCGCAAATGGCTGATTACGTTCCGGAGGTGTTGAATGCTTCCGGCTTCCGCCCTCGCGGAAGCCGCTGGACGAAGAATTCGCGGTAGGCAGGCGCACGATCATTTTGTACGATAGGAGAGAAACAACCATGACATGGAAACGCATGAACGCGCCGGCGGCGCTGGCGCTCGGCTTCGCGCTGCTCGCGGGCTGCTCGAACGGGAACGGGAATGGGTACGCGGACGGTCCGGCGGCCGGAGGCCAAGCGGACGGTAAGGGGGGCGGCGCCGGGAACGCGAAAGTCGTCGTCTCGTTCACGACGAGCAAGAGCAAAATCGAGGAAGACAACAAGGTCTACGAGGACCTGGTCAAGGCGTACAACGCCGATCCGAACGCGAAAGCCGAAGTGAAGCTGACGCTCGCCAATTGGGGCGACGACGGGACCGCGCAGCGAACCTGGGTCACGACCCAGCTCATCGGGGACAACGCGCCGGATTTGTTCCAATCGAAGTACCTCTGGTCGCAGGAGGATTTCGGCAAAGGACTCGTGACCGAGCTGACCGCCGATCTGGCGCAGCCGAATCCGTACGCCGGCGGAGCGGATTGGCGGAGCTCGCTCTCCGATACCGTCATGGCCAACATGTTCGTGCCCGGGACGGACAAAGTCGCGGGGGTTCCGACGTATTCGGGAACGATCCGGCTGTTCTACAATAAGGATCTGTTCGATAAAGCCGGCGTCACGGCGCTGCCGGAGACGTGGAACCAGTTTCTGGCCGCGCAGGAACAGCTGCAGCGGGCGGGCGTCGCGCCGATGGCCATCGGCTTCGCCAAGCAGGGCGGGGACCGGCCCGACTGGATGCTGCGATATTTGTCCGACCAGACGGTCGAGCAGCTCGTCCCGGGGATGGACCTCGACGGCAACAAGCTGATCGGCTCCAACGAGATCGTGGCGGCGATCGACGGCGGCACGCTCGACTTCGGCAAGGAACCGTGGAAGGACGTCTTCCCGATTCTCAAGGATTGGACCAAGTATTGGCCGAAAGGCTTCAACGGCATTACGCTCGACGACGCGAACGAGATGTTCCTGCGCGGCGACGCCGCGATGACGCTGGCGCCGCCGGATTTCGTCAAGCAGCTGGAGGGGATGAATTACGGCGTCATGCGCGTGCCGTACCTGACGAAGGAGAATCACCCCATGGCCGAGGGCAAATATTACGAGGTCGCTTCCGGCAATCCGGACGGCGTCTACGTGATGCCGAATTCGATCTCGGCGGAGAAGAAGGCGGGGGCGGTCGATTTTCTGATGTACCTCACCTCGCCGTCCGTCCAGAAGCAAATCGCCGAGCGGCTGTACCGGGCGCCGGTGCTGAAGGATGCCGAATTTCCCGACAACATCAAGCCGTTTCTGGCGGTCAACGAGCCGTTCAAGATGAACCTGTTCGGTCCGGCGTTCAGCAAGAATCTGTACGATACGTTCGGCAAGGACGGCCAGCTGTATCTCGACGGGTCGATGTCCTTGGACGACTTCATCGCCAAGATGAACGCGGTGGCGAAGCAGGAAGCGGACGCGCTGAAGCAGTCGCAGGGCTGGAACGAAGCGAACGGCTACGGCACGAAAAAGTAGCGGCAAATCGGCCGCGAAGGGAGAAGCTTATGACGACGAATGGGCAGCGACCGAACATCATCGTATTTTTCACGGACCAGCAGCGCTGGGACACGACCGGCGCGCACGGCAATCCGCTCGGGCTGACGCCGAACTTCGACCGGATGGCGCGGGAGGGCACGCACGCGGCGTACTCGTTCACGTGCCAGCCGGTATGCGGCCCGGCGAGGTCGTGCTTTCAGACCGGCAAGCACGCCACGACGACGGGTTCCTACCGCAACGGCATTCCGCTCGGAACGGAGCACGGCACGCTGGCGGAGCATTTCGCCGCAGCCGGCTACCGGACCGGCTACATCGGCAAGTGGCATCTCGCGGACGAAGAACCGGTGCCGCCCGGCAAGCGCGGCGGCTACGATTATTGGCTGGCGTCCAACGTGCTGGAATTCTCGTCGGACAGCTACGATACCGTCATGTACGACAACGACGGCAACCCGGTGAAGCTGCCGGGCTACCGGGCCGATGCGCTCACGGACGCGGCGATCCGGTACGTCGACCGGAACAAGGACGATCCGTTCTTCCTCTTCTTGTCCTATATCGAGCCGCATCACCAGAATCATCTCGACAATTATCCCGCGCCGATCGGCTATGAGGAGAGGTACGCGGGCAGATGGACGCCCCCGGACTTGGCCGCGCTCGGCGGCAGCTCGGCGCAGCATCTCGGCGGCTACTACGGCATGGTCAAGCGGCTGGACGAGGCGCTCGGCCGGCTCCTCGACGCGCTGCGGAGTCTCGGCTTGGCCGACAACACGGTCGTGCTCTTCACTTCGGACCACGGCTGCCATTTCAAAACCCGCAACGCGGAATACAAACGCTCCTGCCATGACAGCTCGATCCGCGTCCCGACGGCGATCGTCGGCCCCGGCTTCGACGGCGGCGGCCGGCTGAAGCGGCTCGTCAGCCTCGTCGATCTGCCGCCGACCTTGCTCGACGCGGCGGCGATTCCCGTGCCGGGCGAGATGGAAGGACGCTCGCTGCTCGCGTCGCTGCGGAACGAAGACGGCGGCGCGCCGAACGACGTGTTCGTGCAGATCAGCGAGTCGCAAGTCGGCCGCGCGCTCCGCACGGCGCGCTGGAAATACAGCGTCTCGGCGCCCGGCAAGGACGGCTGGACCGACGCGGCGTCGGATACGTACGCGGAGGAGTTCCTGTACGACCTGGAGGCCGATCCCCATGAGCTTACCAACTTGATCGGCTTGGACCGCTACGACGACGTGGCCGCGTCGCTGCGCGCCCGTTTGCTGGAGCGCATCCGCGAAGTCGAAGGGACGACGCCCGCCATCGAACCGGCGGAACGCAAGCCTTCCGGCCAGCGCCGCGTCGCGCTTCGCGAGGTCTGATTACGGATGCCGGCCGGGCATTTCACTCGCCATCGATTTAACGATTTAACTACATTAATTACTTGCGGAGCGGGGTCGACAACCGCCGTTCAACCCGGAACGTGGCCATATGAAGCCGCATCGCTCGCCGTTAGCCGTCCCGTTTTCATCCGAAAACGAGGCGGCTTTTTTTCGTATTCGCGGCCTTGATGCGCACGCGCGAGATACCTCCCGAGTGGTCATAGACGTCATCTATTGCTCCTCTGAAAACTATATATTACTTCAATGGGGACGATTCGTATTATAGTGTAGCTACGAACGGCACAACCGGTGCGCATTCGAAACCAACGCTAAATTTAACCATCAGGAGTGATCATACATGAAGGACTATTACGTAACCGACAAGGCGCATATTTACTGGGACGAAGCCATCGAAACCGTCGTGATCCGCTGGCACGCCTTCGCCAGGGGCGATGAATTCCGCGAGCCGCTCGATAAAATGATCGAGCTCGCCGTCATGAAGAACGCCAAAAAAGCGCTATTCGACTCCAGCCACATTCTGGTCGTCGCCGAAGACACCAAGTGGCTGGCCGATGAATGGCTGCCGCGCCTCTTGAACGCCGGCATCCATTACACGGCGACCGTCAATCCGATGCGGTCCGCGGTTGCCCGAGCCGACGCCGGCAGCGTCGATCCGGCGCCGCTGCTGCACCACGAATTCGCGGGCATGTGCCCCGCTGTCGAGTGGTTGTCCGGTATTACGGCGTAAACGCCGGCCGGCGAAAGGAGAGAGGACACATGGAACGGGAATTGGCCTTGGAAGTGGTTCGCGTAACGGAATTGGCGGCGCTGGAATCGGCGCCGTGGATCGGCAGAGGCGATAAAACGAGCGCGGACGACGCCGCCACGACGGCGATGCGGACGATGTTCGATTCCGTCTCCATGCGCGGCACCGTCGTCATCGGCGAAGGCGAAATGGACGAAGCGCCGATGCTGTACATCGGCGAGCCGCTGGGCAACGGCGACGGACCGGAGGTCGACGTCGCGGTCGATCCGCTCGAGGGCACGAATCTCGTGGCGAGAGGCTTGAACAACGCCCTCGCCGTCGTCGCCATCGCGAACAAGGGGCAGCTGCTGCACGCGCCGGACATGTACATGCAGAAGCTCGCCGTCGGTCCCGCGCTCGCCGGCAAGCTGCATCTCCTCGATCCCGTCGAAGTAACGCTGGCGAAAGCCGCCGACGTCCTCGGCAAACCGCTCTCCGACTTGAACGTCATGATTCTCGACCGGGAGCGGCACGCGCCGATTATCGGGACGATGCGCCGGCTCGGCGCGCGGATCTCGCTGCTGTCGGACGGCGACGTCGCCGGCGCCATCGCGCCGGCGTTCCCGGAGACGGGCATCGACCTGTATCTCGGCTCGGGCGGCGCGCCCGAAGGCGTGCTGGCCGCCGCGGCGCTGAAAGCGCTCGGGGGCGAGATTCAAGGGCGCCTGCTGCCCGAAAATCCGGAGCAATACGAGCGCGCCGTCGCGATGGGACTCGCCGATCCCGACCGCGTGCTGGCGATGGAGGATCTTGTCGGCACGGACGACGTCATTTTCGCGGCGACCGGCGTGACGCACGGCGAATTTCTGGAAGGCGTGCGCTACCTGCCGAACCAGCGAGCCGAGACCCATTCCATCGTGATGCGCGCCAAGACCGGCACGGTCAGGTTCATCAAGACGATCCACTATCTGCCGAATAAGACGGTCCGCCGCGAAGAATCGGCAAGCCTTACGGGCTAAAACGGCGGAACTCATTCGGCGCGGCATGAATAAGATTCGCGGCTCGGCGGAAAGGTAACGAACGAGAGCAACATCCGATCTGAAGGCTGATCCGTTTGCCCCGCGATTCGCGTCATGCACGGCAGTTCCGGGCGTGGCGCGAGCAGCGGCGCTAGCGGAATCCATGCTTGCGCCGTCCGGGGCGGATCGGTTCGAGACACCTGCTTCGCTTAGAAATTGGAAAGTTCAGAAAACTTGAATAAATAGCTGGCGCATTGTCCGCGGCTGTGGTACAGTGTGTGTACACGAAAGGAGGTGGTCAACATTTCTAGTTCCATGTTGATCGCGTCCCTTACCCGGTCCGCCCGGATCTAATCCGGACGGAGGCGCGGGATGCGGATCGATGCAGTACAAAAAGCGCCTCGGGTACCCGTCGTTTTCGGACGACACGGAAGATCGCCGCGTTCGGCTTAGGCCGGGCGCCGGCGGTCTTCTTGTTTTTAAGGCCCAATGAACGGCTTGACGAAAGGGCCGATTGTAAAGAGTTCATGGAATTTTCAAATTGCCCATTGACAGCGCTCGCGCATCGATGGTAAATTGTCACATATACTTTGAGGAACGGAAAGGAGGGTTACGACTATGCGGTACGATCGATTGGTTCTCATTGCGCTGCCGGCTGCCGGCGGCGTCCGCAATCGCATAGGACGTAACCCTCGCGCGGTCTGACCGCGGCAGGACGGAGAACGCGGGTTCCCGGTCTGCCCATCGGAAGGCGCACGGTTGCGGCGACGTAATCGTGCGCCTTTTTTGCGCGCTCGGCAAGGCATTCGCGGCATCGGTCCGCGGTTGCCCGGACACCGGGGCTCAGGCGTATCGCTTACGGCGGTACGTCTTTTTTGTTCTTTACTAGCGAGAAAGGTTGTGGATGGACGTGTTTACCGTACTGAAGAAATTAAGCTGGTTTTTCAAAATGCGCTGGAGGCGCTACACGATCGCGGTCGTGCTGCTGACGATCGTCGGCATCATGGACGTTCTGCCGCCCAAGCTGATCGGAACGGCGGTCGACGGCATCCAGCAGGGCACGATGACCCCGGGGAAGCTGACGGAACTCGTGGCGTTCTGGGCGGGCCTCACCGTCGTCGGCTACGTCATCACGTGCGTCTGGTGGTCGCTGCTCTTCGGCTCGTCCTTCGTGCTGGAGCGCACCTTGCGTTCGCGGCTCATGCGGCATTTCATGCGAATGACGCCGACGTTCTACGAGCGCAACCGGACGGGCGATCTGATGGCGCGGGCGACGAACGACCTCGGCGCGGTGTCGCAGACGGCCGGGTTCGGCATTTTGACGCTGATCGATTCCACGCTCTTCATGCTGACGATCCTCGTCATGATGGCCGGCGTGATCAGTTGGAAGCTGACGCTCGCGGCGCTGCTGCCGCTGCCGCTCATGGCGCTCATCATGCAGCATTTCGGCAAGAAGATCCACGAGCGGTTCACGGAGCAGCAGGACGCCTTCGGCAACCTGAACGACCAAGTGCTCGAATCGGTCTCCGGCGTGCGGGTCATCCGGGCGTTCGTGCAGGAGGAGGCGGACCGGAGACGGTTCGGCGCGATGACGGACGACGTGTTCCGCAAGAACATCGCCGTGGCCAAGATCGACGCGCTCTTCGAGCCGACGGTCAAAATTTTGGTCGGGATCAGTTACTTGATCGGTCTCTGCTACGGCGGGGTGCTCGTCTTCCGGACCGAAATCTCGCTCGGCGAGCTCGTGTCGTTCAATATGTTTCTCGGGATGCTGATCTGGCCGATGTTCGCCATCGGCGAGCTGATCAACATCATGCAGCGGGGCAACGCGTCGCTCGACCGCATCAACGAGACGCTCGGCGCGAAGCCGGACGTGGAGGATGCCGAGCGGACCGTGCCGCTGCAGGTGCCGGAATCGCTGGAGTTCAACGGCGTAACGTTCCGGTACCCGTCCTCGACGATCGACAACCTGGTCGATGTCTCGATCACGCTGAAGCGCGGCCAGACGCTCGGCATCGTCGGACGGACGGGCAGCGGCAAGACGACGCTTCTGAAGCAGCTGCTCCGCGAATACCCGCTCGGCCAAGGCCGCTTGACGGCCGGCGGCGTCCCGCTCGGGGACATCGCCCTGCGCGAGATCCGCGGCTGGATCGGCTACGTGCCGCAGCAGCCGATCCTGTTCAGCAAGACGATCCGCGAGAACATCGGCTACGGCCTTGAAGGCGAGATGGACGAAGCGCAGCTCGGCAAGGCGCTGGACCTGGCCGCGTTCCGCAAGGACGTGACGTTCCTGCCGGACGGCCTCGAGACGCTGGTCGGCGAGAAGGGCGTCGCCCTCTCCGGCGGACAGAAGCAGCGGGTCAGCATCGCCCGCGCCGTCATCGCCAATCCGGAAATCCTCATGCTCGACGACGCCCTGTCCGCGGTCGACGCCAAGACGGAGACGGAGATTCTCCAAGGCATCCGCAGGGAACGCGCCGGCAAGACGACGCTCATCGCGACGCACCGGCTGTCCGCCGTGCAGCACGCGGACTGGATCATCGTCCTGGACGAAGGCCGGATCGTCGAAGAAGGCGCGCACGAGCAGCTGATCCGGAACGGCGGCTGGTACAAGGAGCAATACGATCGCCAGCAGCTCGCGACGGCGGTCGAAGCGTAGGCGCTCCGATGCTCCGACGCAACGGCTTGAACAGAACGAAGGAAGAAGAGAAGGTGGAACCTCCAATGGGCAACAACGGCAAACGATTATTTCAATACGCCTGGCAGTTCAAGAAACCGATTCTGCTCGCGCTTCTGCTGCTCGCGCTGGCGATCGCCGCGGAGCTGGTCGGCCCGTTCGTCGCGAAGCGGATGATCGACACGAACATCATGGGCATCGAGAAGCCCTGGTACGAAACCGCGAGCCAAGGCGATCCGTACGCGGTCGGCTATCAAGGCCGCGCCTACAAGCGCGCCGACCACTGGCTGGCCGGCGAAACGAAAGGCCGCGAGGCGCGCGTGCTGCAAACCGGCTTGACCTACTACTTCGTCGACGCGGCCGGCGTCCCCGATACCGGCAAACGGACCTTCGCGGACGGCGCGCTGACGGTCGAGGCGAGCGACGGGAACGCGCAGCGGTTTCCGGCCGCGAAGCTGAGCCGCGGCGAGATTTACGGCTTCTACGAGCCGGAGTTCCCGAGCATCTACAAGCTCGCGGCGTTCTACGTCGGGCTGCTGCTCGTCGGCGCGGCGCTGGCTTACGGCCAGCGGTATTTGCTTCAAGTATCGGCGAACCGGATCGTGCGCAAGATGCGCAACGACGTCTTCCGGCACATCCAGGAGCTGCCGGTGCAGTATTTCGACAACCTCCCGGCGGGCAAGGTCGTCGCGCGGGTGACGAACGACACGGAAGCGATTCGCGAGCTGTACGTGTCCGTGCTGGCGAATTTCTTCTCCGGCTTGATCTACATGGTCGCCATCATCGGCGCGCTGTTCATCCTGGACGAGACGCTGGCGCTGATCGCGCTGCCGATGCTGCCGATCCTGTACCTGTGGATCGTCGTCTACCGCAAGTTCGCGTCGCGGTACAACCACGTCATCCGATCCCGTCTGAGCGACATCAACGGCATGATCAACGAGTCGATCCAAGGCATGCCGATCATCCAGGCGTTCCGCCGGGAGAACGAGACGATGGCGGAATTCCGCGAGATGAACGACGATTACTTCAATTATCAAAACAAGCTGCTGACGCTCAATTCCTTGACGAGCCACAACCTGGTGAACGTGTTCCGGAACGTGATTTTCCTGCTCGTCATCTGGCTGTTCGCCGGCGGGTCGCTCTCGTCGGCCGTGACCATCGGCGTCCTCTACGCCTTCATCGATTACATGAACCGGATGATGCAGCCGATCGTCGGCATCGTCAACCAGCTGTCCAACCTGGAGGTGGCGCGGGTGTCGGCGGAGCGCGTGTTCGCGCTGCTCGACGAGCCGGGCGTCCCGGTCTCGGAAGAGCGGATGCCGCGGTACAAGGGGAACGTCGGCTTCCATGACGTCTCGTTCGGCTACAAGCCGGGCGAGGACGTGCTGAAGAACATCAGCTTCGAGGCGAAGCAGGGCGAGACGGTCGCGCTCGTCGGCCATACCGGCTCGGGCAAAAGCTCGATCCTGAACCTGCTCTTCCGGTTCTACGACGTCGAGCGCGGCGCGATCACGATCGACGGCGCGGACGCCCGCGGTCTCTCGAAGCAGGAGCTCCGCGAGCATATGGGCATCGTGCTGCAGGATCCGTTCCTGTTCACGGGGACGATCGCCTCGAACGTCAGCCTGGACGATCCCGCCATCACGCGGGAGAAAGTCGAGCAGGCGCTCCGCGACGTCGGCGCGTACGACATGTTCATGCAGCTCCCGAACGGCCTGGATGAACCGGTCATCGAGAAGGGCAGCACCCTGTCCGCGGGACAGCGCCAGCTCATCTCGTTCGCGCGGGCGCTCGCGTTCGACCCCGCGATCCTGATCCTGGACGAGGCGACGGCGAGCATCGACACCGAGACCGAGGCCGTCATTCAGCGGGCGCTCGACGTGCTGAAGCGCGGGCGCACGACGTTCGTCATCGCGCACCGGCTGTCCACGATCCGCGCGGCGGATCAGATTCTCGTCCTGGACCGCGGCCGGATCGTGGAGCGCGGCAATCACGACGAGCTCATGGCGTTCGACGGCAAATACCGCGCGATGTATGAGCTGCAGCAGGGCGCGGGGGTCGCCGTCGGCGCGTAAGGCGATCCGGCTCGCCGGCCGGGTGCGTGCGGTTGCCGCCCGCGTCCGCTGAGGCTAGCCGCGCGACCTCGTCGTCCTCGCCATTGCGAGAGCCTGCCGGCGGCGCGTCGGCGGCGCTACACGTACGCCGTTCAGGCGCGCGAAGCGCGATTCGGCGCCAGGCGCAATTTCCAATTCGCGAAAGCCGCATGCCAACGATAGGCATGCGGCTTTTTTGTGCGTTCGCACCGTATCCGGGAGCTGGTTTGCATCGGCCCACTGCTTGGTTCGGAGGCAGAAGCCGGCGATTTCCGCGGTAAATCGTTGCTGGCGTGACACCAATCGCGGCACCGTTCGTATGAATCGGTAGCCAGGATCGCGATCAGGCGCAGCGCTAGTTGGCCAGTAAAGCAAGCTTGCAAAATGGAAAAAAACGTGAGAAGCGGATTGAAAAGAATGGAAGGAAAGGAGAATCACACGCTTGCTGCAACTTTGACGCCGTCGACAGCGTCAGTTGCTGCGAGGTGATAAACATGTAAATATTTACATTAATGGCGGCTGCGTCCGTAAGTCCGGCGCTCATAACGGGCTGCGGCGCCGAGGGGCCGGTTGCCCCGGGCACGACGACCTCGCGCTCCGCTTCGTGGGCATACGCGTTCGTTGTCCATGACGGCGTCGTGCTTTATTAATGTAGAAATCGCGAATGGGCGGCGCGGATCGCGTACCATCATTTCCCGCGCGTGTCGAAACAACTCGGAGATTGACAATTCTTTTGCCTATCGCTTACTGTAAAATCTGGTAGAGACTCCAAATTCGAGAGGATGGCAAGAAGTGGAACACGGAATCGGCGTCATTTTGTACGAGAAGGAAGCGGACGGCGGCTTGGCGAAAATCGACGAGCGGGACTGGACCCCGGCGATGGTCGCGTCGCTCGAGCACGTCAATTACATTACGGTCGGCGGACGCGAATACGAGACGCTGGAAGGCCGTATGAATCTAGATAGCGGCAAATTGGAAATTCTCGTCGTTCCGATGCGGAACGACGGATGACGCAGCGAAAGGGGAGCCCTCGATTGACACGAAACGAACAACCGCATGAGTCGGTCAGAAGCAAGCTGTTTACGAAGGACGGCAAGCCGCTGCGGGTGCTCTCGACGTCGCTCGGCCTCGCGCTGCTGGCCAGCGTCGCGTTCGGCGCGGTGAGTCACGCGGCGGACGGAACGACCGCGGCGCCGGAACAGCCGAAGCTGGTCGAGTACTCGACGGAAGCGGTGAAGGCGTACTTCGATCCCGCCGTCGATTGGAACCTTCCGATGCTCGGCGAGGACGACGAAGACGAGCAGGACCAGACGGCCGTCGCATCGGGGGGGGGCGGCGGCGCGGGCTCGGCCGGCGCAAGCGGCTCCGGCCACGAGACGATCATCATCAACAACGGTTCGCATTCCAGCTTCGGCTGGGACGATCTGCTCCTCTATCATTTGCTGTTCAATAACGGCGGCTCCTACTCGACGTCGTCGTGGTCGAGATCGCATACGACGTACTACGCGAACACGAGCACGCCGTACAAAGCGAAGAGCTTCACCGGCGACAGCTTCCAGAACAAGCCGGTCGTCGGCTCGGCCGTGCGTCCGAAGACGACGACGGGGTCGGGCACGGTCACGCGGCGCTCTTCGTCCTCGAAGCCCGGCGGCATCGGCGGCACCTCCAGCGTGATCAGCGGCTCGAAGTCGAGCTCCGGTTCGTCGAGCCACGGCGGCAGCTCCCATTCGTCGGGAGGCTTCGGCGGATGACGACGCAGGCGTTCGAAGTGCGCGGGACGCCCGATCCGGACCGGGCCTCGCGCGTCGCGCGGCTGCGCGACATCGGCTTCGCCTGGGCGGATCTGGAGGACGAAGCCTATTGGCTCGACCAGATCGTCGTCATGCGGGAGGAGACGTACGCCGAGCTCGAGGCCGCGGCCGCGAAGCTGTGGCGCGTCTTCGACAAGGCGGTCCGCTTCGTGCACGGCAAGCGCGAGCTCTACGAACGGCTCGGCATTCCGGAGATTCTGTGGGAGACGCTGGATCTGCTGCCGCTCCCGGCGGAGGGCTTGATCAGCCGCTACGCGCGATTCGACTTCGCCGTCTCGGACGAAGGCGCGATCAAGCTGCTCGAGCTGAACGCCGATACGCCGACCGGCTACGTCGAAGCCGCGATCGCGACGCCTTGGCTGTGCGGGCAGGCGGGCATCGCTTCGCCGAACGCGCGCATGGCGGAGTTCGTCGCGGCGGCCTGGGCGGAGGAACGGCCCGATACCGCCGCCTGCGTCGGTTACGGCGAGCACCTGGAGGATTCCGGCACCATCGAGGCGCTCGTCCGCCACAGCGGCCTGAACGTCCGCTGCGTCGATTGCCTGGAGCTGTGGGTGGATGAAGGGGTGCTGAAGGACGGGCAAGGCGCCGCGATCCGGCGCATGTTCGCCTTGTACCCGAAGGAATGGCTTGCCGTCGACGAGGGCGGCGACGCGCTGCTGTACGCGGTCGACAGCGGCAATCTGGCGCTGTTCAACAACCCGCATGCCATCCTCCTGCAGTCGAAAGGACTGCAAGCGGCGATCTGGGGCTTGTACGAGCTGAATCAGCTGTACGACGCCGAGGAACGGAAGGCGATCCGCCGCTATATGCTGCCGACGTACAACAAGGCCGTCTTCCAGGGCAGCTTCGTGTCGAAATCGATGTTCGGCCGCGAAGGCGGCTCCGTCCGGATGTTCGACCGGGAGGGGCGCCTCGAGATCGAGGACCGGGACGGCTTCGATACGAGCGCGCTGTTTCCGACCGTGTACCAGAAACGGGCGGAGCTCGCCCGCATCGCGACGGCCGCGGGCGACTACCATCTGCTGACGGGCCTGTTCGTGCTGAACGGCACGCCCTGCGGCCTGCTCGGCAGAGCCGGCGGTCCCATTACCGGCAATACGAGCCATTTTATCCCGCTAGGAGTGAAGGAACGAGGATGATCGAGAATATGACCACACCAACACCCGGGTCGGCACCGTCCCGGGCATCGTCCGGCGCCGCGCGCCGCTTCCGTCCGAGGCTGCTCGGCCTGCTGGCGACCGGCGCGCTCGCCGCGCTGCTGCTCGGCGCCTGCGGGAACGACCGGACGTCGGTGCTGAGCGCCAGCGCATCGGCGAACGCGCAGGCCGAGACCGCCGACCCCGACCGGATCCCGTGGGATTACCGGCTCGTCCAGGGCACCGTCGGCGACCTGATCGGCGGCGACATGACGATCCTGCCGGACAACGCGCTGCTTCCGAACGACGGCAACTACGCCACCGGCGACAAGGTCTGGACGCTGCAGTTCATGAGCGCCGACATGACGACCGGCGCGAGCGGCAACAACGAGGTCAAGCTTTCCGCCTGGACGACGATCAAGTCGTATCCGGACGAGGCGAAGGCGAAGGCCGACATGGCCAATTTGAAAATCTCGCTCAAGACGAACGTCAGCCTGGTCGGCGTCTACAAGACGAGCTACCAGGGCAAAACGCGCAATTTCGCCGTCATTACGCTTCCGTCGGGCAACCAGCTGAAGCAGCCGATCGACGACGCGCGGTACCTGAAGCTGAAGAGTTTGAAAGAAGTGCCGGTCATGGTCGAGGAAGTCCACGACTACGCGAATTATGATTTGGCGTACGCGAAATTCAGGGGGTGGGCATGATGGTCGTGGTAACCAATTTAATCATCAGCATCGTCGTCATTATTCTTCTTCAACTGCTCGGCATGCTCGTCTTCAGCTGGATGACCCCGTTCAAGGACATGGAGGAGCTGCGAAAGGGCAACACGGCCGTCGGCCTCGCGCTCGGCGGCAAATTCATGGCGACCGCGATCATACTCGGCGTCGCGGCATACACGAACACGTCCATCTGGTATTTGATGCTGTGGTTCGCCGTCGGCTACGTCTGCTTGATCGCCGCGTATTGGCTCTTCGAGCTGGCGACGCCGGGGCTGAAGGTCTCCGAGCATCTGCAGCAGGGCAACAACGCGATCGGCATCCTGCTCTGCGCGGTATTCCTCGGCACGAGCTTCGCCGTCAGCAGCCTGATCGTCTAACGCGCCGCGCGGAGGGAACGGGACTGCCCGCCGAATCACGAGGCTGAACCGAACGGGAGAGGAACATCCGCATGCATTTTTTGCTTCGCGTGCTGCTCAAGACCATGCATTTCAAAAACACGTCGATCATCCTGACGGCGCTCGTCTTCATCCTCGCGTGCTCGACGCTCGCGCTGGCGCTGGAGCCGGAGACGTTCCATTCCTGGTTCAACGCGCTGTATTGGGTGCTGACGACGATGTCGACGGTCGGGTACGGCGATTATTACGCCAAGACGGCGGCCGGCAAGCTGCTGACGATCTTCCTGTACGTTTTCGGAATCGGGCTGCTCAGCCTGCTGATCGGCAAAGTCATCGATTCCATCGCATCCATCCAGCGGCAGAGGGAGGCCGGGCAATTGCGGTTTCAGGGGAAAGGGCATTTCATCATCATTAATTGGAGCAAGAAGGCGCAGTACGCCGTCGACGAAATCTCGGCTTGCCTGCCGGACGCGGATATCGTCATCATCGACGAGTCCGACCGGCATCCGATGCAGCGGAAGAGCCACGTGCATTTCATCAGCGGCGACCCGGCCTCCGACGAGGTCCTGGAAGAGGCGAATCTGACGGTGGCGCGCGCGGCGATCATCTTCGCGGACTCGCGCATCGACGAAGCGGCGCTGGCCGACGGGAAGACGCTTCTGATCGCCTCGAGCATCGAGCGGCTCGCGCCGAGCATCCATTCCACGGTCGAGATCGTGCACGAGAAGAACGTCCAGAACTTCCGCTACGTCAAGGTGAACGAATTCGTCCTGTCGCATGACGCGATCTCGCGGCTCGCCGTCCGGGCGGCGCTGCAGGAAGGCAATTCGGAAATCTTCAGCCAGCTGCTCAGCCGGCAGCACGGCGACGATATCTACGAGGTGCCGCTGAAGCCCGAATGGCGGACGTACGGCGACGCCTTCCAGGAGCTGCTGAGCCGGGGCGCGACGTTGATTTCCGATCGCGGCGACCTCGGGGTGAACCGCAAGCTCCGCGAAGCGATTCCGCCGGACGCGAGACTGTTCGTGATCGCGGACAAGTCGACCGTCGACGCGATCTTGGGCTCCTAGGCCGCGGCAATTGTCGGGCCTGGGAACGGTAACGGCAGGCGGGGGTTCATCGATTGCCGACATTCCCAGCAAGTTAAACCCACAAGACCATGCCTTGCGGCGCCGCCGCGGACATGGTCTTTTTGGTCTGTTAGGACGCCTCTTACCGCAACTGCGCGCTGTCGCCGGAAGCGGAGGCGCCTTTGCCCGCACCCGGTTCCAGGAACGCAAGCCGGAAGGACACGGCGCCGGCCGCGAGCGAGATCAGGAAGCAGGCCGCGGCGGCGAGCGGAAGCGCGGACCAAACGAAGAGCGCGCGGCCCAAATACGTCTGCCAGCCGATCGCGAGCAGGCCGAGCAGGAACGAGATTCCCGCGGCGTGGATATAGCCGCGGCTCGCGAAGCCCCGCCGCGCGGCGCGGGCCGAGAGCCAAGCGACGGCCGGCAGCGCCTGCAGCGCGTGGAAGCCGAGGCCGTGCAGCCAGATGAGGTTGCCGTCCGTCCCGACGGTGCGGCCCTGGTTCATCGAGATCCAGATGCCGGCCGCGAAGGAGACGACCACCGCCGCCATGGCGTAACGGATGCCGATCGCCAGCTCGGGCTGCCGGCGGTAGGCGCCGGGCCGGAAAAAATAGCCGGCGAAGAAGAGGTAGTAGAGAATCAGCAGGGCAGCGACGCTCGCGAATATATTGCCGACCGCGACGTCGAACGCCGCCGCGCCGTCCTCCAGGAACCGCGGATTGACGCCGCGGGCGTTTTGGACCGTTTCCGCCGCGTACGAGTAGAGAGCCAGCGGAACGTACGACCAGCGGAAGAAGGCCCGGACCTTCGGTCCCGCGCCCGAGAGCGGGACGATCGCCGCCGTCGACAGCACGAACAGTCCCAGCGCCGCGTCGAACGAGAACGCATGCGAAATGTCGCCGCCCGGCGCGACCGCCGCGCCTCCCGTCAGCCACCATATGCCGCAGACGGCCGCGAGCAGAAACCCGAACAGCCCGGTCAGCACCAGCCATTTCTCGCCTTGAAAGAACCGGGGGATCTCCTTGGCTTCATACCGATTTCCCGCCTTTGGCGAGAACATCGCGTTTTTCATTTTCCTTCACTCCTTATCCCGTGGGATGTGCTGCTTTCATCGTACCGCTGCTATTTATTGGAAAAAACCTGCGCGGGACCGAGGCCCGGGTACGGCTTTGGTCGAGGGCCGCCCCGGACTTGGAACGGAGCGGAACGTCCCGACGCGGCTTGCGAGCGAAATCATCGATCGCATTGGCGAAATGATCAGCCGGCGCGCAGGAATTCGGCATCGCATTGGCGATTTTGCGCATATCGGGCAAGGGAGGCGCCCCGTTACTCTGAAAGGGCGAGAGCGCTTGCAGGCCTCTCGCCACGATACGATTCAACGGAGGGTGAAACGCATGAGAAAACGATTGGCTGCCGGCCTGAGCGTCGTCCTGCTCGGCTCGCTGCTCGCGGCTTGCTCGTCGGACGGCGGGAACAACGCGGGTACCGGCAACGCAAACGGCGGCAACGCGCAAAACAACGCGCAGGGCAAGGGGAACGGGGCCGCGGAAGAAGGAAACGCCGGATCTCCCGCGGGGGACGGCGAAGCGGGGGCGTATCCGATCAAGACCGACAAAACGCTGACGTACTGGGGCGAAATCACCGGCAACCTGGTCGGCGTCAAAGCGTCGCACGACGAAGTTCCCTTCTTTCAGGACTGGCAGAAGAAGACCGGCGTGAAGCTCGAATTCACGGCGCCCCCCGCGGGCCAGACGAAGGAAGCGCTCAACGTGATGCTCGCCTCCGGCGATCTGCCGGACATGCTCGAGTACAACTTCCTGGGCTTCCCCGGCGGACCGGAGAAGGCGATCGGCGACGGCTACATCCTGAAGCTGAACGACCTGATCGACAAGAACGCGCCGAACCTGAAGAAATTTTTGCAGGACAATCCCGACATCGACAAAATGGTCAAGACCGACAGCGGCAGCTACTACGCGTTCCCGTTCATTCGCGGCGACGAGTACCTGCGCGTCTTCCAAGGACCGATCATCCGCAAGGACTGGCTCGACGAGCTCGGGCTGCCGATGCCGGAGACGATCGACGATTGGACGGCGACGCTGCGCGCGTTCAAGGAGAAGAAGGGCGCGGCCGCGCCGCTCTCGTTCGTCAGCAAGCCGCGGTTCTTCAACGAATCCGGCAACGGCGCGTTCATCGGCGCGTTCGGCGTGAACCGCGGCTTCTACCAAGAGGACGGGAAGATCAAATTCGGACCGGCCGAGCCGGGCTTCAAGGACTACCTGTCCCTGTTCCACGACTGGTACGCGGAAGGGCTCATCGACAAGAACGCCGCAACGGCTGATTCGAAAGCGCTCGACAGCAACATCGCCTCCGGCGCGACCGGCGCCACGGTCGGCAACGCGGGCGGGGGCATCGGCAAGTGGCAGCCGCTCGTACAGGCGAACGACCCGAAGGCCGTCCTCGTCGCCGCGCCGTATCCGGTGCTGAAGAAGGGCGATACGCCGAAATTCGGCCAGCGCCAGCAGGCGTACTCCTCCGAAGGCACGGTCGCGATCACGACGTCGGCGAAGGACCCGGAGCTGGCGGTCCGCATGCTGGATTACGGCTACAGCGAGGAAGGACACATGTTCTTCAATTTCGGGACCGAAGGCGTCAGCTACAACATGGTGGACGGCTATCCGACCTACACCGACCTGCTGATGAAGAATCCGGACAAGCTCGCGCCGGCGCAGGCGATCTCGGAGTACGCCCGCGGCAGCTACAACGGACCGTTCGTCCAGGACAAGCGCTACGCCGAGCAGTTCTTCGCCCTGCAGACGCAGCGCGACGCGATCGGCATCTGGGCGAAGACCGACGCGGCCAAGTACAACCTGCCGCCGCTCACGCCGACGCCGGAGGAGAGCTCGGAATACGCCGCGATCATGACCGACATCGACACGCTCGTGGACGAGATGACGCTGAAGATCATCCTCGGCACCGAGCCGGTCGACAAGTACGACGATTACCTCGCGAAGATGAAGTCGCTGAACCTCGACCGCGCGCTCGAGATTCAGACGGCGGCCTTGGCGCGGTACGACAGCCGGTAAAAGACCGGAGAGGGGCCGCGGCCCCTCCCCTTACGAAACGAGGTGAACGCATCGCGCCATGTCACAGCCGTCCACGGTCAAGAACCGATTCGCGCGGGATTTCCTGCTGAACAAATATTTGTACCTGATGATGCTGCCGGTCCTCGCGTACTACGTCGTCTTTCATTACGCGCCGATGTACGGAGCGCTCATCGCCTTCAAGAACTACTCGCCGATGAAGGGCATTCTCGGCAGCGACTGGGTCGGCTTGAAGCATTTCGAAGAGTTCTTTCGCAGCTACTATTTCGTGCGCATTCTCAAAAACACGCTGCTCATCAGCCTGTATTCGCTGCTGTTCGAGTTTCCGGCGCCCATCCTGCTGGCGCTGCTCATCAACGAAGTGCGCCACCGGATGTTCAAGCGCGTCGTGCAGACGATCACGTACATGCCGTACTTCATCTCGCTCGTCGTCATCTGCGGCATCATCACCGACTTCACCAACGCCGACGGCCTGATCAACCGCCTGCTTACCTGGATCGGCTACGACGGGCAGGCGATGCTCCAGAAGCCCGGGCTGTTCCGGCCGATCTACATCTCGTCGGAGATCTGGCAGCGGATCGGCTGGGAATCGATCATCTACATCGCGGCGCTGATGAGCATCGACCAGGAGCAGTACGAAGCGGCCCGGATGGACGGCGCCAGCCGGTTCAAGCAGATCGTCTACATCACGCTGCCGGGCATCATGCCGACCATCGCGATCATGCTGATTCTGCGGATGGGCAACCTGCTCAACGTCGGCTTCGAGAAAATCATTCTGCTCTACAACCCGGTCACGTACGAGACGGCCGACGTCATCTCGTCCTTCGTGTACCGGAAGGGCCTGCTCGAATTCGGCTGGAGCTACAGCTCGGCGGTCGGCCTGTTCAATTCGTGCATCAACCTGATCCTGCTCGTGACGGCCAACGCCGTCAGCCGCCGAGTGAGCAAGAGCAGCCTATGGTGAGGTGAGAAGGATGAAAACGGAAACGGGCTTCGTCGACCGGGCGTTCGACGTCGCGATATATGCCGTCCTGCTGCTGCTCGTCGTCGCCACGCTGTACCCGCTGCTGTACGTGCTGTTCGCTTCGTTCAGCGACGCCGGCCGGCTGATCGTGTACAAGGGGATTCTGTGGAAGCCGCTCGGCTTCAGCCTCGAAGCCTACAAGAGCGTGCTGGCGAACCCGGGCATCGCGATCGGCTACCGCAACACGCTGTTCATCGTCGTCGCCGGCGTCCTCGTCAATCTGTTCATGACGGCGCTGGGCGCCTACGTGCTGTCCCGCAAGAACGTCCTGTGGAACAACGTCTTCATGTTCATCATCGTGTTCACGATGTTCTTCGGCGGGGGACTGATCCCGCTCTATCTGATCGTGAAGGGCGCCGGGCTGCTGGACTCGCTCTGGTCGACGATCGTGCCGTTCGCGGTCAGCACGTTCAACCTGATCATCATGCGGACGGCGTTCATGGGCATTCCGGACAGCCTCGAGGAGTCGGCGAAGATCGACGGCGCCAATCATTTCACGATCCTCTTCCGGATCATCATCCCGCTGTCGATGCCGGTCATCGCCGTCATGATTCTGTACTACGCGGTCGACAAGTGGAACGGGTGGTTCTACGCGTCGGTGTTCATCAAGAGCCGCGAGCTGTTCCCGCTGCAGCTCGTCCTGCGGGAGATCCTGATCGCCAACTCCACCGACAGCATGTCCGCGGGCGCTTCGGCCGGCGACCGGTTCCAGATCGGCGAGACGATCAAGTACGCGACCATCATGGTCGCGACCGTTCCGATCCTGTGCGTCTACCCGTTCGTGCAGCGGTTCTTCGTGAAGGGCGTCATGGTCGGTTCGCTGAAGGGCTGATTCAAGACGTAGAATCATAGGCTGAATGATAGGTTGTTCATTGGGCCGATCCGCGCGGGGCAAGCCTGTACCCGCGCGGTCAACGAAAAGGAGGCATGAGAGACATGATCGAAACGGCAGCATGGAACGAAACCGCAAGCGCCGCCGTCTGGGCGCGCGTTCTCGCCAAGGTCGACGCCATGCGGGCGGCCATGGGCGGCCGCTCGCCGCACGTCGCCGGCGATAATGGCAAATACGACGATTTGCGGCTTGATTGGTGGACGTCCGGCTTCTGGCCGGGCATGCTGTGGCTCGCCCACGACGTGAGCGGCGAAGTCCGATTTCGGGAAGCCGCCTGGAGCTGGGACGAACGGCTGGAGCGGCTGATGCTGGAGGAGAACCGCTTCGACCACGACGTAGGCTTCCAATTCCTGCCCACGGCGGTGTTCAAATACGCGCTGACCGGCGACGAGGACGCGCGGCGGCGGGGGCTGTTCGCCGCGAACTTCCTGGCGGGCCGCTTCAATCCGCGGGGCGGATTCATCCGCGCCTGGAACGGGGACCGGACCGGGTGGGCGATCGCGGACACGGCGATGAACCTGTCGCTGCTGTTCTGGGCCGCGAAGGAGAGCGGGGATCCGCGCTTCGCGCATGTCGCGAAGCTGCACGCGGACACGGTGCTGCGGGAATTCATCCGGCCGGACGGCTCGGCGCACCATATCGTCCGGTTCGATCCGGAGACGGGCGAGCGGGCGGACGCCCTCGGCGGCCAAGGCGCGGCGCCGGATTCCGCCTGGAGCCGGGGCAACGCCTGGGTGCTGTACGGCATGGCCAATGCGTTCCGGCATACCGGGGACCCCGCGTATCTGCAAGCGTCGCAGCGGGTGGCGCATTATTTCGTCGCCCATTTGCCGGAGGACGCCGTCCCGCACTGGGATTTCCGCGCGGACGTGGAGCTCGGCGGCGAGCCGCGCGACACCTCGGCCGGCGCGATCGCGGCGTCGGGGCTGCTCGAACTCGCGGACGCGCTGCCGGAGCGGGAAGGCCGGGCTTACCGCGCGGCGGCCGGGCGCATCCTCTCCTCCCTCGACGCGCGTTACGCGACGTGGGACCGGCCGGACCATGAAGCGATTCTGACGCAGGGCACGGGCCACAAGCCGGCCGGACAGAACGTGAACGTCTCGCTGATTTACGGCGATTACTTCTTCATGGAAGCGGTCGCGAAGCTGAACGGCTGGACGCGGCGGATTTTCTAAGCGCGTCGATCCGGCACCCGGCCTCCGGCAGCTCCGGGACGCATGGGCGAAGCGCGGTCGACAACCGCCGGACCCCGTTCGGGCGGCCCTGATCGGCTGGGCGGCTCCTTCAGCCCGGCCGACGACGATTGCTCGGCCGGCGGCAATAACCGGCCGGCGGCGCCGAAATTCGATATCTCCGCGAACCGCGGCCCGAAAGGACGACAGGCGTCCTTTCGGGCTTTTCGCGTGCCCGGGCGGCGAAGCCCGGCGCAATGTTGTCGTTTTTGTAAATCGTTTTTTCGTTTTTCTCCATTCCGTTCCAGCGGCGCGAGTCGGTATAATGGAGGTCTGAACGCGTCCTTCCAGACGACGAATCCGATACTTGCGGGGGATGGGAGCTTGCCGACGATTCGCGGATTATGGCACAAACGCAAAAGCATCGTGTTCACCTGGCTGATCTCCTACAGCGCGGTCCTGTTCGTCCCCATCGCGATCAGCCTGGTCATTTATTCGCAGGCCAGCCACGCGCTGAAGGGCGAGATTCACCGCGCCAACGACGCCCTGCTGAAGCAGATGCGCTATACGATCGACAACCAGGTCGATCTGATGAAACGGCTGGATATGGAGATTACGTGGAACGACAAGCTGCAAAGCTTGATGTACTCCAGCAAGCCGGCGAAGGAGGCGCCGTTCACCGCCTACCAGCTGGCGAAGGAATTCCGTCTCTACAAGACGTCCTACGCCTCGATCGACGAATTTTACGTCGTCTGGGACCAGGGCGGGGCCATCCTGCGGCCGGGCAACATCCGGGACCTGCGGACCGCCTTCCGCACGCTTCACGATACGGGGGACTTGTCCTACGACGATTGGTCGGAAACGGTGCGCGGCCCGGCGGCGAACCGCTTCGCGGTGCTGCCGCATCTGGGCGCGGGAACGTCGGACGACGCGATCGCGTACATCACGCGGCTGCCGGACGATCTGAGCGGCAACCCGACGGGGTCGATCGTCGTGATGGCGGACGCCTCGAGGTTCCGGAAGGCAATCGAAGGCATCTCGGATTTCGGCGAAGGGCTGCTGCTTATTCTCGACAAGGACAACGATATTCTGCTGTCGAGCCGCCCGGACGCGCCGGAGCTGCAGCCGTTCCTCGAGGGCGGACATGTCCGCCTGACGCAAGCGCGGATCGGCGACTCGGAGCTGTTTTACATGCCGTCCGCCGTGTCGGACTTGAAATACGCGCTTATCTTCCCCAGCGCCGTCTACTGGAAGAAGGCCGAGTACGTCCGCAGTTTCGCGTCCATCAGCATTCTGCTCAGCCTGATCGGGGCCGGCATCCTGACCTGGTTCTTCACGCGCCGGAATTACACGCCGATCCACGAACTTATGCAATCGCTTACAGACCGCAACGCGCCGACCGAACGGGGAGACGGCAACGAGCTCCGGTACATCCAGCGCGCCGTTCTGAACGCGAGAAGCGAGAAAGAGCGGATCGCGACGCAGCTGCAGAAGCACCAGCAGACGCTGCGCTCCAACATGATTTACCGGCTGCTGAAGGGCAAGCTCGACGCGCGCGTCCCGTACGAGGAAGCGTTCCGCACCTTTCATATGGCGCTGCCGTCGAACGAATTCGCCGTCCTGCTGTTCGTGCTGGAGAACGAAGAGAGCCTGTACGCCAAGCTGCCGGGCATCGATCTGAACGAGCGGGCGCGGCTCGCGCCGTTCATTATCGGCAACGTCGTCGAAGAGCTGGCGCTGCAACGCCAGCACGCCGGCTACGTCGCCGAAGCGGACGACATGCTGGCCTGCCTCGTCTGCCTGAAGCCGGATGCGCCGGACGTCCGCGGCGAGCTGACGGCGATCGCTTCCGAGGCGCAAGCCTTCCTGCGCCGGTACGACATGGAGCTCACGATCTCCGTGAGCGGGTGCCATTCGGCCTGGGCCGGGATCGCGGCGGCGTACCAGGAGGCGGTCGACGCGATGGAGTACAAGATGGTGCTCGGGAAGCAGGGCATCCTCGCGTACGAAGATATTTGCGCGAACCCGGCGGATTCGTCCGGTTCGGGGTATTACTACCCGCTGCAGGCGGAGCAGCAGCTCATTAATTTCATCAAGGCCGGCGACTTCGGGCAGGCATCGTCGTACATGCGCGAGATCACGGAACGCAACTTCGGCGGACGCGTCATGCCGCTCGCGCTGGCGCGCTGCCTGCTCTTCGACCTGGTCGGCACGATGGTCAAGGCGATCGGCGAGCTCGGCGAAGGCAGCGCGTGGGAGCGCGATGCGGGCTGGATGGACGCCGTCATCGCCAGCGGCACGCTGCAGGAGATGCAGGAGGCGCTGCAGACCTTGCTTCGGGACGTCTGCGCGTTCGCCGCGGAGAAGCGGGCGAGCAACGCCGCGCTGGAGCGGGAAGGCTCGCTGCGCGAGCTGACGGCCGAGGTGGTCCGGTACATCGAAGCCCATTACACGGACGCGAATCTGAACGTCAACGCGATCGGCGAACGCTTCGACCTGAAGGGCAGCTACCTGTCGCGGCTGTTCAAGAACCAGACGGGCGAGGGCTTGCTCGACTGCATTCACAAGACGCGGATCGCGCGGGCCAAGGCGATGTTCCGCGCAAAGCAGGAATCGATCAACGACATCTCGCGGCTCGTCGGCTACAACGACGCCGCCACGTTCATTCGCGTGTTCAAGAAATACGAGGGCATCACGCCGGGCAAATACAAGGAAATCGTTTAAGGGGGCCTTGTCATGCGAAGAAGAAGCGCGCGGCTCATGGCGGCGGCCGCGGCGACGGTCGCGCTGCTGGCGCTGGTCGGCTGCAGGGAGAGCGCCGGCGTCCGGCCGGCGGACGGCAGCGCCGCCGAGCCGAAGCAGGCGGACGGCGCGGCGGACGAACCCGACGACCACGACCATGGCGGAAGCGTCAAAGGCGGACAGGCTTCGATGACGTACTGGGCGGAGCTGAACGGCAACGCGGCGAGCGCCAAGCAGCGGTTCCGGGACGTGCCGTTCTTCCAGGAATGGCAGCGCGAGACGGGCGCCAAGCTGACCTTCATCCAGCCCCCGTCGAACCAGGCGAAGGAAGCGATCAACGTGCTGCTGGCGTCGGGCGAGCTGCCGGACATGATCGAATACGAATGGGCGAATTTCCCGGGCGGGCCGGAGAAGGCTATCAAGGACGGATATATTTTGCGGCTGAACGACGCGATCGACCGCTACGCTCCCAACCTGAAAGCCTACCTCCGCGCGCATCCCGACATCGACAAGCAGATTCGGACGGCGGACGGCAGCTACTACATGTTTCCGTTCGTGCAGAACGACGACCGGCTGCGCACGTACCAAGGCCCGATTCTGCGGAAGGATTGGCTGGACGAGCTCGGGCTCGGCGTGCCGGAGACGATCGACGATTGGCATGCCGTGCTGACGGCCTTCAAGGAACGCATAGGCGTCGAAGCGCCGCTTACGTTCCTCGGCGTGCCCAATCCGCTGTTCGGGATCGAAGGCGGCGGCTTCGTCGGCGCTTACGGCATCAAGAAGGGCTTTTATTTGGAGGACGGGCAAGTAAAATACGGTCCGCGGGAGCCCGGCTACAAGTCGTTCCTGACGCTGTTCCGGGACTGGTACGCGGAAGGGCTCATCGATCCGAACTTCGCCGCGGTCGATTCCGAGACGCAGGACGTCAGCATGCTGACGGGGCGGAGCGGCGCGAGCATCTGGAACGCGGGAGCGGGCATCGGGACCTGGCTCCCCGTGCTGCGGCAGGACGATCCGTCGGCGGAGCTGACCGCGGCGCCGTATCCCGTGCTGCGCCGGGGCGATCGGCCGCAATTCGGGCAGCGCGCCCCTGCGGTCGGGTCGAGCGGCGGGGTGGCGATTTCGAGCGCGAGCCCGAACGTCGAGCAGGCGGCCCGGCTGCTCGACTACGGGTACGGCCCGAAAGGCCATATGCTGTTCAACTTCGGCATCGAAGGCGTCAGCTACGAGATGAAGGACGGCTATCCGCGGTACACGGACCTCATCCTGAACAACCCGGACAAGCTGGCGCCGTCCCAGGCGCTCGCGATGTACACGCGGGCCAGCTACTTCGGGCCGTTCGTGCAGGACGTCCGGTACATGGAGCAGTATTACGCGATGCCGGAGCAGAAGGAAGCGATCCGGCTCTGGGGCGACACGGACGCGGCGAATCATACGCTCCCGGTGACGCCGAAGACGGAGAAAGAGAACGCCGAGCTCTCGGCCATTATGGGGGACGTTGCGGCGCTGACGGACGAGATGTCGCTCAAATTCATGCTCGGCATCGAGCCGACGGACGGCTTCGGCGCCTACGTCGAGCAATTGAAGTCGCTCGGCATCGACCGGGCGATCGAGATTCAGCAGACGGCGTACGACCGCTATCGGCAGCCGGTCCGCGGCGAGCGTCCCGAATCCGGCTGAAACCGGGGATTGTTCGCCGCGCCGGATACGGGGTAAGATAGGGGGAACCCATATCACGGAGCCGGCGCGGTCTTGCCGCCCGTCTCCTACGAAAGGTGTCGGCATGCTGACGGTTTATTTGTTTCCGATCTCATACGCGTTTCTGAGCTTTCCGGTCGCGGCGCTGCTGTTCACGCTGCCGTTCCTGCTCGTGCAATACCGCCGGCACGGGTACGTGCATAAATACCGGGCGCTGCTGCTCTACTTGTTCCTGCTCTATATGCTGAACGCGGTGTTTCTGATCCTGCTGCCGCTTCCGCCGAGCGTCCACAACGCGCCGCCGGCGGCCAGCTCGTACGCCCAATGGATCCCGTTCCATTTCGTGCTCGACGTCCTGAAAGAAACGGGCGTCGATTGGGAGCGGCCTTCGACGTATCTGCGCCTGCTGAAGGAAAGAGCGGTGCTGCAGGTCGTCTTCAACGTGCTGCTGACCGTGCCGTTCGGCATGTTCCTGCGATATTATTTCCGGACCGGCTGGCTGCCGTGCCTGCTGCTGACCCTCGGGCTCTCGCTCTTCTTCGAAGCGACGCAAGTGACGGGCATTTACGGCATCTACGATTACCCGTACCGGCTGTTCGACGTCGACGACGCGATGACGAACACGGCCGGCGGCATGTTGGGTTTCGTGGTCGCCGAATGGCTGTCCAAGCGGCTCCCGCGCATCGACAAGCTCGACGAACGCGTCGACCTGGAGACGAAGCGGGTATCGTATACCCGGCGGGGGCTGGCGTTCCTCATCGATTGGTGCGTGCTGAATCCCCTCGTGGCGGCGCTTGCGGTCTTGCGCGTCCCGCTCCCGTACGCGATCGCCGTGGCGGCGTATTTCATCGTCCTGCCATACTTCGCCAACGGACAGACGCTCGGCAAGTGGTTCGTTCGCATCCGCCTGCGCGGAACCGGCAGCCGGGTGCGTCTGCGCGAGCTGCTGGTCCGGTACGGGCTGCTCTATGGCGTCGTCGGAGGCGTCAACGCGCTGATGGTCGGTCTCGGCGCGCGGGGAGCGGGCAGCTCGATCGCCATCCTTCCGCTGCTGCTTGCCGTCTTCGCGGTCAACGCCGCGTTCGCCGTTCACCTCGTGATGTGCCTGTTCAACCGGAAACGCCAGCTGTTCTACGAACGGCGCAGCGGCACGGGCCATGTCATCACGCCCAAAGCCCGCAAAGCCGGCCGGCCGGGCGTTGACTGACCGCCTGCGTCTCTCAGCCGAAATGGCCGTACCGGGCATACGTACTTCATACGTAACAATTCAAACAATAATCCAAACGGCAATAAAAAGTTAATCGAAACGTTAATCGACATGCTATTCGAATCAATACGTTAATCAATACGTTAATCAATACGTACGAAAGGCGGAATCAGGCATGAATCCACATCCGCGAATACCCGAACGTTTGCGGGTGGCCGAGCATGCGGCGGACGAAGCGCTGCGGCGGCGTGCAGCCGAGTCGTGGCGAAGGGAAGAGCGTCCGCGGCTGCTGGAGCTGTTCCGGCAGCATATTTACGGCAGGGCCCCGGTCGGCCGTCCCGGCAGCCCGCGGTTCGACGTGACGGAAGAGAGCGGCGGGTGAATGAACGGAACCGCGACTCGCAAACGGATCGAGCTGTCGTTCGACGGTCCGGGAGGCACGATCGTGATTCGCCTGCTCCTCTTCGTGCCGTCAACCGGCGAGCCGCGGAAGGCGCCGGCCTTTCTGTTCCTCTGCAATCGGGAGCGCGCGCATATGGATCCCGACCGCCGCGAACGCAGCGGCTTCTGGCCGGCGGAGGACCTGGTCGCGCGGGGCTACGCGGCCGCCGTCTTCCACGTGGAGGACGCGGATCCCGATTACGACGACGGATTCCGCAACGGCGCGCACGGCGCGTTCGATCCGCCGGGTCCCCGGGCCGACGACGCGTGGGGCGCGATCGCGGCATGGGCATGGGGCGCGAGCCGCGCGATGGATTATTTGGAGACCGATCCCGGCATCGATGCAAGCCGGATCGCCCTCGTCGGCCATTCGCGCGGCGGCAAGGCGGCGCTGTGGGGCGGTGCCCAGGACGAGCGATTCGCGCTCGTGGCAAGCAACAACTCGGGCTCGACCGGCGCCGCGATCGCCCGGGGGAAGGCGGGGGAGACGATCGCGGACATCAACCGGCAATTTCCCCACTGGTTCTGCGAGCGGTATAAGCGCTATAACGGGAAGGAAGACGATCTGCCCGTCGATCAGCACCAGCTGCTGGCCTTGATCGCGCCGCGGCCGCTCTACGTGGCCAGCGCCACGGAGGATGAGTGGGCGGATCCCGAAGCGGAATTCATGGCCTGCGTGCTCGCGAGTCCCGCATACGGCCTGCTTGGCCGGCAAGGCGTGTCCGCCGAGCTTCGGCCGGCACCGGATACCCCGCTTACGGGCGGCGGCATCGGCTATCATCTCCGCACGGGCGGGCATGACTTGACTCGCTATGATTGGCAGCGCTTCATGGATTATGCGGATCTTCACATGCGAGGCTAATCATCGGGTCGACGAGGCAGCGTCTGGTCGACGAATGCTCGCCGCGAACCGGCGGTCTCCGCAGCCCGCCGTTTTCGCGGCGGGCCGTTCGATTTGGCCGGGGGCCGGCCGAACGTTCAGAAAAATGTTGGAATTGCCGCGCGGCCGGGCCGGCGACTGGCGAAAGCGCCGACAATGAACGGCATTCCCGCCGCTCGCACGATCCGGAAGGAAGCCGAAACCGCACTGCGAGGCGCGAATCGGCGGGATTTCCGCCTCGCAACATCGCTGCGCTTCTTGTCGTATCGCTTGCAACTATCATATAATAGTTAATAAATATTTTTTAATGTTTTGGACTGGTCCGGAAAAGGCGTGCGACGCGGTGGCGCCTCGGCTTGTTGCGGCATTTTATGCCGGTGCGCCTGCATCCTTTTCGGCAAATTCAGCGTGTAAGGACGGTAAACATGAGTGACAGACAAACTAGTACAGACGTTATCCTGATCGGTGCCGGCATCATGAGCGCGACGCTGGGGTCGCTGCTGAAGCAGCTGGCGCCGGACTGGAACATCAAAGTGTTCGAGAAGCTGGCAAGCGCGGGCGAAGAAAGCTCCAACGAGTGGAACAACGCGGGAACGGGGCATGCGGCGCTGTGCGAGCTCAACTACACCGACGAGAAACCGGACGGCTCCGTCGATATCGCCAAAGCGATCAAAATCAACGAGCAGTTTCAAGTGTCCCGGCAGTTCTGGTCGTATCTCGTGGATCATCAGCAGATCCGCAATCCGCAGGAATTCATCATGCCGCTGCCGCACATGAGCCTGGTGCAAGGGGAGAAGAACGTCGGCTTCCTGCGCAGGCGGTATGAAGCGATGTCCGCCAATCCGCTGTTCGCGGGCATGGAATTCTCCGACGACCCGAAACAATTGAAGAAATGGATTCCGCTCGTCATGCAGGACCGGAAATCGAACGAGCCGATCGCGGCGACGAAGATCGACACCGGCACGGACGTCAATTTCGGCGCGCTGACGCGCATTCTATTCGAAACCCTGCAGCGCCAAAACGTAGAAATAAAGTACAGACACATGGTCGATAATATAAAACGGACGCGCGACGGCCGCTGGGAATTGAAAGTGCGGAATCTCGGCACGGGCGCCGTCGAGCGTCACTCGGCGAACTTCGTGTTCATCGGCGGCGGGGGCGGAAGCTTGCCGCTGCTGCAAAAGTCCGGCATCCCGGAATCGAAGCGGATCGGCGGCTTCCCGGTCAGCGGACTGTTCATGGTGTGCAACAATCCGGACGTCGTCGCGCAGCACAACGCCAAGGTGTACGGCAAGGCGCCGGTCGGCGCGCCGCCGATGTCCGTGCCGCACTTGGACACCCGCTACATCGACAATAAACGTTCGCTGCTTTTCGGACCGTTCGCGGGCTTCACGCCGAAGTTCCTGAAGACGGGTTCGATGTTCGACCTGATCGGCTCCGTGAAGCCGAACAACGTCGTGACGATGCTGGCGGCGGGCGCCAAAAACATGGGCCTGACCAAGTACTTGATCCAGCAGGTCATGCTGTCGAAGGAGAAGCGGATGGAGGACCTGCGGCAGTTCGTACCGAACGCCAAGAGCGAGGACTGGGATCTGCTCGTGGCCGGCCAGCGCGTGCAGGTCATCAAGGATACCGAGAACGGCCGCGGCACGCTGCAGTTCGGCACGGAAGTCGTCAACAACGCCGACGGATCGATCGCGGCGCTGCTCGGCGCGTCGCCCGGCGCTTCCACCGCCGTCTCCGTCATGCTCGAACTGATGAAGAAATGCTTCCCGCAGGAAATGAAAACGTGGGAGCCCAAAATCAAGGAAATGATTCCGTCCTACGGGCTGTCGCTCGTGAAGCATCCGGAACTGATTCAAGACATTCATGCGTCGACTTCGCGCGCGCTCGGACTGAACCGGGCCCTGCAAGCGGCAAAATAATCGCCGATTTCCAATCGGAGCGCCATACGGCCTTCGTCTCGCTAACCGCGGGATGGAGGCCGTTTTTGTGCGCCGAAGCGTCGAAGCGTTGCGCATATGGCGGGATTCGTTTGACAAATTCTATTAAAGTTGGACACTTTCGGTAGATTGTCCCGTACTAAAGAGAGACTCTTGCCAAGCGCATGCTTTCGAAGGAGGGTAGCCGGGACGAAGGCAACGCAATACGATTGAGGAGGCTCTCATGCATAAACGATTGAAATGGCTGACGATGACAGCGCTTGCAGCTTCCCTGCTCCTGCCGGCCGGCGCGATGGCCGCGGGACAGGACGGCGCGCAGAGCTACGACGCCACGAGAAAGGCCGCGGCCGAGAAGGCCGCGCTGCTCACGGGAACCTATCAAACGACCAGCGTGCAGTACGCGCTCATCGACCATGGCCGGATCGTCGTATCCGGCGAAGCCGGCCGCAACGACGAGAAGGAGCGCGTACCGCTGTCGGCGGATACGATGTACGGCATCGGTTCGACGAGCAAAATGTTCGCGACGGCGGCCGTGATGAAGCTCGTCGACGAAGGGAAAGTCGACCTGGATACGCCCGTCGTCCGCTACCTGCCGGACTTTACGATGCAGGACGAGCGGTATGCGCGCATTACGCCGCGCATGCTGCTGAATCATTCGTCCGGGCTGTACGGCTCGACGTTCCCGAACGCGTTTTTGTTCGAAGACAACGACACCTACGCGCACGATCATTTGTTGGGCGAGCTGGTCAAGCAGAAGCTGAAAGCCGACCCCGGGGCGTACTCCGTCTACAGCAACGACGGCTTTACGCTGGCCGAGCTGCTGGTCGAACGGGTGAGCGGCACGGACTTCACCTCGTTCATTCACGAGACCTTCACGGAGCCGCTCGGCATGGACGCGACGAAGACGCCGCTGGATCGGCTCGACCTCTCGCGGATGGCGGGTCTGTATTTCCCGGCTTACAAGGGTCAGCTGCCGAACGAGACGGTCAACGTCATCGGAGCCGGCGGCATCTACTCGACGGCGGAGGACCTGGTAAGGTTCTCGCAGATTTTCACCGGGCAAACCGCAGGCATCCTCTCGGACAAGGCGGTCGACGCCATGGAGCAGGCGGAGTATAAGCGCGGAATGTGGCCCGACGACGCCGACACGTCCGTCAATTACGGGCTCGGCTGGGACAGCGTCGACCTGTTCCCGTTCGGCGAGTACGGCATCCAGGCGCTGACGAAGGGCGGCGACACGATTCTCTATCACGCCTCGCTCGTCGTGCTTCCCGACCAAAACATGGCGGCGGCCGTCCTCTCCTCCGGCGGCTCCAGCACGACGGACCAGCTGCTCGCGAACGAGATCCTGCTCGGAGCGCTGCGGGAGAAAGGCGCCATCGCGGAGCTCAAACCGGCGAAATCGTTCGGCGCCCCGGAGAAAGCGCCGATGCCGGAAGCGTTGACGGAGCTCTCGGGTACGTACGGCGCGACGAATCAATTGCTCAAGGTCGAGGTGCGCAAGGACGGCGACCTCGCGGTGAGCGCGGTCCAGGCGCCGGGCGCGCCGGCCGAGCATTACGTCTACACGGCGGACGGCACGTTCGCCAGCGCGGACGGCAATGCGAAGGTCGCGTTCGTGAAGGAAACGAACGGCCATACGTACGTCTGGGTGCGCGGATACGCGTCGCTGCCCGGACTCGGCCAGACGGCCTTGTCGCAGTATTCCGCCGAGAAGCTCGAAGCGAACCCGATCCCGAGCGAGACGGCGGCGGCATGGGAGAAGCGGGCGGGAGAGTCGTATTATTTGGTCAACGAGAAGTATTCGTCGCTCGCGTACTTGCTGCAGCCCGCGGTCAAGATCGCGCTGTTCCCGGACGCGCCGGGCTATCTGCTCGACCAGAAGATACTCGGTCCGGACGTTTCCGCGAGCGACCTGCAAATTCCGACGATGGCGGGGCGGGACACGCAGGCGTACCGGTTCTATACGGACAACGGCACCGAGTACATGACGTCCGCGGGCAGCGTGTTCGTCAGCGGCGAGGCCGTGAAGCCGATCTATGCCGGCAAGCAATCGGCCGCTACGATTCCGGCGAACGGATACGCCAAGTGGTATAAATTGTCCGATCAGACGGCCGGCAAGACGATGCAGGTGAAACGGCCCGCCGACGCCTCGTTCGCCGTCTACGACGCGCAAGGGACGTGCGTTTACTTCAGCGTAGCCGGCGGGAAGGACGCCGTCGTCCTGCCGAAGAACGGAACCGTCGCCTTCGTCGGCGATGCCGGCGCGAAGTTCGGCATTTCCGTCAAGCCTTGACCGCATGTCGAGGACGGGCTTTACAGGCGAGCTAGCTTTTCGCTACCATAGAGGTTAAGTCAGATATGAAATGATATGATTTCCATTTACGGGGAGGGCGAGCGAATATGCGGACGTATTCAGTCGAACGCGTCGAAATGCCGGCCATCCGGCTGATCGGCTTCGAGCTGCACGAGAGCTTGAATCAAGTGCTCGAAACGAAAATCGTCGTGAAGCTGCGCGAGGAATTGGCGGCGCGCATCCGCGACATCGAAGGCGCGGCGGACGCGGCGGGCATCTATTTGGTTCAAGCGTATTCCGAGAACGAGCAGTGGACCCCGGACAAGCCGTACCGGCATGTCATCGGCGCGGCCGCAGCGGAAGGCGAGGCGATTCCGGCCGGCATGGTCGCGTACGCGCTGCCGGCCGGACGTTACGTCAAGGTCACGCACGAAGGACCGGAATCGCGGATCGGCGAGACGTACGACTACATCAACCGCGAGCTCGGCCACCGGCCGGTCGATATCGAGGTTTGGCCGGACATTCGCGCGTTGGAGCGCGAAGAGAGCCGGATCGATATTTACTTTCCGGATCGGGGATGACCGGTTCTTGATCGGCTGAAGGAGCGAAACGCACGCCATAAGAGCGCTCGGGATTGCATTCCCGGGCGCTCTTCATTATTCCGACCGGCATGCCGCCGTTTTAAGCAATTCTTCAGTTAACTTTCATCTGGTTATTAGCCTCCCTTAAGTTGCGCTTCAGGTTCGCGCCCTATACTTCTATCTATCGACAGGACAAATCAAGGGCAGCGAAGGGCGGTAATCGAATGAACGAAGATACCCGAATCGAGACGAGCATCAAGCTGAATGCAGATGAAAATAAGCGTGCGCGCAAGTCGCGAAAGGCCGCAAAGACGGGAAGCGCCAACTGGCGAGCGATGTTCGCGACGTTCATGGCCGGCGCGGCCGTAATCGGCGGCTTGACGTTCGCTTCGGATAAGATGAATCTATTCGGCTATGCCGCCCGGCCCGCGCAAGCGGCCGTCTCCTCCGCCGGCGATTCGGCGGCAGCCGGCGTGCAAAGCGCCTCCTTGGCTTCTTCGGGGACGAACGGCATCTCGTCCATCGTGAAGGCCGCGAGCCCGGCCATCGTCAAGATCGAGACCAAAGTCGACCGGGCGGCGAACGGGCAGGCAAGAAGAAGCGCGCTTCGGCAAGGCGCGGAGGGCGGAGACGCGGTCGAAAGCGGGATCGGTTCCGGTTTCGTGTTCGACTCGAGCGGCTATATTATGACGAACGAGCACGTGATCGACGGGGCGGACGAAATCGAGGTCTACGTGCAGGGCGTCGACGCGCCGTTCACGGCCACGCTGCTCGGAAGCCGCTACGACCTGGATTTGGCCGTGCTTAAGATCAACGGCGACAAGGCTTTTCCAGCCCTGAAGATCGGCGACTCCGACGCGACGGCGGTCGGCGATTGGGTCGTGGCGATCGGGAATCCGTACGATTTCGACTATTCCGTAACGACGGGCGTCTTAAGCGCCAAAGAGCGCGAGATCAGCATCGACGACGAACAGGGTACCCGTAATTACAAGCATTTGCTGCAGACGGACACGGCCATTAACCCGGGCAACTCCGGCGGTCCGCTGCTGAACACGAAAGGCGAGGTCATCGGCATCAATACGGCCGTGAACGCCGAAGCGCAGGGAATCGGCTTTGCGATACCGGCAAGCACGGTAAATTCGGTCATCGATCAGCTGAAAGCAAGCGGGACGGGCGCTAACGGACGGGCAACGCTTTAACCTTAACGGCATTCGTCGGTTCGATTGGCTTGCGGCTGCATAAATGGACCAAAGAAGCTTGGGAGCACGCCGATGCGGCCGGGGTGCTCTTTTTGGATCTTGCTTAGGGCTAGTCCTTATGCCAAGATGAGAGCATAACCGGACAGGGAGGAACCAACGAATGATAAAATGCGCAATACTGGACGATTACCAGCAGGTCGCGATGTCGATGGCGGACTGGTCGTCCGTCGCGGATCGGGTACAGATCGACGTGTTCCAACGGCATTTCGACGACGAGGCGGAGCTGGCGGCCGCCGTCGCGGATTGCGAGATCGTCGTCATCATGCGGGAGCGGACGCCGTTCCGGCGGTCGCTCTTCGAGCGGCTGCCCCGGCTGAAGCTGCTCGTGACCACGGGAATGCGCAACGCTTCGGTCGATCTCGCCGCCGCTTCGGAGCGCGGCATCGTCGTCTGCGGCACGCGCGGCGGCGGCGAAGGCACGACCGAGCTGACGTGGGCGCTCATCCTGGGCTTGGCGAGAAAGCTCGTCCAGGAGAACGAGGCGCTTCGCGGCGGCGGGCCTTGGCAGCAGTCGATCGGCGCCGACTTGACCGGCAAGCGGCTCGGCCTGCTCGGGCTCGGCCATATCGGCGGCAACGTCGCGCGGATCGGACAGGCGTTCGGCATGGAGGTCGCGGCGTGGAGCCAGAATTTGACCGCGGAGAAAGCCGCGGCTGCCGGCGCGCGTCTCGCGGCTTCGAAGGAGGAGCTGCTGGCGGACAGCGACATCGTCTCGGTTCACCTGGTGCTGAGCGACCGCACCCGCGGCCTGCTCGGCGCCCGCGAGCTCGGGCTGATGAAGCCGACCGCGTACCTGATCAACACGTCCCGCGCGCCGATCGTGGACCGGGACGCGCTGATCGCGGCGCTGCGCGAAGGCCGGATCGCCGGCGCCGGGCTGGACGTGTTCGAGACGGAGCCGCTTCCCGCGGACGACCCGTTCCGCTCGCTGCCGAACGTGTTGGCCACGCCGCACATCGGCTACGTCACCGAAGCGGCGTACCGCGGATTCTTCCGCGGCGTCGTCGCCGACATCGAGGCATACTTGAACGGCTCCCCGGCGAACGTGCTGGGCTGAGCCGGCAAACGGAACGCGGGGCGCGTTCACGAGATGTTCATCCCCGTAGCCCGAAAGGGTCATCTAAAACGTCGGATCCTTTGGTATACTGGGTTCGTCATGACGGATGAAGAGGAGTGAACATGATGAATCTACGCGCAGGAATCCTGCTCTTGCTGATCGCGCTGTTCGCGCTGCCGACGGCCGCGTCGGCCCATACGAAGTTGAAAAGCGCCTCGCCCGCCGACGGCGATACGGTCGCGAAGGCGCTGACGGAAATCAAGCTGACGTTCGCGACGGCGATCCAGCCGCTGACGGTGCTGAAGGTGACCGACGGGGAAGGGAACGCCGTCGCGGTCCAAAGCGCCTCCGGCGAAGACGAGATTACCGGCACTTTCGGGCAGCCGCTCGCGAACGGCACGTATCAAGTTGCGTGGCGCATCATCGGGGAAGACGGCCATAACATCTCCGGCAGCTACGCGTTCACGGTCGCGGTGCCGGACGAACAAGCGCCCGCCGGCGGCGGTAACGCAGCCGCGCCGGATCAGCCCGCGAACCGCTCGGACGTAAGCGGTTCGGCGGAGCCGGACTCGAATGGCGAAGCTGCGGCCGATCCGGCCGTTCAGGAGGCGAACGCGCCGCGGCCGAACGCAACCGGCGACGGCGGTTCGGCCGAGGCCGTCGATACGGCGGCGGGAGACGCCCCGGCAGCCGATGCCGATTCCCCGATCGCAACGGATGCCGAGGCGGACGACTCGGCCGAGAAGAGCAATCTAGGTGCGGGCTGGATCGTCGCGATCGGGCTTGGCTGCCTGGCAATCGTCGGCGCGATGGTCCGCGTATTCAGATCCTAAGGCAGCGAAAAAGTCCGCGTGCGAGCGGACTTTTTTCATGCCCTTCGATGGTCCTCTCTGATGACCGTCCGTTCAAAGCGCGGCGATTGTCGCGCAACCCGCGACGGCCGTTACGGCAGCCGCTACGACAGCCGGTCGATCCAGAGGCCGCGGGCGCAAGCCAGCAAGCCGCCGATGACGAACGACGCAAAGGCGACGGCGAGTCCGATCAGTGCGTACGCCTCCTTTAAGGCGGATTCGCTTCAAAATCGAGAATTCGGCTGATAATCGTCCATTTTCGCGGAAAATGCGGTCTTTTTCGCCGGGAACGTGATATGATGAAAGGAATGACGCGGCGGCAGCATCCATGCAGGCGGCCGAATTCGGGCCATTCGCGCGGCACGTTGTCACACCAATGCTTGGATGACGAATACGTTAGTGCAGGGGCATACGTCCGGCGACCAACAGCCGGGCCGTCAAGGCTTGTTTGCCGTTTCCATGACCTGGCCGAGGAGAACGATCGTGAAGATGAGAGACATGCGGGAGTACATTTCGATTAATTTGATCATTTTTATGTTTTGGGTGTTTCTGATCGTCAAGGACGGCGTCATCTCGCCGCTCGAAGGCGCGCTGCTGTTCGATCTGGCGCTCGTCTACCTGATGCGCGAACCGATCAAACGGCTGCTGGATGCGATGTTTCGCGCCCGATGACGGCCGAACCTTGAAGAACGCCAGAAAAAGCCGGGACCGCGATGGCGGTCCCGGCTTTTTACAGGTTGTCCCGGCAATCGCGTCGCGCGCCGGATCTAGCGGCACCGTCTTCGCGTTAAGCCGGAGCGACGCCAAACGGGCAAACGCGTTTGAAGCGCGTTTGCCCGTTTTCGATGCCCGATCGCCGGTCTGAGGAAAAGCCCGCCGCAAGAGGGGGGCCAAAAGCATCCCGTTCGTGGTATAGTTCCAGTAAGAGAGTCGAAGCGAAGCGTGAACGTCGGCCATAAGAAGTACGAGGGCGTAGACAATCGGCGACGCGAGAGAATGATGTTCGTTTCCGGAGCCGGCTTAAGCAAGCTTCGGGATCACGGTTAAGCAGGAAAGGAACGCGTAATCTAAGTAAGAAAGGGAGCGCGTAACCGAAGAGAATCCGGGACGATCGGAGCAACATCCGCCCGGTATGGAAAGAGGCAGGTTGAATGGACGTCGATATGATGGCAGGGCTGATCCAGCACCTGGGCTATGCAGCGTTATTCTTCGTTTTATGTCTGGGCCTGATCAGCATTCCGGTCCCCAATGAAGTGATCGTCATGACGGCCGGCGCGGTATCGGCGGGCGGTTCCTTGCTCCCGCTGCCGGCCTTTCTATGCACGTACCTCGGCGTGCTGTCCGGGCTGACCTTCGGCTATACGATGGGGCGCCGGTACGGCAGGCCGTTGGTGCGGCGCTTCCAGCACAAGGCGCGGCTCGGCAAAGCGTTGCGCTTCGCCGAAAGCCTGCTCTCCCGGTACGGGAAGTTCGCGCTCTGCGCCAGCTATTTTTTTCCGCTGGTCCGGCATGTGATGCCGTATCTAGCGGGCATGAACCAGATGAGCTTCAAGCTGTTCGCTGTCTTCTCGTATACGACGGGCCTCATGTGGACGCTGCTGTATTTCCTGCTCGGACGGCTGATGGGCAATCAAGTCCAGGAAACCGGCTATGCGATTTATTACTATGGCATGGGCGCCTTGGCGGTCGTCGTCGTCGGCGCGGCGGCGCTCGGCGTCGTCAAGTGGTTGTCCCGGGCGCGGAGCCAGCGGGACCGCACGCTCGGACGATAGCTAGTCAGCCAGGTTGTCCCGGGCGGCTACAAGCCCAGCTCCGACAGTCCGGGATGCTCGTCCGGACGCCGGCCGAGCGGCCAATGGAACTTGCGTTCCGAGGGCCGGATCGGCATATCGTTAATGGACGCGAACCGGCGGCGCATGAGGCCTTGCTCGTCGAATTCCCAGTTCTCGTTGCCGTACGAACGGAACCAGTTGCCCGAATCGTCATGCCATTCGTAGGCGAACCGCACGGCGATCCGGTTGTCCGTAAACGCCCACAGCTCCTTGATCAGCCGGTAGTCCAGCTCCTTTTCCCATTTGCGCTTGAGGAATTCGACGATTTCCGGCCGACCGGCGGGAAATTCGACGCGGTTTCGCCAGACCGAATCCTCCGTGTACACGAGCGATACTTTCTCGGGGTCGCGGCTGTTCCAGCCGTCCTCGGCCATGCGGACCTTCGCGAGCGCGGTCTCCGGCGTGAAAGGCGGTACGAGTGCAGTCATGCGTTTCTCTCCTTTGGCGAATGCGATTCGGCATTCGCGATTAATCGGTCACCGTTCCATGGTAGCCCGGCCGCGCGCCGGAAGCAACCGAAATCGCGGCCATACCGGTTGCGGCGGCCGAATCGCAAGCATCCCGAGCCGGCCAACCACGACCAAAGCATTGCAAAAGAGCTCCCGCGACCAGACTGCGGGAGCTCTTCGTCCATTCGTCCGCGCGCGAGCCGCCAAGACGGCAAAGCAAGCCCGGGGGCACGGCTCAGTACGGCTCGGCGTCATGTCCCTTTTGCGCGGCATCGTTCGGCGCTTGGGCGCCGTCGCGGTTGGCGAGATTCGTTTGGCTGCTTCCGCCGCCGCCGGCCTGCGCCAAGCCTTCCCGCAGACGGCGGCCGTATTCTTCGTCGGCCGCTTCGGCGAGCGCGATCATGCGGTCTCGAATGCGGGCGTCGCAGCGGGAGAGATCGCCGATCAGGTTGGCGAGCAGCTCGTCCTTCTCCCACGGCTCGAAGCCCCGGAACGTCTCGCCGGCTTGCTTCGTGTTATCGTTCCGGTCGATGGATTGCCGCACCAGGTTGCCCTGCACGTACGGCGTATGCTCCTTGCCGGGCTGCTCCGCTTCGACGAGGCCGCCGAGCAGCGACGGCTCGTAATTGACGTGCGGGTTTTGGCCCGGCGCGAGATCGACCCGGAGCTGCATCATGCCGCCGCGCTGGTTCGTCGCGACATGCTTCCGGGGCGCGTTCACCGGCAGCTGCAAATAATTGGCGCCGACGCGGTGGCGCTGCGTGTCCGAATAGGAGAAGGTGCGGCCCTGCAGCATTTTGTCGTCGGAAAAATCGAGCCCGTCGACGAGCACGCCTACGCCGAACGCGGCCTGCTCCACTTCCGTGAAGTAATCCGCGGGATTGCGGTTCAAGGTCATTTTGCCGACGGGCAGCCAAGGGAACCGGTCGTTCGGCCACAGCTTCGTGTCGTCGAGCGGATCGAAGTCCAGCTCCGGATGCTCGCCGTCGGGCATGAGCTGCACGAGCAGCTCCCACTCCGGATAGTCGCCGCGTTCGATCGCCTGGTACAGATCCTGCGTCGCATGGTTGAAGTTCGTCGCTTGAATCTCGTTCGCTTCTTTCACGGTCAGGTTCTTGATGCCCTGCTTCGGCTCCCAATGATACTTCACCAATACCGCTTCGCCGGCCTGGTTGACCCACCGGTACGTATTCACGCCGGAGCCCTGCATCATGCGGTAATTGGCCGGAATGCCCCACGGCGAGTAGACGAGCGTGACCATATGGAACGTTTCGGGCGAGCTGGCGCAGAAGTCGAAGAACCGCTCGGCGTCCTGCACGTTGGTCACGGGGTCCGGCTTGAACGCGTGGATCATGTCGGGGAACTTGATCGCGTCGCGGATGAAGAAGATTTTCAGGTTGTTGCCCACGAGGTCCCAATTGCCGTCCTCGGTATAAAACTTCACCGCGAAGCCGCGCGGGTCCCGGAGGGTCTCCGGCGAATGGGTGCCGTGCACGACCGTGGAGAAGCGGACGAAGAGCGGCGTCTGCTTGCCCTTCCCTTGAAACAGCTTGGCGCGCGTATACTTGCTCGCCGGTTCGCCGCCGACGGTGCCGTACGCCTCGAAGACGCCGTGCGCGCCGGCTCCGCGGGCGTGAACGACGCGCTCGGGCACGCGCTCCCGGTCGAAATGGCTCAGCTTCTCGATGAAATCGTAATTTTCCAGCGTAGCCGGCCCGCGGTTGCCGACGGTCCGGATGTTTTGATTGTTCGTGATGGGGTGACCCTGCCGATTGGTCAATTCGTTGCTCGCGCTTTGCCCGTCCGGGCGGCGCGTGGAATCTGTCGTCACGGTTGTCGCGGCTCCTTTGCGTGTGGGGGATGGGAAGGGCTTTTTTGCCACTAGTAGTATTGATTAGCAGGCGGAAATTATGCGGGATGCGGATAATTGCGCGAAGAAGCGTGCGAAAGCGCAAGCGAATTCGACCCGCGGTATGAAAAGCCGAATCACGTTTCGGGGCGGCAACCGGGCACGCGATCGACTGGCCAGCATCTGTGTTGGCACTCTCGATTATGGCAGTTTCCGTAACCTTTCGTGATGGAGCTCGTCTAGTAGACGTGGCGAGGAGATAAGGTTTTGGGAAGGGAATGGGAAATTCGGCAGACCGAACGCATAGTAAGGAGGAATAGCGATTGTATCATCCCATCGTTATCAACCTGCCGATCGCGCCGGACGAGGTACCGGCGCTCCGCGAGCACATCGGGTGGGAAGGGCGTCATGCGGATTATCCGCGCTTGTTCGAGCGCTGCAACTTTTGGGCCGGGTGTCGCAACGAACGGCGGCAATTGATAGCTTTCGGTTATATCTCGGGCATGGGGCTGCAGCACGGCTACATGGAAGACGTGATGGTCCATCCCAATTACCGGCGTTCGGGCTTGGGCCAAGCGGTGGTTCGCGCACTACTGGAAGAAGCGGAGCGATTCGGACTGGACATCGTCACATTAACGTTCGAAAACAAACTGACCGCGTTCTACGAAGGCGCCGGGTTCGCATCCTGTGCCGGGGGCGTGTGGAGAAGGGATGGTTAGAGCGGCCGAACCATAAAAGCGGCCGCACGACACGAGGAGGAACAGCCATTGACGAACGAATCGCACGTACAAGCCATTATCGCAAACATGATCGATACCTTCGCCTTTCTGAGCGGCAACAGCCCGCGGGTGCAATTCGTCCGTACCGCGGCCTGCGCCCGCATCGAGACGGATCTGCCGCTGCCGATCTTCAACCGCGTATTCGGCTATAAGCCGGACGGGGACGCGGCCGCCGAGGTCGGATCCATCGCGGAATCGTACCGCGCGCGCGGCATGCGCTGCAGTTGGCATACGTATTCCCATGCGCCGGACGGAGCGGTCGTGCAAGCGCTGCGAGCGAATGGCTTCGAATTCGGCGGCAGCTTGACCGGCATGGCCGCGGCGCTCGAAGGGCGGACGTTTTCTGCCGAACGCGTGCCGGGACTGCGCATCTCGGCGATACGGACGGAAGAAGAGCTCGCATCGTTCAAACGCGTGTTCGTAGCGGAATACGGGCTGCCGGACGCGTTGGCCGCGGCGTTCACCGACGCCTTCGCCTTCGATCCGACGGGCAAAGCGCGTTATTACCTGGCAAGCTTGAACGGGGAACCGGTCGGCAGCGCCATGACGTACGGCGAAGGCGACGCGGCGGGTCTGTATACCGTCGCCACGCTAAAGGCGTTCCGTTCGCGCGGGATCGGCAGCGCGGTTACGGCGTACGCCTTGCGCGACATGCAGGAATCCGGCATCAAGCTCGCGATTCTTCAGGCAAGCCCCATGGGCACGAACCTGTACCGCAGGCTGGGGTTCGACGATGCGGTGACGATTAACGTCCATGTCGGTTAAGCGGCGCCGACGGGTTCGCAAGCGCGATTCGAATGCGCATGCCAATGATTTGGATGACAAATAACAGAATCGCGATATTGTTATCCGACTTGCGGTCTGCTATAGTAATACCAACGACCGGAAGGAGGACGAGCGGATGGCGAACGATCTGCCGCTTAGCAAGGAACAAATTCTCGATACCGCGGAACAGGTGCTGAAGCGCTTCGGACCGGACAAAACGTCCGTCGTGGACGTCGCGCGGGCGCTTCAAGTAAGCCATGGCACGCTGTACCGCCATTTCGCGAGCAAAGCCGCGCTGCGCGAAGCGGTGACGGCGCGCTGGCTGGACCGGATCATCGCCGAGCCGCTGGCGTCGCTCGCGGACCTTCCCGGCGACAGCGCGGCCGATCGGCTTCGGCAGTGGGTCGTCGCCCTCATCGCGGCCAAGCGGACGTACGCGGCGGACGATCCCGAGCTGTTCAAAATGTACGCGGACGTCACGTTGGAAGCCGGCGGAATGATCGAAGCCCACATCGGCCGCTTGATCGGGCAGCTGGCATCCATCATCGCGTCGGGTATCGCGTCCGGCGAGCTGAAGCCCGGCGATCCGGAGGAGACCGCTCGCGCCATCTTCATCGCCACATCGAAATTCCACCACCCGTCTCATGCGCGGGAATGGCTTGCGGAGCGCGCCGACCGGGAATTCGAGTCCGTCTGGCGCGTGCTCCTGTACGGCATCGTGCGGTAGGCTCGCCATACTTGGCGCCGAGCCGCGAAGAACCACTCGATACCAGTAACCAGCCTGCGTGCGCGAAGCACGAACATCGACGCGCATTGGGCAGTCTTCAACAACCCTTCGATCCCTGAATCGAAGGGTTGTTTGCTTTGTTTGTTTATATTTGCTTTGATTGTTTATATTTGCTTTGTTTGCTTTCTCGCAAGCGGCGCGAACCGGCATCGAAAAATTAAATGACAAAATCGATAATCTGTCACTTGATATTTGTTTGAAGCTGATCTATAATCAAATCATCAAAGCGAGGAAATGTTAATCCTTAGTCCGTTCATCGATTCGATGTAGAATCGCAGCCGTTATCAAGCAAACGAACAGCTAATTCAGGGAGGAATCATTCATGAGCCGTACATTGGAAGGCAAAGTCGCGTTGGTCACCGGAGCGTCGCGCGGGCTGGGAAAAGCGATCGCCGAGCTGCTCGCGGAGCACGGGGCCAAAGTAGTCGTCAATTATGCCAGCAGCCCGGGGAGAGCGGAGGAGGTCGTGTCCGCCATCAAGGCGAACGGCGGGGAAGCGTTGGCGGTTCAAGCCGACGTCGGGCAGGTAACCGAGATTGAGCGGCTGTTCCGCGAAACCTTGGACGCTTACGGCCGCATCGATATTTTGATCAATAACGCCGGCATCATGATCACGAAGCCGCTCGCGGACATTACGGAGGAAGACTACGACCGGCAGTTCGCGATCAACGCGAAAGGCACGTTCTTCGCGATCCAGCAGGCGGCGAAGCACATGGGAAGCGGCGGGCGCATCATCAACTTCTCGACCTCGGTCACCGGTCAGATGTTCCCGACCTACAGCGCGTATACGGGCTCCAAAGGCGCCGTCGAGCAGTTCAGCCGCCAGTTGGCCAAGGAGCTGGGCCCGAAAGGGATCTCGATCAATACCGTGGCGCCGGGACCGATCAATACGGAGCTGTTCACGGCCGGGAAGACGCCGGAGCAAATCGCGAGCGTCGGCAGCGGCAACTCCTTCGGCCGGCTCGCGGAGACCGAGGACATCTCCAAGGTCGTGCTGTTCCTGGCCGGACCGGATTCCGGCTGGGTGACGGGCCAGACGATCCGCGTCAACGGCGGGTTTATTTAATCCGACACTACGATGAATTCCAGCGCGGCCCCTTTGCCGAAACGGCGATGGGGCTGCGTTTTTTTGTGCCCACGGACGAAGCAGTAAAGGGCAGGCTTCTTTAGCGGCGGTCCTTAAAGCGTTTTCGCTATACAGGCACTCCGGATTGCGCTAAGGTAGAACCATCCTAAATAAGGAGGTTTTTAGATGGAGATGATCTGCCGCGAATGGACTGATGAGGTACGGAACGGCTAACCGTACCGTGCACCGGAACGAATGCCCTTCCGAAAAAAATCAAGAGCATGGAGGGTTAACTTGCTATGAATGCAAAACAACCGTCAAACACCCGGCCGGACATCCGCAGCGCGCCGGATGTGTCGGAGCAGCGGCTTCTCCATTGTCTTCGCGACCGGTATCGCCTGAATCCGGTTTCGCTGGCGTTTCTTCCGCACGGCCATGACTTCGGGGCCGGGGTCTACCGGGCGATCGACGAACAAGGGACGGCATACTTGCTGAAGGCGTCCTCTCGTCCGTTCGAGGCGAACCGCTACCTTGTCCCGGCGTATGTGCGGGGTCAAGGGATCGAAGCCGTCGTTGCCCCGATTCCCGCCGCGGACGGCGCTTTGTGGACCCGGCTTGAAGCGTGGACCGTATCGGTCTACCCCTATGTGGAAGGAAGCGCGGGCTTGGACGGCATGACGGCGAAGCACTGGAAGGCGATCGGCGAAGTCATGAAACGCATCCATCAAGTGCCTCCGCCTGCGAACATCGCTTCGCTGCGCGAAGAACGCTTCGATCCGTCCGCGTACATACGCTGGATTCGCGAGTTCGGCGAGGACGATGCGCGCGCGGCCGCCAAGGACTATACCGGGCGCGAGCTGCTCGCGTGCTGGGCCGCCAACCGCGCCATGATCGGCGAGATGATGGCTTCGCTCGCGCGATTGGCGGAGGCGCTGCAGGGCGAGACGCTTCCGCAAGTGATCTGTCACGCCGATCTGCACGCGTCGAACGTCATCCGCGGCCAGGCGGACCGCGTGTTCGTGATCAATTGGGACGAAGCGATGCTGGCCCCGAAGGAACGGGATTTCATCTTCGTCCGCGAACCGCATGCCGCCGCGTTTCATGAAGGTTACGGCGCGGGGGAGACGAACCCTGCAGCGCTCTCGTACTTTCTTTGGGAACGCATCGCCCAAGACTTGATCGAATGCGCGACGAACGCATGCCTGAAACCGGAGCTCGGCGAAGCGAGCAGGGCGGCCGCGGGCCGGGCGGTGCAAGAGATGTTCGCCGGGAGGAAGGGCGGCCACTTCGAAGCGGTCCATGCCGCGAACGAACGGCTGCCGGCCAGCCTTCGCGCTCCGCTGAAGCGATAAGTCGCGCCGAAAATCAAAATCAAACAGCAGCCGGAAACCTCGCGTTTTCGGCTGCTGTTTTTGGACGCCTTAACGGTTCGAATCAGGCGACGAGCGGTATTCAGCCCGCCTCCCGGGCCTTGGTCTCGACGCCATAGACGAGCAGCATGACCGTTCCGATCAGCAGCACCGCGGTAAACAGGCTGAAAATCGGCGCATAGCCGGCGTGCCCCTGCACGAGGACGCCGACGAGATACGGCGCGATCACGCTTCCGATCCGCCCGAAGCCGGCGGCGAAGCCGGCGCCCGCCCCGCGGATCGGCGCCGGGTAGTTTTCGGGCGTATAGGCGTACAGCGCGCCCCAGGCGCCCAGATTGAAGAAGGACAGCAGCGCTCCCGTCAGCAGCAGGGTTCCCGTGCTCTGGCTGAAGCCGAAGCCGAGCGCCATCGCGCCGGAAGCGATCAGGAAGACGGCGAGCGTCGCCTTGCGGCCCCATTTCTCCACGAGGTACGAAGCCGCGAAGTAGCCGGGCAGCTGGGCGAGCGTCATGAGCAGGACGTAGCGGAAGCTCTGGATCATGGTGAAGCCTTTGTCGACGAGGACGGAAGGCAGCCAGAGAAACATGCCGTAATAGGAGAAGGCGATGGCGAACCAAACCGCCCAGAGTGCGATCGTTTCGCGCTTGTAGGACGTGAACAGCTCGCGGATCCGGATGCGCCGTTCCGCTTTCGGGCGATAGTGCGGCGATTCCGGCACCTCGCGGCGGATCCATAGCGCGAGCACGATCGGGAGCGCGCCGACGGCGACCGCGACGCGCCAGCCGTACGGCGGAATGACGAAGTACGCGAGCACGGCGGCCAAGATCCAGCCGGCGGCCCAGAAGCTTTCCAGCAGGACGACCATCCGGCCTCGCGTTGCCGCCGGCGCGAATTCGCTGACGAGGGTGGACGCGACCGGCAGCTCGGCCCCCAGCCCGACGCCCATCAGGAACCGCAGCGCCAGCATGATGCCGAACCCGCCCGCGAACGCGCTGCCGAAGCTGAACGCGCCGAACACCACCAGCGTCAAGAGAAACACGGGACGCCGGCCGAACCGGTCGGCAAGATAGCCGCCCAAGACCGCGCCGATGGCCATGCCGACCAAATTGAACGTGCCGAGCAGGCCCGCCTCCTGCGCTGACAGCCCCCATTCCTTGCGGAGCGCGACAAGGATGAAGGAAAGCAGGCCGACGTCCATGGCATCGAACATCCAGCCGAAGCCGGCGGCCCAGAACACCTTGTTGAGCTCGCGTTTGCCGCCGGTTACTTCCGCGAATACTTGGTTCATGGCAACGCTCCTTTCGACGGTAACGTGCGTACCAGGAGTGTTCCTTAATAAGCGCCGGTTTATTCCGCCGCGGTCCTTCCGCATGCGACAGGGCTCCTGACGATGATCGTCGGAGCCCTGTTCGCCATGCGCGCTTTCTTAATCGTAGAAGTAGGCATCCGCGCGAGGACCGCGAAGCAGCTCGCGAACGTCCAGCATCGGCGGACGCCCGAACATGCGCGCGTATTCCCGGCTGAACTGGGACGGACTCTCGTAGCCGACGCGGAAGGCCGCGTCGGCGGCTTGCATCCCTTCCGTCAACATTAGCCGGCGCGCTTCCTGCAAACGGACCGTCTTCTGGTACTGCAGAGGACTCATCGCCGTGACGCGCTTGAAATGCTTGTGAAACGCGGACGTGCTCAAGTTCGCGGACTTGGCGAGATCGTCGACCGCGATCGGACGGTCGAAATGCCGGTTAATCGCGTGAATCGCCTGTTGGATTCCGTGCGCGTGGCTGCCGATGACGGCGATCTGATGCAGCAGGGCGCCATGCTCGCCTCGCAGCACCCGGTAGAGGATTTCCCGGAGCGCGAGCGGCGCCAAGGCCGGCACGTCTTCTGGCTCGTCAAGCAGCCGCATGAGCCTTGCGACGGCTTGCAGCAATTCGGGCGACATGCGGTTGAGCGTGATGCCGCGGCTCGGCTCCGCGGACGGCATGTGGGGTTTGTTCATTTCGGCGACGACGGCCAAGATCACGTCCGGGTCGAAGCTCAGCTTCAAGGACAAATACGGCGTCTCGGGCGAAGCTTCGACGATGCGGCCGGACATCGGCAAATCCACGGAGACGACTAGATAGGCCGAGGGATCGTATCTGTAGGTTTCGCCCGCCAGCACCGCCGTCTTCGCCCCTTGGGCCACGATGCAGACGGAGGGCCGGTGAACCGATTCCATCGGTTCCGTGACTTCCGTGGCATGCATCAGCGTAAGCGAGGGTATGGCCGTCTCGTACCTGCCGTTCGACGGCGCGTGGCGGCGGACCAACAGCGCGAGCTGCCGCAAGGCTAGTTCCATGGGAAGCGATTCGTTCATGTTCGGAGCTCCTTTTCGTACATAGGCTTGTAGATGCATCATAACCTGCCGAAAGAGAATCGGGCAAGAATCGGAGAGGGATGATCTAACGGCGGCAGCCCGCGCTCCGCTATGATGAATATGCAAGGTCGACCGCGCACGACGCGCGGATCGGCCGATTCTAACGATACAGGGGAGTGGGAGAGCCATGACATTAAAGGACAAAGTCGCGATCGTAACAGGAGCTTCGAAGGGGATCGGGCGGCAGACGGCCATCCAGCTGGCGCGGCTCGGCGCGAAGGTGATCGTCAATTACGCCTCCAGCCATGCAAATGCGGATGAAGTCGTGGAGACGATCGGGCAATTCGGCGGGGAGGCGGCGGCCATTCGGGCCGACGTGAGCAGCGTCGCCGACGTCGAAGCGTTGTTCGGGGAGACGATGGCGCGCTTCGGACGGCTCGACATTTTGGTCAACAACGCCGGCATGATGGTGCCCGCGCCGATCGCCGACATGTCGGAAGCGCTGTTCGAGCGGCATTTCGCGGTGAACGTGAAAGGTACGTACTTCGCGTGTCAGCAGGCGATGGCGCATATGGCGAAAGGCGGGACGATCCTTAACTTCTCGACCTCGGTTTCGGGCGCGATGCTGCCCGCCTACAGCGTTTATGCCGCGACGAAAGGCGCGGTCGAGCAGCTGACCCGGCAGCTGGCCAAGGAATTCGGTCCCCGCGGCATCGTGATCAACAGCATCGCGCCGGGTCAAGTCGCGACGGAATTGTTCCTGAACGGCAAGTCGCCGGAGCTGGTCGATTCGTACCGCCGCATGAACGCGTTCGGGCGCCTGGGCGAACCGGAGGATATCGCGAACGCGGTGGAATTGCTCGTCAGCGACCAAGCCCGCTGGATCACGGGGCAGACGATACGCGTCAACGGCGGATTCAATTGAGCGCATCCGGCCAAAAGCCCGTCCCCCGGCGGAAAGCGGATAAGGTGACGATGCCTAAATATGAGCTTCCCTTAAGCATGGCACCATTAGGCAAACAAATCGAAAGAGCCTGCGCCGCGCAGGCTCTTTGATCTTGTGCGCCCGGCTTCGCGGCTGCCTTTCGGGCGAAACCGCGCCCGCGCCTAGCGATGGTCATACCTCCGTTCGATCACGAAATGGGACATATCGGCCCGGAAAAAGCTTTCGCTGTATTCGATCGGCGTGTTGTCCTGAAGGTAGGAGACGGTACGAATGTGGAAGCAAGGAGCGCCCGGTTCGATCCGGAGCAGCTCCGCGACCGCTTCGTCCGCGATGACCGGCTTCAGCGTATCCAGGGAGCGGTCGATCGGACGCCCGTACTTCTCCTTGAGCAGCTTGAACAGCGAGCCGATTTCCTCCTCGTTCGACAGTCCCGGCGCCAAGGACCACGGCAGATAGATGGTCTCGTAGGCGACCGGCTGGTCGTCGGCGAGGCGAAGCCGGACCAGCTTCGTGACGGGCGATTGCCCGGGAATGTCCAGCTGCGATTGAAACGGGGGTTCGGCCGGCACGACGGACGACGCCAGGAGCCGGGTCTCGGAACGGCGGCCGAGCTCTTCCATCAGCTCGGAGAAGTTGACGATCGGCGCGAGCATATGATGGACGATTTCGGATTTGGCGTCGGCGATGAACGTCCCCCGGCCTTGAATCTTGTTGATGCGGCCTTCCAGCTCGAGCTGCTGAAGCGCCTGGCGGATCGTCGTGCGGCTCACGTTGTAGAGCTTGCACAGTTCATCCTCCGTCGGCAATTGGTCGCCCGGCCGGTATTCGCCGGATTTGATGGCACCGAGCAGATGCTGCTTCACGACGGCGTACTTGCTTATGGACATAGCGGAAACTCCTCGTTCAACATGGAATCCATCCATACAACTGCGCATGGATACGCATTCATCATAACATATCCGCCGAATCGTCGAAAGGAAAGAAAAGGCTCCTTGACGGAAGGCAATCGTAAAGGAAACATTATCGCGAAATTGCGCGATCTCCTCGAAAGTATCGCATCGCTTTGGCCGAAAAGGCGTAAAAATTGAAAAATATGGGTTGACGATTTGTAATGATGAATTTATAATCAGCCTTACCTATAATAACAATGCTAGAGACGGAGGCGTCGCCCCATGAGAAAAGACCGGTTGAAAGTGGCGGTAATCGGCGGAGGATCGTCGTATACCCCCGAGTTGATCGAAGGCTTCATCAACCATTATGGCAGCTTTCCCGTGCGCGAGCTTTATTTGGTCGACATCGAAGAAGGGCGGCGCAAACTGGAAACGGTAGGCAGGCTGGCCGAACGGATGATCGCGCAGGCAGGCGTGCCGATTCGCGTCCATACGACGCTCGACCGCCGGGAAGCGATCGCCGGCGCGGACTTCGTCACGACGCAGATGCGCGTCGGCATGCTGGAGGCGCGTTCCCGGGACGAGAAGATTCCGCTCCGGCACGGGCTCATCGGCCAGGAGACGACGGGCGCGGGCGGCTTCGCCAAGGCGCTCCGGACGATCCCGGTCATCCTGGATATCGCGCGCGAGATGGAAGAGCTGGCTCCGGACGCGTACATGATCAACTTCACGAACCCGGCGGGCGTCGTGACGGAAGCCGTGCTCAAGTATTCGGGCATCCGCACGGTCGGCTTGTGCAACCTGCCGATCGGCACCAAGATGCAAATCGCGAAGCTGTGCGGCGCGGACGTATCCGACGTGAGCATCGAGATGGCCGGCATCAACCACCTGAACTGGACGACCCGCATCGTCGTCGGGGGCGCCGACATCACGGCCGCCGTGCTGAACAAGGCCGCGGGCGCAAGCGGGTTGACGATGAAGAACGTTCCCGATTTCGGATGGGACGCGGAATTTCTCCGTGCCATGGGGGCGCTGCCGTGCAGCTATCATCGTTACTATTACATGAAGGATCTCGTGTTCGAAGAGATGAACAAGACGTTCCTGGAGAAGGGCACGACGCGGGCCGACGACGTCAAGCGGGTGGAGAACGAGCTGTTCGAGCTGTACGAGGACCCGGGCTTGGCGGTCAAGCCCCCGCAGCTCCAGCAGCGGGGCGGGGCGTATTATTCCGAAGCGGCCGTCAACCTGATGACGTCGATCTACAACGACAAGCGCGACCTTCAAATCGTGAACGTGCGCAACGACGGCATATTGCCGTTCCTGCCGGCGGACGCGTCGGTGGAGGTCAACTGCGTCATCGATTCGCAGGGCGCGCATCCGGTCCGCATCGAGGCGCCGATCCCTCCCCAGATCCGAGGGCTGCTGCAGCTCGTGAAAGCTTTCGAAGAGCTGACCGTGAAAGCCGCGGCGGAGGGCGACTATGCCGCGGGCCTGCAGGCGTTGACCCTGCATCCGCTGGTTGGCAGCGCGAAGCTGGCCAAGCAAGTGTTCGACGAGATTCTCGCTGCCAATGCGCCGTATCTCCCGCAATTTCAGGGTCATCGCCTCGGAGCGAAGGCTTAGAACAGGGCGGTGCTCGGTCCGCCATCCGAAGGACGGCGGCGAGAACCGCACCGGACCCGCGCGTCTCCTTGAGCGGCGCGAGGGTCCGATGCGGGTCGATAGCTGCCGGCAATAAGATCGGAACAAAGTCGGCAGAGCTCATAACAATGTTAATTGAAATCGCTTACATTACAATCAATTTCGTTATTTACATGAAAGGTAGTAACCTTTATAATGAGTCATAACATGTTAGATAAGCAAACACAAACATGCCGCGAGAAAGGAGGAGTGCGTTACAGTCGGCGGGCAATCCGCCGGACGTCGGCCGGACAAGCCACTGGGAAAGCCGTTGGGCGCAAGCCGCCGGACAACGGCCGTACAAGCCCGCCGGACAGCGGCCGGACAAACCGCCTCGCACCGCCGCGGGCGCGTATGCCGCATGCCGGCATCGAAGCGGGCGCGTTGCCGCTTGCTCGCATCGCTACGATTATCCGCACGCAGCATCTTCTTACATCCGGTTCAGTCGAACGCCGCATGGTTTTGGAGTCAGCCACCATTAACGATGCAAGGGGATGAAACCCGATATGGCAGGCCTACGCCTTGGAAAGAAGACGGAATTGCGCGAAACGAAGTATCTGTACCTGTTCCTGTCGCCTTGGATCCTCGGACTTCTGTTGTTCACGGGCGGCCCGATCCTCGTATCCGGCTACTACAGCTTCACCCGCTACGACATCGCCCACGAACCCGTATTCATCGGCTTTCAAAACTACATAAACCTGTTTCAAAACGATCTCTTCTGGAAATCGTCCGGCGTCACCTTATATTACACGCTTGTCGGCGTTCCGGTCGGTCTCGCGGCCTCGCTGTTCCTGGCCATCCTCCTCAACGTCCGCATCCCGGGACAGCGCGTATTCAGCACCATCTTCTACTTGCCCTCGGTCGTCTCCGGCGTCGTGCTGTCCCTGCTGTGGGTCTGGCTGCTGGATCCCGACTTCGGCGTCGTGAACGTCCTCTACTACAAGATCACCGGCAACACCGGTCCCCAATGGCTGTCCGACGAGCATTGGGTCATTCCTTCCCTCATCATGATGTCGCTCTGGACGCTCGGCAACAACGTCGTCATCTACCTCGCCGGCCTGAAGAGCGTTCCGCCCAACCTGTACGAAGCCGCCCAGATCGACGGCGCTTCGCGCTTCCGTCAACTGGTGAACATCACCATTCCCATGATCTCGCCCGTCACGCTGTTCCTGCTCATCACCGGCATCATCGGTTCGTTCCAGGTGTTCGTCCAAGCGGACGTCATGACCAAGGGCGGTCCCAATTACGCGTCCTACTTCTACGTCTATTACCTTTACCAGCAAGCGTTCCGCTCGTTCAACCTCGGCTATGCGTCCGCAATGGCCTGGGTGCTGTTCGTCTTCGTCGGCCTGCTGACCTGGCTGATGATGAAGGTGTCCAAACGGTGGGTCCACTACGAAGGGGGCGGGGATTGAGATGACGACGCGCAAAATCGCCGCGGGACGCTCCGCGTCCGCGGGAGAACGAACGGTCAAGGCGCTGGCGTTCGCGACCCTGATCATCCTGGCGGCGCTGATGATCCTGCCGCTTTACATCATGGTCAGCACCGCGCTCAAGACGCAGCAGGACGTGTTCCTGTTCCCGCCCGAATGGGTGCCGAGCCCAGCCGTGTGGCATAACTTCATCGACGCGATGAAGGCGAGGTCGTTCGGGCGGTATTTCTACAACACGTCGATGTACGCCGTCGTCGGCACGTTCGGCGAGGTGTTCTCCTCGGCGTTCGTCGCCTACGGCTTCTCGCGGTACCGCGGCTATGGCCGGGGCGCCATGTTCCTGATCCTGCTCGCCACCATGATGATTCCGTACCCCGTCACGATGATTCCGCAATTCGTCCTGTTCAAGAACCTGGGCTGGATCGATTCCTACCTGCCGCTGAACGTGCCGTCCTTCCTCGGTTCGGCGTACATCATCTTCCTGCTGCGGCAGTTCTTCAGCTCGGTGCCCGTCGATCTGTTCGAAGCCGCGCGACTGGACGGCTGCAGCGAGCTCCGGACGTTCTGGAATATCGCGCTGCCGCTCTGCAGTCCCGCGCTGGCGAGCGCGGCCATATTCGGCTTCATGTATCGGTGGAACGATTATTTGGGCCCGCTGATCTATCTGAATACGGATTCCAAGTTCACGGTGTCGATCGCCTTGTCGTCCTTCACGAGCATGTTCAACATCGTGCCCTGGCATCTGCTCATGGCCGCCGGCATCGTGGCGATTTTGCCGCCGACGATCATCTTCTTCCTGGCGCAAAAGTATTTCGTCCAAGGGATCGTCGTGTCCGGTCTGAAATAGCCGGCCGCGGAACGGAAGGGAGGGGATGCCGGCCGGGAAGACGCCGCATCGCTGCCAAGTCGGGAATGGTTCGATAACGATGATACGCATAGGAGGGTTATAGATGGCGAAGAAGTGGATCGGCATCGCGAACGTCGCGTGCCTCGGAGCGGTATTGGCGCTCGGCGGATGCAGCTCGGACACGGGCAACGGGGGGAATGGGGGCACGAACGGCAATACGGGGGCGAACGCGAACGGCGCGGCGAACGAGCCGGCCGGAGGCGGTTCGAGCGGCGGCGGGAAGAAGGTCACGATTACGCTGCTGAACGCGCAGGACAACGGAATCCGGGACAAATTACTGCCGGACGTCGTGAAGAAGAAATTCGAGGCCGCCAATCCGGACATCACGCTCGAAATCGTCAGCGTGCCTTACGATCAGTTCGACTCCAAGATGAACACGATGGTCGCGGGCGGCACGCCGCCGGACATCTGGAGCCACTGGGGCCAGAGCGGCTTCGTCGATTACAACGTCCGCGACATGGTTTTGGATCTGACGCCGTACATGGCCGACTTCAACAACCCCAACATCCCGCAGTCCACGCTCGACATTTACAAAATCGACGGCCAGCAGAAAGGCATTCCGCTGAATATTTACTCCAGCATGATCTTCTATAACAAGGAGCTGTTCGACAAAGCCGGCGTGACGGTGCCGAACTACAAGCCGGGCGATTCGGCATGGACATGGGACAAACTGGTCGAGCTCGCGAAATCGGTGAGCAAGGACTACGGCAAGCCAAGCGCCGTCTACGGATTCACGTACGGCATGGGCGAGCATCTGCTTACGTACAGCTGGGATTGGGGCCTCGACGTCTTCGCGCCGGCCTACGCCTCGGGCTTCCTGGACAAGGCGGACTTGACGGATCCGAAGCTCGCGGAAGCGACGAAGTTCTTCCAGGATATGATCTTCAAGGATAAGGTCATGCCGACGAAGGCCGTCGAGGAATCCATCGGCAAAATCGGCGATCCGCTCCTGACGGGCAAGGTCGCGATGTCGCTCGTCGGCAGCTGGGCGATGGGCGGCTTCAAGGAAACGAACATGAAGTTCGGCGTGCTGCCGCTGCCGACCGGTCCCGCGGGCACGTCGACGCCGTTCATCTACGCCGACCCGCTCATGATCTCCTCCAAATCGAAGAACCCGGACGCCGCCTGGAAGCTCGTGAAGTTCATGACCAGCCCGGAGATGCAGATGGAGATGACGAAGACGACCGGCTATCCGCCGTCCGACACCGTCGCGTACGCGGAATGGTTCAAGCAGTACGAGGGGCTGACGGACACCGCCTACCTGGAAGAGGTCAACTCGGCCGCGATCGAGAAGGGCAAGGAATCGCCGAACCATCTCATCGCCGGCTACGGCGACATCACCTCGTTCATGCTGAACGAGCAGCAGGCGATCTTCAACAAGGAACAGGACCCGGCGGCCGTCCTGAAGGACATGAATCCCAAGTTCCAGCAGCTGCTCGACGATATCAAGCAAAAAGCGGGCAAGTAACGCCGTCCGCGCGCATAGATAAGCGGTAACGGCATGGATCGGGGGCCGGAACGCGAAGCGCCCGGGTACCTGGCGGGCATCGCGGTTTCCGGTCGCCGCCAATCAACGCGTACCAGCCAGAGAGGAGCGTGGACACCGCATGAAGCTGTCCATCGGAGGATTTTCGTTCTTTAATGAGAAGCAGGCCGGCAAGATGGATATATTCGGCTATCTCGAATCGGTCAAATACCGCTATCGCCTGGACGCCGTCGACTTGTGGAACGGCTTCTTCGCGAGCGGCAACGATGACGGTCTCGTGCTATTGCCGGAGGAAGAGGTCATCATCAAGATTCGGGAGGCGATCGACGAGCGGGAGCTGACGGTCGCGAACATCGCGCTCGACGGCGTCCATCTCGTCGATCCGGACCCGGCCAAGCGCGAGCGGCTGTACCGGAACGCGCTGCTCCATCTGCGCGCCTCCGAGCTGCTCGGCGCGCGGACGGTCCGCATCGACATCTGCACGCAAGGGACGGAAGAGATCGGCGAGGCCGACTTCGACTATATCGTAAAGCGCTATCAGGAATATTGCGACCGCGGCGCGGAACACGGCTATACGGTCGGCCCCGAGAACCATATGGGAGCGGCGCTGAATCCGCATCTGCTCAAGCGGATCGCCGAGGCGGTGGATCGCCCCAACTTCGGCATCCTGCTGCACTTGAAGCGCTGGAGACCCGAGCATGCGGACGGCGACGCGATCGTGGCGCCGTGGGTCGTGCACACGCACGTCGACTTGAAAACGCTGACGTCCGGCGAAGCCGAAGCCTCGGTCCGGGCGCTGGAGCAAGCGGGCTACGGCGGCTACTGGGCCGTCGAGCATAACGCCAAGACGCATGCCTATGAAGAAATCGACTGGATGCTGGCATCCGTCAGAAGAATGTTCAATCGCATGGGCGAGTCCTGAGGAGGAGCGACTATGGAACCGGTCAGAATCGGAATCATCGGCGTCGGCCAGATCGGCAAGCATCATCTCGAGCAGTACGCCTCCATCGGCGGCATCGAGATCGCGGCCGTTTGCGACGTCAACGAGCCGGAGGCCCGCCGCGTGGCGGAACGCTACGGCATCGGAAGCGTCTATACCGACTATCGGGAGATGCTCCGCCGCGACGACCTCGTCGCGGTGGACGTCTGCCTGCACAATAACTTCCACGCGCCGGCGACGATCGCCGCGCTGGAGGCGGGCAAGCACGTCTACTGCGAGAAGCCGATCGCGGGCACGTACCGGGACGGGGCGGCGATGGTCCGGGCGGCGAACGACTGCGGCAAAATGCTGCATATTCAGCTCGGGACGCTGTACCGCGGCGAGACGAAAGCCGCCAAGACGCTGATCGACGAAGGCAGGCTCGGGCGGCTCTACCATGCCCGGTCGACCGGCTTCCGGCGGCGCGGGCGTCCGTTCGTCGACGGCTACGGCACGCCGTTCTTCACCCGCAAGGACGCCGCGAGCGGCGGGGCGCTGCTCGACATGGGCGTCTATCATATCGCGCAGATGCTGTATCTGCTGGGCATGCCCGAGGCGACGCGCATCTCGGGCCGCGTCTATCAGGAGATGGACATGGATGCCAAGCGGAGAGCGGAGAGCGGCTTCGACGTCGAGGAGTCGGCCATGGGCTTCGTGCGGTTCGCGGGCGGCGCCACGCTCGACATCATCGAAGCGTGGTCGCTCCATCTGGACGGCCTCGAAGGCGGCAGCCTCGTCGGCTCGCGCGGCGGCATCCGGCTGCCGGCGTATTCCGACGTCCGCGCCACGACGGGCTTCGGCTATTACACGACGGTCGGCGACATGGACGTCGACGGCACGATCGACCTGAACGCCATGAGCGAGCGCCGGCGCCGCCTGTACCCGGACGAGGACGCGTACGAATCGTCCGCCAAGCATTGGGCGGCCGCGCTGCAGGGCAGGGTCGGGCTGCTGCCGACCGCCGAGCTCGCGCTGCAAACGATGCTCATCAGCGAAGGCATCTACCTGTCCGCGCAGCTGGACCGGGAAGTGACCGCCGAGGAAGTGGCGGCGCATTCGCCGGCCGTCATCCGGGAGGCGAACTGAACAATGAACTTCGAACCGCTGTATAATCCTTATCCGTCGCGGCGCATGACGACCTACGGCCGCAAGGGCATGGTAGCGACCGCGCAGCCGCTTGCCGCCCAGGCCGGACTCGACGTCCTCAAGCGGGGCGGCAACGCCGTCGATGCCGCGATCGCGGCGGCGGCGTGCCTGACCGTCGTCGAGCCGAATTCGAACAGCATCGGCGGCGACACGTTCGCGATCGTCTGGGCGGAGGGCAAGCTTCACGGCCTGAACGCGAGCGGCCCGGCGCCCGCCGCGATCTCGCTCGAGGCGGTCCGGGCGGCCGGTCACGAACGGATGCCGGGCTACGGCCTGCTCCCGGTGACCGTTCCCGGCACGCCGGCCGCTTGGGCCGCGCTGGCCGAACGGTTCGGCCGGCTGCCGCTGACCGAGACGCTTCGCCCGGCGATCGAGTACGCGGAGGACGGCTACCCGGTATCGCCGACGATCGCGCGTTATTGGGCCGACGGCTTCCGGAACATCGGCGAGCTGGGGGACGAGCTTTACGCGCCGTGGTTCGCGACGTTCGCGCCGGCAGGCAGGGCGCCGGCCGCCGGCGAGCTGTGGCGCTCCGAAGGCCACGCCCGGACGCTTCGCTCGATCGCCGAGACGAACGCGGAATCCTTCTACCGGGGCGAGCTGGCGGACCGGATCGACCTGCACTTCCGGGAGAAGGGCGGCTATCTGAGGAAGGAAGACTTGGCGGCGTATCGCCCCGAGTGGGTCGAACCGATCCACGTGAAGTATAAGGGCTACGAGGCATGGGAGCTCCCGCCGAACGGCCAAGGGCTCGTCGCGCTGATCGCGCTGAACATTCTGAAGGGCTTCGATCACGCCGCGAAGGATCTGGCCGACACGTACCACAAGCAAATCGAAGCGGTCAAGCTCGCATTCGCCGACGGTTTGGCGTACATCACCGACCCGCGGCACATGGACGTCTCCGTCGACGCGCTGCTGTCGGACGCGTATGCCGACGAACGGCGGGCGCTGATCGGGGAGCGCGCGCTCGTCCCGGCGCCGGGCGAACCGCCGACGGGCGGCACGGTGTATTTGGCCGCGGCCGACGGCGAGGGGAACATGGTCTCGTTCATTCAGAGCCACGCGGGCGATTTCGGTTCCGCCATCGTCGTGCCCGGCACCGGCATCTGCCTGCAGAACCGCGGCTCCGGCTTCTCCCTGAACCCCGATCACCGGAACGCGCTTGCGCCGGGGAAGAAGACGTTCCACACCATCATTCCCGGCTTCCTGACGAAGAACGGAGTTCCCGTCGGTCCGTTCGGGGTCATGTGCGGCTCCATTCAGCCGCAGGCCCACGTGCAGCTGCTGCTGAACACGATCGATTTCGGACTCAATCCGCAGGCCGCGCTGGACGCGCCGAGATGGCGGTGGGTCCGGGATACGGTCATCGAGGTGGAGCCGGGCTTCCCGGATCATCTCGCCCAGGCGCTGGCCAGGAAGGGCCATACCGTGCAGCGGGCGCTGGACGTCGGAATGTTCGGCCGCGGCCAGATCATCTGGCGCGATCCCGCGAGCGGCGTGCTGGCCGGCGGCACGGAGCCGCGGGCGGACGGCGAGGTCGCGGCCTGGTAACGCCGCGGCTCGCCGGGCCGCGTCTGCGAAGATCGACAACCGTCACGCGCCATCACTCGCCGTTGTCTCTCGAGCGAGAGGCGCGCAATCGTCGCATCGGACACCCGCCCGGAACCGTCGGGGGGCCGAAAACGGTGCGGCGGCTCAACCGTGCGCTCGAACGTACGCTCCTTCACTTGGAAATCGCGGCATTCGCGGGAAATCGCGGATTCGTTCCGCGGTTTCCTTTTTTTCGCGCCGACCGGACGCGAATGCGCCGGACGGGGTAGCAGGAGCGAGCGCTGCCATTATATACTAGTACACGCACGGGAAAGGATGGATTACGGGACATGTCATCGCCAGCATTACCTTCATCGGCCTCATCGTCTACATCGTCTACATCGTCTTCAATGCCCAACGCGCGTACGCTCGGCATCATCAAAGCGTTCAATTTTTTCATTTATGGCGCCATTTCCATTTACGGGACGTTTTTTCCGCTGTACTTGAAGGATGCCGGCATGTCAAGCTTCGCGATCGGCCTGCTGCTCGCCGGCGGTCCGTTCGTGTCGCTGCTCGCCAACCCGTTCTGGGGCTATTGGAGCGACCGCCTCGAGAACGCCCGGCGCATCCTGCTCATCCTGCTGATCGGCAACGCGGCGGTGATGCAGCTCGTCTTTTCCCTAAAGGCGGTTTATCTGATTTTCGGCTTCATGCTGCTCTATTTCTTCTTCCAAAGCCCGTTGTTCTCGCAGAGCAACAGCCTCATTCTGGACGTGGCCGAGAAGACCGGACGGAAATTCGGCGCGTTCCGGCTGTGGGGATCGCTCGGCTGGGCGGTCATGGCGGTGGCGACGGGGCCGGTCCTCGAACGGCTGGCGATCGGCCGGCTGTGGATCGCGTACGGCATCATGATGGTCGTCTCCATCGGCTTGGCGTTCCTGCTGCCCCGCGGCGGCAAGACGGACGCCGCCCGGAAGGCGCCCCGATCCGGTTCCCGGCAGCTGTGGGGCAATAAGCCGTTCATGCTGTTCCTGGCCATCGGGGTGCTGATCTCGATTCCGAACTCGATGAACAACACGTTCGTCTCGATTTATATAGCCGACTTGGGCGGGAAGAGCACGCTGATCGGCTGGTCGGCGTTCCTGTCGTCGATCTTCGAGATTCCGGTCTACCTGCTCTTCGACCGCTTCCTGCGCAAGAACGAGCGGACGATGATCGGCTGTCTCGCGGCGGTCAGCGTGCTGTACGCGCTCCGCTGGTTCCTCATGTCGACGGCGACGACGCCCTTTACGGTCCTCTTCATTCAGGCCATGCACTGCCTGACGTTCGCGGGCTACTACTACGTGGGCACGCAATTGACGGTCATGCTCGTGCCAAGGGCGTTCCGGGCTTCGGGCCAAGCGCTGTACGCGCTCAGCTGGGGCGGCGTGTCCGGCATCGCGGCCGGCGTGACCGGCGGCTGGATCTTCGAGCAGTTCGGCGCGCACGCGATGTACCGGATCAGCGCGGCGACGGCGCTGCTCGGCGTGACGGGCTTCGCGCTCCTGTACCGCTTCATCGCGCGGACGGCCGCGAGCGACGCGAACGTGCCCGGCTTCAGCGGGCGCTGACTGCTTGCTCGAATCGGAAGCATCGCCGTCCGCCGGACGGGATTCCGGCGCGTTGCTTTTCCGGTACTGAAATTCCGGTACCGCAATTCCGTTACTGCAGTGCAATCCAGCACAGCAAGGCGATACTGCGTTCCGGCATTGCCGTCCACCATCGAGTCAGGTCAACCCGCGGCGGGGTTGGCCTTTTTTTTCGCGTCATGCAGCGGATGGCGAACGAAGGCCGTCTAATAGGGTGGAGGTGGTAACCGTGAAGCCGGCCGGCTCGACAATTCATGAACCGATTGCGAAAGAACCCGCTCTAGCGCTGGAGCAGCTGATGGACCGCTTCGGCGCGCTCGTCCTGCGCACGGCTTATTTTTATACGGGAGATCGGCATCTAGCCGAGGATATCAGCCAGGAGGTCTTCCTGCGCGCGTTCCGAAAATGGACCTCGTTCCGGGGCGAAAGCACCGTCAAGACGTGGCTGACGACGATGACGATCAACGTATGCCGGGACAAAACGGGCGCGCGCATGTTCGCCGAGCAGCCCACCGATCCCAGTCGTATGGACCGGGGCCGTACGCTCAGCGTCGAAGACGAAGCCATCGAACGGTTGGAGAAGAGCGAGGTGCTGCGGCATTTGCTGCGCTTGCCCTTGCCGTATCAGGAGGCCATTTACTTGTACTATTATCTGGAGCTAAGCACGAAGGAGATCGCGAACGCGACGCATGCGCCCGAAGGCACCGTGCGCAACCGGCTGCACCGCGCGCGGGAGGCGTTGGCACGGGAAATCAAAAAGGAGGCATCGACCGATGACCGATAGGGATCACACGATGGACGCGGATCATAAGCTGGGGGAACAACTGCGGCAGGAGTTGGACGAAACGCTGTTCGCTTCGCTGGACTTCAGCGAACGCGCGAAGGGAGAGATTCGTCGACGGGCCGCGCACGAGAAGACGGGACGACGGCGCGCGTTCCCCGCATGGCGGAGAACGGGGGCGGCCGCCGCGATCGCGGCGCTCCTGCTGGTCGCGGCGTTTCTGTTCGCCCGGCAGCCGGACGCCCCGGCTCCCGGCGGACAGCCGGGCGGCGCCGCGCCGGGCGGAAGCGGCTACGGCTCGGAGCTGTCGCAGCTCGAGACGAAGCCGCTCGGCTCGGCGGAAGACGCGAAGAAGGTCTTCGGCCCCGGCTTGCTTGTCCCGTCCGCGCTGCCGGAAGGCTACGCGCTTGCGGATATCGCGTCGACGGGCAAGAAGGATCAGCCGGTCCGGGACGTGACGTTCAATTACGCGACCGCTTCGGAAGACAAGACGATCACGTTCATGGTCAGCCGCGCGCCGGCCGCGTTCCCGGCCGACATGTTCTCGCCGACGAAAGTAAACGGCCAAGACGGCTACGTGTTCGAACAGCCGACGTTCGTCGAGCTGTATTGGACGAAGGACGGCATCCAATACGCCGTGCTCGGGCCGATCACGGCCGATGCGGCGATGAAGATCGCCGAATCGGCTCGGCCTTGACGCTGCGTTCGGCACAGCGGCGGCGCCATCGTCAAGCGGCGCTCCGCGCATTTCCTAAAAGTCGCTAAAAAGCGACTTTTTTCTTTGAAATCCGAGCCGGGTGCCAAGTTGGGGAAGAAGACGCATCACGCCCGGGACCATTTTCTGGTAGGGTAGGAGGGACAAGCCGGATAGTCGCAAAACGCGCCGCCGTTCGCGCGCAGCGCGGAGGCTGCGCGGATCTTGTGCGCGAACGCGCTCCGCGGGTTCCGTGGCGCGGATCGCAAAGCCCGTGCGCGGACTACGGGTCAAGCCCGCCGATTGCTGCCGGGCGCTCGAATCGAGAAGGAGGAATAAGATGCGTACGAGGAAGTTTATCGGCATTATCGGACTGGCCGCCTTGCTGGCTGCCGGCACGGCGGCGGCCAAGCCCGGACCGGACGAGCGGCAGCCGCTCGTTTTGGCAGCGGGCGCGCATAGTTTGGCCGCCAAGGGAGACGCGATCCGGGCCTGGGGCAGCGACCGGTACGGACAGTTGGGCGACGGCCGGCGCCCGATCGGCACGACGCCCGGGCTAGTGGCCGCCTTGAACGGCGTCGCGGCGATCGGCGCGGGCAGAGATCACAGCTTGGCCCTAAAGCAGGACGGAACCGTCTGGGCATGGGGCGATAATTACGCCGGCTTGCTCGGCGACGGCGGCGGTCAGGACCGTCCGGCGCCCGTGCAGGTCGCGGGCCTCGGTCCCGCGGCGGGCATCGCGGCGGGCGCCGCCCATAATTTGGCGGTCGAACGGGACGGTACGCTGTGGGCGTGGGGCGAGAATCTGCTCGGCCAGCTCGGCGACGGCACGGTCGTCGACAGGTCCGTTCCCGTCCGGGTTGCGGCGCTGGAGCGGGTCGACGCGGCGGCGGCGGGCAACGCGCACAGCCTTGCGCTCGCCGAAGACGGCGCGGTATGGGCGTGGGGCGACAATGGGTACGGTCAGCTGGGCGACGGCACCTTCTCCTCGCAGGCCGCGCCCGTTCGGGTAGAGGGGCTTGACGGCGTGTCGGCCGTCGCCGCGGGCGGCGAGCACAGTCTGGCGCTAAGAACCGACGGGACCGTGTGGGCATGGGGGCGCAATGGAGAAGGCCAGTTAGGCGACAGTACGCTCGAGAACCGGACTTCGCCCGCGCAAGTACCGGTCTTGAACGACGTGACCGCCATCGCGGCGAACGGCAATCACAGCCTGGCGCTCCGCGGCGACGGCACTGTGTGGGCCTGGGGAAGCGATGCTTCGGGCGAGCTTGGCGACGGCGGCGGCGCGGACAATCGGAACGCGGCGGTCCAAGTCAAGGGGCTCGATTCCGTCGTCGCGATCGCGGCCGGCCAGGACCATAGCTTGGCGGTGACCAAAAATGGCGACGTCTGGGCGTGGGGCGCCAACGCCTCGGGCGAGCTCGGCGATAATAGCACAACGTCCCGCCAGAAGCCCGTCCGCATCGCCCGCCTGGGCGCGGCGACGGCGCTCGCCGGCGGCGGCGACCACAGCCTGGCGCTCGGCGGCGACGGCACCGTCTGGGCGTGGGGCGACAACCATGCCGGCGAGCTCGGCGACGGAACGCCGCTCTTCCGGGCCGAGCCCGTCGCGAGCGCCAAGGTCAAAGGCGTCCTTGCGCTCGCGGCCTCGACGAACGGCGAGCATTCGCTCGCGCTGGCCAAGAACGGCGACGTCTGGGCGTGGGGACGCAATCAGACGGGGCAGCTGGGCGACGGCACGACCGCGGACCGCTCCGAAGCGGTCAAGGTGCGGGGCCTCGGCAAAGCCGTCGCCATCGCCGCGGGCGATTATTTCAGCGTCGCCTTAAGGAAGGACGGCACCGTCTGGGCGTGGGGCAACAACTACTTCGGCTCGCTCGGGGACGGCACCAACGCGAACAGCGCCAAGCCCGTTCAAGCGGCCGGGCTTCGGGACGTCGCCGCCATCGCCGCCGGCGACGATCATACGCTGGCGCTGCGCGGAGACGGCACCGTCTGGGCATGGGGCGAAAATCACGCCGGCGAGCTCGGGGACGGCAGCACGACGAACCGATCCGTTCCCGTGCAGGTGGCCGGACTCGAGGCGGTCGTCGCCGTGGCGGCGGGCAGCGACCATAGCCTGGCGCTGAAGCGGGACGGCACCGTCTGGGCATGGGGTGCCAATGCGGAAGGTCAGCTCGGCGACGGAAGCACGACGAATCGGACCGTGCCCGTCCAAGTGGCCGGGCTCGGCGCGGTGACGGCCGTCGAAGCCGGCATCAATCACAGCCTGGCGCTGAAGCAGGACGGCACCGTCTGGGCATGGGGCGCCAACGGGTTCGGGCAGCTCGGCGACAACCGTACCGAATCGCGCGCAACGCCGGCTCAAGTCGCCGGCCTTGATTCGGTGGTTGCCATTGCCGGCGGCGACTACCACAACTTCGCCGTGCGAAGCGACGGCACGGTCTGGGCATGGGGCATGAACGGCGACGGTCAGCTGGGCGACCGCACGACGGACAACCGCTTGTCGCCCGTGCAGCTGACGGAGCTGCCGTTTACGGATCAGTAATCCAAGTCGGATCTCGGGCACGTCTTTTGCCTTGCTCTTCCATACATTGGGTTAAAAAACAGCGTCACCGCAACGCCGAACAACCCCATCGAACCTCGATGGGGTTGTTCTCGTTGCGGTGATCGTCCGTCGTTCGTTTCGTTCACGGGAACGAAATCGCCACTTCCGCGATTTTGTCGCCGGACAGCTTGAACGCATGCTTGAGCAGGAGCGGATCGGGCAGGTTCGTCTTATCGAACTCGCCGTCGACCGAAGCGATGACGGCATAGTCCCCGTCTTGCTCGGCCGCTTCCGTGACGACGAAACGGACCTTCGGGCCGAACACCTCGGACCGGCTCCATTCCCCGATGGCTTCCATACCGATGAAGACGCGTTTGAAATCAAGCACGCAAGCCTGTTCGTCGAACGCGGCCAGGAACTCGTCCGGCATCCCGTCGTTCGCGGCGGCGAAATACGCGTTCACGGCATCTGGCAGTTGAGTCATCTCTTATACCTCCTGAATTGGCGAGAATATTGGCGTAGCAGCGGGGGTACGGTCAAACCGTCGGCACCGTGCCGCCGTCGATCACGAATTCGCTGCCCGTAATGGAAGCCGCGCGGTCGGACAACAGGAACGCGGCGAGCTCCGCGACTTCCTCCGGCATGCCCGGGCGCCCGAGCGGAATGCCGCCGAGCGAAGCCATCAGCTCCCGCAGCGCGGCTTCGCGGCTGCCCGCCGCCGTCGCGATCCGGTCGATCATCCGATCCGCCGCTTCCGTCTGAATGAAGCCCGGCGCGATCGTGTTGACGCGGATGCCTTTCGGCGCGAATTCCTTGGACAGCCCCTTGCTGTACGTGGTGAGCGCCGCCTTGGACGCCGCATAGGCCAAGGTCGTCTCGAACAGCGGCAGCTTGCGCTGAATGGAGCTGACGTGCACGATGGCGCCTTTGCGTTGTTCGGCCATGAACGGCAGCAGCTGCCTGTCCAGGCGAACGGAACCGAGCAGATTCTGGTTCAAAGTCGCGATCCAGTCTTCCTCCCTCAAGGCCAATGCGCCGCCCGGAGGCGTGGATGCGCCGCCGACCGTATTCACGAGCAGATCGACGCCGCCGTGCTTCTCCTTCACGGCGTTCACGATCAGCGCCGTGCCTGCCGGCTTCGTCACGTCGGCCTGCACGAAGTGAACACGGGGGATCGCGTACGCCGCCGGAATTTCGCGGGCGGTCGTCAGCACGTTCGCGCCGCCTTCGGCCAGCCTCTTGACGATTGCATAGCCCATGCCTTTCGTGCCGCCGGTGACGACCGCCCGTTTGCCCTCGAATTCTTGCGTAAAGGATGCGATACTCATGTAATAAGGCCTCCCGTTCATGATAGTTGGATGCGTGCGTCGAGCACAGGAGTAAGCATACGCCGAACGGAACGATTCGTCTAATTTATATAAATGATGAGTATCATTACTTTCGTTCATGAAAAGTCGTTGTCATTCCTGAAGCTCGTTTATCGGTTTGATGATAAGGATGAATTATACAAGCCGGGCAGCCAGGATTAAAATAAGGACGCGTTAAATAGGGAAGAACAAAAGGAGACGAAACCCCATGCCTGCTTACCCGCCGGTTCCGGCGCCTAACCGCCGTGCTAGACGCAAAGAAAGCCGACCGTTCGGAATCGAACGGCCGGCTTTTTGACATTGCCCGTCGCAGGCAAGGCGAAGCGGTTAGAACACGCTGTCCGGCACGTAATACACCTTCTGCGTATCTTTCTTGTCGTCGGGGTCCGCGACGATCGTGAAATACACGTTGCCGTCCTTGGTCTGCACGCCTTCGATCTCGTGCTTGCCCACGTTCGTCACGTTAACGAGCGTCTTGTAAGCGCCGGTGCCGGACATCATCGCGATCTGCGGCGTATCGCCTTCCGCGCCGCCGGACGTGTAAATCTCCGAATCATCCAGCATGTCGAGTCCCTGGAACGATCCGTTCGGCCGGACGATGCCGTCGCCCGATTGCGTGAAGCTGGCCACGCACGCGCCGACCGCGTCCGCGCTGTCCAGGCGGACTTGTTCGCTGCCGTCCAGCAGCTTGTTCAGCGCGACCGTATCATAGACGGACCAGGTGACATCGCCTTCGGCGGTCTGCACCCGAAAGATCGTGTAGGCGCTGTTGCCGCCGCCGTCGACGCGGTAGGTGTCGCCCAGCCGGGAACCGGTCTTGTCGGCGTAGTTCAGATAAGTGAACCGGTGAAGATCCGTGTAATCGCGCGTAGTCCCGGCGTCATACTGAAGCCGCGCGACCTGCAGCGACCAGTCGTACGAGGTGGACGGGTCCGCTTTCGAGCTGAAATAGAAGTAGTTGACGCCGTTGTAGGTGTACATGTCGAGCGTCTGGCCGTGGCCGGCGTTGGTGATGGTCATTTCGTCCACGTAGGTCGCGGTGCTGCCGCTCATGAGCAGCCGGGACAGGTAGACCGTTCCGCCGGATCGCTGCGTGACGTACACGTACGTCGAAGCGATGTACGCTTTTTGGACGGCGAGATTGTGATGCAGCCCTTTCAGGCTGTACGCAAGGGTCGCGCTTGCCGAGACGGTGCGCGCTGGCGCGGCCGCGAAGGCGGGCGACGCGATCGTGCCGAACAGCAGACCGGCGATCGCGAACGAGGCCAGAACCTTCGGCTTTGGCGACTTGCGTGGCTGGAGCAGGGACGATTGGATGCGCGGCATGAGAGAGTACCTCCTTGGATGGCGATGGAATCATGGCCACACCGGTATGGATCATGGCCGGACTGGCACGGAATCATCCTGATTATCGCGGAGGATGAAGGAGCCGGGAATAGGCAGCGGGTACCAATTCCGGTTAAGGTTTTGTTGCCGGGGCAGCGGGGAGCCGGAGAGGAGCGGCGCGGAATGGGCCGTAGCGGCTCGCAAAGACGTAACGAACACAAGGATACAAGCTCGTTCCCGGCATACGGAACCGAACGTGCATCCTTGTTCGAGGCGGTAACCCGTATCGGGTCGGGCGATGCCTTATTGGCCGAAGTTGCCGGAGAACTGCGCGACGACGGCTTGCACCTCGGCAACCTTGTCGGGCTTCAGCAGGGTGAGCATCTTCGGGATGAACCCTTCGACGTCGTTCTTGGAGAACGTGCCTACGTCCTGCTTCCGGAAGTTCTCGGCCAACACGGCTCTGGCTTCCTCTTCCTTGCCTTCTTGCACGCGCTGCAAAATAAACTGCGCGAACATGTCTTGTCCTTGCTTGTCCATGCGAACAGCCTCCTGAATGATCATAATATAACACCATTTGGTTTCGCTTTTCATTATAACACCAAATGGTTTCGTGTCAATGACAAAAGGGGGAGAGCCGCTACGCGTCCTGCGCCGCCGGCTTGGCGCGGGCGAGCGAGACGAAATAGAGCAGCAGCGGCAGCAGTACGAGCGGGAGCAGGGACAGCGTCGACCAGGATCTCGCGACGCTTTCCTGCGCGATGACCATGATGGAGTAGCACATCAGCGCCATGACGATGCCGGCCAGCATGACCGGCCAGATCTGGATGTTCTCGTCCCGTAGTCGAAGGACGTGCGACGCGCAACCGATCGTCGCCTGGAACACGCTCAGGACCCGGACGACGTCCGGCCGTTCGGAATTGCTCACCGTCGGGAAGATCGAGAATTGGCTTTCCTGAATCGATTCCTCGATATAATTGCTCTCCAGAATCGCGTCGATATCGATCTTGTCGAGGCGCCGCCTGACTTCCTCCAGCAGTTCCTCCGACACGATCCCGTTCAGGCAGACGACCAGAATGTTCGTCTGCGTCACCCGGCCGATCTTGCGGGGCTCCGCCCACAGCCGACGATCGCGGATCTTGCGCCGGAGCATCGACATGTTCCAGCTCAGCACCTCGGTGAACCCTTCCCGGGGGCCGCGGACGACGGACTGCACGTTCGGCTCTTCGATGCTCCGGGCGTTGATCTTCTGGGTCGAGACGGACAGCGCGCCCGGCTCGCCTTCGATCAGCAGAATGCCGTTGCCGCAGAACAGATGATCATACAGCTCTTCGAAACAGGTCAGTTTCCAGACGTTCCATTTTTTTTATCGCCGACATGAATTTTTCGCTTATTCCGGCGTCCCGCGCCTACTTGACATTCGCGCTTCGCTCGTACTAATGTTAGGGGCAAGAGGTGGAGAGGATGAGCAAGAAGCAGGACATTATGGCGGCCACGCTCGACTTGATTCATGAAGAAGGGCTCCAATCGGTGACCTTCGCCAAGCTGTTCAAGCGAGCCAGCGTCGGAGCCGGCACGATTTATAATTATTTCGCGAATAAAGAGGAACTGGTCAACGCGGTCTACCGGGAGGCGCGGAAGTCGATGGGCGAATTCCTCCTGACGAACTACGATCCGGAGGCGAGCCTGTACGAGCGGTTCAAGCGCCTGCAGCTGAACCGGCTGGAATTCGGCATTCGGCATCCGAAGGAATTCCTGTTCATCGACAGCTTCTCCTTCTCGCCGTATATCTCGCCGGAGCTGCGGGACACGGGCGATCCCAACGCGTCCTCCGAAGTGGTGCTTGCGCTGATCGTGGAAGGACAGAAGCAGGGCGTCGTCAAGGAGATGGATTCCCATTTGTGCCATCAGCTCATGCACGGCATTATCTCGTCCATCCTGAAAGGGTATTACGTGCAGAAATATCCGCTAAGCGAGGTTCAGATTCAGCAGGTGCTGGAGGCGTCGTGGAAAGCGGTTCTCGTCTAATCGGCAGTCCTTCGGAGGGTTCCTCGAAGGGCTGTTTTTCGTTGCGCGGGCGATTTCGGCGAGCGCCCGCGCGCGCGCAAGCGCGCCTCGAAGGCCGCGCATCGCGGCACGAGCGCGCGAAGGTGCCATCTTGTCGCGCAGGGCTTCGCGGCAAAGCAAAAAAACGGCAGCCTGCCGCCAGGTCTGCCGTTTTTCTCGTTTCATGGGCCTTCATGTCCGCGCTTCGCCGCGCTGCGTCAACGGCAGCGTAATGAAATACGCGGTGCCGGCGCCTTCCTTGCTTTGCACGTCGATCTGGCCGTTCATGCCGCGGATGACGCTGAAGATGACCATCGTTCCGAGGCCCGTGCCTTTATCCTTGGTCGAGTAGTAGGGCGATCCGAGCCGGTTGACCTGCGCCTCGCTCATGCCGATTCCGGTGTCGGCAATGGTGATGGTGACCGTTCGCGCTTGGTCGTCGACCGCATACGTCAACGTCAGCTTCCCGCCGCCCGGCATCGCCTCGATGGCATTTTTGCCGATATTGATCACAGCTTGCCTGAACTTGGACTTGCTGCCGTAGACCGTTGCGGACGATTTCAGGTCGGTGACGATTTCGACGTTCTGCAGATTCGCGTAGGAGCTTAAGATCTGGGAGGCTTTCGCGAGCGCTTCCTCCAGGACGATCGGCTCGAGCTTCTCGATCTGCGGCTTCGCGAGCGACAAGTAATCGGTTATGATCGCTTCGGCCCGGTCCAGCTCCTCCAGCGTGATGGCGGAGAATTCCTGCCGCTTCCGGTCATCGAGCGCCGGGTCGGACAGCAGCTGGATGAAGCCGCGGACGGAGGTCAGCGGATTGCGGACTTCATGGGCGACCGACGCCGCGATTTCGCTGACGACCTTCATTTTTTCCGCTTGGATGATGTCCTCCTGCATCCGCTGCTGCGACCGGATCGTCTCGATCATGAACACCAGCATGACCGCCATGACGCACTGCACGAGGATGATCGGAAGGCTGGGAACGAACGACGTCACGAAGAAGGACGTTTTGCCCTCGAGCAGGGCGTACGAGTTGACGACCGTCACGCGCAAAAACAAGCAGGTGCCGAAGACGAGGAGCATCCGCTTCTTGGCGCCCGCTCCCTCGAACCGCTTGAAGACGAACAGCAGCAGGACGACCGTCGGAACCAGGGCGACAGCATAATGGAACAGGTCGATACCGCCCAGCACTAGCCGATAGGCGAGCAGGCTGCCGAACAACAGCAGCGTCGTATACATTCCGCCGTAGAGCGAGCCGATGACGAGCGGAATTCCCCGCAGATCGAGCGCCGAGCCGAAGGCGTTGACCGGAAAGGTCATCGTGATGATCATGGGAATCAAAAACAGAACGTACAGGAAGAAGGGGTTTTTGCGTTTATAGAAAGGACGGTAGAAAATCAAGGGCAAAAAAATGATGAAGGCGTTGAGGATGAAGTCGGAATGAAAGAGCATGGGGCCGTTCCTTTCATGAGTGCTTAGCTTTATTTTCGCGACGGAGCGGTCATTTCCTTTATCCGAGGGAGTTAATTTTTGCATGAACGTACCGCCGCAAGGAAGGAAGACCTGATGGTTAGGAGGCAAGCGGCACGGTCCGCCCGGGTCGCGATGCGGCTTTACAATTGGCGAATCGGGCAATCGGGCATCGAATGCGTACGGCGGTAGCGAACGAATATTCGCCTTTTTCGAACGGCTGGCAGGAAATGACAGGGAAACGTCGAAATAAGGGAGGACAGCTGCGCAACCTATTCAAGCAAGCAAGCAAGCAAACGATCGGAGGAGAAGAGAATGGCCGAAATACTTCTGTTTCACCACGCGCTCGGCGTGACGGCAGGCATCGAAGCGTTCGCCGGCGAACTGAGAAAGGCCGGGCATACGGTACATGTGCCGGATTTGTTCGAGGGCCGCGCGTTCGGTTCGATCGAGGAAGGCATGTCCTACGTGCAAGAGATCGGGTTCGACGCGATTATCGAACGGGGGACGCAAGCGGCCGCCGCGTATCCGCGCGATATCGTTTACGCGGGCTTTTCGCTCGGCGTCCTGCCGGCGCAGAAGCTCGCGCAGACCCGCGAAGGCGGCCGCGGCGCGCTGTTCTTCTATTCCTGCGTGCCGGCTTCGTCGTTCGGAACCGATTGGCCGGCGGAGCTGCCGGTGCAGATCCACGGCATGGACGCCGACCCCTACTTCGTCGACGAAGGCGACATCGACGCGGCGCGCGGGATCGTGGCCGCGGGCAACCGGGCGGAGTTGTTCTTGTACCCGGGCGACGCGCATTACTTCGCCGACAGCAGCTTGGCCTCGTACGACGCGGACGCGGCGGCCTTGCTGACGCGGCGCGTGCTCGAATTCCTCCGGCAATTGGACCGCTGAGCAGGAAGCGGTCAGCGCAAGTACCGGGCAGAGCAAGTCGCCGCCGAGTTGGAGCCGCTGAGCGGTCTTTGGCCGGGCGACAAGCGAATCGATCGGTTCGAAGCCCCAAAAAAGCCGCTGGCGCAGCGGCTTTTTTAGCTGGCGCCTCCCGCGGGCGCGCCTCCCGTTAATTACTTCCTCGCAAACCGGCTTTTCAGGAAGGCGACGGTTCGCTCCAGCTTCAAAAGGTGGGTTCCCTTCACCAGGATCGCGGTATGCGGCTTTAACGTGCCGGCCAGCGCGCGAAGGAGCGGCGGCCGCGAGCCGAAGCTGCGAATGCGGGAAGCGGGGAAGCCCGCTTGCTTGGCGCCCGCCGCCACGTAGCGCGCGAGCTTGCCGATCGTATAGAGCCGCGTGAGCTTCTTCTTCGCGGCGTACCGGCCCACGTCGAGATGCGCCGCGCGCGCGCGGGTTCCCATGTCCTTCATGTAGCCGATGACGGCGACCTTATGGGTCCGGCGCACCTCGGCGAGCGTGTCGAGAGCGGCCTTGGTCGCATCGGGATTGGAGCTGAACGTGTCGTCGATCAGCAGCATGTTCCCCCGCAGCCGCGTCCGGACCAGCCGGCGATACGGAATGGGATAGTGCTTCAATCCGGCGCGAATGACGCTCGCCGGCATGCCCAGCCGATGCGCGATGGCGATCGCGTTCAGCGCGTTGTAGACGTTGTGCACCCCGAGACAAGGAATGAAGAACCGTTCGTCCTTGCCCCCCAGCCGAACACGGAACGAAATCCCCCGGTCCGAGACGCGAATGCCCCGCGCCCGGTAATCGGCTTTGCGGCGGATGCCCACCTTCAGCAGCGTGCCCCGGAAGCCTTTCACGGTCAATAGCCGCGAGTTCTTGTCGTCCGCGTTCAACACGAGCGTTCCGGCGGGATTCATGTAGCGGATCAGCTCCGATTTCGCGGCCGCGATGCCCTGCACGCGGTTGCCGACGTTGCCGATATGCGCCGTCCCGACGTTGGTGATGACGCTGAAGCCGGGGCGGATCAAGCGGCAGTGCCGGCGGATATCGCCCTTGCGGAGCATGCCGAACTCGAGCACGACCGCCCGGTGGCGCGCCCGAATGCGCTTGATGTGCTTGCGGGTGCCCGCCGGCGTGTTCCAATTCGACGGGGTCTTGAAGATCGTCCAGCGTCTCCGCAGGATGGACGCGATCATTTCTTTCGTGGTCGTTTTACCCGCGCTTCCGGTGACGGCGATCACGGGAATGTTCCGATCCGGCATGCCCAATTCCACCTTTTTTATGGATGAATGTGCTGTAGTCTACGCAGCAAGGGCGGGGAAGGCGTGGGTATTTGGAAGAAAATGGGCATCTGCCGGAGGGCGGCGGCCGCGCTCGGCGATATAGTGTAGAAGTGTGGGAGAATCGACACTTCAATCTATCGAGCGGAGCGTGAACGCGTGAAAATCGTAGGGCGCTTGCCCAATTTGACGAGATACGAGTCTATCGGCATCAACCAGCCTTACAACGTGGCCGACGGCCACGCGCATCAACCGCAGACGCCGACGCAGCGGCAGATCGTCGGACGGCTGCCGGAGCTGTTCGACGAGGCGGAGACCGCCAAGCAAAGAGAGCTGGAAGAGGCGTTCCGGCACGCGTTTTATGCGCTGGCCGGCCAGCGGACCGCCATGAGCCTGGAGCGGACGTTGTTCTGCTACTCGGCTTCGCTGTCCACGGACTTGATCGCGACGTACCTGAATTCGCGCGGGCTCTCGGTCGCGCTGCTGCATCCCTGCTTCGACAATCTGGCCACGCTGCTGCGGAGGCGCAATGTCGCGCTGACGACGCTGCACGAGGAGGACCTCGGGCCGGACCGGATGGATCAGACCTTTGCCGGACTCGCGGAAGACGCGGTGTTCATCACGCTGCCCAATAACCCGACGGGCTTCGAGCTGCCGCGGGAAGCGTGGGAGCGGATCGTCGCGCTCTGCGGACGTTACGGCAAGCTGCTCATCGTCGACTGCACGTTCCGGTTCTTCTCGCGGACGCCGGCCTGGGACCAGTACGAGCTGCTCGAGCAATCCAAAATCGGCTACATGATGGTAGAGGATACGGGGAAGACCTGGCCGACCCAAGACTTGAAATGCAGCATCTTGGCGATGAGCGAGGATCTGGAGGCGGACGTGCTCGAGCTGCATAACGACATTCTGCTCAACGTGTCGCCGTTCATCTTGCGGCTGCTGGCCGAATACGTGAAGGATACGGCGCGCGAGGGGCTGGCCGCCTCGATATGGGAACCGATCGACCGCAACCGCGACGCGATTCGGGAGGCCGTTCGCGCGTCCGGGCTGATCGTGGTCAACCCGGATTCCAAGATCAGCGTCGAATGGCTCCGCATCGCGGACCCGCGGATTCGCAGCGTGGACCTGGTGGACCGCCTGCGGCGGGTCGGACTCGGGATCCTGCCCGGCGACCATTTCTACTGGCAGGACCACGGCATCGGCGAACGTTATATCCGGGTCGCGCTGGCCCGGTGCCCGGAAATGTTCGCGAAGGCGTGCGCCGTGCTGAAGTCGGCGATCGCCGAGGACGAGGCGGAGCAGGCGTGAGAATCATCTATCTGGACGAACCGACGTACTTGCCGGACGACTTCGCGCGCGAGATGGCGCGTCTGGGCGAATTCGAAGTCTTCGCCGACCGGCCGGACCGACCGACCGCGCTGGCGCGGCTGGCGAACGCGGACGTGGCGATCGTGGAATGGACCCGGCTTCGCGACCTGGATTTCGGCCGGTTCGATCGGCTGAAGCATATCGCCCTCGTCATGACCGGCTGCGACCTGGTCGATCTCGAAGCGGCCGGCGCCGCGGGGATCTCGGTCTCGAATTGTCCGACGTATTCGGCGCAGTCGGTGGCGGAGCACGTGTTCGCGCTGCTGCTCGCCGTGAATCGCCGCCTCTTTCAGGCGGATCGTCTCGTCCGGCGGGGGGAGAGCCACGTCTACGGCCCGTTCCTCGCCGGCGAGCTGGCCGGGCAGACGATGGGATTGATCGGGACCGGCCGCATCGGGCAGGCGGTAGCGCGGATCGCCCGGGGATTCGGGATGCGGGTCGTCGGCGCGAACCGATCCGGCCGGGCGGTTCCGGACGTGGAGGCGCTGGATATCCGGGACGTGATGCGGCTGAGCGACGTCGTCTCGGTGCAGGTGCCGTTCACGGCCACAACGAAGGGCTTGATCACCGCCGAGCTGCTGGGCTCGATGAAGAAGTCGGCCCTGTTCGTCAATACGAGCCGGGCCGGGCTGGTGGACGAGGCGGCGCTGTTCGCGCTGCTGCGGGACGGCGGCATCCGCGGCGCGGGGCTGGACGACGTGGTGCGGACAGCGGACAATCCGCTGTACGGCCTCGATAACGTCGTCTTGACGCCGGGGACGGCGTGGTACACGGAAACCGCCCGGGAAGCGAACATGACGGAGCTGCTGGACACGGTTCGGGCGTACGTCGGCGGAACGCCGCGGAATATCGTCAACGGATCGTATCTGCGGAAGGCTTGAGCATGCGGGAATCACGAGAAACGGGCGGAAGCATCTGCCTCCGCCTGTTTGGCCCTCAACCGCCGACCTTGTCGATTGATGGATAATAAAGGGTTTTCCGCCCGGTTTGCGAATACGTCAACATGGCGCGCGCCCGGTTATTTGCGGTTCAAGCGCAGCCCGACGATGCCGAGCACGATCGCGCAGACGCCGACCACGAGATACATGCCGACCGTGAACCCGTTCGGCGCGTTCAAGGTCAATAAGATGCAGCACGACCCCAAGATGAGGCAAATGACGCTGAGTATGGTGCGTTTATTCATGCGATCGACTCCTTGCGGCTTCGGTAGCCTAATCCAGCTCCTCATGTCCTATTCTACAGATTGCGGCCGGGAGAAACAAACGAAGCCGCTACGATCGGAGGAATCGTCATGCGCAATACGGATAAGCGGGACCGGCTGAGCGAGGACGTGTTTACGTACCGGCTTACGAAGGACGCGAAAGTCTTGCTCTATTGGAAAGGAAAGCCCGTGACGACGCTCGCCGGCAAAGCGGGCGAGAAGTTTATGAAAGCCATCGCGGGCAAAGGCCATCTGGACGCGCAGCTGGTCATGGCGAAGGCGACCGGAAATTTCAAGCACGGGAACGAGAAGGATCATCGTTCGGAGTCGTAGGCCCGACACGAAACCTTTACCTTTTTCGACATGCCCATCGATAGACATATCATAATTAAAGGCAGTAGTATGGTACCTATAGGCTACATACACCTTCCTCGGGCAAGGAGGCTGCCGGCATGGCAAACGCAAGTCGAGCGATCGTGAACCCGCACAGCGGACAACGGATGGTCTTCCGCAAGACCGGGAAGGACACGAACGGCGAAATGGTCGAGATCGAAAGCTTCAATCCGTCGTCGGCGCAGCGGGAGCCGATGCATATTCATCCCAAGCAGAAAAGCTCCTGCGAAGTCCTTGCCGGCATCGTGCATTTCCTCGTGGACGGCAAGACCCATGTGCTCAAGGCCGGCGACAAGCTGGAGATCCCGTCCGGCGTGCCGCATTATTTCTGGAACGAAGACCCGGAAGAGGCGCATACGATCCAGCGGTTCTATCCCGCGCTCGACATCGACGGCTTCTTCGCCAGCTACTTCGCGCTCGCGAGTACCGTCAAGATCGGCAAGAACGGTACGCCGAGCTTGCTCCGCATGGCGCGGCCGGCGCTGCATTACCGCAATGAAATCCGCATCGTCAATCCGCCGTGGCCCGTGCAGAGAGCTCTGTTCGGCGTACTCGCGCCCATCGCCGGGATGCTGGGGTATCCGAAGACGTATACGTAACCCGGGCTTGCCGTATCGGCCGGCGCGAACAGGAGGGAGCGTCCGTCGCTTCACGTATCCGCTGCGCAGCCGCGCGGTGCAGTCGCCTATCCGGGCAAGCCAACCTAGGCCGACAAAAGGGGCCGAACGTCATCGCCATGACGTTCGGCCCCTTATTCATGTTAGCGCCAAGATCGGTTTATTTGTAAATTGTAAAGATGTAATCGGTGTCCGTCTGCTGCTGCCAAGTCTGTCCGCCGTCGCCGGAATATTGGGCGATGCCGCCGGCGTATACGTCTTGGTTGACGTAGCCCAGTCCGTACTTGTTGTCCGTCGAGCCGTCGTCCTTCGCGTTCGGCGAGCGGAAGATCAGACCGTACTTCTTGCTCGTATCAAGCCCGGTCAGCCGAGGGAAGATCGAGTACGGCTGCGGCGAGCCGACGATGTTGTACGGCGGAATGGCCGTCGTGAACAACGTCCTCGCCGGCTTCAGGCCGGCATCCAATTCCACGATGTCGATGTAGAGATTATCTTCCGGCACCTTGTTGACGTAGCTCTCGTAGAAGTACACGTCGAGCTTCGGCAGGGAGCCGCTCGTCAGCGAGAACGTCTGCATCCGCTGCACTTGGCCGCGAAGGTCCGAGTAGCCCGCGAACGGAACGCCGCTGTCGTCTTGGGCGATGACGGAGCCCGTATTGCCCGGCACGTCGTAGACTTCGATCTCGTTCATCGAGTCGAGCCAGTGGCTCGTTTTCATGACGAGCCGGATTTTGGACGTCGTGACGGTCGGGAAGTCGAGCTGCCGGCGATCGCCGAGGATCATGCCCTTCGTCAGGTCGACGTACTTGGACGAAGCGTCGTCCCAATATTGCAGCGCGTACTCCCACGTCTCGTATTCCTGCTTGCCGTAGCCGTGCTCGTACACCACGACGCGGTTGGCGGCCGTCGGCGCGCCGAAATTGATCTCGACCCATTGGTTCGCGAAATTACCGTCGTTCCAAGCGGCGCTCCAGCGGGTCGAGACGTCGCCGTCGATGATCTTGGACGCGCTCGTGCTCCCGTCGTACTCGGAGGAAGCCGTCGCGGTGACGCCCGCGCCGCGCGCCAGGTTGACGGGCGCGTCGACGCCGGCGCGGGAGCCGTTGTCGGCGATCCGGAGGATGACGGACTCGCCCGGCTTCAGCGTGCGCGAATAGCTGCCCTTGAACGCGCCGAGCTTCGTCTCGCCGTACACGTCGGTCAAGACGTACGGCACGTGTTCCTTCAATTGCAGATCCTTGAAGTTGACGACGACGGGAGCGCTGGTGTTCATATCCCAGTTGGAGAGGCTCACGATCGTGTCGCCGTGCTTGTCCCGGTTGTCCTTCATGTAGAGAACGGCAGGGGAATGCTCGCCTTTATGATAGAAGTTCGTCATGTCGACCGGCCTTGCGGCCTGCCCGAGATCGGCGATTTCCATCAAACCCTTGTTCATGACGATCGTTTTCATTCGGTCTTCCGCGATGAACGGGACGAGGTCGCCGAGCAGCAAGTGGCCGCCGCCCATGACGATGGCAGTGGAGAGGAGCGTCGCTTGGTTCAGCGTCGTTTTGCCGTAGACGCCCTGCACGACGTTCTCCAGAATGGCCATGTCGGCGTCGTTATATTGATACAGCGTGCCGTTCGTCCACCAGGAAGCCGCCGCGTTCAGCGCCTGGCGCTCCATGCCCGAATAATGCAGGCCCGCATTGTCGTTCAGGCCGATCGAAGTATCGCAGCCCGTTCTTCGGCCGTGGGCATAGCCGGAAGGGAGGAGCGGCGCGATCGATTCGTCGATGAAGATCCGCTGCGGCGCGGCGAGCAGCGCGTCGCGCATGACCTGCATGCCGATGCGGTACGCCTGCATGCCGTTCTTGGTCTTGTCGTGGAAGCTGCCCTCGAACATGCCGAAATCGAGGAAGTCGAGCTTGGCGTAATCGAAGCCGGGCTCCACGAAGTAATAGTCCATGAGCCATTTCAAGTAAGCCTGCCCGCCGGGATGCGTCGCGTCGACGATCGGCGTGTTGAGGTACGACATGACGATGTTGCCGTTCGCGTCCTTCAAGGCGATGTCCCCGTACGTGTACGCGGTCGTCGGCACCGTGTCCGTCAGCTTGTCCCAGATGGCGAACGGAGCGGCGTACGAGCCGGCCTTCAGGCCTTTGCCGTGCACGAAATTCACGTAATCGTGGAGGTTGTCGAGAACCGGCTTGTCCTTGACGCCTTGGTAGCAGCAATCCAAGTTGATATAGGTGTAGCCGAGCGACTTCAGGTGATCGGCGTAATAATCCGTCATGCCGAACAGCGCGTCGGCCGTGCCGTAATCGCCCACGTAGTAGTTGTAGTAGGAATTATAGCCCTTCGGCACGGGCTCGCTCCATGGCAGCATCGGTTCGCCGACGGCGTAGACGCTGCCGAACGTCTCGAGCCCGGTCCGGTAGTCGTCGAAGTAGCCGAGGAAGAAGCGGTCCGACGAAACCGAGGCGCCGCTTTGCTGGCCGCCGGCGTTATATACGGAGAATCCGGTCAGCGGCCCGCCCGCCGTCGCCGCCTGGCCGAGATGCTGCATGCTCTTCCAGTTCGTCGTCGTGGCCGCGCCCGCGATGACGCCTTGTTTGCCGGCGTTGTCGAACATGCCCGCGACCCAGTAGCTCGTGCCGTTGAACGGTCCCCAGACGTCGTTCACGCCGGCCGGCTTGTCGTAGCCGTTTTGGCTCTTGCCGAAGTCGTTGACCGGCGCGACGCCGAAGTCGTAGTTGTTCGTGTACGGCGTCGTATAGATCCGCTTGTCGGCGCCCGCGCCGATATCCAGATTATCCGCCGCGATCGGCTCCAGCACGGCGATGTTCTGGCTCTCCGCCCGGTTCACCGTCATGTCCGCGAGGAGATACGACTGATTGTCGTACATCGTCAGCCGGAGCACGATCGTCGAGCCCGAGTCCAAGGCGTTCGTAATCGTCAGCCGCTGGCCGTTCTTGCCGTATTTATCGCTGCCCACGGAAGACCAAGCCGCCGTCCGCGTGCCGGGATCGTACGAGTGGATGCGATCCGTCGAGCCGGCAAGCTCGTAATCCGAGTAAAAATCCGCGATGAGCGTCGTGCCGCCTTGCTTGAAACTTCCCCGGCCGGACGAGAGGTCGTAGCTGACGGCGATTTTGTCGTTGACAGCGGTTACAATATTGCCCGTTTGCGAAACCTTGATGCGTTCGGCATCGGCATGCGCACGACCGCCGGGCATCATGACGGAAAACAGGAAGATCAAAGCGAAAAGTCCTAGAAGGTTCCGTTTCATTCCTCAATTTCCTCCTACCTGAGTGATAATCGTCGATCCAATCTCGCTAGCCGGCCTGCGCCGCGTACGTCCGAAGGCGCTCTCGGCCGTGGCTAGCGCCATACGCTCCTTTCCAATAATTGTACGTCTTGCCGTACTAGAGCCTATCTTACTGTCCGGCCGCCGGAAGCATAATGTAAAATTTTGTGCTGGCGATGTTCAATATTTTGCAACCGCCCGCCCGGAATGAACGCCATCCATTCTGGAAACCCTGACTGAAAGGAAGAGGGAGGGGAAATTTTCCACATGAACAAGCAACGCCAGGACCTCGCGGAAGCGGTCATGGAACGGCTGGGCGTCTCCCCGGACGTCGTATGCCGCCGGCTTCGGACGCGGGAAGGACTCGAGGTTTCCTGCCTTTATCTATCCTCGCTCGTCGACCAGAAGCTGGTGGACGAGGTCATTATCCGTCCGATTCTGAACGCCGCGCGGGAGCCGGATGCGGGCAGCCCGGGCGGCGAGCCGTCCGACTGGCTGCAGGATCGCATTTTCCATGGGCAAGTGAAGGCGAAGGACGGGCTCGACGCCTGCGTGGAAGCGGTGCTGGACGGTCATGCGCTGATCGTTCTTCCGGAGCGCCGGGCGCTGGCCATGGACGTTTGCAAACGGGAACAGCGCAGCGTGGAGGAACCGAGCACGGAATCGGCGATCCGCGGACCGCGGGAGGGGTTCGTGGAGGATCTGATCCGCAATCTGTCCCTCATCCGCAAGCGCGTGAAGAGCGACAAGCTCGTCTTCGAACCGATGGTGATCGGGACGGAGACGAAAACGATCGTCTGCCTGGCCTATATGCGCGGCATCGCCTCGGATCGGCTGGTGGACGAATTTCGCGCGCGGCTCCGGGCCATTCAAACCGACAGCATTTTGGAGAGCGCCTACATCGAGGAATGGATTCAGGACAAGGCTCTGACGCCGTTCCCCCAATTGATGGCCACCGAGCGCCCGGACGCGGTCGCCGCGAAATTGCTGGAAGGGCAGGCGGCGGTGCTGACCGATGGGACGCCGATCGCGCTTGCCGGGCCGCTGACGTTCTTCCAGCTCTTCGCCACGCCCGAGGACTACTACCAGCGCGCCGATATCGCGACGCTGCTGCGCTGGCTCCGGATGGCCGCCTTTCTGCTGTCGATTTTCATACCTGCGCTCTATGTTTCGGTCGTCAGCTATCACCAGGAGCTGCTCCCGACGCCGCTGCTGGCGAGCTTGGCCGCCCAGCGGGAAGGGGTGCCTTTCCCGGCGTTTCTCGAGACGATGATGATGATGCTCACGTTCGAAATCCTGCGGGAGGCCGGGCTTCGGATGCCGCGGATCGCCGGACAGGCGATCTCCATCGTCGGCGCGCTCGTGCTCGGCCAAGCGGCGGTGGAGGCGGGGATCGTCTCCGCGGCTATCGTCATCGTCGTCTCGCTCACCGCGATTTGCAATTTCGTATCGCCCATGTACAGCTTCGGCATCGCGCAGCGGATCGTGCAGTTCGCGTTCTTGCTTCTCGCGGGCACGCTGGGCTTGTTCGGACTGATGTGCGGCTTCTTTTTCCTGCTGATCCATCTCGCGTCGCTGCGTTCGTTCGGCGTCCGGTATTTCGCGCCGTTCGCGCCGCTCTACCTGCCCGATTGGAAGGATACGTTCGTGCGCGCGCCAAGGCCGGCGATGAGCCGGCGCCCGGCCATGCTGCGGCCGGGAAAGTCCAAGCGGTGAGCGGCTTATGACACGTCTGCGGATGCTGTTGGCCGTCATGCTGCTGCTGCTGTGCACGGGCTGCTGGGATATGCGGGAAATCAATCGGCTGGCCATCGTGAACCTGACCGCGGTCGACATCGATCCGAAGACCGGCAAGCTCGTCGCGTACTACCAGGTGATCAATCCGACGAGCATATCGGCCAAGCAATCCGGGCCGGCGAAAGCGTCCGTGTATACGTACTCGGTCACGGAAGACAGCCCCGGCTTGTTCACCGAGAAGACGGGCACGATCATGTCGCGGATGCTGTTCACGCCTCACTTGCAGTGCTACGTGCTCACGGAACGGTACGCGCGAAGAGGGCTCAACGATTTGATCAACTATTTGGAAATGTACACCGACAGACGGACCAACGTGTATGCCGTCGTCACCGACGCGCCGCTGAACAACGTCATGGATACCTTCACGCCGCTCGACCGGATCCCCGGGCGCAATCTCCGGATGCTGATCGACTGGCAGTCGCGATTGATCGGCATGAACCGCAAGCTGACGCAGGTAAAGGATATCGCGGAGGGGATTCCGCTCAGCCGGCCGACGATCATCCCGATGCTGCATTACCATGGCGACCGGCCGGCCTCCCAGTCGGATCGCGTAGAGCGCATCGAAGGAGCGAATCCCGGCTTCGAGCTCGCCGACGGCGCGGTGTTCGTCCATGCGAAAATGACGGGAAAAGTCGATCGCAACGCGATGACGCTCTATTTCGTGCTGAACGGCGAAGCAAGCCGGGGCTTCGAACGCCTGACCGTGAACGGCGCCGACGTGGACGTGGAAGCCAGTCATATCAAGGTCAGCCGGCACTGGGGACCGTCGCGGCTTCGCATCGCGATCCGCGCGGATCTGCGGGTGTTGTTCAATCAGCAGAAGATCCCGCTTACCTCGCGGAACGCTCGCGAGATCGAGTCGGCGTATAACCGGACGCTGCGGCAGCGCGCCGAAGATTTCGTCCGGCTGGCGAAGGACAAGGATTGGGATCTGCTCGGCATCGGCGATACGCGGCAGGGCCGCGGCAAGTGGCGGGACGTCGACGTGACGTTCGACGTTCAAGCCAAGGCGATCTGGTTCGGCAACACGAGAACGCCTTATCAATAAGGAGAGAGGGACGACATGGAAAAACCTGAGCAGCTCGGCGGCTGGCCTTTAATCGCGATGACGGCCGCGTTCGTCGCGGGGACGACGTTCATCCTGCTTCCCGTCGGGCTGATCTCCGCGGCGCGGCAGTACGGCTGGGTCGTCGAATTGTGGAGCGTGCTGTTCGGCGTGATCGCCGGCGCCTTCTGGCTGTACGTGGCGAGCCGGTATCCCGGGATGACGCTCGTCCAAATCGCCCGGCGCGCCCTCGGCAAGTACGCGGGAGGCGCGGTGGCTGTCTGCTATATCGCGTTTTTCGTTCAGCTCGCGGCTTGGGTGACGCGCAACATGAGCGACTACATGCAGATTAACCTGATGCCCCGTACCCCGATCGCCATCTTCACTATCGTCGCGTTGGTGGTATGCGCCTACGCGGTCATCAAGGGCATCGATACGATCGCGCTGGTGAGCGTGGTGATTCTTCCGTTTCTGACCATCGCGTATTGGACGCCGTTTACGGTCATGCTCCGGGAATGGGACTGGCGGAACTTCGACTATCCCGGGACGTTCGAATGGTGGCCGACGTTCGCGCAGACGAAGTACGCGCTCGGCTTTCCGTTCATGGAGACCGTCGCGTTCCTGATGGCGTTCCCGCTGGTGCGGCGGCGGCGCGGCGCCGCCTTCCTGGGCGGCATCGTCTTCATGGGCCTTCAGCTCGCGCTGTCGCTCTTCTTCACCGTCGGCATCCTCGGCGTATACCGGGGGTCGCATCTGACGTATCCCATCTATATCATTTTCCGCGAAATGGAATTTTCCAATCTGATCGAGCATCTGGAGGCCGTCGTATCCGTGACCGCGCTGCTCCTCGTGTTCGTGAAGCTCAGCGTGCTGTTCTCCTTCGCCGTGACGGCGATCTGCCAGCTGTTCGCCGTCGAGAACCGCGCGGCCATCGCGTATCCGCTCGTCTGGGTCATCTCCGCGTACGCGCTCTTCTTCGCCAATATCGTCGAGAACGCGGAATGGGGCGAACGCTATTTGTTCTACTACTACGTGCCGTTCGCGTTCGGATTTCCGCTCCTGTTCCTCGTCGTCTCCTGGTTTCGCGGCCGGGCCGATCGTTCGAAGGAGGCGGAGGCATGATCTGGCTCGTCCTGCTGTACGCCGCGTTTCTCGTCGCCGGGTTCATCGCCATGAAAGCCATGCGCGCGACCCGGAAAGAAAAAGTGTTGTTCGTGACCATTACGACGATCGGCGGCATCTTGTGGGCGAGCTTGCTTCTGCATCGGCCGCTCGACGTCAACCGGGCCATTGCAACCGTCATCGATTATTTCCTGTGACGTATGCGGCGCGCGAATCGGGTAGCATGACGAACGTTCGGAGGCTGCAGGCTTGTCCGGCGATCCGCTTCCCTTCATAATGAATGCGAGCGGTTCGAGGTCTCGTTACGGCTACGAACCGCATCTTGTTCCGGCCCCGATAGCCGAAGGAGTGAGCGCATGGCGCGCGTATTGGTGATCAACCCCGGATCGGAGGGGCATGTCAATCCGACCCTTGGCGTGGTGCGGGAGCTCGCGTCCCGCGGGGAAGAGGTCGTGTATTTTTGCATCGAAGCCTATCGGGAACGGGTGGAGGAGACGGGCGCCGAAGTCCGGACGATCGACGAAGGGAAGTTCGTTCAAGCCTTCCTCTCCGGCGGAAGAACCACGCTGCTGGAACGGGTGAACGGGCTGCTGCTGACGGCGGACGTCGTCGTGCCGAGCGTGCTGGCGCAGATCGAAGGCGAGCGGTTCGATTACCTCGTGCACGATTCCATGTTCGGCTGCGGACGGCTGCTCGCGCGGCTGCTGAAGCTGCCGGCGGTCTGCTCGTGCACGTCGTTTGCCCAGACGGAAGCCTCTTTCGGACGCGTATTGGCCGCTTCCGCCGCGCGGGTGCCGGCCGAAATCTCCGCGTCGATGAACGAAACCTACCACCGCCTGGCGGAGAAAACGAAGGCCGACTATGGCGTCGGGATCGGCTCGCCGTACGAGGCGTTCTGCAACCCCGCGCCGCTGACGATCGTGTACACGACGCGGGCGTTTCAGCCGGACGGCGGCGCCTTCGGCCCCTCGCATCGCTTCGTAGGCCCGTCGATCGCTCCGCGCGCCGCGGCGGACGACGTCGATTTGGCAGCGCTGAAGGCGAAGCAGACGATCTATATCTCGCTCGGCACCGTATTCAACCAGGCCGCCGATTTTTACCGGCTTTGCTTCGAGGCGCTGGGGAACACGGAGCATGCGGTCGTCCTCTCGATCGGGAGCCGGGTCCGGGCGGAGGAGCTGGGAGACATTCCGGATAACTTCGTCGTCCGGCCGTACGTACCGCAAACCAACGTGCTGCAAAGCGCGAAGCTGTTCGTCACGCACGGCGGAATGAACGGCGTTCACGAAGCCCTCTATTACGGCGTGCCGCTCGTCGTCATTCCGCAAAGCGCGGATCAGCCGATCGTCGCGGGACAAGTCGCCCGAATCGGAGCGGGCGTTCGTCTGGAGACGCAAGAGTTGACCGCCGCGCGGCTTCGCGAAGCGGTCGAACATGTCTTGGGCGAATCTTCCTATCGGGAAGCCGCGGCGGCGATGCAGGCGTCCTTGCGGGAATCGGGCGGATATCGGCAAGCGGCGGACGAAATACTGGCATTCCGGGATCGCCAACGCCATTAAAGCAAGCGCGCGTACGGCCTTCGGCAAGCGCGCCGCCGAATTGCGGTTCCCCTCCAGCCAACGGAAAACAGCCGGGTCAATCGACCGGCTGTTTTCCGTTCGCTGGACGAACGGGAGCGGCGAGCCGCGAAGCTGCTCGCGGAGTAATCTTCTCGATCCTTGCGGTCCTGAAACGCAGCGCATGGCGCTTCGCGTTAACCGGCTGCGTCCGGCTTGCAGCCGGTTTGCGCGTTGTCGGGCCTTTCGATCCCGGCATCGGATTACCCAAGATTTTATTTCGTATTTTCTTCCATTCGGGGCCGCCGTCGTTTCCGGATGAATGGTACAATGTGATGGACCCGACAAAAACCAAGCGAAAGGAACGAAGCATGAGCGAATCCAATCAGGAGTATATCGTCATCTCCGGCGCGAGGGAAAACAATCTCAAAAACGTCTCCTTGCGCATCCCGAAGCGGCAAATTTCCATTTTCACCGGCGTATCCGGCTCCGGCAAGTCGTCGATCGTCTTCGATACGATCGCCGCGGAATCCACGCGCCTGCTGAACGAGAACTTCAGCATGTTCGTGCGCACGTTCCTGCCCCGCGTTCCGCAGCCGGATACGGACGCGATCGAGAACCTGAGCATGGCCGTCATCGTCGACCAGAAACGGCTCGGCGGCGGATCCCACTCCACGATGGGCACGATTACCGACATTTCGCCCATCCTCCGCCTGCTCTTCTCCCGCGTGGGCCAGCCCCGCGTGGGACCGGTGAATCTGTTCTCGTTCAACGATCCCCAAGGCATGTGCCCCGAGTGCAACGGCCTCGGACGCCGGCTCGGCGTCGACCTGGACAAGGCGGTGGACCTGTCCAAGTCGCTCAGCGAAGGCGCGCTCCTGCTGCCGGGCTATACGGTGGACGGCTGGGATTGGAACATGATCGTGCAGTCGGGCTTCGATCCCGCCAAGAAGCTGAGCGACTATTCGGAAGCGGAAATGGATGAGCTGCTCTACGCCAAAGCGAAAAAAGTCGAGACGCAGTTCGCCGGGAAACCCGTCAACATCACGGTGGAAGGCATCATCGAGAAGTTTACCAACAAGTACATCAAGCAGGACGTGAAGACGAAATCCGAGCGCACCCAGCAAACCGTGGCGCCGTTCATCTCCGAGGGCCCCTGCGCGAGCTGCCGCGGCGCGCGGCTCAGCCAGGCGGCGCTCGGCTGCCGAATCAACGGCTTGAACATCGCGGAGATGTCCGCCATGGAAGTCGGCCGGCTCATCCGCGCCGTGCGGGAAATCGCGGACCCGGTCGCCGCGCCGATCGTGAAATCGCTGGCGGAGCGCTTGCAGCATCTCGTCGACATCGGCCTCGATTATTTGACGCTGGACCGCGAGACGGACACGCTATCCGGCGGCGAGTCGCAGCGCGTCAAGATGGTGAAGCATCTGAGCGGCAGTCTCGTGGACGTGACGTACATCTTCGACGAGCCGAGCGTCGGCCTGCATCCCCGCGACGTGCACCGGCTGAACGACCTGCTGCGCAAGCTGCGCGACAAGGGCAACACCGTCATCGTCGTCGAGCACGATCCCGACGTCATCAAGGTGGCGGACCATATCGTCGACGTCGGGCCGCACGCCGGCAGCCGCGGCGGCAATATCGTGTACGAAGGGAGCCTCCAGGGCTTATTGGAGGCGGATACGCTGACGGGCACCCACATGAAGCGGCCGCTTCGGCTGAAGCAGGATTGCAGGCGGCCGGCCGGCAAGCTGTCCGTCAAGGACGCCCGGCTGCATAACCTCCGGAACGTCAGCGTGGACATCCCGACGGGCGTGCTGACCGTCGTGACGGGCGTCGCGGGCTCGGGCAAGAGCACGCTGATCAACGACGTGTTCCTCGGCCAGCACCCGGACGCCATCGTCATCGACCAATCGGCGATCGGCGTGTCGACGCGCTCGAATCCGGCAACCTATACGGGCATCATGGACGACGTGCGCAAGGCGTTCGCTTCCGCGAACAAGGTGAACCAAGGCTTGTTCAGCTTCAATTCCAAGGGCGCCTGCGAGAACTGCCAAGGGCTCGGCGTGGTGTACACGGACCTTGCGTTCCTCGACAGCGTGAAGCTGCCGTGCGAAGCATGCGGAGGCAGACGGTTCAAGGAAGAGGTGCTCGCGTACAAGCTGAACGGCAAGTCCATCGCCGACGTGCTGGAAATGACGGTGGAGCAGGCGCGCGAGTTCTTCCAGCTGAAAGAAGTCGTGCGCAAGCTTCAGGCGATGAGCGACGTGGGGCTGAACTACATCACGCTCGGCCAGCCGCTCAGCACGCTCTCGGGCGGGGAATGCCAGCGCATCAAGCTCGCGAGCGAGCTGCACAAGAAGGGCAGCATCTACGTGATGGACGAGCCGACGACCGGCTTGCACATGTCGGATATCGGGCTGCTGCAGGCCATCATGGACCGGCTCGTCGACGCCGGCAATACGGTCATCGTCATCGAGCACAACCTCGACGTGATCAGCCAAGCGGATTGGATCATCGACATGGGTCCGGACGGCGGCAGCAGGGGCGGCCAGGTCGTGTTCGAGGGCCCGCCGTCCGAGATCGTCCGCGCGGAGCATTCAATCACGGGACGTTACTTAAGCGCAGAATAAGCTTCATCCGAAGTTCCTCCGAACGCCATAGCAGCATACGCCAAAGAGCCCGCGACCGGAAGGAAGCTGGGCTCTTTGGCGTTGTCGCCGGGAGGCCGGCACGACCCTTTTCTCCGCTAAGCGCAAGTTCTAACCGCCTGTGATGGCCCCTTTAAGAGCTCGTCAAATTTCCCTCGTTCTGAATGATCGGATGCACGCGCACGTCGACCTGCAGCCGGGGCAAATAGTCGGTGCGCCAATGCTTGAGGCGATCCCGGGGGATGAGATTGCGGAATTCCTGGCCGATGCCCAGAATGTCCGATTCGCTCTTGCGCAGCTTCGCGAACATCCGCTGCATGCGTTCGGCCGTCTGCCGTTCGAGCTCCCTCCCGATGAGCGCCGCCGAAGAATCGCCTTTCTTCTCCAGCACCGACACCCGGATCGTCATGTCGAGGATCACGCCGGGCTGGCCGTTGACGAACGTACCCTTCATGCGAACGGCGTCCTGCAGGATCAGGACGCTGGCGCTGTTCATGACCTCGATGCGGCCTTGCGCGCTTTCTTCGTTGAACATATTGGCGAGCAGCGTCTCGTCCAGATCGATGCGGCCGACCATTTTGCCGCTGCATAAGATGGCGGAGCCGTCATAGTCGAACGTGCCGCTCTCGCCGCTTTTGAAGATGGGAATCGCCACGTCGCGGGTGTACGAGTGGATGCTGCGGTACACCTCCCATACGCGCGTCAAGGCCATCTGCGGATTCCATCCCGCGTTCTTCTCGATGCTGTCGTAGATGGCCGTCGCCGTCGGCTTGAACGAATTCACCATGAACGCGAACAGGGACTCGAGCGGTTCGTCGCTGATGACGAGCAGCGCCTTGGCCGATATGTGGTCGTTGCGCATAAAGTTGTCAATGCTCTCCTTCATGCCCGCTTCCGCGTAGCTTCGTTCCATGATGATCACCTTGACCTCGGGCAAGTCGACGTCGCTCGTCATCTTGGCGCTGATCGCATCCACGGCCTCCGTGATCGTATGCCCGTAATCCGACACGACTTTGAGCTGGAGCCCGTCCTTGACCGGATCGGGGAATTGCAAATACACATGGTAGAGACCTGCTTGCTTCGCAATGCCCATGCAGACGGGCAGCGCCCGATGATTGATGTCCCGGGTATCCCAGCAGCCCGTCAACAGGCCGAGGACGAGCAGCGGGACGGCGACGGCCGGCAGGAGACGCGGCGCGATCGGCTTCATGCGGGCACCTTCGCCCGGAATCGGAGGCCCAGCAGCAAGGTCGAGAGCGGCAGCAGGATCAGGACGTAGAACCGGAGGAACGCGTTCCAGGCGAAAATATTTTGTACGGTGCGCCAATCCGGAATGCAGAGGCACGAGACGAACGCAGCCGCCAGCAGCGCAAGCAAAATATAGACCGGCTTGAAGGCGGGGAACCAGCGATGCACGATCCGAACCGGTTGCCAGAGCGATACGGCGACGTAGAGCATCGTGAAATTCGCGAGGCCGAACAAGAAGAAGATCGTCACCTTGTCGAAGACCAGCCAGCTGTAATAGATCGAATCCAGCGCGACGGAATACGGGAAATCGAACGTCGACGACGTGGCTTGGCCGAACGTCAGGAGGGGAATGTACACCGCGAAAAAAAAGAACGGGAACAGCAGGGCGGACGCCAAGTAAATCCGGCTTTTCTTGAAGGTCGAATGGGGCTTCACGAAGCCCAGGAACGAAAAGCCGGCGGCGACCGGGTGCAGGCTTTGCCAATAATGCATGTCGGAGACGAAGGAGAAATCGTTCCGGAGCGGGAACATGTACCGCCAGTCGACGTTCTGAAACGACACCGCGAAGATGAACAGGATGACCGGCAGGCAGAAGAAGCTTAACAGGATGCCGGTCCGCAGCAGCGTTTCCAGTCCCTTGGACGCGATATAGCCGGAGACGGCCAAAAAGAGCGCCGCCAGCGCCCAGATCGGGGTCTTCGACAAAAAGACGACGATGACGACTTCGGCCAGAATCCGCACGACCAGCACGACGGTGACGGACAAGTAGAGGGCGAGCGGCACCAGGATCAGGAAAGCCACGGGTTTGCCCGCGCGGAAGAAGAGGCCGACGATGTCCTTGTCTCCCGAATAGCCGAGCCCTTTCATATAGACCGCGATCGCCAGCAGATGGATCCCGTAATTCAAGAGGATCTCCACCCAATGGCCTTCGCCCGCGCTGACGATGATGTCGCGGGGATACAGAAAGAAAATCAGGCCCAGATGAATGAGGATATACAACACGAAGATTTGCCAGCTTCTATCCATGATCGGTTGCGTTCCTTGTTTTATACAGGCTGACGTAAGGGACCCCGTACGTCGTCAAGCTCGCCAAGTAGGCGCAAACCAAAGCCAAGCCTTCCAGAATGCCCATCACGCCGAACAGCGCGGCCAGCACCACGATCATATACTTGGCGCTGCGCAGCGCGATCGTTTGCGGCAGCCCGACGATGGTCGAATTCGCGATCGTAACCGCCGCCAGAATGATGATGAGAATGTTGCTGACCAGCTTGGCCTGCACCACCGCCTGGCCCAGGATGATGCCGCCGACCATCGTGATCGTCGGCCCGATGCGCTGCGGCAAGCGGGCGCTGGCTTCGATGATGAGCTCGAGAATGATGAGCATCAGCACGATCTCGAGGAAGACCGGGTACGGGATGCCTTCCCGGGATTGCGCGATGGATACGGCCAGCTCGATGCGAAGCACCTCGGGGTTCACGGAGACGAGCGCGACGTACAGCGCCGGCAGGATCAGCGTGGCCATGACGCCGACGAATCGCACGCTGCGCATGAACACCATGAGCGGCACGGTCATGTTCCGGTCGCTCTCCAGAAAGAAGGCGTCGAGGATCAGCCCGGGAAGCACGAACGCGATCGGGAACTGGTCCAGCAGCAGGACGGCTCTTCCATCCCGCAAGTAACGGGCCGTCTCCTCCGGAAGCTCGGTTTGGGTGAAATTCGATAGCGTTCGCCACGCATTGAAGCCCATGTACCTCGCCAGACCTTGCAAGTTGCGAACGCAGCGGTTCCGGTTGGATTCGATTTGATGCTTGACCTTGGCGATGAAGGCCGGGTCGGCCTTGCCGTCGTAATAGAGCAGCGACAGCGACGTCGTCTCTTCGCTTCCGATGACGTACGTATGGACCCGAAGCTTCTCCGATTGCACTTGCTTGCGAAGAATGCCGATATTGGCGTGCGAATCTTCGATGAACGCGTTAAACGAGCCGTGCAGCACGTTCTCGGTCGTCGGCTGATCGACCTGGCGGTCCAGCTTCTTCGGAACCGGATCCGCGATGACGCAAGCGGCGTCGTCTTCGAAGCAGATGAGCAGCTTGCCCTTCAGGATGGCGCCGATCGCTTCGCCTTCGTCCGCGAGACCGGGCTTGACGTCCCCGAGCGAGGCTTTGAGCCGGTCCAGGCTCATTCGGGCGAGGGAGGCGGATTCGCAGTGCTGCTGCAGGCCGATTTTCGTGCTCGGCACGTCGATGAGGGACTTGAACCCGACGAGCACGGCGGGAGCATCCGACAAATAGGCGGGAATCGCGAAAAAGTCATTGTCGTGCTCGAACGTTTTGCTTAGCCGTTGCACCAGGCTTGTCATGATCCGTTCCTCCCGGCTGGATGAATATCCCTTATCTTCGCCATCGCGGAATGGGAATATGCAATGCCGGCAGTCGGGGGAATGCCGGACGTCAAGAGGCCGACGGTTTGTCCGCCCGGTTCATCCGGCTTCGCACGCTGCCGATCGTCCACAGCAGGAGCGGAATCCCGAACAAAAACACCGGGTAGGCGACGGTCTTCCAGAAGTGCGGGAAATTCACTTGGGACTCGTCGACGCTGCGCGGAAACAGGGCGACGGCCAGGACGAGCGCGGCGACGATCCCGAGCAGGCGGCGACGCTTCTTGATCCGGAACAACTGCGCCGTCCCGTAGCTCGTGATGAACAGGTAGAGGCCGAGCTTGACGAAGACCGTGAAGCTCATGCCGACGACCAGGAAGATGTCGAGATTCTGCACGAATTCCATCACGGAGATGTACTGGCTGAGCGAGTAGACGGGATATTGCAGCTTGGCCGGGACGCTGCTGCCGAGCATCATGATCGTATCCATCACGGTGTTCAGCAGCACGAGCGCCGCGAGTCCCACGCCCCACAAGCCGGAGGCGACCGCCTTCCGTTTATTGCCGATGAACGCGATCAGCATCACGATCATGACCGATTCGCACATGAAGGAGGCCGCGGGCGAGATGCCGGCTAGCACCGGCATCAGCCCTTCGGCGGGCATAAGCGGCAGCAGGCGGTCCGCGTGGAGATCCTTCAGGGAAAGGATGCGGAACAGAATGACGTTGAAGACGATGATGGGACCGATGACTTCGCTGCACCGCCCGACGATCTGGATGCCGCCGTCCACCGCATAGACAATGACGAGCAGCATGAGCAAGAGGATGACCCATAACGGCGTCTTGTCGAACAAAGCCGTATGCACGAAATCGCCGTATTCGCGCAGCACGATGCCGGTGACGGCGATCCACAACAGCAGATAGGCGAAGACGATCGCTTTGCCGAGCCACCTGCCGATGATTTTCGGTACGTATTCGACGAACGTGTCGTTCGGATAGAGCAGACTCAGCTTGGCCGCGACGAAGGTAGCGAGCAGGGCCGCGCCCCCCGCCAGCAGGGCGGCCAGCGGGGAGCCTTGACGGGCGGCCCGGAACGTCGGGGAGATCACGAGCATGACCGTCATCCCGGACTCCATCGAAAACAACAGCCAAAATAATTGATAATTCGTCAGCTTCATTTCGAGCTCCTTACGGTTTATTCGGAGGCGGCCCTTGCAAGCCGATGCGCCGGATCTTGACGCGCGAATGAACGGTGATTTTCGCGTGTGCGAACGCTTGCTCCCAATGCGCGTCCAGCCGTTCCCACGCCTCGGGATGCTGACGGTTCACGGCTTGCCCGAAGTGAAACACATCGACGCCCAGCTCCTTTTGCGCTTTCCGGATGACGGCAGCTTGGTCCTCTTCGACGCGGCGGTTCAATTGGGCTTCGAAGGCGCGCAACGCCTCGGGTTTGCGGAGATCCGCTTCCGGAAGACTTTCCAGAATGACGCCGCTGCCCTTCAAGGTGACGTCGATGTCGACTCGATCGTCATGGACCGCGGTCCGGATGTCGCTGCCCAGCCGAGTGATGTTCGTATTGAACGCGCCTTGTCCGATCGGCGCGCTTGCCGTAATCGGGATTCGCTCCGTTTCGCCCGTGATCCATAACCGATAGGCGGACTCCATCCGGTTAAGATAGCCGGCCAGCCCCTGTTTTCGGTTCAGCACGGCCCTGCCGTAGATTTGCATCGTTTTTTTGCGCAGCTTCGCATCGTAGACGACTTCGACGGCAGGCAGCGTGGGTCCGCTGCCCGGGACGTTCTCCTCGATCAGAATCTCCAGGAGCGAATTGCCGGTCGTCTTGCCGATGATATGGCGGATCTTGGACAGCGCGATCGCGGGCATGTTCTCGAGCGGATAGGATACCTGCATGAAGTCGAGCGCGGTTCCGCCCTTCACGACCCAAATATCGGATTTGAGCCGGCTGTCGGGATCCCGGGTGACCGAGTCCATGAGATCGGCGATCCCGGACTTCGCCATCTTCTCGCCGAAGTAGATATTATTGCGATGTCCGCGGGTGATTCTTCGGGACAGCTTCAACTGTTGGTCCAGGAGGCATTCGGACACCGTTTTTCCGGTGCCCGTCTCGACCAAGTAGGACGGCTTGTTTCCGCCTCCGGCATCCCCGGACTGCTTCGGAAGCATGAATTGCCCGATGAGCAGCAGCGATCCGTCCTCCAGCCGGTCGACGCCGGACCCGAGCTCGAACAAGCGGTCGTTCAGTTCGCGGCGATCCCAGCATCCCGTCAGCGGAAGCAGAAGAAGAACCGCCAGCCAGCCGAATCGTAAACGTCGCATATTACCTCCTTAGGGGCTTGCCGCGGAGAATCGCCTTGAACGAATTCAGCTTCAACCTGGGCGCCCGAATGAGCACGTCTTTGATTTGGTCCGGCCGGAACGGGGCGATGGGGGACAGATAGGGAACGCCGAACGATTCCAATCGGGCCATGTGGACCAAGATGACGAGCGTGCCCAAGGCGATGCCGTACAGCCCGAGCGCCCCGGAAATGATGAGCAGCGGAAACCGAAGGATCCGGAACGGGATGCTCATGTTGTACCGGGGTATGGCGAAGGACGCGATGCCGGTAATCGAGACGATGATGACCATCGGCGCGGACACGATGCCCGCCTTGACCGCGGCTTCCCCGATGACGAGGGCGCCGACGATGCTGACGGCGGAGCCGACGGCTTTGGGCAGCCGGACGCCGGCTTCGCGCAAGCCCTCGAACAGGAATTCCATCAGCAGCGCTTCGATGACGCCGGGAAACGGCACGCCTTCGCGCGCGGAGGTAATGTTCGGCAAGAAGTTCGTCGGCAGCAGCTGCGGATGGAACGTCGTCACGGCTACGTACAGGGACGGCAAGTACAAGGACACGACGAACAGGATGTACCGGGTCCAGCGCACGAGCGTCGCGTACAGAAACCGTTCATAGTAATCCTCGGCCGCTTGAAAGGCCGTCCAGAACGTAATCGGCAAAATCAAGACTTGCGGCGCCCCGTCGGTCAGGATCGCGATCTTGCCTTCCATCAGATTCGCCGCCACGATATCCGGGCGTTCCGTGTTGATGGTCTGCGGAAAGGGGCTGAACGATTGGTCCTCGATGAATTCTTCGATATAGCCGGTTTCCAGCACGGCTTCCGTCCGCACGCCGTCCAAGCGCCGCATGACGAGCTCGAGCAGCTCCGGACGGACTTGTCCTTCCACGTACGCGATCACGACGTTCGTCTTGGTCATCGTGCCGAACTTGATCGGTTTCAGCTTGAGCTGCGGCGTTTGGATCCGTCTGCGGATCAGGCTCGTATTGACTTGAAGCGTCTCGGTGAAGCTCTCCCGCGGGCCGCGAATGGCCATCTCGCTGGCCGGCTCGTCGACGGCGCGGTGCTCCCAGCCGGACGAATCGAGCAGGAGCGCTTCGGACTCCCCTTGGATGAACACGGCCAGATGCGCCTGCAGAATCGATTCGGTAATTTCCCGCAGGCTGCTCTCGCCGCGAATCGGCCGCACGACGGAGAAATGCTCCTTCACGGTCGGATGATCGACCGCCGGTTTGGCGCCGGAATGCGCCTTCTCCAAGACCCAGGATTGAAACAGCGGCGATTGGAAGACGTTCTTGTCGATCAGGCCGTCAACATAGACCATCAGAATCGCGCAAGCGTCCGACAGCTCGACCCGTTGATAGACGATATCGTAGCAATGCGCGAAGAGCTGCCGCAGCAGCGCCTCGTTCTCGTCCAAGCCGGCGCCGATCGTTTCCCGAGGATAGACGACGGGATTCCGCGAAGCGCGCATGTCCGCACGACCCCCTTAACCTTTTCCATATAATCCTTCCTTCCGCCAAATTTATGCAACGCGCATCGCCGCCCGTCCCGCGGCTTCGGCGGCGTATATTTCCGGAAGATCGAAGTCATGATACAGGCGAATAAGCGGTACGATATCGGAAGGCAAAGGAGAAGGAAGCATGGGAAAACTCGACGGAAAAGCAGCGCTCATTACGGGGGGCAGCAGCGGCATCGGATTGACGACCGCCAAATTGTTCATCGCGGAAGGCGCGAAGGTCGCGATCACGGGACGGAACCCGGCGACGCTGAGCGCGGCGGCGGCGGAGCTCGGCCCGAACGCCCTCGCGGTGCAGGCGGAGGCGGCCGATCCCGCCGGCATGGAACGGGCGGCGGCCCAAACCGTCGAAGCGTTCGGCCGCTTGGACATCGTCTACGCGAATGCCGGCATCTCTTCGGCTACCCCGCTCGGAGGCACGGAGGTATCGGTATTCGAGAACGTGCTCCGGATCAACGTGACCGGGAGCTTCGTTACGGTGCAGGCGGCGCTGCCGCATCTGAAGGAAGGCGCGTCGGTCATCTTGACCGGCTCCACGCGCGCGACGGACGGCACGCCGACGCGCGCCGCCTACGCGGCGAGCAAAGGGGCCATCAGCAGCATGGCGCGCGTGTTCGTCGCCGAGCTGTCGCCGCGGGGCATCCGCGTGAACACGGTGGTGCCGGGGGCGACGCGCACCCCGATCTGGAACAAGTCGACGGCCGAAGAGACCGCCCGGCTGGAAGCCGCGCAGGCGCGCACCATTCCGCTGAACCGGATGGGCGACCCGGACGAAATCGCGCTCGCCGTCCTGTTCCTGGCGTCCGACGATTCCTCCTTCGTTCAAGGCGCGGAGATCACCGTCGACGGAGGAGCCCGTTCGGCGCCGCTCGGAGCGCCGGTCTATCGGCAGTGAGCGGATCGTAAAAAACGGCTATAATCGTTCTTTCGCTTGCCGCCGAGCATCCGCGCATGCGTTAATATAGATGTCGGCCGACGAAATCTTCGCGAAAGGAGATGATCCCATTGATCACGCATACGGAGGTGATTTCCGCCTAACGGCGGAAGTCGCCATCAGGAGGGAGGCCATGCGGCCTCCCTTTTATTGCATCGCCTAGTCGACGGATGGATCCGTTTTCATTTATAGTAAGCATAGGCGCGCGTTTGCGCGATAAAGCATGAATCACGATGACGACGAGAGGGGGAAGGAAACGTGAACAACTTGTTTTCCGGCGGCGGTACGACGGGCGAAACGATGAAGGAGGTTTACGTTGACCTACAAAAACGGAAAAGATGTGCTTCCCCCTAATCTATTGGAGGAGCTTCAGCGCTATATTCAAGGCGAACTGCTGTATATCCCGAAGCCGGACAACGAGCGCGCGGCATGGGGAGAGAAGAGCGGCTCGCGCGTGCTGATCGCGCGGCGCAACGAGGAAATCTACCGGTGCTACAGGGACGGCAGCACCGTGCGCGAACTTGAACGGCGGTATCACTTGTCCGGCGAAAGCATTCGCAAAATCATCTCCGCGATGCGATAGCTCGTCGCGAGATAGGCGCAGAACGGCAGCCCGAGACGGGCTGCCGTTTTTTTGCATGCAGGGGCCGTTAACGCGCCGTTCGTCAAGCGGCGCTTGCGGACACGAATGCCGCGGCCGCATGCCGGCTAACCTTCGTTTCGAATCGGTCTGCCGCTCCCGCGCAACCGGTTTCCTGAATAAGGGCGGAACCGCAAGCAAATACTGCGTAGAGTTCCTAAAAATGGATTGGCGTCTGGAGGTAAGGATGGAACAGCGGAAGATACGGCTCGCGCCTTCGGTTACCCGGAACGTGGACGCGCTGCGCCGCGAGTTTGCGGATAACGACCATATCAGCTTCCACTTGTTCGAGTCCGGCGCGGGCGAAGCCTCGGCCGCCTTGGCGTACTTGAGCGTCTTGGTCGATCAATCAAGGCTGCATCAGCATATCCTTCCTTGGCTCAGCGAGCGCGCGGGCGCGGCCGGAGCGTCCGCCGCCTCGCTGGCCGAGTCGGCCCGCGCGCAAGGCATCGAAGGAACGGTATCGGATCTGACGGAAGCCGTGCGCTTCATCGCGAATGCCGGCATCGTGCTGTTCATCGAGGGCAGGACGGACGCGCTCGGGATGGCATTGCCGGGGTACGGGAAGCGGGCGCTCGAGGAGCCGGTGCTGGAAGTGAACGTGCGGGGACCACGGACCGGCTTCATCGAGGACCTCGATACGAATCTGGGCTTGGTGTACCGCCGGCTGAAGACGCCGAAGCTGAAGGCCAAATCGTTCGTCGTCGGGGAGGAAAGCCGGACGGACGTCGCGGTGCTGTATCTTGCGGACCAGGCGGACCCCGAGGTGCTGCGCGAGGTCGAGCGAAGGCTGGCTTCCATCCGCCAGAACGTCGTGGTCGACAGCGCGCAGATCGAGGAGTGGATTCAAGACAGCCCGTATTCGCCGTTCTCGCAAATCCTGAATACGGAACGGCCCGACCGGGTCGCGACGGCGCTGAATCAGGGGAAGATCGCCATCCTGACGGACGGCAGCCCGAACGCGCTGCTGGCGCCGTCCGCGTTCACGGATTTCCTGCATCCGAGCGAGGACTTGTACGAGAAGTTTTACTTCGCCAATTTTTTGCGCCTTTTGCGGCTGCTCACGCTGTTCATTTCGCTGTTTCTGCCGTCCATCTACGTCGCGCTGACCACGTTTCACCTGGAGATGATTCCGACGCCGCTGATGCTGACGTTCCTCTCGACGAAAGCGGGCATTCCGCTGCCGACGTTCCTCGAAGCGCTGCTGATGGAGATCGCCTTCGAGGTGCTGCGGGAGGCGAGCCTGCGGCTGCCGCGGGCGATCGGCCAGTCCGTGAGCATCGTCGGGGCGCTCATCATCGGGGAAGCCGCCGTGCAATCGGGCATCGTCTCGAAACCGGTGGTCATCGTCGTCGCGATGACCGGCATCGCGTCCTTTACGATCCCGTCCTTCAGCACGGCCATCACGCTGCGGCTGCTGCGGTTTCCGCTGATCATGATCGCGGCGTGGACCGGCGTGCTCGGGATATCGCTCTGCATGTTCGCCGTCGTGCTGCACCTCTGTTCCTTGACGTCCTTCGGCACGCCGTACTTGCCGACGTTGGAATGGAAGCGCTGGAAGGACTTCGTCAGCCGGCACGTGATGCTGCCGATCAAGCACCGCCCGCTGTCCCGAAGCGAGGCCGCGCCGGCGGAGAGGGAAGAATCCGATCATGAGGAAGCTTAGACGGACGCTGCTGGGGATCCTGCTGGCAGCGCTGCTTGCCGGCTGTTCGCCGGATATTCAGGAGATCAGCGATATCGCGCTCGTCATGCTGACGGCGATCGATTACGACGCGAAGAAGCAGGAATACGTCTTTACGGTCAATTGCCTCAACGCCTCGACGAACAGCACCCAGAATACGCGAAAGCTGGAATGGGTGGCCAGTTCGACCGGCAAATCGATTTTCGAAGCCGCCCGCAATTTACGCAGCCACGCGGGGAAGGTCCTTATCTGGCAGCACGACAAATTTTTTCTCGTCGGCGAGAGCGCAGCCCGGCATTCGTTGTACGAGGTCGTGGATTTTCTGACGCGGTCCCGCGATATCCGGCTGTCCAGCTACCTGATCATCGGCGAAGGGAGCGCGGCGGATATGATGCGGTCCACGTCCGAATCCGGCGATCTGATCTCGAACGAAATCGTCGGCAAAATCAAAAACGAAAAATACTGGGGCAAAAGCATGACGCTGACCATCAAGGATATCGCGAACGATTACATGAATCCGTACCGCGGGTTAGCTACCGGGAAACTGAGCAAATCGAAGACGCCGGACTCCGACCGGGACGTGCTCTTCCTGAATGGCGGCTCTGTCATTCATAAAGGAAAATTAGCGGGATGGATCTCGGGGAAGGACGTGCTTTCGCTCCATATCCTCCTCAAGAAGAAGGAGTGGGGGGATTTGCAGTTCTCGGAAACCGTACCGTTCCGATCCGCCAAGCTCAGCCTGCAGATGAAGGTGGACAAGCGCTCCATCCGCATGACGCAGACGCGCGGAAAACCGGGCTTCGACATTCGCATCCGCCTGTCCGGCTCGATCAAGAATTTGGACAAGCAGGTGAACGCGGCGGATCCGGCCGTTCTTCGGGAAATGGAGGAAACGACCGGCCGCTACGTCGAGCAGCAGCTGAGGAGCAGCATCCGCTTGTTTCAACGCGACTTGAAGATCGATCTCATCGGCCTGGCCGACATCGCGAGACGCTATCACCCGAACGCGTGGGAGGGGATGAAGGACGACTGGGTGACCGACATTTATCCCGCGATGCCGATTCGCGTCCGGGTGGACGTCGCGATTCCGACAATCGGCATGAGCGAAGCGCTGGGAGGAACGTAACATGACGTCCTATGCATTGGTTGCGGTTTTTTTGGCGGGAGCCTTCTGGATGTCCGCTCGGTTGTGGCATCGGCAGCTGCGGCGAGAAGCGTTCGTCGTCGTCCTGCTCTCGGTCGCCGCGGCAGGCTACATGATCCCCCCGGCCGGGCGCTTGATGCCGACGGCGTCGTCCCTGACCACATGGATGTACAAGCCGTTATACCATACCATATCGCGGCTGTTAGGCATCGAGGAGGTGATTCCGTAACGTGAACACGCAGCGTATCACGCCGTTCCAGTTGACTTGCCTCTGCTTTGCGTTTCTCTCCGGCTTTTCGACGCAGTATTTGCTGGAAGCGAAGGTGATCATGCAGGATGTGTGGATGGCCAACGAATTGGCCGTTTGCTGGGTGCTCGTCATCTTGAAAATCAATACGTACGTGCAGAACCAATACCCGCATCGGAACATGACCGAGATTATTGAAGTGCTTTACGGCAAATGGGTCGGCAAATTGGTGTTGGGCTACTATACGATCACCATGGTCGGACTCGCGACCCTCTCGCTTCGCTCGATCTCGCTCTTCTACACGACGGCCATCCTTCCGAATACGTCGCCGAAGCTGATCATGCTGCTCGTCTTGATCGTGACGACGTATGCCGCCTCGCTCGGGCTTAACGCGATCGCGCGTTCCGTGCTGGTCATTCTTCCGTTCTTCGCCGTGGCGATCCTGGTCATCTGCGTGTCCATCTATCGCAACGTGGACATGAACCCGTTCATGCCGCAATTCCGGCACGGATTCCCGATCATGGTCTTCGGCACGATGATGTCGTACGGGTTTCCGTTCGGCAAATCGGTCGTCATGTCCTACTTGTTCTCCGAGGTCACGGAGCAGAAGAAGCTGTTCAAAGCCTGCAGCATCGCCGTCGTCATGTCTTGCGTGTACTTGCTGCTGGCGACGTACCTCTCGTTGGGCAGCCTGGGCGAACACCTGTTCAAGGCGGCGACGTTTCCGTTCTTCTCCGCCATTCAACTGGTGAAATTCGGGGAATACATCGAACGCATCGAGATCACCATCATCGCGATTTGGACGATTTTGACGTTGTACGAAGTCATTACCGTCCAATACGTATTCGTGAAGATTTCGGGCCGGATTTTCGGGCTGAAGACGTTGAAGCCCCTTTATATTCCGGCCGGCGCGTTCATCTTCGGCGTCACGGTCAACAGCCTTCCGATCCCGGCGGCGCTGGTCGCGTACGATACCCGCATGCTTCCGGTCGTGAGTCTCGGATCGGCTTGCCTGCTGCCGCTCTGCAATTTGGGCATGACGCTGATCCGCAAGCGGAAGGCACCCGTTCCGCAGACGTGATCCGGGAGGTGGGCCGGTTCCTCTTTGTACGGGCGCTTCCGGTAGCGAACGCCGTCCGGTGCCGGGAAGCGCCCTGCGTCTTATGAAAGCCGCGGTTGCCGCGGCTTTTTTGCGTTTCGGCAAGCGGGCACCGTGCCATCGAATCTTCATGCAAGAAAGCCTTTCCACGCATCCGGGATTCGCGTATACTAGCCCTGAAAGCGAGGAGAGGAAAACAATGGCGAAAGAACTGATTATCGGGGATGCCCGGCATGAGCTGGCCAACACGCGCCGCATCCTGGAGCGATTGCCCGAGGAACAGCTGGAGTGGAGGCCGCACGCGAAGTCGATGACGCTCGGCGGCTTGACCACGCACCTGATCAACTTGCTGAACTGGCAGGTCGCGATGATTGAAGGCCCGGAACTCGATCTGGCGACCGTGCCGCGCCGGCGGGAAGCGCTGACCCGCGTCGCGGACGTTCTGGCGGAATTCGACGCGAATGCCGCCAAGCTCGAGCAGCTGCTGGCCGACAGCGACGAGCAGTCGCTCGGCGAGGAATGGACGCTGCGTAGCGGCGACCGGATCATCATGCGCCGGCCGCGGGCGCTCGCGCTTCGCACCATCGGATTCAGCCACATGATCCACCACCGGGCGCAGCTCGGCGTGTATCTGCGGCTGCTCGACATTCCGGTGCCCGGCTTCTACGGGCCGTCGGCGGACGAGCAGGTCCAATAAAGCAGGATTCGCGGCGCGCAGCCGCAGCCGGCGATTCTTGCGTGCGCCTGACGGCAAAGGCCCGAGACATGGATCTCGGGTTTTTTGCCGTTGCGCCGGCGCATGGGCGGGGAAGCCGCTTCGAAAAATCATGACAAAGAATTTGATCAGGAAATCGGCCGAAACGGCGGCGAAGCGACGTCCGATTCGCACAGGGCGGCGGGGCGAGGAGCCGGGAAGGAAGCGACGGCCTTAACGCGTCATGAGACAGACAAGCCGCCGCGGGAATCACGGCTTTTTCGGGTTCGCAGGCCAGCGAAAGGGGAGCGCGCGAACGGACGGAAGAGAATCGCCGGTTGACAAACGATTGAACTAGCTTTATTTTGTTTAATAGTGGATTAAATAATTATAGGATATTTTAATCCGCCGACGCGGGCCGGAGCATTCCGGTCTTCGCCAAGCCATTGAAGGGGGCTGGCCGAGCCTTGACGGAACGCCATGAAGAAGGGAAGGCGCTGGACCTGCGGCTGACGCGCGTCATCCGCAATATGGTCAGCGAGTTCTACGGAAGCCTGGAGAGCGAAATTCGCGGCTACGGGCTTAGTTTGGAGACGTTCCGCATCTTGGAATTTCTCTACAGCAAGGGTCCGCATCCGGTACAGAAAATAAGCGATACCTTCGCGATCCCGAGCGGAAGCATTACCTACGTCGTCGATAAGCTGGAGAAGCAGGGGTACGTGGAGCGGCAGCCGATTCCGGGCGATCGGCGGAAGACGAACGTCGCCTTGACCGGGGAAGGACGCAGTTACTTCGATACGATTTTCCCCAAGCACGTCGCGACCATCACCGATCATCTGTCCGACGCGACGGACGAGGAGAAGCGCGAGCTGATTCGCGTGCTGAAAAAAATCGGCTACGGGATCCAGCAGCGAAGAAACGGCGCAATCGGCGACGGCGCGGCTTCGAACGGATCGCATCTGGACAATGGACAACATGGGAGGACTTAACGTGGAAATCGGAATCGATTCTTTTGTGGAAACCACGCCGGACCCGAAGACGGGCCGAATGATGAGCCACGCGCAGCGATTGCGCGAGGTGGTGGAAGAGATCGTGCAGGCGGACAAGGTCGGATTGGATATCTTCGGCGTCGGCGAGCACCATCGGAAGGAGTTCGCGGATTCCGCGTCGGCCATGGTGCTGGCCGCCGCCGCCCCGATGACCGAGAACATCCGGCTGACAAGCTCGGTGACGGTGCTCTCCGCGGCGGATCCGGTACGCGTCTTCCAGCAGTTCGCCACGCTGGACGGCATCTCGAACGGACGGGCGGAGATCATCGTCGGCCGCGGCTCGCTGGTCGACGCGTTTCCGCTATTCGGCTACGATCTGGACGATTATGAAGAGCTGTTCGAAGAGAAACTGGAGCTGCTGCTCAAAATCAGGGACGCCGAGCGCGTCACCTGGAGAGGCGGACATCGTCCGGCGTTCACGAATCTGGGGGTGTATCCGCGTCCGGTGCAGGACCCGCTGCCGGTCTGGATCGGCAGCGGCGGGAATCCGGAGTCGGCCATTCGCGCCGGCGTGCTCGGTCTGCCGCTCGTCTTGGCGATCATCGGCGGCGATCCGCTGAAGTTCGCGCCGGTCGTGCAGCTCTACAAGAACGCGGCGGCCCGCGCGGGACACGATCCGTCGAAGCTGCGCGTCGCGCTGCATTCCCTCGGGTTCGTCGCGGAGAGCGACTCGCTGGCGGCCGACCAGTATTACCCGCCGACCAAAGCGTCGATGGATTATTTCGGCGGCGAGCGCGGCTGGGGCACGTACAGCCGGGCCTACTTCGATGCTTCGCGCGGACCCGAAGGCTCCTTGTACGTCGGCGATCCTCGGACGGTGGCCGATAAGATCCTGTTCATGAGCGAGCAGCTCGGCTTCTCGCGGTTCTTCCTGCATTTGCCGACCGGCACGATGCCGCACGACCAGGTCATGAACGCCATTCGTTTAATGGGCACCGAAGTCGCGCCGCGCGTTCGGGAGAAGCTCGCCCGGAAAGGCTGACCGACGCTTCCGGCTGCGGTGACCGGACGAGCTTCGTGGATTGGAGGATTTTAACGGGATCGGCCGCTTGACTTTGTATCTACTAGAAGGTAGAATGCAACCATGACCAACAATAAAAACACGGCGGAGTTGATTCTCGATACGGCTCAAGCCCTCGTGCAAGAGGTCGGATTCAACGGATTCAGCTACGCGCATATCGCTAGCAAAATCGGCATTCGCACGGCGAGCATTCACTACCACTTCCCGAACAAGGAAGATCTGGGAGAAGCGCTTATCGCCAGATACCACAGAGAGTTCCTCGCCGAAATTGCCCGAATCGACGCGGAGTCGTTGAACAACCTACGCAAGATGCGCAGCTACGTGGCGATCTTCGGCATCCCGGTCGATACGTACTGCACGTGCTTGAGCGTCATGCTGTCGTCCGATTTGGCCACCTTGTCGGAGCAGGTCCGCGAGAAGCTCGCCGCGTTTTTCACGTCGAACCTGGCGTGGGTGGAGCGCGTGCTGGAAGAAGGACGCCGCGAAGGGCATTTGCGCTTCGAGGGCGCCGCGAACGTCCGGGCGCATCAGATTTTGGCGTCGCTTCAGGGGGCGCAGCTGCTCGCAAGAAGCTTTCGGGACGCGAATCGGTTCAGCATGATCGCCGAAAGCCTCCTATCCGCTTTGACGTAACGGGCGAAGCGGATTCTTTTTTCCTCTGTAGTCTACCTTTTAATAGATAGATGAAATGCAAAACGAACAATCGGAGGTGTACCCGATGTTGTACGAGCTGCGAATGTACGACGTGACGCCGGGCAAGATGCCGGCGCTTCTCGACCGGTTCCGCGATCATGCGGTCGACTTGTTCCGGAAGCACGGAATGACGATCACGCAATTCTGGCAGGACGCGGACGAAGCCCGCAACCGGCTGTATTATGTCGTCGAGCATCCCGACATGGAAGCGCGCGACGCGAATTACGAGCGTTTCCGCAACGATCCCGAATGGCTCGAAGTCAGACGGACGTCCGAGCTGGACGGCCCCCTTATTCAGAAGCAGGAAAGTCTCTTCATGCATCAAGCGTCCTTTTTCCACCAATCCTAACGATAGAACGGAGCCATCTACATGAAAACATTGATCATCGTCACGCATCCGAATCTCGAGGCCTCCAACTGGAACAAAGCGTGGGTCGAGGAGCTGAAGAAGCAGTCCGACATCACGATTCACGACCTGTACAAGGAATACCCGGACGAACGCATCGACGTGCAGCGGGAGCAGCGGCTCGTCGAAGCGCATGACCGGATTATCTTCCAATACCCGCTGTACTGGTACAGCACGCCGCCGCTGCTCAAGAAATGGTTCGACGCCGTGCTCTTGTACAATTGGGCGTACGGTCCGGAGGCGGACAAGACGACCGGCAAGCAAATCGGGGTCGCGATCTCGACGTACGGCACGGCGGAATCGTACCAGCCGACGGGCTCCAACCGCTACACGCTGGATCAAATTCTGGCGCCGGTTCAAGCGCTTGCCCGGTTCATCAGCGCCGTCTATCTGCCGCACTTCGCGGTGAACGACACGTCCGACGTGACCCCGGAACGCCTCGCGCAAAGCAGCAAAGACTATGTGCGCCATCTGATGACGGTTCAGCCGGCGGCGGAGGCCTAATATGAACGGGAACGTAACGATCGACGTTTATATGGATACCGTCTGTCCCTGGTGCCGAATGGGGGCGGCAAGCCTGAACGCCGCGCTCGGGGAGCTGCCCGAAGGGACGACCGCCACGGTCCGTTATCATGCCTATCAGCTGAATCCCGGCATTCGCCCGGAAGGCGAGGACTACCGGAAGGTGATGATCGCCCGATTGGGCGGAACGGCGCAATTCGAAGCGAGAATGAAGCAATACAACGAGACCGGAGCTCATTTCGGTTTGCGGTACAACATGGATTTGGTGAAGGTAACGCCGAACACGACGCTGTCGCATCAATTGATCGCCTTGACGCCCGCGGACCGGCAATCGGAATTGATCGACCGCTTATACACGGCTTATTTCGAACAAGGCGTTGATCTCGGCGACGCGGACGAGCTTGCGGAAATCGCGCGGGCGGCCGGCATCACGGACGATCCCGCGGCGCTCAAGGCCCGATTGCTCGAGGGCGAAGGACTGGAGCACGTGGAGGCGGGTCAGCGCAGCGCGCGGAAGCTCGGCATCCGAGGCGTGCCGTACTACATCATCAACGAGAAGACGGCCTTAACGGGGCTGCAGTCGCCCGCCGATCTGCTGCGCGCCTTCGGGCGGCCGTAAGCGGATCGCGAACGTTGCCGGCCGCGAAAGCATCGAGATTCCCGATTGCTCCATACTAACACGAACCGAATGGAGGACATTCATCATGCCGATCGTTAATATCCAAGTCACCCGCGAAGGCAGCACGCCCGAGCGCGATTCCGTCACCGCGGAGGAAAAGGCCGCGCTCATCAAAGGCGTCAGCGAATTGCTCCGCGACGTGCTGAACAAGCCCCTGGAATCGACCTTCGTCGTCATCGAAGAGGTCGACACCGACAATTGGGGCTGGGGCGGACTTCCCGCGCTGGAATATCGCCGGAAGCTCGCCGCGAAGAAGGAAGCGGGCGAAGGCTGACGAGCGGTTTATGAGGCCTCGCCGCCCATTCAGTCCAACCGTTAACGGTTGAACAACAAGAAGCGTACCCGCATGCCAAGAGCCGCGTTCTCGTCGAACGCGGCTCTTGGCATGCGGGATTTTGGACGAAGGGGCATCCGGGATCTATCCTTAGACGCCTGCATAACAACGATCTCGGTTTGGCACGCTAACACGGGTTGCCGAACCCGGTCCGGTTACCGAACGTCGTTTAAGCCACCGCAAGCCCCACAACCGTACGTTCATCAGAGGAGGAAACGAACGATCATGGCAGCGAATTTAGGCGCGCACGAAACCATGGAGCTTCACGAACTGCTGGCCGCATCCGTATCGGACATCAACACCATGAGGCTGTACCGGCCGCACATCCAAGACCAGCGGCTGGCGCAGATCGCGGACAAGCAGCTCCAATTCGCCATCCAATCCTATAATCACTGCGTTCAAGCGGTTCAGCAGCTCGCCGGCGCGCAGCAGGGCATGTACGCCGCCCCGCCGGCGGCCCCGTACGGCATGCCGCGGAACGCCGCGCCCGTATACGGGCTCGACCATCCGGTTCCGCTGAGCCCGGACAATCGGATCGACGACCGCGACGTCGCATTCGCTTTATTGAATCTTCATAAAGCCGGCGCGACCATGAAGATCATTGCCGCGCTCGAATGCGCGAACCCGCAGCTGCGCGCCAACCTGCAGCAAGGCGCGGTCAATTGTTCCGAGCAAGCCTACGAGATCTGGCAGTACATGAATCAGGCGGGCTACTATCAAGTGCCGACGATGAAGGAGATCACGACGGAGACGACGCTGAACGCGTACCAGCCCGCGGCGGGCTTGAATCCCATGGGCATGGGCATGACGGGCGGCATGAGTCCTTCCCCGATGATGAACGGCGGCATGCACGTACCTCCGATGAACGGCGGGATGCCGCAATAAGCAGCCGGACGAAGCGATCGGAAGCCGTTCAAGCTTCCGATCCGCGTCCGCTCGACCGCCTTCGCCGCCATTCGGCCAAGTTCGCAACAAGTCCGCGCCCGGCGCGGGCTTTTTTTATTTTTCGGCGCATCAGGTTCTAATCCGGAATATCCGCCCGATTCGCGCTTATCGGCGACGGCTCGCCCTGCGGCGGCACGGGCTTGCCATAGGCACGCGTACCTCAAACCGGCATATAGTATAGAGGCGCCGGGTTAGGCGCTTACATGGCTAACGCGCAATGATGAGCGAAAATGAGGTGGGACGATGCAATCTTGCGAAATCGCGTATTTCTCGGCGGAGTTCGGACTTGATGAATCCTTGCCGATTTACTCGGGCGGTCTTGGCATATTGGCGGGCGACCATATAAAGGCAGCGGCAGATTTGAACGTAACGCTTACGGGCGTTGGCATATTTTACGGCAATGGGTATTTCCGGCAGCGCATCGACGAGGGCGGCGCGCAGCAGCATCTCTATCCCGCGGTCGATCCGGAGGCCAGCGTCTATCGGGTGCGGCCCGTGCGGGACGACAACGGCCGGCCGATCGTCATCGAGGTTCCGCTGGGCGGCAGGAAGGTGCATGCCAAGGCGTGGTCCGTTCGGCTCGGCTCCGTCACGCTCTACCTGCTGAGCACGGACGTCGAATCGAACGGCGAGGCGGACCGGCGGTTGACCGACACGCTGTATCCCGCCGATCACGACATCCGGATCTGTCAAGAAATGCTCCTCGGCATCGGCGGCACGAGGCTGCTTGCGGCGCTCGGCATCCGGCCGGACGTCTGGCATATGAACGAAGGGCACTGCGCGTTCCTGACGCTGGAGCGCATCCGCATGCTTTCCGCGGAAGACGTGCCGTTCGAGACGGCGCTCGAAGCGGTCAAAGCCAGCACCGTCTTTACGACGCACACGCCGGTACCGGCCGGACACGACGTCTTCTCCTTCGACCAGATGGACCGTTATTTCGGCGACTATTACTGGCAGCTCGGGACGGACCGCGAGCGGATCCTGTCGCTTGGCCGCGCGGACGGCGCGTTCAACATGACGCGTCTGGCCGTCAGCACCTCGTCGAGGGTGAACGGCGTGAGCAAGCTTCACGGCGACGTGACGCGGGAGCTGTTCCGCCGGTGGATGCCGCATATTCCGAAGCCGGACGTTCCCGTCGACTCGGTCACGAACGGCATTCATATCGGGACCTGGCTGGCAACCGGGATGAAGGAACTGTTCGACCGGTATCTGCCGTCCGACTGGACCGTTCGGACGGCAGATCCGGAGACGTGGCGAGCCGTCCGCGATATTCCGCATCAAGAGCTGTGGGCGGCGCATCAACAGGCGAAGGCGAGCCTTATCGCGGCGTTCGGCCTGCCGCTCGACGCGTCGGGCGAAGGGCCGCTGGTCATCGGGTTTGCCAGACGGTTCGCGACCTATAAGCGGGCGTTGCTGATCTTCAGCGACCCGGACCGGCTCGCGCGCCTGCTGGGCGACGCGCGGCGTCCCGTGTGCCTGGTGTTCTCGGGCAAAGCGCATCCCGCGGACGGACCGGGACGGGAGCTGATCCGCAGGATCGTGCATTTGTCCCGCGAGGACCGGTTCAAGGGCCGCGTCCACCTGATCGAGGACTACGCGATGGATCGCGCGAAGAAGCTCGTCCAAGGCGTCGACGTCTGGCTCAACACGCCGACGAAGCCGATGGAAGCTAGCGGCACGAGCGGGCAAAAGGCCGCCCTGAACGGCGTGCTCAATTGCAGCGTCCTGGACGGTTGGTGGGTCGAAGGCTACAACGGGCGGAACGGCTGGGCCATCGAGAGCGCGGCGGACGCCGACGCGGAGCTCCAGGCGGCGCGGGACAGCGAAGCGCTCTATCGGCTGCTGGAGGAAGAGATCGTGCCGCTGTATTACAAGCGGGGCGAACGGAAGATCCCGATGGACTGGGTGAACCTCATGAAGGAGTCGATCTGTTCGCTCGCGCCCGTCTTCAACACCCACCGGATGGTGGACGAATACCGGAATCGGGTGTATATTCCCGCGAGCGCGAGGGGAAAGCGGTTCGCCGCGGACGGGTTCGAGGTCGCGTCAAGGGTAGCCGCCTACAAGCAGTTCATTCGCAGCCAGTGGCCCGGCGTCCATGTGCGGAAAGTGGACCTTCTGGCCGACAACAGCAGCCGGATCGGCCTGAACAAATCGGCGTTCCGCGCCGAAATCGGGCTTGGCGCGATCTGGCATAAGGACGTCCGCGTGGAAGCGGTCGGCTCGGACGGCAGGCAAGGCATCTGGAAGGCGAGGCTGGATCCGGTCCAGCAGCTGGCCAAGGGAATCTACGTTTACGAGGGGTCGAGTCCCGACGTCGCGATCGACATCTGGAAGGCGAACGTCAACGTGCGGGTCACGCCGGTCAGCCCGGATTTCGCGAACGAATTCGAGATGGAGCTCTCCGCCTGGGGGTAAAGCGAATCGAGGCGGACAGCATCGATTACGATAATAAGACGCAAGTTTTAGCGCGCCTTCCCGCGATGAAGCCGGCACCTCGCCGTCATCGATCGCGGGGAGGCGCTTTTTTTGCAGCCGTGCCGGCCTATTCGTACCGCTGCCGGTTTCGATGGCGTTTTCTTGACCGTTTGTTCCAGATATGCTACATTGGCTGCAACGGAAAGGGGACCGAACCATGGCACGGACGAAAGAATTCGATCAAGACGCCGTCATCGAGAAAGCGATGCGGCTCTTCTGGGAGCAGGGCTACGAGAAGACGTCCATGAAGGATTTGGTCGCGCACATGGGGATTCATAAAGGCAGCATGTACGATACCTTCGGCGACAAGCAAGCGTTGTACTTCAAAGCCTTGGACCGCTACGCCGACATGACCGAACAGGCCGTTCTGGCGCGCGTCGCCGAGGCTCGTTCCGCCAAGGAAGCCATTCGGATGCTCTTGGAAGCGACCCTTCAAGCGGATCAACCGCATCCGGACGGCTGCTTCATCGTCAATACGGCGGTCGAGCTGGCCAAGCACGACCCGGAAGCGAAGGAACGCGTGCTCCGCAACTGGAGCCGGACGGAGCAGTGGTTCCGCGACCTGATCGCGCGCGGCCGGCAATCCGGCGAACTCGGCGACGCGCTGGATACCGAAGGGTTGGCTTCTTCGCTGATGAACGCCTACATCGGCCTGACCGTCATGGCGAAGACCGTAACGGACCGCGCTAAATTGCGCGCGATTATCGACATGCACATGAAAATGCTGGATTAAAGCGAAAGGATCATGGCGGTAAGCCGTGATCCTTTTTTGCGCGGGCCGCGAATTCGATCGCGGGGCCGCGCGTCGCAGCGGTGAATCCGAGAGGGTTCATCAAGCCGAAGAAGGCGGTTAATTCGCCGGGCTTCCGGGTAAATTATCGGGGTTGATTCGAATTCCCACTCAGACTCAGATTCAGATTCAGATAATCGAACGCCGGAGGGATTAGATGAGGAACTATGTGACAACGATCGCGCTGGTCGGCACGCTCGCCGGCATGATCGCGGCATCCGGTACCGCCGCGCATGCCGGCGCCAGCGAAGCGGCCGGGAAAATCCGCCCGTTCAACGCCGGCGACGCGGCGATGGCGCTGAAGACGTTGAACGGCTTTTATAAACCGGCGCTGGCCGGACAATTCCCGGGCGAGGCGAGCGGATTGACAATCGGGGCCAGCACGCGCCAGAACGTCATCGGCAAGATCGGCCAACCGGACAAGACGAGAACGAACGCGGACGGGTTCGACTTGTATCACGCGGAGATGGGGCATCCCGGCTATGCCATCGCCTACAAGCTGAACAAGGTTCGGGAAATGCGCTACTTCGGCACGCAGGTCGAACGGCAAACGAACATCGGCGGGATATCGAAGAAACTGCTGTTCGGCAAATGGGGCAAGCCTTCCGGCTCGGTCGCCATCCGGAACGGTTCGCTGGTCCAGCAAAAAATCACCTACAACCGCGGCAAGTACAAGCTTGCGTTTATCTTCAACAGCAGCACGAACCTCGACCATATTAACCTGCTCAAACGTTGATCGTCCGAGTCGGGAAGGACCATGGCGGCGCGAAGGGGGAAACCCTCGCGCCGTTTTTTTTGTCGTTGCGCCCACGAATAGAAATCGCCCGGCGGTTGGAACTTAATGCAAGGCAGGCTATCCACAACACGACCTAATCGATTGGAGCGCTTGATTCATGAGGGACAACTTCCGCAAGCGAATGACGATGATTTTGGCGCTGGCCATGGGCTTGACGAGCTTCGGGACGATTGCCGTCGCCCAGCTGCCGTCCGATGCGACGCCTATTCATAAGGCAATGGCCGGCGGGCGTAAGGAGACGGCGGCCATTCGGCCGTTTCGCGTGCATGTTCCCGATGCGGAGCTGGCCGACCTGCGCAGGCGCATTCTGGCGACCCGGTGGCCGGACAAGGAAACGGTATCCGACCAATCGCAAGGCGTGCAGCTCGCCACCATCCAGGCGCTCGCGCATTACTGGGCCGCGGATTACGATTGGCGTAAATTCGAGAACCGGCTGAATACGATTCCGCAATTCGTCACGACGATCGACGGCGAAGACATTCACTTCATCCACGTGCGCTCGAAGCATAAAGGCGCGCTGCCGATCATCCTCACGCATGGCTGGCCGGGCTCGTTCATCGAGATGCTGAAAATCATCGGGCCGCTGACGGACCCGACGGCGTACGGCGGCAAAGCGGAGGATGCGTTCGATGTCGTGATACCGTCCATTCCCGGCTACGGATTTTCCTCCAAACCGACGACGACCGGCTGGGATCCCGACCGCATCGCCCGCGCGTGGGACGTGCTCATGAAGCGTCTGGGCTACGACAAGTACGTGGCGCAGGGCGGGGATTGGGGAGCCATCATCACGGACTTGATGGGCGTGCAGCAGCCGAAAGGCTTGCTCGGCATTCATTCCAACATGCCGGGAACCGTGCCGGTTCACATCCATCAAGCCCTGACATGCCGCAGTCCGATGCCCTCCGGACTATCAGAAGACGAGCAGCGCGCGTGGAACGAGCTGGCTTACGTCTACGGTCACATCGGCTACGCCGAGCTCATGGGCACGCGTCCGCAAACCTTGACCGGACTGGCCGATTCGCCCGTCGGGCTGGCCGCCTTCATGCTCGATCACGACGCGAAGAGCCTGGAGCTGATCAGCCGGGCGTTCGCCGGACAGCCCGAGGGACTGTCGCGGGACGACGCGCTCGACAACATCACGATGTACTGGCTGACGAATACGCCGATCTCCTCGGCTCGCCTCTACTGGGAGAACAAGCATCCCTTTTTTACCGCGAAGGGCGTCAAGATCCCGGCCGCGATCAGCGTCTTCCCCGACGAGCTCTATCAAGCCCCGGAGAGCTGGGCCAAGCAGGCGTACCCGAATCTAATCTACTTCAGCAGGGTGAATAAAGGCGGGCATTTCGCGGCATGGGAACAGCCGGCTTTGTTTACGGAAGAGCTGCGGGCGGCGTTCAGGCCGCTGCGCAAGGGGACGAACGGTTAGACGGTTGCGGCAGGGAACGTAAAGCGGTCGTTAACAAATGTAATACGATTGCAATGTTGCGTTCATCCTGCCATAACGAAACAAGCCTATACTAGAACTCGACCCCCTTTTTAAAATAAACACGTTGGCCCGCGGTTTTTGCCGCGGGTCTCTTTTTTTTTGTTTCTGGAACGCGCGATCCGGTCCTAAGGTTTTTTTGGTTTTGCCAAGTCGAGCGAACTGGAGATTTGCGTTCGTTATCTAGGAGACCAAATTATTAATAACGTTAAGTTCTTTTGGTTAACATAATAATTGTTATGTAATTCAATATTCGTTTGACGCTCCCCGGCCATAGATCCGCGATTCCGATGGTTTATGTCATTAAATAATCTTTCTCTCCAGCCCCGCCCATCGTTTAAGGGAAACTTTACTTTCTGCCGCTTTTTTCTTAATGAGTCTGCCTTAGGCTATAAGCAAGAAGGACGGGAGGGATTCGGCCATGAGGTTTTGGAGTTCGCTGCGCCGCAGGGATGCGCCGGCAGCCTGGGCGTTTTTGGCGCCGAGCTTGATCGGGTTCGCGCTGTTCTATTTGATCCCGTTTGCCATGAGCGTGTTCGATTCCTTCCTGGCCGGGCCGGATGGCGGCCATTTCGCCGGGCTGGCCAATTACCGCGAATTGCTCGCGAGCGGCTCGTTCCGCAAGGCGGCGGCCAATACGTTCTTCTTCAGCGCGGTAAGCGTGCCGCTCAACCTTGCGCTGTCGCTGACGCTCGCCCTGCTGCTGAACCGCGGCAGCTACCTGCGCCGATGGCTGCGAACCGCCTATGTGCTGCCGCTCGTGGTGCCGGTGGCGTCCGTCGTCCTGATTTGGCAGATCCTGCTGGACTGGAACGGCGCCTTGAACGCTTGGCTCGCGTGGTTCGGCTTCGATCGCGTCGATTGGATGAAGTCGGCTGCCGCCCGCTACGCGGTGATCGCTTTCTACCTGTGGAAGAACGTCGGCTACACCATCATTCTGTTCCTGGCGGGGCTGCAGCAGATTCCGCAAGATTATTACGAGACCGCCCGGATCGAGGGAGCGGGCCGCCTTCGCCAGTTCGGCAGCGTGACGCTGGTGTATCTGACCTCCACGACGTTCTTCGTCGTCGTCGTATCGATCATGAACTCGTTCAAGGTGTTCCGGGAGACGTACCTGATCGCCGGCGAATATCCGCATGACAGCATCTATATGCTGCAGCACTACATGAACAACATGTTCATGTCGATGGACCCGCAGAAGCTGACGGCGGGCGCGACGCTGATGGCCGCGTGCTTCCTGCTGATCGTGCTGGGATTGTTCGCGCTGGAACGGCGATACCGGCGGTTCATGGACTAGCCTTCGGCGATTGGCGCGGGAGTTGATTAGCAATTTTTGGAAGTCGCTGGAACGGAGGTGGAACACGTTCATGTCCGCGCTTAAGATCGCGCAAAAAGGCGCGCTAACGCTCATACTGGGAGCCGTCGCGCTGTTGATGCTGTTCCCCGTCGTCCTCACGTGCGCCGATTCGTTCATGACCGGCATGGAGATCGGCATCGACTACGGCTCCGTCGGGCAGACGGAAGCGGGGCAGCCGGGAAGGGAAGCGCCCTTCGCGAACGTGAAGCTGGTGCCGGATCAAGCGTCGCTGGAGCAATACCGCAAACTATTGATCGATACCCCGGATTACTTGAAGCTCTTCTGGAATTCGGCGGGGCTGGTCGCGCCGATCATCGCGGGGCAGACCGCCGTCGCCGCTTGCGCCGCCTATGCGCTGGCCAAGCTGCGGTTTCGCGGTCGCGATCCGCTGTTTCTCGCGTACCTGCTGACGATGCTGATGCCGTTCCAGGTCACGCTGGTGCCCAATTATATCATGGCGGATAAGCTGGGACTGATGAACAGCCGGGGCGCCATCATCCTGCCGGGCATCTTCGCGGCGTTCGGCGTGTTCATGCTCCGGCAATTCATGCTGCACATCCCCTATGCCTACATCGAAGCGGCGAAGATCGACGGCGCCGGCCATGTCCGGATTTTCCGTACGATTATCCTCCCGATGGTGAAGCCGGGCATCGCCGCGCTCGTCATTCTGCTATTCGTGGATTATTGGAACATGGTGGAGCAGCCGCTCGTTTTTTTGCAGGATCCGTTCAAGCAGCCGCTGTCCGTCTTCCTGGCGCAGCTGAGCGCGGACAAAGGAATCGCGTTCGCCGCCTCGGTCGTCTATATGGCGCCGATGGTGCTGCTGTTCCTGTACGCGGAAACGTATTTCATCGAGGGCGTCCAATTGTCGGGCATCAAGGGGTAGCCGGTCATCGGCCAAACTGTGCAGAGGAGTAGAACGGAAGATGCGAGAGGAAACGGCCGACCGCGGGCGCAAACGAACGATTCGTTTGCTGTTTCTCGCCGGAACGGGATTGTTGTTGTTTTTTACCTTTTTCAGCCATACGCTGCTGTCGTTCACCCTGCCGAAGGTGACCGCGGAGGAAGCGGCAAGCGGAAGCCTCGCGTTCGCGCTCGAGGGCAGCGGCACGGTCCAGCCCGTAACGGTCGCGTCGCTGGCGAATCCTGCCGGCTGGAAAGTGCGGGACATTCTTGTCCGGGAAGGGGATCGGGTGAAGAAAGGCCAGACGCTGATCACCTACGACGCTTCGGCGGCCGAGCAAGAGCTGGCGGACGAGACGGCCCTGCTCGCAAAGATGAAGCTCGAACTAGAGAGCGCGCAAGACCGCTACATACAGCTCGCGAGGGATGGCGATCCCTTCCAGATTCGCGGCGCGAAGCGCGACATCGACGCGCAGAAGCTCGACCTGGCGACGCAGGAGCGGAAGTTGGGCGGACTTCGGAAGAAACTGGACGACGAGCGGAAGCTGACGGCGCCGTACGACGGCACGATCACGGCTCTGCATGCCGTGGAAGGCTCGGCGCCCGGCGGAGAGCCGGATGCGGTTATGGCCGGCAGCGGCCAGGGGTTCCGGTTCGAGCTCGCCGTGGATGCGGCGCTCGCGTCCGACCTCGGCGTCGCGCTCGGGCAGCGGATCGACGTCGCCGTCGCCGCGTCGGGCCGGCCGCCGCGAACCGTGAAAGGGACCGTGGCCGAGCTCGCCGATACCGGACCGCGGGCGGACGTTTCGTCCGGCGAGGCCGCGGCGGCGATCCCGCAAAAGCGGCTGCGGATTCAGCTTGCCGACCCCGGGCTGAAAGGAGGTGAGCAGGCGCATCTCCGGCTGGAGAAGCGTTCGAGCGAAGAAGGATGGATCGTATCCGGCGGCGCCGTTCACCGGGACCGCGACGGAGACTATGTCTTTCGGATCGAAGAGCGGCGGGGCGCGCTCGGCAACGTCTATATCGCGCGCAAGGTCCCGCTGAAGGAAAGCCGGTCGAACGGCACGGAGACGATGATTCGATCGGATACGATTTACGAGCACGACCTGATCATCCAAGCGAGCAGCGAGCCCCTGCAGGACGGCGACCGCGTACGGCTGCAATAGCCGCGCGCCGCGGCGGGGCATCGAATGGGAGGAATGAACGCATGAACAAATGGCTGATCCTATGCGCGGCCGGTCTGCTGGCCATGGCCGCGACCGGCTGCGCCTCCGGAGACGAAGGGTCCGAACCCGCAGCCGGCAGCGAGCAAGGCACCGCGAAGGGGAAGACCGCGCTGAAGCTGGCGATTCAGAAGCAGAGCGACTATTACGCGGCGCTGGAGAAAGGGTTCGAAGCGAAATATCCGGCGATCGACGTGCAAATCAAAGCCTACGGCCAGGAATACCAAAAAACGGCCAACACGGAGCTGTTGGCCGGGAAAGGCGCGGATCTCTACGAGATCGACAGTCTGCCGATCCGGGATTACCAGGACAAAAAAACGTTCGTGAATCTGGATGACCGGCTGGCGCAGGAGAAGGAGCTCGATCGCGACGATCTGGAAACGAACATCCTGCAGGCGGTCAAGCTGGACGGCGGCACCTATGCCGTTCCCGCCGGATTTTCCTTGCGGGCGTTCATCGGCGACGGCGACGCGCTGCAGACTCAAAGTTACGACGAACGGAAGTGGACTTGGACCGATTTCGCGGCGTTCGCGCGGCAGGCGATCGAACGGGAGCAAGCAAGCGGCAAGGAACGCCGGTACGCCATGACCGATTATACGCCGGACATGCTGCTGCAAGAAATGTTCATCGACAATTACCCGGCCTTCGTGGATCCCGCTGCCCGCAAAGCGAGCTTCGACGGACCGGAATTCACGGCGATGATGAAGCAGATCAAGCAGATGTACGACGATCGCGTCATGAGCGCGGATCCGGCGGCGTCCGGCAAGCAATTGTTCTACTCGGCGGTCCTGCAATCGCCGGCCGACTTCATTAACGGGCCTTACGCGCTGTTCGCCAATCCCGTGCTGGTACAGAAGCCGCATGCGGCGGGCCAGCCGGACGGCATGCGGATCATCCCGCAGGGCCAGCTCGCCGTCAACGCCAAATCGCCGGTCCAAGACAAGGCATGGGCGTTCATCGCGTACGCCTTGTCCAAGGAAGCGCAATCGCTGCCGGCCAGACCGGGCATGTCGCTGCTCAAATCGGTGAACGCGGCGCAGCTCGACGAGCTGCGGCGGCAGGCGAAGGCCGGGACGTACAAGCTGCCCGGCGGGAAGGCCGTCGACGTCCCGGACGAGCGATTCGCGCAGTACGCGCAGCTGATGGACACGGCGACGAATTACGCCCTGCCGGACAGCCAACTGATGAACATCGTCAGCGAAGAAGCGATCACCTACTTCGGCGGGCAAAAGTCCGCGGAAGAAGCGGCGAAGCTGATTCAGAACCGGGTGACGACCTATCTTAACGAATAAGCGCCTCGCCGAAGTAGAGCGTATGGCCCTGGTCGTCCTCGATCACGAATTCCCTCGTGCCCCATGCGGTCTCTTGCACGTCCCGCGCCAGGCGCACGCCCCGGGCTTTCAGCGACGCAGCCAGGGACGCGGCATCGTCCGTCGCGAAGTAGAGATGGAAGTGCTCGCCCTCGCGCGTGTAAGCGATGGACGGGTCCGGCTCATCGACCAGCTTGAGGTGGAACTCCTGGTTGCCGGCACGAATGCCGGCATAGAAGTCCCCGTGCCGGAAGGCCAGCTCCATGCCGGCCCGAGCCGTGTAGAAGCGGATGGATGCCTCGAGATCCGTCGTGCGCAGCTGTGTGGTAATGCCGGTTACGCGCATTGTTTTTTCCTCCTATCGGACGGCGAATCGCCGCCGGGATTTGTCCGTCTTCATGACACCATCATCATACCATCGAAGCCGCATCGATTGCGGCTTTTTGCATGCCTGAAAGGAAAATTTTGTCCGACTCCGAATTAGTACCGTATGCGAACGGAAAACAAAGGCCCGCTTGACGGGCTGGATGCGATGAGACTGCCGCTGCTGCGGTATTGCCGGCGGTTGACGGGATGCGGCTGGGACGCGGAGGACCTCGCGCAGGACGCGATTCTTAGGCTGCTCGGCGTGTTCGCGAATCGGCCGGCGCAGGAAGTAAGCTTCCGGTATGCGTGCCGGACCGCCGTATCGGCTTTCGGCGCGTAAATGTTTTCGGTCGGGCTGTATGGGTTGGGATTCCCGGATCGTTTAGTAAGGGGACGGACAGTAACCCTTGAGGAGGAAATGGAAATGGCGAACAAGGCATTGTTGAAACGGATCGAATGCGCGTATTTGCCGGTCAAGGACGTGGCCGCGTCGGCGGCGTGGTACGAGCGCGTGCTCGGCTTGAAGCTCCGCTCCCCGATCGAACCTGGCCGCGGGGCGATTATGATCATGGACAGCGGCCAATGGTTGTTCCTGCTGCCCTGCGGCGAAGGCCATCCGCTGCGCTTCGAGACGACCGGCTGGACGGAGGACGGCTCGCCGTTCGAGATGTTTCCGATCTGCTTCGAAACGGACGATATCCGGGGCATGTACGAAGCGTTGCGGCAGGCTGGCGCCTGGATGGAGGAGACGGTCCGCGACGAAGGAAGCTGCGGCTTGCAGCTGAACTTCAAGGATCCGGACGGCAACAAGTTTCAGGTGTGGCAGCTGCCGGTCGCGGCCGGCGTTCCAACGCCGTAATTCGACAATGGAAGACGAGGCTGCCGAGTCGGCAGCCGTTCTTTCGCGGGCGAGAGCGTCGGTCAGCGAGATGCCCCCGCGGATCGGTTGACCGTTCGATGCGTGACTAAGGGTACTACCGGGCGTAGTACCCTTATTCGGCATGCGGCTAAGAAAGTAGGCACTGAGCAGCCTCCGGCCTACGGCGTACAATGGCGCTATAGGGAGGAGGGGACAGCCATGAACAAGAAGATATCCGCGTCGGACGCGGACGCCATCATCCTTCTGATCGACGGGGAATGTCCGCTCTGCCATTGGCTGGCGCGCTTCGTCGTCAAGCGCGATGCCGCGGGACGGTTTCGGTTCGCCGCGCTCGATTCGGCCGCGGGGAGACGGTTATTGGCGGAAGCCGGACGTCATGCCGCCGATGGGAATACAGACGAAGGGCATGCAGCCGAAAAACGCGCAGCCGCCACGAATGGCGGCCGTTCGATGGCATCCGAGCCGAATCGACGCGGCCGCGCCGCCGCCGGGCCGGCAGACTCCTTCGTCATGATCGCGAACGGGCGCTGCGACGTCAAATCCGGCGCGGCGCTTCGCGTTCTGCGCGAGCTCGACGGGCCGTGGCCGCTGCTGTACGTCGCAATCCTGATTCCCGCGTTCATCCGCGACCGCGCGTACGATTTCGTCGCGCGCCGTCGCTATCGCTGGTTTGGCCGGGACGGGCTTGGCTGCGCGCTGCCCGATTCGAATCTGCGCGGCAGGCTGATCGAAGACGGGGAGGGGGACCAGCCATGAGCAGGCGCGGCGGTAGGCGTCGCGCGCCAGCTCGGGCAGAAAGGCTGGCCCGACACGGCCATTCCGGCTCAGGATCGCGCGTGGCCGTCTTTCGCAGGCTGGTTGTAGGAGAAGCCGAGCCCAACATCCAGATTCTGGTTGACGCTGTTCGAAAGCCCGTGATATAGTGTCCTTATTCCAGATCCCGAACGAAGGATCGAGCAAAGGAGGTCTTCCCAATGGCAAACCCTATCGCCGCGATTCCAACCAACCGCATAGGCTTGAAACCATTGGCTGACCCTGCCGTGCGTATGCATTGATTCCCCTGTATACCTCGCTCCAGGCGGTTGCGCCTGGAGCTTTTTATTGTTTTCTCCAGGTCCCCGCCTGCACGGCCACGGTTCAGCCGCGACTGCCAACGACAGAAAGGGGTTCTCCGCATCATGCCGCAAAACCGAACGCGCATGCCGAAACCGTCAAAACCTTCAATGCCGCCAATGCCGCCAAAACCATCCATGACCTGGCTTTTCCGCTACTTGCGGCCCGTCAAATGGCGGATGCTCGCGCTGCTGCTCCTGCTGCTCGCGACGACCGCGCTGCAGCTCGTGAATCCGCAAATCGTCCAACGGTTCATCGACCGGGCGACCGGCTCGGGGAGCGTCTCCGGCCTGCTGTCGCTGGCGGGACTGTATCTCGTCGTCGCCGTATGCAACCAACTGTTCACGGTCTCGGTCGACTACCTGGGGAACGACGTCTCCTGGCGGGCGACCAACCGAATTCGCGCCGACCTGCTCAAGCACGTCTTGCGGCTCGACATGCGATTCCATAACGTCAAGTCGCCGGGCGAGATGATCGAACGCATCGACGGCGACGTGACCCACATGTCGAACTTCTTCGCCATGTTCATCGCCAAAATCGTGGGCAGCTTCGTCCTGCTCGCGGGCATACTCGGCTACATGTACGTCTACAATTGGCCGATCGCCGCGACGATGACGGTCTTTACCGTCCTGTCCGTCGGCGTCATGTTCCGCCTCCGCGACATCGGCGTAAGCGCCTCCCAAACGGAGCGTCAAGCGAACGCCGCCCTGTACGGCCTGATCGAGGAGCGGATCGCGGGCATCGAGGACGTGCAGGCGAACGGCGGCGTGCCGCGGCTCATGAACCGCTATCACCGCGCGATGCGCGCGGTCTTCCTCGCCGGCCGCAAGGCTTGGATGCGCCGCGTGCTGCCGTGGAACGTCACGGTCGTCTTGTTCACGATCGCCGTGACCGTGGTGCTGATGCTGAGCGTTCGCATGTATGTGCAGGGGCAGATCACGCTCGGCATGCTGTTCCTCTTCTTCCAGTACACGCAAATGCTGAACGATCCGATCGAGCAGCTCGGCGATCAGCTGCAGGAATTCCAGAAAGCGAAGTCCGGCATGCGCCGCGCCCAAGAGCTGCTCGCGCTGCGAAGCGAGATCGCGGAAGGCGGGCAGGACGACCTGCCGCAAGGCCCGCTGTCCGTAGCGTTCGAGCACGTGAGCTTCGGCTACAACGCGGACCAGCGGATCCTGCACGACATCACCTTTCGCTTGAAGCCGGGCGAACGGCTCGGCCTCATCGGACGGACCGGGAGCGGCAAGTCGAGCATCAGCCGGCTGCTGCTCCGGCTGTATAACTTGGACGGCGGCGTCATCCGGGTCGGCGGCACGGATATCCGCGACTTGAAGCTGGCGTCGCTCTATCGCAGAGTCGGCATGGTCACGCAGGACGTGCAGCTGTTCGACGGCACCCTTCGCGACAACCTGACGTTGTTCAACCCGCAGCTCGCGGACGACGCGATTCTCGAGACGACCGAGCGGCTCGGGCTTCGTCCGTGGATCGAGGCGATGCCGGGCGGGCTGGACGCGCGCCTCGCCGCCGGCGGCGCTTCGCTCTCCGCGGGGGAGGCGCAGCTGTTCGCGCTGACGCGGGTGTTCCTGACTCAGCCGAGCCTGGTCATCCTCGACGAGCCGTCCTCGCGGCTGGACGCCGCGACGGAGGCGATTCTGCAGAAGGCCGTGGACCAGCTGCTGGAGCGGTGCACGGGCATCGTGATCGCCCACCGGCTGGCTACGCTCGACCGCGTCGACAAGATCATGGTGCTGCGCCAGGGCCGCATCGTCGAGTTCGGCGCGCGCTCGAGCTTGGCGCAAGATCCGGCATCGGAATACGCCCGGCTGCTGAGAGCCGACCGACAGGAGGAATTGGCATGACCGTCACGCAATTCGTGGTGCGATTGTTTTGCTATAACCCCATGCTCTATGTGATCAACGGCTTGTTGTGGGGCATTTTCCACGCGATGCCCGTCGGCATCGGACTCGGGATGAAATGGTTCTTCGACCGCACGACGACCCAGTCCCACGACTATCTCTGGCTCGCGATCCCGCTTATCGTCGTCGCGTTGATCCGCTTCTCCCGCGTCGGCATGTTTTTCGCCGCTTTCTACGAGTGGGTGACGTACATCTATCACCTGCAGGCCATCCTGCGCCGCAACATGCTGGCCGGCATCATGCGCTGGCCCGGACGCAACCTGCCGACCTCGCCCGGGGACGCGATGACCCGGTTCCGGGAAGACGTGGACGAAGTCGTCGAATACGTCGAATCCTGGGTCGACTTCTGGGGCCGCTTGATCTACGCGACGGCCTGCATCGTGATCATGACCCGCATCAATTGGCAGATCACGCTGGTCGCCATTCTCCCGCTCGTCGTCGTCACGCTGCTCAACAATCTGTCCGGCAACCGGGCGCGGCGGTATTCGCGGTTGAACCGGGAAGCGACCGGCCGAATTACGGGCTTCATCGCGGAGACGTTCGGCGCCGTGCAGGCGGTAAAGCTCGGACGGGCGGAGGACCACGTGCTGAACCGGTTCCTCGAGCTGAACGAGAGCCGGCGGAAGGCGGCCCTGCGGGACAATCTGTTCAAGCAATGGATGCGCTCGATGAACCAGCACGTGCTCACCGTCTGCACCGGCGTTATCCTGCTGATGTGCGCCGCGGAGATGAAGGCGGGCCGCTTTACCGTCGGGGATTTCGCGCTCTTCACGTCCTATCTGACCACGTTCTCGTTCAGCGTCTCGCTGTTCGGCTACATGGTCTTCCAGCACAAACGTCTGCGCGTGGCGCTCGACCGGATGCGGAGGCTGTTCCGCCCCGGCGAGGAGGATCGCGTCATCGAGCATAGCCCGATCCACCTGTACGCGGATCCCCCGGAGGTGGAAGATCCGGCCGTGAACGAAGGCGACCGCTTGCAGCGTCTGGAGGTTCAAGGGCTGACCTACACGTATCCGAATTCGGACAACGGCATCCGCGACGTCGGCTTCCGCCTGGAACGCGGCAAATTCCTCGTCGTCACCGGCCGGATCGGCTCGGGCAAATCGACGCTCGTCCGCACGCTCCTCGGCCTGCTGCCGAAGTCGGAAGGCAGCATCCGGTGGAACGGCCGGCTGATCGAGGATCCGGCCGCGTTCCTCAAGCCGCCCCGGACGTCGTATACGCCGCAAGTGCCGCGGCTGTTCAGCGATACGCTGGGCGAGAACATCACGCAGGGCGCTCCCGTCCCGCCGGAAGCGCTGGAACGCGCCATTCGGCTGGCCGTCATGGAGCAGGACCTCCGCACGCTGGAGAACGGGCTCGAGACGTTCGTCGGTCCCCGCGGCGTCATGCTCTCCGGCGGACAGATCCAGCGAGCCGCCACCGCCCGGATGCTCCTGACGCAATCGGACGTCTTTCTCTTCGACGACCTGTCGAGCGCGCTCGACGTCGAGACGGAGAAACTCCTGTGGGAGCGGCTGTTCAAGGAACGGGACGTGACCTGCATCGCGGTGTCCCATCGCCGGGCGGCGCTGGCGCGCGCCGATCACATCCTCGTGCTGAAGGACGGACGGATCGAAGCCGAAGGCACGCTGGCCGAGCTGCTCGCGACGAGCGCGGAGATGCGGCTGCTGTGGCAAGGCGAGGAAACGAAAGCGGACGCCGAGGAAGAAGAAGCCGAGCAGCCGGCATGAGGCGGCTGTTCGAATCGCCCGCGCGGGGCACGGCCCCTGCAATCGAACAGAGGCAGCCGAACGTTATCGTCGGCTGCCTCTGTTCATTGCGGCGGGAAACCAGTCCTGTCGCCGTCATCAACGCTAACATCATCGCTTGCATTACCGCTAGCATTTCGGCTAGCATTTCGGCTAGCATTACCGCTAGCATTTCGGACTCGATGATGAATGCCGACCTATCCTCTATTCCTTCTAAATGATTATAGAAATTCGTCTCCGCGGAACGCGGCAAGCGAGCCGATGAACAGCGCGGACAAGAGGACGAACACGCCCATGCACAGGTAGGACGAGACGCGTTGGGCGCGCGGCGAGATCGTGATGCCCCAGCTGATGAGGAACGCCCATAGGCCGTTGCTGAAGTGAAACACGGCGCACAACGCGCCGACGATGTAGAGGACGAAGAAGACGGGATTCGACACGATCTCGTGCAGCCTGGCGCCCAATTCTTCATGCGTCACGTTGCCCAAGTAGACTTGCAGCCGAATCTGAAAGAAATGCCAAAACACGAAAATGAACGTCAGGACGCCGGTGATCCGCTGCAGCACGAAGGCCCGATTGCGTCCGTACGCATATTGCCCCGCGTTCAGATTCGACTGGTACGCCATATAGAGCCCGTAAATCCCGTGGAATAATATCGGGAGGTAGATGCCGATGATTTCAAGCGCGGCCACGAAAGGCAGGCTGTTGATGACCTGCACGGCCCTCGCGAACCCTTCCGGCCCGCGCTCGAAGGACTGAAAGTTGGCCGTGGCGTGCACGAATAGGAAGCCGCCGAGCGGGATGACGCCCAGCAGGGAATGAAGTTTGCGCCAATGGTACGAGTGGTTTGCCATTTTGGATGCCCTCATTTCGATGTCTGTTGTCCGGTCGATCCGGTTCCTGCCGCGAACGGCGGCGGAGAAGCGAAGAGCCTCAGTTTATCCGGATTGCGGACGATATAAATGCCGCGGACCGAAGAGCCTTCGGCATGCAGCAGCACGACGGAGTCGACGCGCGCCCCCGAATAGACGACGATCCCGGTCTGGCCGTTCACGCCGCCGAATTCGAACCGAATGCCGTCCTCGAGGCGAAGCGACTTCCGGTAGTAACCGATCAGGAATTTGGAGACGGCGTCGCGCGCGGCGATCGGGTGAGCGGCGGCGAAGACGTTGCCGCCGCCGTCCGAGACGAGCACGACGTCGTCGGCCAGCATGGAGACGACCGTCTCCGTGTTGTCCCGCTCGAGCGCCGCGACGAATTGTCGGATCCAAGCCGCCTTGGCGGGTTCGGCGACGACCGGCTGCTCCTCGCCGAGCGCCATTTTCCTCTTCGCGCGGCTGTACAGCTTGCGGCAATTGACCTCGCTTTTGCCGATGATTTCGGCGATGCCGGCGTACTCGATGGCGAGCGCCTCGCGCAGCACGAACACCGCCCGCTCGGCGGGGGAGAGCTTCTCCAGCAGGACGAGCGTCGCATAGGAGAGCAGCTCGTCTTGCAGGATAAAATCGAGCGGCTCGTCCTCCGAGGTAGGGACGGGTTCGGGAAGCCATTCCCCGAAATACCGCTCCCGCCGTCTGCGCGCGAATTTGTACAGGTCGCGGCAACGATTGACGACCATTTTGCATAAATACGCCTTCGGATCGTCGGCCGCGCTCGCCTGGTTCGCGCCGCAGACCTTCAGAAACACGTCCTGCACCGCGTCTTCCGCGTCGGACCACGAGCCGGTCATCTGGTAAGCCAGCGTCAGCAGCAGTCCGTTATAGGTCTTGAACAGTTCCTCCATGTGAGCCAACTCCGTTTCCGGTCATGCCGTCCATCATTTGGCAAGCATGCTTGCCATTTCCCGCGTATAGGTTTTGATTTTCCAGCCCAATTTACCCGTAATCACCAGATCGAGTCCCCATTTGTTCACCCAGGTCAGGCCCTTGTCGGGACCCAGCCCGATGCAGAACGTCTTCATATAGCTCTCGTGCACCGGCGCTTGGCGGCCTTCGAGATCCGCCAGCAGCACTTTGGCGAGTCTGGCCGCTTGGGGGATCGCTTCCTTGCACGTCATGCCGTCGGCTTGCCCGCCCAGGGCGACGATTCGGGCGCAGTCGCCGATGGCGTAGACGCCCGGCAAATCTTTGACCCGGTAGCTCGCATCCACGATCGCGGCGCCTTCCGCCGTGAGCGGCAAGCCGAGCGCGCGCAGCATCGGATTGGGCTCCAGCCCGAGCGTCCAGATGCAGAGGCCGACGCGGCGCTCGTCGCCGCCCTTCAGCGTTAAGACGCCGTCGATCTCCTTGACGACGCGTTTCTCGTGCAGAACGTCGACCCCCAGCTCCCGGAGGTAGTGCTCCAGCTTCTGCCCGACCTTGGCGGGGCCGTCGAGGAACAGCCGCCAATGCGCGTTGTACAGTTCGACGGAGACGTCCCGCGGATCGAGACCGAGCCGCTCCGCATCCTTGCGGCCATGATGCGCCAACTCCGCCGCGGTCTCCATGCCGCTGATGCCCGCGCCCGCGATCGCGACGCGCATCAGGCGCGCGCGTTCGTCCGGGTCGGTTTCCGCCTTGGCCCGCTCCAAATTGGCCAGCCACGCGTTTCGAATCCGCCTCGCGTGCGCCAGCGAAGCGAGCGCGATGCCGCCCTGCGCGGGGGCCGGCTCGCGGACGACGCTGCCCGCCGCGACGACGAGCAGGTCGTAATCGATCTCCAGCTCCGCGCCCGAGGCGTCCCGATACGCAAGCTTCCGTTCCGCGGAACGAATCCGCGCGACGGTTCCCTGCACCAATTCCACCCCGTCGGGGAAGAGCGCGGTCAAGGGGACGCGAATGTCCTCGTCGGCGACGACCGGCCGAAACAGCAGCACTTTGCGCAGATGATATTGGTTTCGGTCGATGAGGACGAGACGGAGGGGATGGCTGCCCGACTGATCCCCGAACAGCTTGCGAATTTCCTTTACGGCATGAATGCCCGCGTATCCGGCGCCGATGACGACGCAAGTTTTCGTATTCATGTTCGCCCATCCTTTCTGCTTCTTTGCTAACAAGACGAGATAGCGGCGCATGCTGTGACGCCGACGGGGCGGCCAACGCGAAAAATCCCCTCGAGGGGATCTTCCGCGCTGGCCGCGTTACCATTCCGGGGCAAGCTTGACGGCCCGTTCCATCGCCGTCCGGACGATCGCTTGCGCGCGCTCGGGGCGATGCTCATGGCCTTCCACGTACAGCGCTTGGACGTCGTGAATCCCGATGATGCCGAGCACCATGTTCAGATAGGAATGGCTGTGGTCCATGACCGCCGTCGGCCCCGCGGAGTAAACCCCGCCGCTCGATTGGATATGCTGCGCTTTTTTATCGCGCAGCAGGCCTACCGGTCCGCCTTCCGCGTAACGGAACGTCCTGCCGACGATGACGAAGGCGTCGATAAACGCCTTGAGCCGGGGCGGAAGGCCCCAATTCCACATCGGGGAGACGAACGGGATGCCGCGGCGGCCGCCGCGCTGGCGCTGAACTGGCCGTCCGGCGCCTACAACGTCGTGGATGGCGATCCCGCGCCCGGCAAGGCGTGGCTGCGGGCGTACGCGGAGTGCCTCGGCGCGCCGGCACCGATAACGGAGACGGGCAGCGCGAGAGGCGAGCGCGGCGCGACGAACGCCAAAGCGCTGCGCCATGGCTGGAAGCCCAAGTTCGCCTCGTGGCGCGAAGGATTTCGTTGCACGCTGCGCGGGGAATCCGAAGCGAACGGTCAACGTAGAACATCGGGCTCAAATCGAAATCGTCACGTGTTGGACGTGACGCGTTCATCGTGCTGCTGCCGCAAAAGGAGGATCCGAAGCGAAACGGATCGTCCTTTTCGTCTTGTCGCGGAGGAACGCATACGCAGCGCATGGGCAGCCGAGCCATGGGATTTATAAATATCGTTATGGCGACCGCGCGGTTTTATAATTTGTTTAAACCGGCAAACAGGCATAGAATACGGACTATACGTCATCCAAGGCGCGCGCCGCAAGGAGGTACACGATGCCGGTTCAGCGAAGAATCGCTGGCGGACCGCGATAGTTAACGCAATTAATTCATGTCATTAATTATCGTCTTGGACCTGCCCTACTTGCCCATTTTTTGCATGCGCATCCCCCGCAGCGGCTAGCCATACTAACTACGAACCTCATTGCGACTGCCGAAGGGCAGCTGAAAGCATAAAGGAGCTCATGATCCATGAACCATTTGTTCAACGATTTTCATTTAAAAGGCATGGACTTGAAAAACCGCGTCGTCATGCCGCCGATGTGCCAATACGCCGTCACGGCCGAAGACGGAATCGCGAACGAGTGGCATTATGTGCACTACGTCAGCCGCGCGATCGGCGGCGCGGGTCTCGTCATCATCGAAATGACGGACATCGAGCCGGACGGCCGGATCACGAATTTCGACTTGGGCCTCTGGTCCGACGAGCACGTCGAGCCGCTTAAGCGGATCGTCGATGCCTGCCATCAATACGGCGCCAAAGTGGGCATTCAAATCGCGCACGCGGGCCGCAAAGCGGAAGACGCGGAGACGCCCGTCGCGCCGTCCGCGATTCCGTACGACGAGAAATCCAAAGTACCGCGGGAGCTCACGATCGACGAGACGAAGGCCTTGGTCGAGAAATTCCGCAAGGCCGCCGAACGCGCCGTCAAAGCCGGCATGGACACGATCGAGCTCCACGCCGCGCACGGTTATTTGATTCACGAGTTTCAATCCCCGTACACGAACAAACGAACGGACGCGTACGGCCGGGACAAGACGTTGTTCGGCCGCGAAGTGATTCAAGCCGTGAAGAGCGTCATGCCGGACGATATGCCGCTTATCATGCGCATTACGGCGCATGAATACGTAGAAGGCGGCTACGGCATCGAGGATAGCATCGCCTTCTCGAAGACGTACCGGGATGCCGGCGTGGACATGTTCCACGTAAGCTCCGGCGGCGAAGGCCCGATTCTGGCGCACGGCAGGCCGGGCACGCACGTCGCGTACCAAGTGCCGATGGCCAGAGCGATCAAGAACGCCCTGAACGTTCCGGTCATCGCCGTCGGCCGGTTGGACGAGCCGTCGCTCGCGAATGCCGTCATCGGCAACGAAGACGCGGATCTCGTGGGCGTCGGCCGCGGGATGCTGCGCAATCCGTATTGGACGCTCGAAGCGGCCGCCAAACTGGGCAAAGAAACGACGATCCCGGGCGTGTACGGCATCGGGTTCAAAGTTTGAACCGGTAACGGGGCGGCAGCCGGTCATCAGCCTTTTACGAAGCGGGGGATCTGCGCGGTTTTGAAGGCGAAGCCCGGCGGCGCATCCGTACTGCGCGAGGCGCTCGGGCAGGTGCTCGCGTTTTCGCGCGCCGAAGCGGGCAACGTCGCCTATACGCTCCATGAATCCGTGGAACGCGTACCGGTACCGGCTGAAGGGCTATGAAGCTTGAGCCGATAAGCACGACAACCCCATCGCCGAAAGGGCGATGGGGTTGTTCACGTTGCAGGCGGGTGCCGCCTTCACGGTTTCCTCGGGCGATGCCGGGCGTTAGCAAGCCGGGAGCCTGGATCGGAAGATTCATGATGGACCGCGGACTAGAGGTTTCGGTCCAACAGCAAGCCGAGCTGCTTCGCCACCGCGCCGACCGGTTCCGACAGCCCGCCGGCCAGCCACGATTCGACGAGCCCGACGATCGCCGTGCCGAGAAAACGCAGTACGATCTCCTTGCTCAATCCCTCGTTGACGCCTTGCGCGACATCCACGTAATGCTCCAGCCGCCGGGTCACATAGTCCAAGAACCGGCTGCGGAACGAAGCGGCTTCCCGGCTCCGCAGCATCGCGGCGAAAAACGCTTTATTCCGCTCGAAGTAACCGAACCAGGCGAGACTGCCTTCGGCAAAGCTCGCTTTCTCCGCCGCTTCGCAAATGATCCTTAGGGCCTCGATATGTTCCATCACGAGCCGGTCCAGCAGGTCATACTTATCCTGATAGTGAAGATAAATCGTCCTCCGTCCGACGTTGGCCTTGTCCGAAATATCTTGCATCGTGATGTGCTCGAATTGCTTATCGGCCATCAACGCGACGAGCGCGGTCTTGATGGCCTCCCGCGATTTCGCGACTCTTCGGTCGACGCTTGCCATCGTTTCCCTCCTGCCGGTTGCCCACTCCGCGCAATGTGACGCGGTTTGCGCATTAATGCTCCGTTCCTCTGCATCTGATCCTTGAAGCGTCCCCGTATCCGACTATAATCATACACAGATGCGCAATACGACATCCACATGCATACGCTGCGGCCACGGCTGCTTAAGAAAGGAAGGATTCGAATGGATCTGGGACTGCACGGAAAAAACGCGATCGTCACGGGGGCGAGCGCCGGGATCGGACTGGCCTGCTCGAAAGCCCTGTATGAAGAAGGGGTCTCCGTCGTGATGGTGGCGCGGGATCGGGATCGCCTGCGGGAGGCCGCGGATGCGATACGTTCGGCTCGGCCGGCGGGAGGAGCGGCGCGCCTCGTTCCGGTCCCGGGCGACATGACGAAGCCGGAAACCGCGCGGCTGGCGGTCCATGCGGCGATCGAGGCGTTCGGACGCGTCGATATCTTGATCAATAACGCGGGGAACGCGCATTTCGGCCCGTTCTTCGAGCTGCCGGACGAAGCGTTCTGGGAAACGTGGCAGCTGAAGCTGCTCGGCTACATGCGAATGGTGAAGGAGGCGGCGCCGCACATGATCCGGCAGCGGGATGGACGCATCGTGAACATCGTCGGCATCGCCGGACGGACGCCGAGCCCCGGCTACCTGCCCGGCAGCACCTCGAACGCGGCCTTGTTGAATTTCACGAAAGGCATCTCCGGCGAGCTGGCCGCTTCCAATGTCCGGATCAACGCGATTTCGCCCGGAGCCACGGAGACCGAGCGGGCGGTAAGGTTCACCCGGCAGCAAGCGGACGAGAAGGGCATCGGCGTCGAGGCGCAAAAGGCGGCCATGAGCGCGGCCATTCCGCTCAAACGCCTGGTCGACCCGGCCGAAATCGCGGCCATGGCGCTGCTGCTCGTCTCCGACCGGGTGCCGTCCGTCACGGGCTCGGAATTCATCGTCGACGGCGGTCAATCGCCCGGCGTCTGACGGGTGACGCTCGTTTCCTGCGGCGCGAACCGGCGTGCCGCCGTAGAAAGGAATGAAGGCGCCGAAGCGGGCACCTTCGAAGCATCCAAACAAACAGGCTAGCCCCTTTAGGCCGGCTGTTTGTTGGGCCGTGTCGCGGCTTGATGATGGCCGGGATAGCGTGTATAGTTACAGGCACACGCGTCGGGCGCCGGAACGGCCAACGTGCCAACGAAATCATCATCAAGGTTGCAAAGGGGATTGAAGGATGACCGAATTTTGGGAAGCGAGCTTTATCGAACATCAGACGATGTGGGGCTTCGAGCACGCCGACTCGGCCGTTCTGGCCAAGGACTTCTTCCTGGAACGAAACGCGAAGGAAATCTTGATACCGGGCATCGGCTACGGCAGAAACGCGAACATCTTCCTCGCTAACGGCATTGAAGTCACCGGGATCGAAATCTCGCATACCGCGATCGATCTGGCGCGTGAGCACGGGCTGAACATTCCGATTTTTCATGGCTCGGTGGCCGAGATGCCGTTTGAGCCCAAACAATACGACGGGATCTTTTCGTATGCCCTGATCCATTTGTTGAACCGAGAAGAACGGGCGAAGTTCATTCAAGACTGCTTCGATCAATTAAAGCCGAACGGCTCTATGCTGTTCGTGACGATCTCCAAAGCGGCGCCCATGTTCGGCAAGGGGATCCCGCTCGGCAAGGACTATTTCGAAATCAGGGAAGGGGTCAAGATGTTCTTTTACGACGCCGATTCCATACGCGAAGAATTCGGAAGCTATGGACTGATCGGGATGGCGGACGTCATCGAGCCGCATAAGAACGCGGAAGCCAAACCGCCGTTCCCGTTCACCTTGATTACCTGTCAAAAAAGTTCGTCGACACGGTAGCGGTTGCTAGGTCAAGCTCGCCCGGCAGAGCTTGAACCGCCGCGTCAAAAAGGCATGCCTCCGCGGGGCATGCCTTTTGACGCGCTTCGGACGGACGCGTTTGGGATCAAGCTTGATAATCGGCGTTCATCGTGACGTCTTTCCATTCTTCCATGGTTTGCAGGAGCGCCGTATATTTGCCCCTCACGGTATGGTACGCTTCGGCGCCGAGCAGCAATCGCAGCGGCGGCGCCTCGGACTCCGCGACTTGAAGGATGGCTTGCGGGTTCGCTGCCGTGGTTGGCTCCGCTGACGAATGGCGCGATGAGCGCCTCGTACTCCCTGATGGCGGAGGCAGTCTTCGCGGCCGAGCGGCCGGACCAATCCGTGCGGAAATTGCCGGGCTCGATCAGCGTCACGCGGATTCCAAACGGCGCCGCCTCCTTGGCCAAGCTTTCCGAGATGCCTTCGACCGCGTATTTCGTCGCGTCATAATACCCCACGCCCGGGAACGAGGCCAAGCCGCCAATGGACGAAATATTGATGATATGGCCGGAGCGTTGGCCGCGCAAATAAGGCAGGACGGCGTTCGTCGTATGCATGAGCCCCCAGAAATTCACGTCGAACAACTTCCGGGTCTCGTCCTCGGCGGCTTCTTCGATCGAGCTGAAATAGCCGATGCCGGCGTTGTTGACAAGCACGTCGATCCGGCCGGCAACCGGGATTTTAAGAAGAGCGATTTCGAATGGCTCGGCGTCATCGCCTGCTTGAAGAACAGCGGCATGCCCGTCAAGCAGATCCGGCAATATATCGAATGGGGCATGGAAGGCGACGATACGCTGAAGCAGCGTCTCGGCGTGTTCGAAACCCACCGCAACGCGGTGCTGGAGAAAATCGCGGAACTGCAAGGGTATATGAACAAAATCGATGATAAGATTCGGTACTACAAGACCGCCATCGCGCATGGCACAACGGCCGTGCATGCCGAAACGGACTGCGTATTCACCGAGGCGCCGTAACAACAGCGGCGCAGCGGCTGCGTCAGGCAGGATGCGACTGCGACGAATTGAAGATGATAAGCGCAAATTGGAAGCCGGCCCCTCGCCGGTTTCCTTTACGAAAGAAGGGAGAGGAAAGGAATGGCTCCGAAGCATATCGTATCCGCGGCAACGATCGTCTTAAACGGGCATGGGGAGATCCTGTTGATCAAAGGACCGAAGCGAGGCTGGGAAATGCCGGGAGGACAGGTCGAGGAAGGCGAATCGTTAAGAGACGCGGCGATCCGGGAAATCTCGGAAGAAAGCGGGATCGAGATCGAAATCACAAAGTTTTGCGGCGTTTTCCAGAATGTAAGCGCTTGTATCTGTAATATGCTGTTCCTGGGAAGGCCTGTCGGAGGCGATTTAACGAGGACGCCCGAGTCGTTGGAGGTTGGATTTTTTCCGATCGAGACCGCCCTGCGCATGGTCGAATGGGGGAATTTCAAGCAGCGAATCGAGCTGTGTTTGAACGAAGAACGTCATCCCTTTTATGTCGAATTCTCCATTCCGCTGAGGGATTGCTAGCGCGACGTACTTCCCTTTCCGGCATCGCGGCGCATAGGCGCGGCCGAATCGGGACATCATGAAGCGAGGAATTCATGAACCGAATCCATCGTTCGCGGCTTCCGGCCGCATTGCATTGAACCGGCAAGAAAGGAAGCGGACCCATGGCCAAATTGATCGTCATCTACGAGAAACCCAAGGATGTCGAAGGCTTCGAAAAGCACTACTTCGGCATACATATGCCACTGGCCCGGAAATTCCCGAAACTGACCGGCGCGTCCGCGCTCCGCGTCGTGAGCGCCCAGAACACGGACCGGGAGCCGTATCTGGTCGTCGAGGCCGAATTCGGAAGCGCCGATGATCTCCGCGCGGCGCTGGCTAGCGCGGAAGGACAGGCGGTGACCGAAGACGTCGCCAATCTGATTCCTTTCCTGCATCGTCCGCCCGTCATCCTGATCGCGGAATGATCGGCCCCTCGCGAACCCCGGCTGCCAAACGCTTGTCCGCAGCAATCCTAAAAGACCGGCCCGTTCGATCCCCAAGGGGAGCAGCGGGCCGGTCTTTTGTCGATTTATGACTAGCCTTGTATGCTCGTCTGTCATCCGCGGATTGGACGGAAAGCGGCGATCGGACATGCGTGCGGCCGCCGAACTAACGACCTCGTCTCGCGCACAACAAAAGGAACCGGCTTCATCGGCGGTTCCGGCTGTCGATTTTACAGCACCCGCCGCAAATAGCGCATTGCCTCTACCAAGACCGCCGGCAATAGCAGCAAGCCGGCAAACCGCTTGCCGATGCCGCTTCGCCGCAGGCAGAGCAGAGCTTCGATCCCAATCATGGCCATTGTTGCGTACATGACCGTATCGATGACCGGCACGAGCAGCAGGTAAGCCGCGTACGCGCCGCCCGGCCGAATCGCGATCAGCAGGAGAGGCAAGGCGAGCAGCGGCCCGCCCAGCTTGACGTTGAACGGCCAGCCCTTCCGGTACGCCAACAGCTCGAACAGTCCGACTCCGGCGAACAATACCGCATAAATACTCGCATAGACGGCGTTCACGCGATGCCGGCGCGCTTCAAGGCTTCCAGCGTAATCGTCTTGGCGGCCGTTCCGCTGCCGTCCACGTTCGCGGCGAACACCCAGTCGTTCTTCCCGCGCTCGACGTAGCCCACGTACCAGCCGAGTCCCATGTCGGACAGGCGCGTGCCCGTCTTGCCGTGCACGGTGTAGTCGTCCTGATCGTTATCGATCATGATGCGCTTGACGGTCTTCATCGTCTGCTCCCGGAAAGGCAGCGTCTCCTCCACCAACGCTTCCATGAACTCGGCTTGCTCGGCCGCCGAGATCTTCAGCGAGCTGTCGAGCCAAAAGGTATCGATGCCGCCGCTGCTATCCATATTGCCGTAATCCATGCGCGTCAAGTAATCCTTCATCCGCCCGGCCCCGATGTCCCGGGCCATCGCCTGGTAGTACCAAATCGCGGATTCCCGCATGGCCGAAGCCAGCGAATGGTCCCGGTTCCACGCCTCGAACGGCCGCACGACGCCGTCCCACCGCTTCACGTCGTATTCGTCCCGCACCGCGCCCGTTTCGAGACCGATCAGCGCGTTCGGGACCTTGAACGAAGATTCCGGCGTGAAGCGTTGGACGCTGCGGCCGGGATTGCAGACGTAGACGCGATCCGTCTTCACGTTTTTGACGATCAACGTCCCCTGCACGTCATGGAATAACGATTCGCAGGGCAGCTTCGTTTCTTTCGGGGCGGCGTTCGCGGGACTGGCGGCGCTTCCGGTCGTGCCGGCGAACAACAGGGCGGCGAGCGCCCAAACGATTCGGTTCTTTTTCTTCCAGGTTTTCAAGTTGCATTCCTCCTCGGGCTTCTTCATAATGACGGTACGAATGGACGGGTGTCGACAACACCGAGTATAAAGGAACGCGCGGCCGGGCCGCATCGCCGTTTTCGGCGACTGTACCCGTACAGCCGGCGGGAAGGAGGGTATGCGAAGATGCTGTACGAAGCGATCGTGAACCGGTATCTGCAGGAGATGAAGAACGGGACGCGGCGTCCGGGGGACAAGCTGCCGTCCATCCGGGAAGCGGCGGAGACGTTCGGCTGCAGCCGGAATACGGTGATTCGGGCGTACGAGGAGCTTGCGAATCGGCATCGGATCTATTCCGTACCCCAGAGCGGCTACTATGTCGCGCACCGGAGCCCTGCGTGCGAAGGAGCCGGGGACGCGGCGGAGAATCAAGACGTCATTGATTTCGCATGGGCCGGACCGGACCGCCGCGCGATGCCGTTCCGAGACTTCCAGCATTGCATGAACGAGGCGATCGAGCGCTACCGGGAGAACATGTTCACCTATTCCGAAGAGCAAGGACTCGCTTCGCTGCGGCTGCAGCTGGCCCGGCATCTGCGCGATTTGCAGGTGTTCACGGTCCCCGAGCGCGTCTGCGTCGTGACCGGCTCGCAGCAGGCGCTGCATTTGCTGGTGTGGCTGCCGTTTCCGAACGGCAAGCGGAACATCGTCGTGGAACAACCGGTGCACGCCGGCATGATCGAATCGCTTCGCGGCTACGGGGGAGAGGTGCACGGCATCCCGTACGGGGAAGGCGGCATGGATCTCGACCGGCTGGAAGCGCTGTTCCGGGACGGGGACGTCAAGTGCTTCTATACCGTCTCGCGGTTCCATAATCCGACCGGGCACAGCCATACCAACGAGGCGCGCAAACGAATGGCGGAGCTCGCGCAGCGGTATGACGTGTATATCATCGAGGACGATTACATGGGCGATCTGGACGGCGATTCCAGAAACGATCCCATGTTCGCCTACGATGCGTCCGGCCGGGTCATTTACGTCAAAAGCTTCTCCAAAGTCATGCTTCCCGGCCTGCGCCTCGGGCTGGCCGTGCTGCCCGACGAGCTGCGAGAGCCTTTCCTGCGGGCGAAGGCCGCGGCCGACGTGCATTCGCCTCTGCTGACGCAAGGAGCGCTCGAGGTCTACCTCGAGAGCGGCATGTTCGCCGCCCACATTGGCCGGATGCGCGACATCTACCGTCGCAAAGCGGTGCTGCTGCGTGAAGCCTATCGCAAGCATTTGCCGCCGGGAACCGCATATACCGGATCGTCCTCCGGCTTCTATTCCACGATCAAGCTGCCGGCTCCGCTTCGCGCGCAGGCCGCGGCCGATCGCCTGCTGCGGCTCGGCGTGCGGGTCGATCCGGCGGAACGCATGTATTTGCCGGCGTTCCGGCAGGAGGATGTCTTTCGGCTGAGCGTCTCGCAGGTGGACGAAACGCTCATCGAGCCCGGCGTTCTACGGATCGGAGAGGGGATACGAGAACTGCTCCGCCAGCGGACGGAAGTGAGGTTCGTGGAACGGGGATAGGGGCGAATAGGCTGAATCCGCGAAAAATAAGGGATTCGGCTTTTTCGTTACCGGTTTAAATTGACAAGCCGAAGCGTTCGCTATATTATATGCTATAGCATGTACATGTGCCGATAATCAAACCGGCAACCAACGCGAGGTATCCTATGGAACTATTCGAGCTCACCGGATTTCTGATCCACCGGACGGATATGAAATTAACGAACTACTTCATCAAGCAGCTGAAGCAATACGAAGTGACGCCCGAACAATTCGGGATCATCAGCGTGCTGGACGGCGACCGCGCGATGGCGCAGAAAGATATTGCCGAGGCCATCGACCGGGATCAAACCACCGTCGTGCGGATGATCGCGTCGCTCGAGAAGAAAGGCATGGTCAAACGGCTGCCAAACAGCCATGACAAGCGTTCCCATGACCTGTATCTGAGCGACAAAGGCATGCGCCTGAAAATGAACCTTGTCTCCGCGGTCAAGGAAGCGCACGACCATATCACCCGGAATTTTTGCCGGGATGAACTTGCGCGGCTTCATGCGGCGCTTCATAAACTCTATCAAAGCGTGAAGGAGGATTAGCTTTTCGCATCACATACATGCTATAGCATGCAGATCATTCCGCGCCAGTACCGATCCACTTAAACGAAAGAGAGTGATTCCAATCGACACCGCGGTTATCATTGTTCAAGCATTGTTGGGAATTTTCTTCATCTTCACGGGCGCGACGATCAGTTCCGGCAAGATGGCCGATCAGTTCACACGTCTGGGCCTGCCGTCCGTCTTCAATCTTCTGACCGGTTCCATCGAGCTTGCCGGGGCTGCCGGCATGATCGTCGGCATCTGGTTCCCGATCGCGGCGCTGCTAGCCGGACTGCTGCTCGGTTCGACCATGCTGGTCGCGGCATTCATGCTGGTCGCGCTGGCAAGAGATCCTTTTGCAAAAGCGCTTCCGGCCCTCATTTTGTGCATCCTGTCCTATGCGGTTGCGGCCGCGGTTTACATGCTATAGCATGTTGTTTGTTCGTATCATGACATCATCAACAATTTGGATCCATCCGTTGATTTATCGGCTAAACGCGACGAATCAACCATTGATGGATAGAATCCGTGCTCTATAATAATAGACGAGAGTCGGTTAATCAAATCGGTTTGCTTATGTCATGCCATTTCATGCCTAACAGGAGGGTAATCGATGATTCATGCACACGCACGCGCCGTATTCGGCCCGGAAGGTCCGTTTCAACTGACCACGATCGAACGGAGGGAGTTGAAGCCGCACGATGTCCTCATCGAAATCAAATACGCCGGCATCTGCCATTCCGATATCCACACCGCCCGCGGCGAATGGGGACCGGTTCAATATCCCCTCGTTCCGGGGCACGAAATCGCCGGCATCGTCGCGCAGGTCGGTTCGGACGTCGCCAAGCATGCCGTCGGCGACCGCGTGGGGGTAGGCTGCATGGTCGACTCGTGCGGCGATTGCGCGAGCTGCCGCAAAGGCGAGGAACAATATTGCCTTCAAGGGAACACCGGCACCTACGCGTCGACCGACCGGTACGGGCACTATACGCAAGGCGGCTACTCCACGCACATCGTGGTCACCGAAGACTTCGTGGTGCGCATTCCGGACGCCATCGAGCTGAGCGCCGCCGCTCCGCTGCTGTGCGCCGGCATTACGACGTATTCGCCGCTGCGCCACTGGGGCGCCGCTCCCGGCCGAAAGATCGCGGTCGTCGGGCTCGGCGGTCTCGGTCACATGGCCGTGAAGCTTGCGCATGCGATGGGGGCGGAGGTCACGGTCTTATCCCAAACCTTGAATAAGCGGGAAGACGGCTTGAAGCTTGGCGCGGATCATTATTATGCGACGAACGATCCGAAGACGTTCGCCGACTTGGCCGGTACGTTCGATCTGATCGTGAATACGGTGAGCGCCAAGATCGATATGAGCGCTTATCTCTCGCTGCTTGCGGTAGACGGTACGCTCGTCAACGTCGGCGCGCCCCCGGAGGCGCTGCCCGTTCAGGTATTCTCGCTGATCCCTTACCGCCGTTCCTTTGCCGGCTCGTCCATCGGAGGCATTCGCGAAACCCAGGAAATGCTGGATTTCTGTGCCGAGCACGGCATCGCGCCCGAAATCGAGCTGATTGCCGCCAGCGGGATCGACGAAGCCTGGGCGCGGGTATTGGCTTCGGACGTTCGGTATCGGTTTGTCATCGACATCGGCACGATGGGGAAGGAATAACGCACATCGCGATTCAAGAACGGTTTGACGGCAAGGCGGTCGATTGGCTGGAGCAGGTCAGCGACGAGCAATATGAAGGTTGAGCTTCGGTCGCGTAACCAGAAGATATCGCCCAGGGCTGCCGGTACTAACCGGCGGCCCACCGGTCTTTATCTGGATTTTCCCTTTGTCCTTCATAATCAAAGCGATATTTCCTTGTCCTTCGTATCAGACTAACGCATGCGAGCTGTCGGCGCGGACAGGGGAAGACGCAACCACCAGAGGAGGAATGGCACCATGATCACCCAGGAAGCCGATGCCTTGATCATCGGGTTCGGCAAAGGCGGAAAAACGCTCGCGCCTTTCTTGGCCAAGCAGGGCTGGCGCGTCATCGTCGTCGAGCAGTCGCCGGCCATGTACGGAGGCACCTGCATCAATATCGGCTGCATTCCGACGAAGTCGCTCGTGCATGGCGCGGAGATCGCCGCATCCCGGGGGGATGTCGAATTCGCGGAGAAGGAACGCGCCTTCGAAGCAGCATGGCGGACGAAGGAAGAGCTGGTGTCGTTCCTGCGGGGCAAAAATCGCGATAACGTCGCCGGGCATCCCGGTATCCGATTGATTACCGGACAAGCTTCTTTCGTCTCGCCTCACGAGGTGATCGTCACGATGCAAGCGGACGAAGCGGTTACGATCAGAGCCGACCGAATTTTCATCAATACCGGTGCCGTACCGGCCATGCCCGCCGTCGAAGGCGACAGCCGGCGTCTCTACAACAGCACCACGCTTCTCGGCTTGAACAAGCTGCCGCGCCGCATGGCCATTGTCGGCAGCGGCTTTATCGGCTTGGAGTTCGCGTCGATGTACGCCAACTTCGGCACGGAGGTCACCGTGATCGAGCGGAGTCCGGAGCTCCTGAAACGGGAAGATGCGGACGTGCGGGAAGCCGTTCGGCAGGCGCTTGAAGCCTTGGGCGTTCGCTTCATGTTCTCCAGCCGCGTGGAGCGCATCCACGACGATGCATCGGCCGCGGTCCTGTCGATCCGGGATGAAGCGGGCGATTCCCGCTCCTTGGAAGCCGACGTCGTTCTCTTCGCGACGGGCAGGCAACCGAATACCGCTTCGCTGGCGCTGGAACGGGCGGGCGTCCGCGTGACGGAGAAAGGGTTCATCGCCGTCGACGATACCCTGCGCACGAACGTGCCGCATATTTGGGCGATCGGTGACGTCAACGGCGGACCGCAGTTTACGTATATCTCGTTGGACGATTATCGCATCATCCGCAATCACTTGTTCGGGGACGGCTCCCGTTCGCGGCAGGATCGCCGCCACGTCCCGATCTCCGTCTTCATCACGCCGGTATTCGCGAAGGTCGGCATGACCGAAGAGGAAGCCGCAAAGGCGGGCTTTCGGGTCAAAGTCGCGAAATTACCGCTTACGGCTTCGCCGCGCGCGCGGATTCTGCAGCAGACGATCGGCTTTTATAAAGCCGTCGTCGATGAAGAAACCGGCCGCATTCTTGGCGCTGCCCTGTTCGGCGCGGAAGCCGGGGAGATCATCAATGTGATCGCGCTCGCGATGGATACGGAACAGACGTACGAATCGCTTCGGGACCGCATCTACACGCATCCGAGCATGACCGAGACGTTGAACGATTTATTCGCGCAGCTATAAGCGGCAAAAACACCGTCCATTCCCGGCAATGCCGGTTGTGGACGGTGTTTTTCTTCGCATTGGATCGGGCGCGGATTATTTCGCCGCCGCTTTCGCCGAGTAGACGTTGATATGGTCGATGTGCGCGATTTTGCCTTTGACGACCGTGCCGGGGCCGACGAATTTCAGCTCGTACGCCGCGGAAGGGCGGTAGACGTAGATTTTGTCCGTGCCGTTCCAGCGCACTTCCTTCGGCATGCCGAGCGTCTTGATGACGGATGCGAACGTCAGGGACTTGATGCCGACCGACTGGTCGACGGATTGGCCGAAGTTGCGCAGGTCGTAGATCACGCCCGCTTTGTTCACGCCGAACCCGAACGCGCCGCGGCCCATGCCGAAGTTGTAGAACTCGTAATGGTTGCCTTTCTGGCTGCCGCCCGTATCCGGCGTGCCCCATTTGTAATGGACCGCGGAGATCGGCGTTTTGCCGGCGATGGCCTGCAGACCCGGAATCTGTCCTTTTTTCGCCAAGTCGTAAATCGACTTGATGTAGGCGCTGCCGGTTTCCGCTTTCAGGCTCGACGCGATGGAGGCGCTCGCCGCTTGCGCCGCGTTGGCTTGAGGGCCGGCCGCGAACGTGACGGCGCCAGCCGTGATGAGTCCTGCGAGGGCGAGCTTGCCCCATGTTTTCCAAGCCGGTGTAGTCGTTGCTGCGTTCTTCATCTATATTCACCTCTTCGTAGTAGTGGGGGATAAGGGACGTTGTCGGCTTACATGCTCATCTTACCTTGGGCGCCCGCCAAGTGCGTTACAAAAGCGTAACGAAAAAGTAACAACAAAGTAACGACGGTTCGGGACGCGAAGAGCGAAGCGGGAGCCGCCCGCGCTTTCCGGATTTCGTGCCGCATTGTTCATGGAATCTTCAAAGGCACGATGAGCGCATGCCGAGGGAATGGATACACTAAAAGTAACGAATCGTTCTGCAAGCGCTTCATGTCCGCCGTGTTCAGCATCGCGCGGATCGATCCCGTCGACTAACGGAACAGGCGGTGAGCCTATGCTTTTTGGCTTTGACAAGCGAAAGAAAAAGCATTCTCAAACGGATGGAGCCGTGGCGCCTCCCGGCGACGCGCGGATCGACGCCGACGTCGAAGCGGCACGCGAGACCGAGCAAACGGAAGCGGAAGCGCCGGCGAGGAACTATTGGAACGCGGGCGTGACCGTTCACGACTGGGTCGGCGAAATCTTCCGGGAAGAATGGAAGAAGGGGGCTTTCGACGATTTGGCGGGCAAAGGCAAACCGATCGAAGTGCCGTCGGGCGACGTGACGAACAGCCTGCTTCGTCAGGCGAACTTTCTGCCGGGATGGCTGACGCTGCAGCACGACATCAGGGATCGTTTACGGCATTGGCTCCAACGGACCGGCAGCGACGGCGATCAAACGATCGAGCGCGAACTGCGCGAGATTAACGCGATGATCGTCAAGTACAACGCCATGGTGCCTCATGCGGCCTTGCAGAAGCCGACGGTCACGAAAGAGAACGCGAGCCGCCGGCTCGGGTATTGGGAGTAGGCCGGGGCTGCGCGAACGCATGCAGAAAGAAGCCGCCACAATTCGCCGGCGTTCCGTTATAATTGAAGTGAACCGTTTACAAATCGCAGCACAGCTTGATTACAAAGGAGGCTGTATCGATGACCAACGGCTTAAACTGGATTTCGGCCGGTAAATTGGAAGCGCTTCAACAGGAAGGCGCGAAGGTGATACGGGGCGGCATTGCCGTCTTTTATCACGAAGGGCAGGTACGCGCGGTGGACAACCGCTGCCCGCACCTGGGATTCCCCCTTCACATGGGGAGCTTGTGCGACGGGATCTTGACCTGTCATTGGCATCATGCCCGCTTCGATATTTGCAGCGGCGGCACGCTCGATCCGTGGGCGGACGACGTGCCGTCGCATGCCGTGCGAATCGACGACGGCGAAGTCCGGGTCAATCCGGTGTCCGCAAGCGCGAAGGACGCGAACAACTACATGCAAAAGCTTCAGGAAGGCCTTGAGCAAAACATCGGCATCGTCATCGCGAAAGCCGTCGTCGGCCTGATCGAGGCAGGCGTGTCCGAGCAGCGCATCGCCCGGATCGGCATTGCGTTCGGGACGACGCAAGGTACGGGCTGGAACGCCGGGCTCACCATCCTGACCGCGATGACGCGCATCGTCGGCAAGCTGGACAAGACCGGCAAGATCCTCGCCTTGTACCAAGGGCTCGTCCATGTCGCGCGAGCCAGCGCGGGCCGCGGAACCCGCCACTTGCTCTCGGCGCTGCCGTCCGCGGACGTTCCGGCCGAACGGTTGACCGAGTGGTATCGGACCTGCATCGAGGTACGGGATACGCAGGGCGCCGAGAAGGTGCTGAGCACGGCCGTGTCGGCGGGCATCGACGCGAAGCGGCTGGCCGACATGATGCTGATCGCCGCGACCGATCACTTCTACTTGGACGGCGGGCATGCGTTCGACTTCCATAACAAAGCGTTCGAAGCGCTGGAATGGGCGGAAGCCTCGCAGCGGGAGCGGATCCTAAGCTCGCTCGTCCCCCTGATGGCCCGGCCGACGCGGAGCGAGGAGCTTCATCAGTGGCAGGCGCCGCTGAACCTCGTCGAGCCGATTCTTAACGCCGTTAAGGATATCGCGCGGCAAGCGGAGCAGACGAAGCTCGACGGCCGGCCGGCGCCGGCGAATGCCGCGTTCTCCGCCGAGGCGAAAACGCGGCTGCTGCAGCTGCTGCTCGGCGATGCGCCGGAGCAGACGATCGCGGCGCTGCGCGACCAGCTCCTGGCGGGCACGGCTCCGGCGCAGCTGGCGCAGCTCGTGGCCTTGGCCGCCGCGGAACGGATCGTGCGCTTCCACACGCAAAACGATTTCGGCGATTGGGTCGCGGTGCTTCATACGTTCACGTACGCGCACGCCGTTCACGAACGGCTGCGGCAATCCGACGAGCCGCTCCTGCGGCGGGCGATATTCCACGGCGCCGCCAGCGTCTATCTGGACCGGTTCCTGAACGTGCCGGCCGCCGCGCGGCCCAAGCCGTCCGGAGCCGCCGCGCCGGCCGACCATCAAGAGCTGCTCGATCTGCTCGACCGGCGCCAGCAGGTCGGACCGGCCGCGCAATGGGTCGCGGACTACCTGCACGGCGGCGGCGAACCGAATCCGCTGCTCAATACGCTCGGCCATGCGCTGCTGCGGGAGGACGCGGAGTTTCATACGTTTCAGCTGTACGAGGCCGCGGTAGCCGAGTACGACCATTGGCGTGCCGCGGACGAACCGTTCGCGGAGAAGGCCCGCGAAACGATGCTGCTCGCCTGCACGCGCTACTTGGCGGCGCACGCGCCGACGGCGCGCGAGCTCCCGCAAACCGCCAAGATCGCCTGGAGGCTGCATAAAGGCGAACGGTTGTTTGAAGAAGAATAGCGCCCCGCACGAAAACTCCGCGGAAGAGGCGCGGAGTTTTTTGCGTGCCCGTAATACCGGCCGCCGTCAGCGGCGGGCCAATCGTATAGCCGGCCCGAATTCGTCAAACAATTACGGTGGCCACCTTCGGCGTCGAAATCGCGAGCTCCGTTTATTTTCCTTATTTCAACATGGTGCGGTTTTTCCATTTTCTCGAATTCATGCAGAACATGAACGTGTGGATCGTGGTGATTTGGATAGTCAGCGTGTTCGTGAAAATGTCCGTCTATCTGTTCATCAACAGCTACGGATGGAACGCATTCACGGGAAAATCCGGCCGTCCGTTTGACGGCGATGGGGAAGGGGCGGCACCCGCACGGCGAACGAACCGCAAAAAGCCCGGCGCTTGGACGAGCGCCGGGCTTTCGATTGTCCTCGCATGGCCGGCGCTCACGCCAACGGCACGTAAATGTCCGGCTCCGCGTTCGGATCGCCTTCCTTGTAGCGGCCGTCGTAGCGCTCGAAGTCGAACCCGCCCCCTTCCGGCAAGCCGCGGAGCCGCTCGCCCGAAGCCGGAAGTCAGCCGCGGTAGATGAAATCGAACGTCTCGCCGAGCAGCTCCGTCGAGCCGATATGCGTGAAGATCGCGTAGCGTCCGCCCGGAATCGCGCGGAAGACGATCCCGTCGACGCCCGCCGCGGGCGCGGCGGCTACTTCCACGCCGGCGAGGTAAGCGAAGCCGCCTTCGCGCCGTACGGCCGCCGGTTCATATAGCTCCAATCCATAGCAGACATGCTCGTTCGTCTTGTCCGGAATGCGCGGCCAGCGCGCGCCGAACGCGGTCCAGGCTTGGGCGATGTTGCGGTCCTGCGACGTATCGGTCAAGCAGACGACGCCGGCCACGGTGCGCGCGGCAAGCTCGGCGAATCGGGGTTGGTGCACGGTGCAATCCCTCCTCCTGAATTGGCGGGGGGAGGTGCCGAACATGCGCGCGAACGAACGAATGAACGACGGCTGGCTTCCGTAGCCGGCCTCCAGCGCGATCCGGGTCCCGTCCCGATCCGTGCGGCGCAGCTCGCGTGCGGCGCCGGCAAGCCGCCGGACGCGCACGTAGCGGCCGAACGTTTCCCCGGTCCAGGCGTGGAACAACCGGTGAAAATGAAACGGCGAATAGCCGGCGAAGCGCGCCGCGGCCTCCAGCGATAACCCCTCGTCGCGCAAATGGGCCGCGACATCGTCCATGGCGCGGCGCATCGCCCGCCGTTGCTCCTCGACCATCTCCTGATCGTCCGCCATCTCCTCGCCCCCTAAGCCTAAGATACCTGGTTTGCGGCGAGCGCGATTGCCTTTTCTTGCGAATCGTCTTGCGCTGGCCGGCATGCGCATGTCGGGAAAACTGCACGCCGAACCCTGTATGCTACGCCCAGTCGCGGACCCATTTTTTCATCTCGAGCAAGATGCCGCTGAACGCTTCGCCCTTCGCCGTCAAGCGGTACTCGACGGTCGGCGGGACCGTGGCGTGGATTTCGCGGATGACGACCTGATTGTCCTCCAAGTGGCGCAGCGTTTCCGTCAGCGACTTGGAGCTGATGCCGGCAATGGCGCCCTTAAGCTCGGTGAACCGCTTCATGCCGTGAAAGAAGAGTTCGCGAATGACGAGAAACGACCATTTGCCGCCGATGATGCGCAGGGATTGCTCGATCTCGCACTCGCGCCTTTCCGTATGTCCCATGGTTGCATGCCTCCTATGCAGTGGTGAACGATTACGTCTACAAGATTCGCAGGTTCAGGCCGATTTTCCTGCCAATAGTCACCCCAAGGTAACAAACTATGATAAAAGTGCGTACTTCCGGCAGCGGGAAAGATCGATTAAGATGAGGCAGACCGCTATTATGAGGAGGTGCGCCATGTATACGAGGAAGCTGGGCAAGACGGGAATCGACGTATCGGAAATCGGATTCGGCGCATGGGCGATCGGCGGCGACGCCTGGGGGCCGGTCGACGACGCGCAGTCCTTGCGGGCGATGGAAGCCGCGGTGGAGCTGGGCGTCAACTTCATCGATACGGCGGACGTGTACGGCAACGGCCGGAGCGAGACGCTCGTGGCCAAGCTGATCGAGGGCAGACGGGACAAGCTGATCGTCTCGACGAAGGGCGGCCTGATGGGCCATCACCGCGATCCGCGGGGGGAACCGGTATACGGACAGCCCGGCAACGTGATCGAGGCGTTCGAGAACAGCCTGCGGCGGCTCGGGACCGACTATATCGACGTCTACTTCTGCCATCTCTGGTGGGATAAGCCGGAAGAGACCGAGGCGTTCCTGGAAGCGTTCGCGCAACTGAAGCGCGACGGCAAGGTACGGGCGGTCGGCGTCTCGACGGAGAACTTCGACTACATCAAGCATTTCAACCGCGACGGCGGGTTGGATGCCGTTCAGCTCGACTACAGCATCCTGAACCGGTCCGTCGAGCGGGAGGTGCTCCCGTACCTGCAGGAGCAGGGCATCGGCGCCGTGGTCCGCGGCCCGCTCCGGATGGGGATGCTGACCGGGAAGTTCCAAGCCGCCACGACGTTCCCCGAAGGCGATATTCGGCGCAACTGGCCGAACGAAGCTTGGTTTGCCGAGAGTCTGTCCAAGGTCGAGGCGTTGAAAGAGCTGTCAAGCGAGGAGCGTACGCTGTCGCAGGCCGCGCTTCGCTTCGTGCTGAACCATCCGGCCGTCTCCGTCGCGATTCCCGGCGCCAAGACCGCCGAGCAAGCCGCGCAAAACGTCTCCGCTTCCGCGCGGCCGTTATTGTCGGAGGACGACGTGCGCATCATCGATCAGATCCAAACGCAATAACGACGGAGGTGGGATAACGATGAAAGTACTGGTAACCGGCGCATCCGGCAACGGGGGACAAGCGGTATGCCGAGCCCTGCTGCGGGCGGGCCATCAGGTCAGAATGGCGGACGTCATGCCCGCGAAAGCGGCGGAGCTGGCCTCGGCCGAGTTTGTCCGCTGCGACACGCGGACGGTCACGGACGTCCGGGAGGCCGTCCGGGGCATGGACGGCGTCATCCATTTGGCGGCCTGGCACTGCGCCCATCAACCGCCGGTCAGCGACGACACGATCTTCGCGGTCAACGTCGACGGGACGTACAACGTGCTGGAGGCGTGCAGGAAAGAAGGCATCCGCTCGATCGTCTACGCCTCTTCGATGGCCTACGGCTGGTGGTCGGTCTACGGCGTCAGCAAAGTCATCGGCGAAGACCTGTGCCGCGCTTATCACGAGATGACGGGCGCCTCGATCGCGATGCTCCGCTATCACGAATTCATCCCGCGGCCGTACCTGGAGTTCGGCGCGCGGCTCCTCCGCAACGGCGTGGACCGCAGGGACGTCGCGTCGGCTACGGTCCTGTCGCTGGAGGCCGCCGCGAGCGAAGCGTTCGGCCTGTTTCGGACGATCGTCCATACCGACCATGGCATGCCCGAGGACGTAAGGGCCGATTTCGCGCGGTTAGGACCCGAATGGTGCGAACGGCAGCTGCCGGGAGGGGCGGCGCTGCTGGAACGGTACGGCATCGAGCTGCCGAAGGAAGTCGAGCAGCATGATCTGTCCGAAGCGAGCCGGGTACTCGGCTGGCAGCCGCGGATCGGCTTCCTCGACTTCCTGCGGGACTTGAAGCGCCGGGAGGAGCAAGGGCTTGAGATCCGCGGGCTGTTCGTGCCTTCCGAGCTTCCCGTGGAGAACGCATAACGCAGGAAAGCCGCATGCTTTAAGCGCCGACATCGGCGCTTTTTTATTTTCCGAGCCCGAAGCAGTCTGGGTAGCCCCCGATGCTTGACAGCCGCCGCGGCAAACCTGTTGTAAGCTCGCCCATTCCAGGTCATATTACAAACGAGCGCGCAAGGACGGTTTCATTAGAGCAAGGGAGGGATCCGCGCGTGAACAAGCTCTTATTCCTATCGTTGACCTCCGCGTTCCTTCTGCTCGGGCTATTCCTCGCCTTGGCGGCTACGATCGGCAGGCATCATATCGCCGCCTTCGACAGCCGGGTGACGGAGGCGGTATCGCGCTTGGCTTCGCCGGCCATGACGGCCGTCATGATGGCCTTCACGGCTGCCGGATCCGGTCCGTGCGTCACGCTGCTGTCGCTGCTGGGCGTGCTCGTCTTGTTCGCGCTCGGTTACCGCCGCGAGTTGATCTTCTTCGTCAGCGTCATCGTTTGCTCCGGCTTGCTGAACGTCCTGCTGAAAGCCCTGTTCAGGCGGGCCCGGCCGGATTTGCACCGCATCATCGACGCGGCGGGGTACAGCTTTCCGAGCGGGCATTCGATGTCGGCGTTCACGCTGTACGGCGTCACGATTTATTTTCTGTGGAAGCACGCGCGCCATGCCGGGCTTCGAACGGCGCTGCTGCTTGGCGGGATCGCGATGACCGCGTGCATCGGCATCAGCCGGATTTATCTCGGGGTTCATTATCCAAGCGACGTCGCGGGCGGGTATATCATCAGCGCGTCGTGGCTCGCGGCAAGCATCGGCTCCTACGAACGGTTTCTGAAAGAACGGTGGCGGTCGAAGAAGCTTTCACGGCCAAGGACCGATGGTTGACCAAGGACGCGGGAAACGCTTATAAAGAGCCAGCTATCAGGAGCTTGCGTCCCTCGGGGCGCGCGAGCTCCTTTTCGTTTGCCATTCCAAAAAAAAAATTTGGAGGCGAATGAACAATCCGATTCCATCCGCGGTCCTTTCATTCATGGCCCGCTTCGATGCGAAGAAAGAGGGACGCGCCATGCGAGGCATGCCCGATTGGTCATCCTTCCTTGATTCGACAAGGATTGCCAATGAACAAACGTCCTGCATTCGAAGTCTTTTCATTACGAGACGAACAAGAGGAGAGGTTAGCCATGAAGAAACTGATTGAAGCCGTGATGCGGCGAGCAGGGATATTGACGATCGTCGTCCTGCTGCTGCTGGCTTGGGGTGCCGTTGCGGCCGTCCAAATGCAGCGCGATTATCTGCCCGGCATTAACAACACGACGCTCATGGTGTCGCTGCGCGCTTCGTCCTACCAGGCGGACCAAGTGAAGCGCGATCTTACGGCGCCGATCGAACAAGTCATTCGAAGGACCGACGGCATCGTCGATTTCGAGACGACGTCCTACGACGGCGGTCTGCTTCTGAATTTGTCTTATCCGATGAGCTATGACATGGACAAGGCCGAACGCGACATTCGAATGGCGCTGAACGACGCCGAGCTGCCGGACGGGGTCAATCCGCCGGCCGTCACGCGGCTCACGACCAGCACGTTTCCGATTCTGAGCTACAGCTTGACGGCGCAGAACGGGAAAGTGGATGACGATACGCTGCGCTCGACGGTGCAGACCGATATCGCGAACCAGCTGAGGACCGTGCCCGGCGTGTCGGACGTGCAGACCGTCGGCGGCGCCAAGAGCGGCTACGTGGTGCTCATCCGCACGAAGGAGCTGGCCGCGGCCGGCATGACGCTCGACGATTTCAACAAGTCCGTCGCGGCCGCCGTTCCCGCGCTGCAGGGCAACGTCCAGAACGTGAAGTCGCCGTTCCCGGTACGCGTGGAAGGCTGGGACATGACGGAGCAAGACATCAATGATATCGCGATCAAGAATAAGGACGGGGCAAGCGTGCCGTTGTCGGCGGTGGCTTCGGTCTCGCGGGCGCTCAACGACGTGCAAACCGTGTCGCGCACGAACGGCAATGCCAGCGTATTGATCAACGTCATCAAGACGCCGGGCGCCAACATTACGAAGGTCGCCGACCAGGTGCAGGCGCGCGTGGCCGCGCTGCCCGACGTTCATAACGGGGCGGTCAAGATGACGCTGACCGGAGACCGCGCGCATGACTTGAACGCCTCGCTGATGGGCTTGGTGCGCGAAGGGATCTTGGGCTGCGCGTTCTCGATGCTCTGCGTGCTGTTCTTCTTCCGCAACGTCCGTTCGACGCTGCTCATCGCCGTATCGCTTCCGATTTCGCTGCTTGCGACCACGGCCGTCTTGAAGAGCATGGGCGTGACGCTGAACATTTTGACCGTCTCCGGCCTGATCGTGGCCATGGGCCGCATCGTGGACGACGCGATCGTCATCTTGGACAACATGCATCGCCGGATGCAGGAGAAGCGCGAGCAGGGGGCGCTTCACGTCCTGTCGTCGTCCGTCGTCGAGATGCTGCCGGCCATCTTCGGTTCCACGGCGACGACGGTCGCCGTCTACGCGCCGATCGCGCTCGTCGGCGGCATCATCGGCGCTTCGTACTCCGGCTTCGCGTGGTCGGTCGTCATAGCGCTTGCCGTATCGTTCCTGGTGGCCATGCTGGTCATTCCGGCGTTCGCGTACATGGGCTGGCATAAGCCGGGCGGCAAAGCGGTAACGCTCGAACCGCTCATGAAGCCGTTCCTGACGGCGGCGCTCCGGCATCGCAAAACCGTGCTGGGCGCGTCGTTGATCGTCTTCCTGGCCGCGGGATGGTTTGCCGCGCAGCTGCCGTTCAGCCTGCTCCCCAGCACGGCAAGCGGCCAAGTCGCCGTTCAGCTGGAGCTGCCGAAAGGCACGCCGTTGTCGGAAGCGGACCAAGCGGTCCAAAGCGTGGAAACGGTGCTGGGGCAGGACCCGCAAGTCGAGTCGTATTCGGCCACGTTCGGTTCGTCGTTCACGCCGCAGGCGGATGACGTCTTCGACCAGGGCGGCGGCTACATTCAACAACCGAATATCGCCAATCTGTCCGTCGCGCTGAAGGATCAGAAGCAAGCGGAGGCTTACATCGGCTCCCTGCGGCAGCGCCTAGGCAATCAACGAGGCGCCGCCGCCGTGACGGTCACGAACCAGAATATCGCCGGGGATGACGCCACGATCAATATCATGCTGAGCGGCGCGGACGCCGGCACGCTCGACAAGGCGGCTGCCGCCGTGCGCGCCAAGCTGGCGGCGCTCGACGGACTCAGCGTCGTCGGCAAAACCGATCTCGCCAACGGCGTTCCGAAGTTTACGATTGCGCTGGACCGGGGAAAAGTGATAAAAGCGGGCGTTTCCAGAGACGCGATCAACAAAGTCCTGGCCCGTTACATGACCAAGGGGAAAGACTTCGACATCTCGGTCTCCGGCGGAACGGGGATCATCCCCGTCGACGTGTACCTCGACCCCCTCATGACGGGACAGCCGAAAGGGGACGGCGCGCTGCCCGTCTACGCCGCCGATCAGGTGCTGGCTTCGCTGCGAGCCGAGACGGTGAAAGGAACGGACGGTTCGGTCTATCGGCTGGATCAGCTCGGAACGGTCGGGAAGAGCGACGCGGTCTCCTCGATCCAGGAGCGAAACGGCAAGCCCGAGACGGTGGTTCAGGCGCGCATCGTCTCCAGCGATATCAGCGGCGTCTCGAAAGCCGTGAATAAGACGCTTCAGGCCATCCGTCTTCCGGCCGGCGTCACGTATTCGCTCGGGGGCATTACGCAGCAGGTGACGCAGATGATCGTCGAAATGACGATTGCCGTCGCGGTCTCGATCCTGCTCGTGCTGCTGATCACCAGCTTGATCTTCCGCGGCTGGCGCGCGCCGATCGCCGTGCTGATCAGCATTCCGCTCGCGCTCTCCGGCGTGGTGCTCGCGCTCTACGCCGCGCACGGACAGTGGAATCTCGCCGCGCTGATCGGAGGGCTGATGCTGACCGGCATCGTGGTGACCAACGGCATCGTGCTGATCGACAAAATCGAACGCAACCGCCGGGAAGGCATGGACCTGCGCGAAGCGGTCCTGCAGGGCAGCCTCTCCCGGGTTCGTCCGATCGCGATGACGGCGGCCACGACGGTCTTGACGCTCATCCCGCTGGCGCTGTCCGGGGACGACGGCACGGTCATCTCGAAGGTGCTGGGGGTTGTCGTCATCGGCGGCATGATCACCTCGACGCTGAACAGCTTCGTCGTCATTCCGATTTTGTACGAAGCCATGAACCGCAAGAAGCACCGGGACGCGGTCGCGAACGTCTCGGCCTAATCCAAGCGGAGCAAGGCGGATTGCGCATTCGCAATCCGTCTCGTTCTGCAATCGGGAGGCAATCACCATGGACTACTTGACGAATTTGCTGGCGCATTACGGGTACGGACTCGTCTTTCTCTTTCTCTGCCTCGAAATGCTGGCCTTGCCGCTTCCCGGCGAGATGATGATGAGCCTGGTCGGCCTCTCCGTGTACGAACAGAAGCTGAGCTGGTTCTTCAGCATCGCGTCGGCGAGCGCGGGCGTCTTGACCGGCGTGACGCTGTCGTATTGGCTCGGTTACCGGCTTGGAAGACCGTTTATCGCGCGGTACGGGCACCGCGTTCATCTGACGGAAGCCCGCATGGACAAGATGACGCAATGGTTCGGGAAGTACGGAGACAAGCTGCTTTTCGTCGCGTATTTCATTCCCGGCATCCGGCATATGACCGGTTATTTTTGCGGGATGACCCGGATGCCGTTCCGGCGTTACGCGCTCTTCGCTTACACCGGGGCCGTCTTTTGGGCCGGCTTGTTCATCACGCTGGGCAAGCTGCTCGGGCCGAAGTGGGAACAGTACCACGCGGTCATCAACCACGACCTGATACTGATCGGCGCCGCATCCGCGATTTTGGCCGTCATGTACTATCTTTATCGCAAATACAATAGACGGGTCGGCGAGCTGCTCATGCGGCTGCTGGCGCCGGCCGTTCGCCGGGTGCAGGGCTGCTGCAGCGTCAGGCTGCTGCTGCTCCTGACGTCCTGTGCCGCGTTCGAATGGCTGAGCGCGACGCTGCGGACGGCGTTGCATCGGCTTGGACCCGTCGCGTTCGGCGTTCAACGGTTTAATACGCTGCCAAGCGGGGCAACCTTAATTTCCTTAACGGTTTGCGGATGCTCGGCGTTGCTGCTCTTGCGGTCCTGCCGGCATATCCGCGTATGGGTCGGTCTGCATGCCATGCTGCCGGAGCTGCTGCGCAAATTCCGGTCCGTACGGGCATAAGCCATCATGAAAGGAGGCGTCGGCGATGTCGATGCTCCATAACTTCCCGCTCCTGTCCGCCCTCTGCGCGATCGTGGCCGCTCAAATCGTCAAAGTGCCGGTTTACCTGATTACGCACCGCACCTGGAACGTCGGGCTCGGCTTCAGCACGGGCGGGATGCCGAGCTCGCATTCCGCGGCGGTCACTTCGCTGGCGACGGCGATCGGAATGAAGGACGGCTTCGACTCCAGCGGGTTTGCCATCGCGGCGATCGTCAGCGCGATCACCATGTTCGACGCGGCCGGAATCCGGCGCCATGCGGGCATGCATGCCTCGATCTTGAATCAGTGGGCCAAATCCGTGCCCGGCCTCCTGCAGGATGGCAACTTGTGGCGCGAATTGAAGGAGCTGCTCGGTCACCGGCCGAGCGAAGTATACGCGGGCGCGTGCTTCGGCATCTTGGTCAGCTTGCTGCTCTATTACTCCTTTGCGGTTTAATTCGCAGCTTTATTTGCTGCCTTACTTTGAAGCTTTAACTTTGAAGATTTACTTTGATGCTTTACTTTGAAGCCTTACTTAGAAGCCTTAGTTAGAATCGGAAAGGCGGGATCGTCCAATGCGCAAGCAGCCGAAGATTCTGATTCTCTACGCCAGATTCGGCAACGGCCATTACCAGGCCGCCAAGGCGCTGCAGGAGCAATTCGCGGCGCGGGAAGAGGCCGACGTCCGCTTAGTGGACGCGTTGGAAGAAGCCCATCCGCGCTGGAACGCATGCTCGAAATTCGTCTACGACCGAATCATGGCGCGGTGTCCGCGCTTGTACGGCTGGAGCTATGACGCGACGAGGGGCATCCCGTCGGACGCGCCGCTGGGCCGATGGCTGTACGCTTCCGGCCATCGCCGGGTTCAAGCCATCTTGGAGGAACAGGCCCCCGATGCCGTCATCCAGACGTTTCCTTTCGCCGCCATGCGCTACGTACGGCGGACGCCGGGCAGGACGGTTCCAAGCTTTACGGTCATCACGGATTACGTCCTGCACGGCAGGTGGATTCACCGCGATACGGACGGTTACTTCGTGGCGACGGAAGCGCTGAAGCAAGAACTGTCGGCATCGGGCGTCGACGCGGCGCGGATTCGGGTTACGGGCATTCCCGTGCGGCCGGCGTTCCGCGAAGCGTCGGACCATGCGGACCGTTACAGCGACTTCGGGTTGGACGCAAACCGGCGCTACGTCTTGGCGATGGCGCAATCCGAGGAGCTGGTGAACGACATCGCGCGCTTGCTCGCCGAAGGGACGACGCGGCGGCATGCGCTGTCGTTCCTGCTCGTCTGCGGCGGCAACGGGAAGCTGTTCCGCAAAGCCGTGGCGCGATTCAAGGGAGAGCCCGACATCCGCGTATTCGGTTATGTCGAGCACATGGAACGGCTGATGTCGGCGTCGTCCTGCATCATTACGAAAGCCGGCGGCATTACCCTTACCGAAGCGCTGGCGTTGCGTCTCCCCGTCATCGTAACGCGGCCGCTCCCCGGACAGGAAAAAGGAAACGCCGACTATTGGGCCGCCCGGAACGCGATTCGCGTCGCCGGCGATCTCCCGTCGCTTCGGTCGGCTTTGCGGGACATCGCGGAGGGTCGCGTCCTTTCCGCGCGGCAGGCGCCCGACTCGCCTCCTAGCTTGCACGCTTCCCGAACGATCGCGCAAACGGTGTTGAACCGGTTGTCGGAAGCCGGGCAGGAGGGCGGCCGCGATCGCGGGCCTGACCGCGGCCGGCTGATCCTGCCGTCGAACGCTCCGGGCCGCGCGTTTACGGAAGGATAGGATTATGGCATGATGGGGAAAGCTTCCTTATCGGCAGGAGTTGAACGCATGTGGTGGATGAGGAGCTAAGTCGAATCATCGCGCGGGCAAGAGGAGGCGACCAGGACGCGTTCTCGGCGCTTGTCGCGCGTTATAAAGGCCATGTCTATCGGCATGCCTTCGGGATGCTGGGCGACCGGGGGGAGGCGGAAGACGCGGTCCAGGAGATCTTCATGAAAGCCTATCTGGCCCTGGGCAAACTGGACGACGTGCATGCCTTCTACAGCTGGCTCATGCGCATCGTCTCGAATCTATGCAAGGATAAGCTGAAACAGCGGGCCAGGACCGTCGAGATCGGCGAGATGCCCGATGACGCCGTTCCGGATCCGTCGGCCGGCGACCCGAATTTGAAGGTCTCGATGCAGGAAGCGCTCGGGCGTCTATCCGTCGATCACCGGGAAATCCTGCTCTTGCACGATATCCAAGGCTTTCGGTACGAAGAGATCGCCGCGCTCGCGGCCATACCGGTCGGGACGGTCAAGTCCCGGTTGTTCGCCGCAAGAATGGCGCTGCGGAAAATATGGAACCGGGGGGAGGAGGACTGACATGCACCCCGAAGAACAGTTGTCGGCTTATCTGGACGGCGAGCTGGAGGAAGACGCTCGGCTCGAAATCGAAGCGCACCTGGAACAGTGCCCGTCCTGCCGCATGCTGCTGAAGGAACTAACGGAAATGACCCAGAGCTTTACGGCCGAAATGCTTGCGCTAGCCGAGCCGGCCGGCTTGGAGAACCGCGTCATGCAGGCCGTCGCGCGCGAAAATCGCATCCGAAGTCTCGGAAGGCTCTGGTTCTTGGTGCCGCTGCTTGCCGCATTGGCGTTCGTCCTGCTAGCGGTCGTCGCCGGACCGGTCGCCGTTCACGTGATGCGCGGCGCATTGGCGGTTGGCAAGGCGCTGCTCTATACGACGTCGCACGCCGTGTCGGATATGCCGGTCGTGGCGGCCGTGGCGGCCGTGCTGTCGCTCAGCGTGCTCGCCGCTTCGATCCTGTCGCTTCGCAGGCTGCTCCGGTCGGCGGCCGTATGAAGGTGAATCGCATGATGAAGAAGCTGGTCGCCATGCTCGGACTCCTGGTCGCGGCCTTACTCCTTATCGCGCCCTCGGACGTCTCCGCCCGCAGTTTTTTCGCGCATTCGTCCACCTCGGTTCCCGAGGGCCAGACCGTGAACGACCTGTACGTGGTCGGGGGAGATGCCGACATTCGCGGACACGTGACGGGGGCGGTCGTCGTCGTGAACGGCGATCTGCACTTCGCGTCCACCGCGAAGGCGGACGGCGCCATCGTGGTCATCGGCGGGCGAATCACGCAGGACGAAGGCGCGCAAACCGGCGACGACATTCATAATCTGACCCTGGATACCGGCACGCAAAACAGCCTGCTCATCGGCGGCGGCATGGTCGCGGGCGTATGGACGCTTCAACTGGCCTGCAGCCTGCTGCTGATCGTCATTCCGGTCTCCGTCTATTTCATCGGCGGGCGGAGGGCATCCGAATGGGTGAAGCGGCATCCCGGCCTGTCGTGGAAACGACAACTGTATCTCGGCGGCATAAGCGGCGTCATGCTGCTTGCGTTCAGCGCGCTGTGCGTCGTGACGATCATCGGGATTCCCTTCCTGCTTCTGGTCCTCCTGATCTTGCTGGCCGCCTGCGTCGTCGGGATGACTTCCCTCAGTTATCAGATCGGCGGCTTCTTGCAGGAGAAATGGCTGCCGAACGACTGGGTTCGGCTGATCGTCGGCGCGACGCTCATCGCGGCCATCGCGAATATTCCGGTCATCGGGTGGCTGGCGGTTCTGTTCTTCACCTTGTTCTCGCTCGGGGCGTTCACGCAGTGGCTCGCTTCGCTGCGCAGGAAGAAGCCTCGCGCGTAACGTGCGGCTTATTATGCATGAAAAACGGTGCCCGGCGTTAATAATAGGCAAGACAGGATCGACAGCGACTTACGGACGAGGAAGTGAAGCGGGCATGACGACGAAATCGGCAGCAGGCCAAAAAACGGAACGCGAAGGGAACGCGCTGTTCCAGGCGATGAAAATCGCCGCATGGGCGGCGCTCATCATCGGCGCTGTTTTGTGTCTCACCAACTACAGCGACTTCAGCGACAGCAACAGGCGGTTGATGGCCGGAATCGGCTTTCTGGTGGGCAGCGTGTTCATCTACATGATCGGCACGGCCATCAACCTCGTGCACAAGCGCAAGACGGAATCGGAATAATCGGTTCGCGACGAAGGGCTGTTTCCCGCGAGGGGAACGGTCCTTTTTCCTTGTCATAACCTGCCGCTCGGGACGCTGTAATATTGAACCGCTATCCGGGGAAAAATAATGCAATCCAAGGCGAGGATTAGGAGATGAGGAACTCATGAATACGTCAAAGCTGATGCGGCGGTTGGCTGCCGGCGGCGTCTTGACAAGCACCGTTATGCTTGCATCGGGCTGCAAGTCGATGATTGTCTTCGATCCGAAAGGACCGATCGGCCTCCAGGAACGTGATTTGATCTATATCACAACACTGCTTTGCCTCATTATCGTGGTACCGGTGTTAGCGATTACGGCCTGGATCATCTGGCGATTCCGTGACAAGAAGAACAACAATGCGCCGTACCAGCCGATATGGTCGCACAGCACCAAACTGGAAATCCTTTGGTGGGGCATCTCGATCGCCATCATCTTGGCCGTGGCCATTGTGACCGCACGATACACGTACGCGCTGGATCCGGCTAAACCGCTTGCGTCCGACAAGAAGCCCGTCACCATCCAGGTCACGTCGCTGGACTGGAAATGGCTGTTCCTGTATCCGGAGCAAGGCATCGCAACCGTCAACTATCTGGTCATTCCGGAGCGAACGCCGATTAAGTTCGAGCTGACCTCGGACGGCCCGATGAACTCGTTCTGGGTGCCGCAGCTTGGAGGGATGATTTACACGATGTCCGGCATGGCAACAACGTTATATCTTCAAGCCGATGAACCTGGTAATTATATGGGGACCGGAGCCAATTTTACGGGCCGCGATTTCGCGAAAATGGGTTTTACCGCCAAAGCCACTTCAAAGACGGATTTCGATCAATGGGTAGCAAAGTCGAAGGCTGAAGGGAAAGCCCTATCTGAAGAGGGGTATCACCAGCTTGCGGCGCCAGGGACTTCGGACCGGATGACCTTCGCATCCATGCCGTCCGGTTTGTTCGAGCGAATCGTCAGCGAATATTCGACGAGCCGCGGAGCGCCTCCGGGATATACCCTTAAGGCCAGAACGCTTAGTGAAGAAAAGAAAGCCGAGCAAACGGAACATCCGAAAAACGGCCAGCTGCCGCCGGGAAATAACGCGCAGAAGGATGCTCCTGACGTCAGAAGCTACGGGCAATCCGATCATAAATCTCACAACATGCGCATGAATCATGGCAAATGAGAGGAGAGGCTTCCGTGATTGATTCGATAATGGATTTCGTCTCATGGTTCTTTGTCACAGGCGACCCGTTGATTTACGGGGCGGATGTGGCGATCGTGCTGACGACGGTGGCGATTATCTTCGTGCTCACCTATTTCAAAAAATGGGGCTGGCTCTGGCGTGAGTGGCTGACGACTGTCGATCATAAACGCGTCGGAATAATGTACATCATCGCATCGCTGCTTATGCTGTTCCGCGGCGGCGTCGATGCGCTGCTGATGCGGACCCAGCTTGCCTTTCCCGATCTGAAGTTTTTATCGCCGGAGCACTATAACGAGGTGTTCACGACGCATGGCGTCGAAATGATCCTCTTCATGGCGATGCCGCTCATGTTCGGCTTATTCAATATTGCCGTGCCGCTGCAGCTGGGCGCGCGCGACGTTGCGTTCCCGTTCCTCAACTCGCTTAGCTTCTGGCTGTTTTTCATGGGCGCGATGCTGTTTAACATGTCCTTCGTTATCGGCGGTTCGGCGAATGCCGGCTGGCTGTCGTATCCGCCGCTTTCGGAGCTGACGGGCAGCCCGGGCGTGGGTGAAGATTTCTACATCTGGGGCGTTCAAATTTCCGGGATCGGGTCTCTAATGACGGGAATTAACTTTATTGTCACCATTGTCAAAATGCGCGCCCCCGGGATGACTTGGTCCAAGGTGCCGATATTTTCGTGGTCCGTGCTCTCAAGCTGCATTGCGATTATTGTCGCGTTCCCGGTCCTGACGGTCACGCTTGCACTGCTGTTCCTGGACCGCTTTCTGGGCGCGCACTTCTTTACGACGGACGGCGGCGGCAACGCCATGATGTACGTCAACCTGATCTGGATGTGGGGCCACCCGGAAGTGTACATCATCGTTCTGCCCGCCTTCGGAATTTTCTCGGAAGTCGTGGCGGCCTTCTCGAAGAAGCGCTTATTCGGTTACGGATCCATGGTGTTTGCGATGCTAAGCATCAGTCTCTTGGCGTATTTCACCTGGCTCCACCACTTTTTTACGATGGGTTCAGGAGCCGACGTCAATCTCTTCTTTGCGATTACAACCATGATTATTGCGATTCCGACAGGCGTGAAAATTTTCAACTGGCTGTTTACGATGTACCGTGGGCGGATATCGTTCGAAACGCCGATGCTTTGGACGCTCGGATTCATTCCGTGTTTCGTCGTCGGCGGCATGACCGGCGTGATGCTCTCGGCGGCGCCGGCGGATTTCCAGTTCCATAACAGCTACTTTCTCATTGCCCACTTCCATCAGGTTCTCATCGGCGGGGCCGTATTCGGCTACTTTGCGGGCTTGTACTACTGGTGGCCGAAAATATTCGGCTTCAAGTTGAATGAACCCATTGGCAAATGGGCGTTCTGGATATGGAATATCGGTTTCTATGTTTGCTTCATGCCTCAGTATTTTGTCGGTCTCGACGGCATGACCCGCCGGCTTAGCTCGTACGGCTGGGACAGAGGCTGGTGGGCGATGAATTTCACGTCAACCATCGGCGGCTTCCTCATGGGACTCGGCTTCCTGTTCCAAGTATGGCAGATCGCGCACAGCATTAAATTCATGGAAAAGGATACCACTGGCGATCCATGGGGCGCCCGCACGCTGGAATGGTCCATTCCGTCGCCGGCGCCGCTCTATAACTTCGCGACCACGCCGATCGTGACGGACCGGGACGATTGGTGGGAGGAGAAGGAACGCATCGCCGCGGGCAAGGCGCCCAAGCCAAGGCCGAAGCTCGAGCCGATCCATATGCCGAAGAATTCGCCGATCCCGTTCATTCAATCGGTCTGCTGGTTCACGGTCGGCTTCGGGCTCGTGTTCCACTGGCTCTGGATCGCGATTCCCGGATTCGTCGGCATCGCGTTGACGATGCTGGCCCATTCGTTTAATTACGACACCGACTACTACATTCCCGTAGACGAAATTCGGCGTACGGAAGCCAAGGCAGGGAGGATTGTCTGATGGCGCACGCACACCATCAATCGCTCGGGCATCAAGGCGGCCACGAAGGCCATCACGATTTGGAGGAGCTTCGCAAATTCGGCTTCTGGATCTTTCTGATCACCGACTGCATCTTGTTCGCGACGCTGTTCGCCACCTTCCTCGTGGTTCACGAGAATACGGCCGGCGGCCCCGGGGCGAAGGAGCTCTTCGAATTGCCCGGCGTCATCGTCGAAACGTTCATCCTGCTGACGAGCAGCTTCACCAGCGGGCTCGCCGTGCTGGCGATGAACGCGGGCAGCCGGAACGGGCTGCTGGGCTGGCTGATCGTGACGATTCTGCTCGGGGCTTGCTTTATCGGCATGGAAGTGGCGGAATTCCTGAAGCTCGTGCACGAGGGGCATACGATTCACTCCAGCGCGTTCCTCTCCGGCTTCTTCACGCTGGTCGGCACGCACGGGATGCACGTATCGCTCGGGGTCTGTTGGATCACCGCGCTGATCGTCCAGCTGAGCCGGCACGGCCTGACGCCGGTCACGCGGCGGAAGGTGCAGATTACGAGCCTGTATTGGCACTTCCTGGACGCCGTGTGGATCTTCGTCTTCACGTTCGTTTATCTGATGGGGGTGATGTGACGTGGCGCGGCATAACGCGATCGGACGCGGCGGCCATGAAGGGCGCGGCGGACACCATGGTTCGCTGAAGGAATATGTAATCGGATTCGGACTGTCCATCGTCCTGACCATCATTCCGATTCTGGCCGTCATCGACCACTGGTTCGGGAAGACGGCCACGATCGTCGTGCTGCTGATTACGGCGGTGCTGCAGTTCGCCGTTCAGCTGCTGTTTTTCATGCATCTACGGGAAGAAGAAGGGCCGCGCTACAACCTCATCACGCTCATACTCGGCCTGATCATCGTCGTCGTCGTCGTCTACGGGTCCATTTGGATCATGGACCATAATGCGATGTATTAGCTGCGATAAGACGAGAGGAAGCGGCAGCGAGGGAGCCGGGTTGAGTCCGCCCTCGCTATTCATGACGCAAAAAGTGTGCCTGTACCCTGGAATCGGAGCATAGATTTAACTTGAAAGGAGGTGAGGCGCGATGTTGTTCGATATCCAGGCCTTCATGCATTCCCTCTCCAAATGGCTCATAATCCTCGGCTACGGCGCGTAGGTTGACATGGATGAGCAACCGGCATAAGAAGCTTGCGATTGTAAAGATCAAGTTGAACGATTTCAAGTTAAATAAGTTTGACGCAAAGCCCCGTTGGCGAATGTGCTGACGGGGCTTTGCGTCACGGTTGGGCGAATGCGGCTGGATCTGCCGACGGGGAATCCAGCCCGCCGGCCGACGGCTTGCGCTCCGTCCGTTTGCATCGCCGAGCGCCCGATGCGCCACCCCCCGCCAATGGCGGTAAAATGTCCGATTTCCCCATATTGAAAGTCCCGTTCGCCCAAACATGGAGACTTGCATCCGGCTTATACTGAGTGCAAGAACGGAACAAAGCGACATGGAATGGAGCGTGGGATGGGATGAGTTTGATTGTGGAATCGCTTACATGCGAATATCGTACGCATGTGCTTGGCACGGACGTCAAAGTGCCGCGTTTCGGATGGAAGCTGCGGTCCGACCGCCGAGGCACGCTTCAAACCGCGTACCGGCTGCAGGTTGCGGGGGCGGACGGTGATTTCGCGGCACCGCTCTGGGATTCCGGCCGCATTGCTTCGGATGCGTCGATACAGGTCGCGTATGCCGGGCCAGAGCTGCGGTCGCGCACGCGCTACCGGGCGAGAGCGATGGCGTGGGACGGCTTCGGCCGCGAATCGGCGTGGAGCGAGCCCGTCTGGTGGGAGACGGCGTTCTTCTCGCCGGCGGATTGGCAGGCGAAGTGGATTACGCCGTCCGAGGCGGCGATCGATCCGAAGGCGGAGCCGGCCTTCCTGCTGGCGAAGCGTTTCGCCGTCAAGGCAGGCATCGTGTCCGCCCGCGTCTACGCGACGGCCGCGGGCGTGTACGAGCTGTACGTGAACGGCGAGAAGGTCGGCGACGAGCTGCTCGCGCCGGGCTGGACCAGCTATCGCAAACGCCAGCAGTATCAGACGTACGACGTAACAGACCGGCTCGCCGCAGGCGGCTTGAACGGCATCGGCGCCATGCTCGCCAACGGCTGGTACAAGGGCCGTCTCGGCTGGGCGACGACCTCCAGTTTGTACGGCGATCGCCGGGCGCTGCTGCTGCAGCTGCATATCGTCTATGCCGACGGCACGGAGGAGATCGTATGCAGCGACGAGTCGTGGAAAGCGGCCGAAGGCGCGATCCGCCTGGCCGAGCTGTACGACGGCGAAACGTACGACGCGAACCTGGAGCAGCCCGGCTGGAGCACCGCGGCCTTCGACGATTCGGCGTGGAGCGGCGCGGAGAGCCTCGCGCTTCCCGTCAAGCATCTGGTCGCGCAGGAGCATCACCCGCTTCGCGTCATCGAGACGATCAAGCCGCGGCAGCTGATCCGTACGCCGAGAGGCGAAGTCGTGCTCGACATGGGCCAGAACATGGTCGGCCGCGTTCGGATGACGCTCGACGTGCCGGCCGGCACGACGATTACGCTGAAGCACGCGGAAGTGCTCGACAAGGACGGCAATTTCTACATCGGCAACCTGCGTTCCGCCAAGCAGTTGATCGTCTACACCGCTGCGGGCGTGCCGGGCGAGACGTACGCGCCGACGTTCACGTTCATGGGCTTCCGCTACTTGTGCGTCGAAGGATGGCCGGAAGCGCTGGAAGCGGGGCTGGTGGACGCCTTCAAAGGCGAAGTCATCCATACCGACATGGCGCCGACGGGCGAATTCGACTGCTCGAGCGACATGGTGAACCAGCTGCAGCGGAATATCCAATGGGGCCAGCGGGGCAATTTCGTCGACGTGCCGACGGACTGCCCGCAGCGCGACGAGCGGCTCGGGTGGACGGGGGACGCGCAGGTATTCGTGCGAACGGCCGCGTTCAATTACGACGTGGCGGCGTTCTTCGCGAAGTGGCTGCGCGACCTGAAGGCCGATCAGAATCCGAACGGCGGCGTGCCGTTCGTCATTCCGAACGCGCTGAACGAGACGGACCCGCCGACGCCGCAGGAGAAGATCCCGTCTTCGGCCGCCTGGGGCGACGCCGCCGTTATCGTGCCATGGACGATGTACCTCTGCTACGGCGACGTAAGGCTGTTATCGGAGCAGTACGAAAGCATGCGCGCATGGGTGTCGTACATCCGCAGCCAAGGCGACAACGAGTATTTGTGGAACACCGGCTTCCATTTCGGGGACTGGCTCGGCTTGGACGCCAAGGAAAACAGCTATGTCGGCGCAACGCCGCGCGACCTGATCGCCACGGCTTTCTACGCGTATTCGGCCCGGCTCGTCCGCGAGACGGCGGTCGTGCTCGGCAAGGCGGCGGACGTGCGCGCGTACGGCGAGCTGTACGACCGGATCAAAGCGGCGTTCAACCGGGAATTCGTGACGCCGAACGGACGCTTGGCCGCGCCGACGCAAACTGCGCACGTGCTCGCGCTCGTGTTCGATCTCGTTGAAGGCGACGCGAAGCAGCGGATCGCGCGCGAACTGAACGACCTGGTCGCGCAAAACGAGCACCATCTCACGACCGGCTTCGTCGGCACGCCGTACTTGTGCTTCGCCTTATCGGACAACGGCTATCACGCGACGGCCGTGAAGCTGCTGATGCAGGAGACGTATCCGTCCTGGCTCTACTCCGTCTCCAAAGGCGCGACGACGATTTGGGAGCATTGGGACGGCATCAAGCCGGACGGCTCGTTCTGGAGCGACGACATGAACTCGTATAACCACTATGCGTACGGCGCGATCGGCGAGTGGATGTACCGCTACGTGGCGGGTCTCGACATGGACGACGCCGAAGCGGCGTACAAGAAGCTTCGCATCCGTCCCCGATTCGCGGACGGCGCGCTGACGCATGCGCGCGCGGCGCTGGAATCGCCGTACGGCCGGATCGAAGCGGGCTGGGCGCAGGAAGCGGAGGAGACGATCGTGCGCATCGCGGTGCCCGCGAACGCGACGGCCGAACTCATTCTGGACGGCATCACGCTGGCTGAGCTGAAGGAGGACGGGCTCGCGGCCGAGCTGGCCGATGGCGTGACGGCGGCCGAAGAAACGGACGGAGGCGCGAGACTGACGCTCGGCTCGGGGAGCTACGCGTTCCGCTATCCGGCGAAGCAAGCGGCGGAGCAGGAGACGGTTACGGCTTAACGAAAGATTAATGGCGTAAAATATAAATCCGAAGCGGTCTTGTTAATGGCCGCTTCGGTTTTTTGCCATGTAGCGCGAGATGGGGAGAGATTCATATTAATCCCGTTAACTATCCAAGGCGCGTCTAGCATATGCCGCCGCGATCTCTCCGAAAAAAAGCAGCCGAACGGGCTATCTTTGTTTCGTGTTTCGTGAACGAAGGATCGTTTTAGTAAAAGCGTTTTTTCTTTACCTGCGAGTCGTGCGGTATGGTACGATGAAGGCGAGATGATGGCAGCGTTTACCAAACGCGGTCGAATTCGCATCGCTTGACCTATCGGTCATGGTGATTCTTGACGCTAGCGCTCGGCGAACGATCGACTGAAAAGGAGGCCCGGACATGGCTGATCCACTCTTCGAAGAGCCGCGGCTCGCGGACGTATACGATCTCTTCGATTCGCCCGACCGGCCGGATCTTGATCCTTATGTCGCGATGGCGGACGAGTTCGGCGCCCGCACGATCGTTGATCTTGGGTGCGGGACCGGCAACCTTGCCTGTCGCCTGGCTTCCTTGGGCAAGGAAGTCATCGGCGTCGATCCGGCGCTCGCTTCGCTTGCCGTCGCCCGCCGCAAGACGTGCGCGGAGCGGGTGAACTGGATCCATGGAACGGCGGACGCGCTGGTCGGCCTGCAAGCCGATCTCATTACGATGACCGGCAACGTCGCCCAAGTCTTCCTCGCGGACGAAGAGTGGTCTTCCGTGCTTCATGCGTGCCGGGCGGCGCTTCGGCCCGGCGGAAGGCTGGTATTCGAGGTCCGCGATCCTGCCAAGCAAGCCTGGCGGAACTGGGATCGGGCGCAGACCTATCAGGAGATTGATTCGCCTTCCGGCGGGCGCGTGGCGTCTTGGACCGATCTGCTGGATGTGCGGCTGCCCTTGGTATCGTTTCGGCATACCTTCGTGTTTCGCGGCGACGGCAACGTGCTGACGTCGGACTCGACCTTGAGGTTCCGAAGCAAGGGCGACATTATGGACGCCCTATCGGCTGCCGGCCTGAGCGTCGAAGACATTCGGGACGCGCCTGACCGCCCCGGACTGGAATTCGTCTTCATCGCCCGACGCCGCGAGTCTCCGTGATCATGTTCCGCAGAGACTCAAGCGTGATTAGCCTCAAGCCAACTCATTCGAGAAGGAGCCGATGACATGCTGGAAAGAATCAGCGAGCAGCTATATCTTCACGAGGACACCTGCAAGGTGTACGTGATTCGAAATGATCGCGAGGCGGTTCTGATCGATTTCGGATCCGGAGCCGTGCTGGAGGAGCTCCGTTCGATCGGCGTAGAGCGGGTGACGGACGTTTTGGTGACCCACCATCACCGGGATCAGGTCCAAGGACTGGAGAAGGCGGTCGCCGCCGGAGCGCGCATCTGGGTACCGCATCATGAGCAGGATTTATTTACGCATGTCGATCTCCGCTGGCTCGGACGCGAAATCTATAATAATTACGATGTCCGCCAGGATAAATTCTCCCTCTTGGAGCCGGTCGCGATTACGGGCACGCTGAAAGATTACGCGCGCCATACGTTCGGCGGACGAACCTATTCCATATTCCCGACGCCGGGTCATACCATCGGCTCGATTTCGATCCTCACCGAAGTGGATGGCCAACAAGCGGCGTTTACGGGCGACTTGATCGCCGCGCCCGGCAAGGTATGGTCGATGTCGGCGACGCAGTGGTCCTATAACGGTTGCGAAGGCGTGTTGAGCACCGTTTTGTCCGCGATGGATTTGCTGGGCATGCAGCTTCACCTGCTTCTGCCTTCACATGGCGAAATCATGCGAGAGCCCGCGTCGGCCCTTGAACTTCTCGCGGGGCGCATGAAGCGTCTATTGGAGCTGCGCGGGCAACAATCGGGCTTGGAGGACGTGTTGAATCCCGCTTTCGTGGAAATCACGCCGCATCTGATCTGGAACACCCGTTCCTTCGCCAATTCCTATGCGCTGCTGTCCAAGAGCGGCAAAGCCCTGCTGATCGACTTCGGCTATCCGAACATTCATCAAACCTTTTACGCGGGCGCCGACCGCTCCTCGCGCCGTCCGGGCTTGCGGCAGATCGACCAGTTGAAGCGGCGTTATAAGCTGACGGGGATCGACGTCGTCATTCCGACGCATTACCATGACGATCATGTTGCCGGCCTGAATCTGTTACGGGACGCGGAGGGCGCCAAGACGTGGGTCGCCGACAATTTTGCCGATCTGCTCGAACATCCGTCGCGCTACGACGTGCCGTGCATCTGGTACGATCCCATCCCGGTAGACCGCCGTCTGCCGCTGGAGCAGCCGATTCGGTGGGAGGAATACGAGCTTCAGCTGTATGAGCAGCCCGGCCATACGCTGTACGCGGTGGCGGTCGCGTTCGAGGTCGACGGGAAGAAGGTCGTCGCCATCGGCGATCAGCAGGGCACGGACGGCAAGCTCAATAATTATGTGTATAAAAACAAGTTTCGTTCGCAGGATTACACGCTGAGCGCCGAGCTGTACCGCAGGCTGAGTCCCGACGTGATTCTATCCGGACATTGGGATCCGCTTTCGGTCACGGCCGATTACTTGGACCGGCTTGCCCGGGACGGCGAGCAGTTGAAGGCGCTTCACGAGCTTCTGCTGCCGATCGACGAGATCGATATGGGGGCGGAGGGGTTCTGTGCCTGGATCAAGCCGTATCAGCTGGAGCTTCAGGACGGGAAAGCGGCCGAGATCACGGTCGAGGTCTTGAATCCGCTGGCCTCCCGGGAGACGGTAACGGTTACGTTGGCGGCACCGCACGGCTGGGACATCGAAGAAAACGACCGGCGGCTGGACATCGATCCGCGGACCGTCGAACAGGTACGGTTTCGAATAACCGCGCCATCCGGACAACACGTGAAACGGGCGCGGATCGCCGCCGACATTACGGTAGGCTCCCGCAGGCTGGGACAGCAAGCCGAAGCGCTCGTCACGGTGACCGCTCACGCACCGCATTGACGCTCATCTTGCCGAAAGCCGGAATAGCCGGATTAGCGGCATAATGGAGAGCCGCTCGGCCATACAATGATTACCAGTACGCACCTTACTCATGGGAGGACAGGCGAATCGCATGAAGATGAGCGGCAATACGGTTCTCATTACGGGCGGCACGTCCGGCATCGGCCTTGAATTGGCGGTTCAGCTGCTCGAGCTCGGGAATACCGTGCTGATTACGGGCCGGGATCAAGCGAAGCTGGACGCGGCGAAGCAGCGGCTGCCCGCGGTACATACGTTTCGAAGCGACGCGGGGGATCCGCAAGCGATGGCGGCCTTATTCGATACGGCGGTCAAGCAATTCCCGAGCCTGAACGTGCTGATTAACAACGCGGGCTTTATGCGCAGGCTGAATCTCCATGATCCGGGCATGGATCTGGAGGACCTCAATCGCGAGATCGTAACGAATTTGAGCGGTCCGATCCGGATGGTGGCGCAATTTCTCCCGCAGTTGAAAATGCAAGCGTCGGCCGCGATCCTGAACGTCTCGTCCGGACTTGCTTTCGTCCCGCTGCCGATCTCGCCGATCTATTGCGCCGCGAAGGCGGGGCTGCATTCGTATACCCAGTCGCTGCGGGCGCAGCTCAAAACGACGAACGTGCGCGTGTTCGAGCTCGCGCCTCCGTTGACGGAGACGCCGCTGGTGCATTCGTTCGACTCGGCGGAGCTGGCCGGCTCGAAGCCGATGGACGTGTCCAAAATGGTCCGGTTCGCAATACGGGGCATGGAGCGGGATCAATTCGAAATCCGGCCGGGGCAAAGCAATGCCTTGAAGCTTATGAACCGCGTCGCGCCGAATTTCATCCTCGGCCAGCTCAGCAAGTCCGTGGACCATATGCTGACGGAGTCGAAGTAATCGGTCGTCTGCCACAAGGATGGATGTACTAAAAAGCGCCTATTTGGCGCTTTTTTTGTCGGTATGGCCGTTACGTCATCGCATAAGCCGCTCCGCTGAACGCCCACGCCTTCCAAATCATGCGTTCCGTCCCAGATTGCGTCGTCATCCCGAATAAATGCGATTCAAATCGTCAATTAATCGTTGGAGGGATGCGCCGGACCTCAAGGGACAAGCGCATACCGGGCGGCCTGTTCTTCCGCAACTTTCGCCTGCACATCGGCGTTTATGTAGTTGTGATGGTTTATCGACGCCGTAAATAACCGTTCCGTTGTAGACAACGCTGTAAAAATGACCTGCGCGTTTGAAAATCGAAAGCAGCTCTAAGGAGGAAGCACGATGCAAAAAGCAGGCTTTTCCGCTGCGCGGCTTCGCCGTCTAAGCAGCACTTTGCAGGATTATGTGGATCGCGGCGAGCTTGCCGGGGCGGTCGCGATGATTCATCGCAAAGGCGAGGAAGCCTATGCCGAGGCGATCGGCTGGCAGGACCAAGAGGCACGTCTTCCCGTTCGGCGGGATACGCTCTTCCGCATCATGTCGATGACCAAGCCGATCACGGCCGCAGCCGCTTTGCTGTTGGTCGAAGAAGGCAAGCTTCGGCTGCACGACCCGGTGGATGCCTGGCTTCCGGAGCTGGCTAACCGCGTGGTGCTGCGCAAACCGCACGGAGAGCCCGACGACGTCGTGCCGGCGGCTCGCCCGATTACGCTCCATGACCTGCTGACTTCGCGCATCGGGATCGGCTGGGAGGATCATCGGCTGCAAGCCGACGTGATGAAGCTGCTGCCCGCGCCGGTGGCCAAGCAGCTGGGGGTACTGGATGCCGACGAGCAGCTCGATCCGGATGCCTGGATGAAACGACTGGGCAAGCTTCCGCTTATCGTTCAACCGGGCACGCGATTCCTCTACCACATTGCGCACGAAGTGCTTGGCGTATTGATTGCGCGGGTATCCGGCCAACCGCTGGATGCGTTCTTCCGCGAACGAATCTTCGGGCCTCTTGGGATGAAGGATACGAGTTTCACGATTTCGCGGGAGAAACAAAGCCGGCTGTCCGTCGCCTATGCGCCGAAGGCGGGAGGAGGACTCGTCGAGCTGGACCGGCCGGAATCGACGGAATGGGCGAAAACGCCCGTCTTCCTGTCCGGGGGAGCCGGCCTGCTCTCCACGGCGGACGATTACCAGCGGTTCGGTCGCATGCTGCTGGGCCTCGGTGAGCTGGACGGAGTGCGCCTGCTGGCGCGCAAATCCGTGGAGGCGATGATCTCTGACCACTTTACGCCCGAACAGCGCGCGCTGCCCTTCTTCGACGAAACCGATTACGACGGATCGCCGATGTGGACGAACAAGGGATACGGATACGGCGTCTCGGTCAGGACGAAGCAGATCGGCATCGGACCAAGCGTGGGCTCGTTTTTCTGGCCGGGAGCGCTGGGGTCGACCTGGATCGCGGATCCGCGGGAAGCGCTCATGGCGACGCTGCTGATCCAGCGCAGCGGGGCGCAGCTGCCCAAGAACAGCCTGATCGCGTATGATTTCTGGACGATGATCTATCAGGCCATCAACGACTGACGTGCATGCGCACAGCAAGAGCCGCTAGGATACGATAGCGGGCGGCTTGCGAGCAGCTGCGCAAGTTGCCCGTGCATCGGGAGGCTGCTTGTCGCCGCCGGATTCGGTCCGAGCATGGTTTAATCGTACCGGCGGATGTGGTAAGTTGGAGGGGACACGAAGCCGACGAAGGAGCTGGGCCGCATGTATTTGAAAAGCATTTCGCTTGAGCGAAAGGAGGACATGAATCCGCGCGACTATCCGTTCTCCATTCCCGTCATTCGATCATTAACCACGTTAACCTTCAAGTCGAACGTCGCGTTCTTCGTCGGAGAGAACGGCTCCGGAAAGTCGACGCTCCTGGAATCGATCGCCTACCAATGCGGCTTCAACACGGCCGGAGGGGGGCGAAGCAACGCGTACGAGGTCGAAGCTTCCGCTTCCGCGCTCGGCAGCCATTTACGGCTATCTTGGATGCCGAAGATCACGAACGGTTTCTTTCTTCGGGCGGAGACGTTTTATAATTTCGCCAGCCATATCGATACCATGCCCGATTCGCTGCCCTATTACGGGGGCCGGTCGCTGCACGCGCAATCGCACGGCGAGGCGTTCCTGTCGTTGTTCAACCATCGGTTCGGGGGCCGGGCGATTTATCTGCTCGACGAGCCGGAGGCCGCGCTGTCGCCGGCCAGGCAGCTGGCGCTGTTGCGGATTATCCACGATCTCGAATCGGATGCGCAGTTCATCATCGCCACGCACTCGCCGATCTTGCTCGGCTACCCCGGCGCGCAAATTTTCGACTTCGACGCGGTTCCGGTGGGCGACATCAAGTACGAGGATACGCTGCATTATCTGCTAACGAGAAGGTTTCTGGACAACCGCGAGCGCGTGCTGAAAGAACTCTTCGAGGATAAGGAAGCCAACGAAGACGATTGACGTATGAACCCGACAAACCCCCATGTTCGGCGGTTACCCGCTGAACATGGGGGTTATTTGAGGCGTCGCATCGCAATGATTACCGGCCGGTCAAATTAGGCGTCCTTCGACATGCGGCCGACGAGCAGCAGCATGAGGAACGAGAGCGCGATCATCGCGCCGGCCCAAGCCCAGGCCATCGCCATGCTTCCGCCGTCCGACGCGACGTAGATCGCGGTCGGGATCGTCTGCGTCCGGCCGGGGATGTTGCCCGCGACCATTAGCGTCGCGCCGAATTCGCCGAGGCCCCGGCAGAAGCCGAGAAGGTACCCCGATACAAGCGAACGCGCGGCGAGCGGAACGGTGATATGGCGAAATACCTGCCATTCGTTCGCGCCCATCGCCCTGGCGGCATTTTCCAAATCGGCGTCGACGCCCTGCAGACCGGTCTTGATCGTCCGGTAAGCCAGCGGGAACGCGACGACCGCCGCCGCGATGACGGCGGCCCCCCACGTGAACAGGATCGGGCCGCCGAAGAGCGACTCGTACGCTTGGCCGATCCAGCCGCGCCGTCCGATGACCACGAGCAGAACGAAGCCGACGACGGTCGGCGGCAGCACGAGAGGGAGGAGCAGGATCGTTTCCAGCACGCTCTTGCCGAAAAAACGGGCTCTCGCCATCGGCCAGGCGATGAACAGCGAAGCCGCGAATACGAGGACGCTGGCAACGACGGAGATTTGAACGGATAACCCGATCGGGTCCCAGAAGGTAGACCAATCCATGGCTGAACTCCTTGATGGAAGTAGGATAGCGGCGATTACAGCTTAAAGCCGTATTTGACGAAGACGGCGTCCGCCTCGCTCGATTGCAGATACGTATAGAAGGCTTTGGCTTCGGCCGCGTGTTTCGTTTCCTTCACGATGCCGGCCGGATACAGGATCGGGCTGTGCACGCTCGGCAATATGTTCAAGGCGATGCGGACCTTGCTCGAGGTCAGCGCGTCGGTCTTGTACACGAAGCCGGCGTCGACGTTGCCGGTTTCGACGTACGTCAGCACTTGACGGACGTCTTTGGCGTAAACGAGCTTCGATTGCAGCGAATTCCACACGCCGCGCGCGTTCAGCGTTTCTTGCGCGTACTGCCCGGCAGGAACGGATTCCGGCTGCCCGACGGCGATTTTTTTGACGGATTTAGCGATGAGTTCTTTGACGGTCGTGTATTTCGTTTTCACGTTGGACGGTACGACCATGACGAGGTCGTTATTCAGAAGCGTGGCATGGTCGGAAATCAGATTCTCTTTGACCAGCGCGTCCATCTGCTTCTGGCCGGCCGAGAAGAACAGATCCGCCGGCGCGCCTTGCTCGATCTGCTTCTGCAGCGTGCCCGACGAGCCATAGTTGAAGACGAGGTCGATGTCCGGGTGCTTCTTCTCGTAACTCTTCTCGATGACGTCAAGGCTGTCCTTCAAGCTCGCGGCCGCGGAGACGAGGAGCTCCGTTTTTCGGGATGCCGCGATAGACGGTTGGGCGGAGAGCGTCAACGCAGCAGACAACAAAGTCGCACCGAGCGCAAAATGCTTCTTCATCGTATCGAATCCCTCCTGGATACCTTATGTATGGAAGTAATCGTAACATATCTCTTCAAAGATGAGTAGTATTTAGATTGATTTAGACCTATTTAGACATAATTAGTAGGTGGACATAAACATGAAAAACATCCGCCAAGCAGGACGGCGGGGAGGGGACCGTCGGCTTGCTTGGCGGATGTTCGGGCGGGCGAGGAAACAAATTTAGTTTACATAATAATAATTATGTTCGTTTCAGTAAAGCTACGTTTGAAGTCGTTTTCTCGACGCTTCACAAGGCTCGATATGAATATGCACATGCGAGATCTGATGCAGCTCGTACATCTGGCGCTCGACCTGTTCGGTGATTTCGTGGCTTTGCTCGACGTTGAGCCAGCGATCGACGCCGATCGTTACGTCGACGAGCTTGTTATTTCCATGAACCCGCGCTTTGATATCGATGATCTTCTCGACGCCGGGTACGCTTCGGATCGTCTGCTGCATGATTTGAAGCTCGCCATCGTCGAAGCCGTCCGTGAGCGCATGCGTCGCGTCGCGGAATATGCACCATGCGGTTCGGCATATGATTAGGCCGACGATTCCCGCCGTGAGCGGGTCCAGCCAAGGCACGCCCCAACCGGCGCCAATGATGCCGACGAACGCGCCGGCGCTCACGAACGCGTCCGAGCGATTATCCTGCGCCGCGGCCATGAGCGCCTGGCTGTTAATGCGCTTCGCGAGCCTGAGATTGTACAGATAGACGAGATAGATCGCGCCAGCCGAGAACAGCGCCGTCCACGCCGCGATCCCGCCTTCCGAAGCGATGTTCGGTTCGCGGAAGGAGCCGGCCGCCTGAACCAGAACCTGTATGCCGACCGCGAACATAATGAATGAGGCGACAAGCGCCGATACCGTTTCCGCCCGGAAATGCCCGTAGCGATGATCGGCGTCCGGCGGCTTGCGCGAGATGCGCAACCCGATCAAGACCGCCAGCGACGCGACGATATCCGTCGAGTTGTTGAGTCCGTCCGCCGACAGCGCTTCCGACCCCGTCCAGAGCCCGATCGTGAGCTTCAGCGCCGCAAGGCAGAGATAAGCGGCGATGCTGACCCATGCGCCTTTTTCGCCTTTCTTCATATCTTCGTAGATGCTTTCCATCCCCAACCTCCATCGATAAGTGCTTCGTTCGTAATGATAAAGGACGGTGACCGTGTGGGTCTAGAGAAACAGTGTTGTCGGCGACCTCAAAAATGAGCGGACATCAACAAAGTTGCGCCTGTCCAAAACAAAACTGGTTAACGTAATATTTATTATGTTATTTAATGAAATAAATTCTAATTCGGCTCACCATATCATTAGCAGTCTTCCCCGGAATGAAGCGATTTGCGCGGACGTTTTCTTAATATTTGCAAACTTAGGGCAATTGGGGGAAGAACGAGATCTTCCATGAGCATCATTAATGGTATTAAATAAATGAAAATCGGGCATGATTAACGATATTAATAAGATTGATCACTAGCTCCTGTTACGAACTCGCCCGATGCGGGTTATTAAGGGAAAAGGAGCTGATGGACCATGAACGCATCTCACCATACGCCGCAAGATAACGTAACGACGATACGAATCCCCGGCCTCGGACGCGAATTGACGATCTTGCACGTAACCGATTGCCATTTGACGGAATACGACGAGCGGGAACCGGAAGAGATTCGGGATACAGCGAGAAGCCGGGCAGAAGCGTTCAGGACTCAGCTAGCCGGCGAGGGGACGGCGCTCGGAAGCTTCCGCCGCTTGATCGAACGGGCAAGCGAGCAGGGCGAAGGTGAACGCGCAGGGAAGATCGATTTTACCGTGTTTACCGGCGATATTATCGATTTTCCGTCGCAAGCCAACCTGGAGACGCTGCGCGATGCTTTCAGCCGGCTGCCATCTCCATATCTATACACGCTCGGCAATCATGACTGGACCTTTGGCGCAGCCTGTACGGACGAGGATCGCCAAGCAGCCTATCCCTTGTTCCGCGAATGGTCGTCGGCCGTGCCAGGCTGCGAAGTCAGGGAACTGGACGGCGTGAAGCTGATCGCCATCGACAACGGCAATTATCAAGTGACGCAGGAACAGTTCGACGCCGTGAGCGAAGCGGCCGCGACCGGACAGCCGTATTTGCTGTTCATGCATATTCCGTTGTACGTTCAGGGTCTGGTAAAGGACGTTGTAAAAAAATGGGGCGCTCCGATCATGATGGGCGCCGCCGGTTGGGATCCGGATGTCCGCGAAGCGTGGCAGGTTCGGCATCAGGACGATAGCACCGGCGCGTTTTGCCGTTGGCTGGGAAGCCCGGACAGCGGCGACATCAGGGGTATATTTTGCGGTCATGTGCATCTGGATCATATCGATGCATTCCGCGAAGGCCGTTACCAATATGTTACGGCGCCTGGGTATACGAACCAAAGCCGGCTGATCCGACTGATCCCGGAGTGACTGATTTATATCGAGAGTTGGAAAAAATATCGGCTAAGAATGAAAAAAGAATCGATGCAACATCGATTCTTTTTTCATTGATTAAATTAACAGATGTTACGTAAACAACAAAAGTACCCATCATAACTAATTACTTTTTCACAAAACCCGTATTTTATACACATGTCACTATATTCATTTAATCCCTTGGTACAGGTGTCTCTTTCTTGTTTATGTACTTTGTAACACCGACCGTGCTATGTTGATAAAAAGAATCGCTTCCGGTTCGTTCAATAGGCTTTTGGCGCTGTTCTGCATAATATTCGTTGTCAACAGCGCAATAAATTAAAACACTGCGCAAAATTTTAGCTTGAGTTGGAGCATCCGCCGATGAAAGAATACTGATGAATCTCTGTCTCGTTGTTCCCTTATGTTGCTTAGGGTCAATATCAAGACCGCAGTACATTGGATAAAATTCTTCATGGCTATTATAAGAAAAGCCAATAAGGTATCCACCTTCTACCCCAATATATCCATTAACAACCTTCATTACATCAATATTGGATAACAAGTCCGTCGCCCCGTTCAACTTTAATCAACACTAATTTATATAATTGTCTCTTTATAGAATGTAATTCTGGATCTCCTTTTCACCTATGAAATACAACTTCCCCACTTCCTACCAGCATTATTTCCTTAATTTCATTAGGTATTTTACCATACCCATCAAATACCATACAGGACTATTTACGACAAATAGGACAGTGGATACCTGCCCTAGAATTCGATGTATAGGTTGTGTCACAATCCATGCAATCAATATAGATTACTGGTGATTCAAGCCTTTAATGTAAAGCTAGATTACATAGTATTTTATACATATGTAATATGGTCGGCTGCCGTTCTGCAGCCGTCGTCGGCTCCGCCCCTGCATCCCCTCACGTTAACATTACTTACTTCCGAAACCCTTAGATTGAACGGTAAACTAAAAAGAAACCCGCCGTTTTGAAAAACGTGGGTTTCACTACAATTTGAGGAGCTGAAGCGCAGCTCCTTTCAACGTCTTCGACAAAAAGGGGTAATGGATTTTGTGAAGGTTCAATCAGCCTTCAACAAAGACAGAGTAGCAAATTGGAAGATTAATTGCTACTGGTGCGAAATGACAAGAATTCCTCATTGGCCCGACCCAGCATCGACTCCCAGCTTTCAAAGTCGGTCTCCCGGTCGACATGACGATCGAACAGCTCTTCGGGGATGTTGTCGATGTCTTCCAAGGTATTAACGTCAAAGTTTCCCTTGCGGAGAAACTCGTTGAAACATTTGAAGGAAGAATACCGGCTCATGAAGGTCTCATGAAATAACATTTCCATTGTCGTGTGATTCTGGACGCCTTCATTGGATTTCGCGCCTTGAAGTTCTTTCAGCAATTCATCAAAGGAAATCGGCTTGTTTCTTTTCTTCAGACTTATCACTCCTTAATCATTTTATCCTTCATGATACCATAGTTATTGATTTGTGTATTGTGCTGTGGTACACGACCTCAAGCTGAGAACGTAGTTAAACTGTAATCAATTTCAAAAAAGCTGCACTTAACACCGAGTTAAGTGCAGCTTTTTAATTAAAAGGGGATTCATGTTGATTAAACGTGGCAAACCGTTAGAAAATCTTTCACATGAAGAAACTGTAATCATCTAGAGCTGTACGCCAGTACTCCGAAGAATCATTATCAAACCAGTGAAGGTATCTCCCGTATCCTTCCTTTTCTAGATCTTCCTTCGGAATTGATTCAAGAACGACTTTGCATGCCTATCCTCCATTGGATATCTCTTGAAGCAGGCGGACCTATGACTACTGACTAGTCGATAGGCTTGTGCACATCTGCTAGCTGGGCCGCATTCATGCCATAGATCATCTGGAACACCTCAGGAGTTGTCTTTCTAAGGATATCGGACCCGAATTCGATCTGCGTGGCATTATTGTCGAAAACAGCGACAAAATGGGTGTTATCCATCGTCGCGGTTTGCCAGTGCCACCAGCCCATCGGGATATAAACCGTCTGAGCGGGCTTGACGCGGGAAGCCATCGAACGTCAAACTCGTTCATTGGGCGAAGCGGATCATACAGTTGGCTACGCAAGCCCCGGATGCGGAAGTGGAAGTCGCCTACGCTTCCGCGGGCGGGCATATGAAGACCGCGATCGTCATGATTCGGGCGGCGGGAGTGGGCAAGCATGAAGCCCGATTCGTCGCGGCGCGATCGACCTTGCGGAGCGAGACGGAGGATCGACCTGCATGTGCGAATAGACGGGAGAGTTCTTCTTGGCAGGCGATCATTCGGATGAAAGTGGAGTCACAATGACGAGGTGCGAGGCGGTTATTCGTTTAATCCGTTGATCTACCGTCACTCCGAAGCGCGATGGTATGATAGGCCCCCGGCCCCTCCATCGACCTGCTGCACCTCTTTGTCCGCAGCAAACGCTATGTTGGATATAGACATCAGACTAACAAGCAAGCCAAGGATCACCATGGCCATCGATCGTTGAGATTGGTTTAACATAAGCATCTCCTCCATTTTTTTGAGACGAAAGGAAATCAACCTTTCGAACAGAATTTGACTACCACCTCCGCCACGTATTTTGAACCTATTCTTACATTTTAATAGACCCGTTTCAATGTGCTAATGAGATGATTTTGCCGAGGATTATGTCTTTCAATCGATAGGCAATCAAGCACTTTTACTTATCATCAGGCTGATTAAATTGCAAGACTCCCCAGAGATTTCGTTCAGTATCATAAAATTTGAGGATCCACGCGAATCCATCGTTTTGATACAGTGCGCATTCGTCGAATCGTCGTCCGTTTGCCATAGCATAAGGAGCGGACGTTCCGGCAAAGTAAGGAATGCGATACGGTCTCCATCGCGGCTGCTTAGTCGAAACCCCAACCGATCGGTATACCATGAGATCGCCCGATCCATTTGCCTTACGGGAATTTGAACGTGTTCCAGTGATTCGAGCATGCATGTTCACCTCGCAATAATTGATTTAAGACATCCATAAATTCGACAGAACCAACGATTTTCCTTCCATTTCATTCCACTCCGATGCCCGGTCAATTAGGTAAAGCAGGACGGCCGTCACGTCGGCCGCGATCAGCATCGGCAGCAGCGTGCCCACGGCCTCCTTGGCGGAAAAAGCCTGCGACATCAGCATCGCGTTGAAGATGCCCAGCGTGGCGATGCCGGTTTTGGCGAAGCCGCAGCACAACGCGGCCGCAAGCACGATCAGCATCTGCAGTACGGTCAGTTCGGTCATCGTCCTCAAGAACCGATCCGCTTGAATTTGCGGACCTGCTCGGTGATCGCAATCTCCGTCGGAAGCCGTTCCACGCTTGAAGCGCCGAAGAAACCCGCGACGTTCTTGGTGCGGCTCAGCACGTAAGCCGCATCCTCCGGCTCGGAGATCGGGCCGCCGTGGCAGATGACGATGATGTCGGGATTGACGGCTTTGCCCGCATCGCAGATCCGCTGGACGACGTCCACGGATTCGTCCAGCGTGAGCGCCGTGGAAGCGCCGATGCTGCCCTTGGTCGTCAGCCCGACGTGGGCGACCAGCACGTCCGCGCCCGCGGCTGCCATCTTCCGCGCCTCTTCCTCGTTGAATACATACGGCGTCGTCAGCAGGTCCAGCTCGTGCGCCGTGCGGATCATCTCCACCTCGAGATCGTAGCCCATGCCCGTCTCCTCGAGATTCTGCCGGAACACCCCGTCGCAGAGGCCGACGGTGGGGAAATTTTGCACGCCGGCGAAGCCCATTTCCTTGAGCTGCTTCAGATAGACGTCCATGACGCGGAACGGGTCCGTCCCGCATACGCCCGCGAGAACGGGCGTGTTCTTAACGATCGGCAGCACCTCCGCCGCCATCTCGACGACGATTTTGTTGGCGTCGCCGTACGGCATCAGGCCGGCAAGCGAACCTCGGCCCGCCATCCGGTAGCGGCCGGAATTATAAATAATGATCAGATCGACGCCGCCCGCTTCCGCGCACTTGGCGGAGAGGCCCGTGCCCGCGCCGGCCCCGACGAGCGTCGCGCCATCCGCCAGCTGAGCCCTCAGCCGGCGGAGCGCTTCTGTTCTGGATATCGCCATGGTCTGCTCTCCTTTGTTATTCGCCGATCGTCTGCCGGTCCGGCGAGGAATACGCGATGATCATCCGGCATGGCTCCCAGCTCGTCACTCTGGCATTGTGCGGAACGCCGCGGGGAATCCGCAGCATCATGCCGGGCTTCAGGCGGAACGACTCGTCTCCGAGCGTATGATCGCATTCGCCGGAGAGGACGAAGATGACTTCCTCGCAGTTCGGATGATAGTGCCGGGTGTTCTCCTTGCCCGCATCGATGTACACCATGCCGAAGGTCATCTCCGCTTCGGGATCGATATCCTTGCCGCACAGCCACTGGATCTTGCCCCAGCCCATATCGAGCACCCTATGTGCCTCGTTCTCGTGAAGGTTCGTAATGGTCGCCATCTTGGTTCTCCTTTGCATGTTGGATTGTCTGCCCGAATTCGATTGGGTGCTTACTTGTTCTGCGCTGATACGCTTCGTTGATTTCCTTGGTGATCTGCACGTAGGTCGGGTCCTTCTGAATCGCGCCGATCAAGTTATCCCAGTCCTCGATCGTAGCCTTGCCCATGATGACCTGGGTCTTCATGTCGCTCATCTTCTTGGTGTAGTCCGCGCCCATCTTGATGTCCGTCTGCGAGACCAGTCGCGCCGGATATCGAGCCATAGCCGCCTGCTTCTCGCCCGGCTGCCCGGAAGCGCGGTCTGGTTCATCTTGACGGTCTGAGCGTTCATGCCTCCTACCTCCCGATCGCACGGTCATGACGCGCTTCCAAGCCGTCTCTCATAAAGGCCAGACATGCCTGCATCCCTTCCGCGATGCCGCCCCCGCTCTCTTCGTCGGCGGACACCCATCCGCTGTAGCGAATGTCGCCGATCGCCTTGAAGATGGGGGCGAAATCGATGGCGCCCTGGCCGAGCACCCGCCACTCGCCGCCGTCGAAGTCCTTCAGGTGGAAGTTGTCGATGAATGGCCCGAACGACGTAATGACCTCGGCTGCATCCGTGATGCCCGACTTCACCAGATGAGCGGTATCGACCGTCAGGCCGACCTCGCGCTCTTTGATGCGCTCGAAGAATACGTCGAAATCCTCGCGGTACATGACCGGCTGATCGTAATGATGATGCAGCGACAGGGCAATCCCCCGCTGCCTCGCCGACTTGCCGAGCTCCGAGAGAATGTCCGCGTAGCGCCGGATATCGGGGATCGTCACGTTTTTGCGGGAGACGCCGTGGCAGTATACGATCGTCCGGGTGCCGATCCGCTCGGCGAAAGCAAACAACTTCTCGAGTTGGCCCCGGCCGTCCTCGTCCAGCGTCCCGCCGGTGATCAGCGCCGAGCCGGCGCCGGGCAGCGAGCCCCACTTCTCTAAGAAGCGCTCCGGCTCGGCCATGTAGGACGCGTACTGCCCGTGCTTCAGCTGCAAACCGTCATAGCCGACGGACCGGTATGAGTTGAACAGCAGGTCGCGATCGTCATCGGTTGCGGTCGGCCGAGAGAAAGCGTACTTGATGCTCATACGGGCACACCGCGATCCAGCGTGATCGTCCGCCGCTGCTGTGCCGAACGGTAAGCGGCATCCAGAATCGCCACCGTCTTCAGATTGTCCCGCGCGCTGTTCGGCGCTTCGATCCCCGTCTCAAGCGAGGTCAACAGATGATTCAAGCCTTCGTACGTTGCGGTTTCGCGGGAGACGTCGTTGCTCCATGCCTTCTCCGGCGCCTTCTGCCCCGTGCGATACAGCTCGACGGAACGGTGGCCGCAGGCCAGCGTACCGGTCTCGCCGATGACAATCATCTCCGTGCGGTTATACGGGGACGAGAAGCTCTGCACATAGGTGGCGAACGCGCCGTTCCCGAATGCGACCTGCACGGTGGCATCCGTCTCGCCTGCGCATTCGATGGCCGAGGACGAGCTCATCAGGCTGGTCACCGATACCGCTTCCGAGCCGAGAATCTGACGGAACCCGTCGAACCAGTGGATGCCCATGACCGATAGCGCATGCCGCTCGCACTGCTGCCGCCAGCCGGCGTCCTGACGGAAGAACAGATTATTGAATATGATCTGCGTCACCCCGCCGATCCGTCCTTCGGCAACAATGCCTTTCACGACGTCGAAGGTGAAATGCCGACGAAAGTTCTGATTGACCGAGACCGGCACGTTCAATGCGGCCGCCTTCTCGGTAATGTCGACCGCGTCCTGCAGCGTATCGGAGAACGGCTTCTCGACGAAGAGCGGCAGACCGGCTTCCAACAGTGGGAACACCACTTGGGTGCGGATGGAAGTGGGCGTGGCCACGATGGCGGCATCGACGCCGCTCTCCCGGATGAAATCGTTCAGATTGGAAAAGCGCAGCGGGATGTTATACTGGTCCGCTTTGCGCGTCATCGCCTCCGCATTCGGATCGCAGATCGCCGCCACTTGGATTCGTTCGGGGTGTTCCTTATAACCTTCCAGATGAAGCTCGGTTACGCCGCCCGCGCCGATAAGACCTACTTTGTACTTCTTCATTATTCATGCCGCCTCCCGGATAAATGATCATAAGTACATGCCGTCTGCTCGTTCTTGGGTGATGTCTGCGGTGCATCCGATCCGTTCCCGCCTCGCCTTGCGTATGGGCCTACCGCGGCTGCCCGGACATCATGTCTAACAGCAGCTGCGCCACCCGGTCCGAGAATTCCGGATCGTTAATGTTGCAGGCCATCTCGTGGACCGGAATGCCGCTGCGGACATGCTGACGGATGGCATCGAAGCATGCGCGGTCGGCCTCCGAATCCCAGAACGGCCTACCCGGACTATCAAGCTGCGATACCCCGCCGATCGGAAGGACAAAGGCGACCGGTCCTGCGCTCGCATTCGCTTTCTCCGCCAATATGGCGCCGATCCGGGCGTTCTCCTCCGCGGTTGTCCGCATCAACGTAATGTTCGGATTCCACTCGTACAAATTCCGTCCCGCATAGCGGTCCGGCACGGTATCGCGGGCATGGAAGTTGACCATGTCGACGCAGCCCGGCACGATGACCTGAGGAATGCCCCTTCTGCCCGCGGCGTCCCCTCTGTCCGGTCCAGCCGCGAATACGCCGCCGGCGATCTCGTCGGCCCATTCGGTCGTCGTAATGTCGAGGACGGCGCCGATATAACCGCCGTCAATCAGACTTTCCATCGTCCGCCCGCCGACGCCGGTGCAGTGGAAGACGAGCACCTCGGTATCCTCCCGCTCCAGCCGCTCCCTCGCCCGTTCGACGCAGCTCGTCGTATTGCCGAACATGCTGGCCGCGATCAGCTTCCGGTCCTCCGCCGGCTCGATGTCCGCCAAGGCCATGCCGCAGATCGCCCCGGCTGCCCGGGTAAAGATCTGGCGGCTGATCCGGTTAATGCCCGCAACATCGACAACGGCCGGCATCATGACGATGTCCTTCATGCCGACGTAGCCGCGAGTGTCGCCGGCGGCGACGGTCGAGACGATCAGCTTGGGGAAGCCGACGGGAAGCGCGCGCATCGCGCTGCTCGCCACGGCCGTCCCGGCTGTTCCTCCCATCCCGATCAGCCCCTGGATGTCGCCCCGCAGCACCGACTCGCGCACGAGCTTGGTTACTCCCTCCGCCATCGCCGCCATCGCCTTGCCCCTGTCGGCCTGGGCGACGAGCTCGGCCAGAACGGCGCCGCCGGCCTCCGCGATCGCCTTGCGGCTCACGTCGGGCCGAAGCATCGGCTCGCCCATCACGCCGGTGTCAAAGACCAGGACGCCGAACCCTTTACGCTCGATCTCCCGCTTCAGAAAAGCAAACTCCGTCCCCTTCGTGTCCATGGCGCCGATCATTCCGATTGTCCGCTGCAAAAGAACCCTCCTTCCGGTTGGGAATGCCAGATGAAGCTTTATCAACTAAGTATAAATAGAGTTATTATCGCTAAATTATATTCAACTTAGTTGAATTATAATTATCCTACAATATCCATTTCGTTCCTGCAACCGCTTTCTAATCTGAATAAAAATCCTTCAGGTTCGATTTCAGCCGGATAACCGCTTGATTTGTTCGCTTTATATATGAATTCGTCCTTTTTTTGCAAATTCAACTTAGTTGAGTTATATTATACTTATTAACTTTTCTCGGTTAATAGAAAGAGGGGAATTATGGATCTGGACCTAGGCAAACGAATTCGGCTGATACGCAAAGAACAGAAGAGAACTCAGGAAGAGATTGCGAAGATATGTGGATTCACCAAGAGCATGCTCTCCAAAATCGAGAGCGGCGGGGCGATGCCGGCAGTCTCGACGTTGATGAAAATCGCGGACGCCCTCGGCGTCAAAGTATCGGATCTGCTCGAGGAGCAGTCCAGCAACGACACCGTCATGGTCTCGGCGAGTCAGTACGAGGATATATCCAAGTGGATCAAGACGAACAAAGGCTATTCGTTCTTCGCTTTCGCGTCCACGCGGCACAGCAAGATGATGCAGCCGTATATTTTCGTCGCGCGCCGCGGCGAGATAAACGAGCATACCTTCTCCCACAGCGGCGAGGAATTTATCTACGTCATCTCCGGAAAGATGCGATATAAGGTCGGAAACACGGACTACGAGATGAGCGCAGGCGATAGCCTCTACTTTAATTCCCTCCAGGAACATACCGTCGTCCCGCTCTCGGACGAGGTCAAATATTTGGCGGTATTTACCGAGCACCAATCCAAGCCGGGCGACGATCCATCCTGATCGTCCGCTCGCCGCCCGCCCGGCAGTTGAGCCGGCATACGGCATGGTTAGTCAAAGTACCTGCCCGATACGTGATACGGAATGGATTGAAGCGGGATTGTCGCGGCATTTAATGAGATAATGTTCTTGTCACCCGACAGTCGGATGACCAATAACATTATCCCATTTCAGATAAACGAAAACCCAACGCAATTGCATTGGGTTTCAAGCAATGTATTGCCGCGGTTTTCTTATTGGATAATAATATCCCCCTCAGCCATTACAGTTCTTTGCGCAACCTGCCCGTTAGCGCAACGACGGCAGCCGATAGTACTATGGCCGGCTGCCGTCGTGCATCATTGAGCTATTGTGTCCCAGAATCTCCATCAACAACACCCCGTCTAAAAGCACGCGCTCATCTATCCAGGCCCTGTACCAGCGCGAGCTTCTGACCTTCACCCCATTCATGATGAGGTCGTGGTTGTGCATGTCGAGGCAATAGGCGCTTGTCTATCTGAGAGACTCGCAGATAGACAAGCTCCACCAGTTCGCCAGGCAGACGACTCTGCATGACATAGCCATACACGCTACCGAGTGCCTTGGCCCCGTTGGGAGCGATCTTTGGTTCTAGTTGAGCCTTGGGCTCATCGTTCTGTTCCTTTCAATCTCATTCGACGGGAATGGTGAGTGGCTTGTCGTCGGAGTCGACAACGAAAACCGCTAGCAACTTTGCCGGCTTGGTCTTGCTCGCGTTGCGGCTGATTGGGTGGTTCGCGTTCGGCGGTTCGGTCCAAAACTCGCCGGTCTTGTAGACGCGGGTCTCGCCGTCGTTCACCTTCGACTCGATCTCACCCGAAAGCACGTAGGCGTAAATGAAGGCGGACTTAGCATGTCTGTGCGGATGGGCAGCCGCGCCTGGTGCATAGTCGACTTCGAGAACGTTGAGAGACTTGCCGGGGATGTTCGGAATCGCTTGATCGAATATAGGCGTGACTATAGACGGAACGTGTCCGCCCTGATCGGGAACCGATGTAGCAACTGCTTTAGTCTCATCCGCCATTGGAATCCTCGATTTTTCCATTTTTATTCCTCCATCTGTTTTTGTATTATTTTGTTACTATGAAATAGTCTATCCCAAAAAAAACTGGTAATCTAAAGCATGCCAAGCCTATCAACTCCCTTCCTCGTCTTTTCTTCCACCCCCAGTATAGTAGAGAAGCTTTATTTATTCGCTACAAAATATTAGCTCCTTGTAATAAAATATTGATTTGTTGAACTCGAAGATCAGCCAATAACGTCAGGAGGACGCAGTCTAAATTCACCTCTTTGGTTCGTGTAATCCGAATTCAATCGAGATTCGTACGTTACCGCCTATCGCGGCCATCAATCTCGGACATTACCAAGCTGTGTGATTGTCGCCGAGGTCACGGTCGTTAGCCGGCGCGCGCCTTCAAGCGCGAATTGCCGCGTCATGGCGATGACGTCTGTGTTCGCCGCGCCGTGCGCGACCATGGGCGGGGTCTCCCCCGCGATCATGCAATCTGCTCTAAGATGTCATGTTGCAGTTGGTTAACATGAGGCGCACCAAGAATTGAAATGCAGATCACCATAGACTACGAAAGCGACATTCGTTCTTGTTAACCGACACAGATTTAATCAGTCATACAGCCAAAAATAAAAAGCTGCATATCGAAGGTAAATGTCACATTGTTGCCATTCGGCTTTGTCATCCTCGTCAAACAATTCCGCTTACCGTATTTGTCGGGAATGTTATAAAGTTATTGTCATAGCACTTTGACAAGAACTTTATAACATAAAAACAAAAAGCCGCAATTTATGCGACTATGAATGTTACTATGTTCTTGTCACGTTGTCCAATTGCACCACTTGCACCAAAAATAGTGATATTCACATTTTTACCTCGATTAATTATATTTTGTCTTCTGTTATAAACTCTTCAACGCGATCTCTCTTGGAATACATGTCGTACCAAATATCAGCGATTTTATCCTGAACTCCTGAATTAGGTTGCATCCAAATTCCAATCGATAGATGACCAGCATAAATACCTTTGTCGGATAATTCGCTGTTCAAATTAAGATATAATTACGAAGTCCTGAAATTGCAATTCCGACATTACCCATCGTCGGTACTTGGTGGATTGCAGCGCCTCCAGTCGTAAATAATAGAGCACCGTTTGGCTTATCCAACATTTCCGCGGCTGAGGTTACCGATCAGTGTCGATTTGCCGGCCCGGGTAGGCCCGATGAGTACCGTCGTCAGGTTACGGAATTCCCGATCGTCAGAAAGATAAGCCAATTGTCCTTGGACTGTGAGGGATACCATGAGCGAAGAAAATAAGAAAGCCGTAGCGGCCGACGAGAGGGTTTATACCCTGCGTCGGCCTTTTACTTTTGATGGCGAGAAGGTCAAGACGCTTTTTCTCGATTTCGATAAACTGACCGGCGGAGACTTTCTATCGGCGGAACGACGCTTTTATCAAGATGGAGGCGTCGGGCCTGCCGATTCGGCCCGAAATTAAAATGACCGGAAACGAGTTCGCCTCCGGTCGTTTTTATATATGAAAGGTTATCTGAAACTGTGGGCACATTACTTCAGATTTGTAATCGCCTATGCTTCGAGTTGCCCTTAATCATGGTTATGAAGAGACAATGAAATAGCTCAATCGAGACTTCCCGCTGTTCAAAATGATGTGTACAAAATTGAGGAGCCAATTCATCAGGTTTCATTAAAGGATCAAGTACCCTTTTCCTTATAAAAAATAAGTTCAATCTTTCTTTGGATTCAAGAATAGTTGCCTTCAAGTGCCCAGCTGTTGCAAAACGGAATTGAAGATGGTTACAGATATTAAATTGTTTCCTCTAGACCAAGCTGTTGACCGACGGGAGCGCTATTCTGTGATACCTGTTTCCGTTTTAATGCAATTAATAACATACCTGCAATCGTCAAGACTCCCCCGAGTATCTGCGACATCTCCAAAGCATGCCCCAAGATAACCGAAATAATTGCTGTAAAGACAGGAATCAAATTCATCGTTATGCCGGCCTTGCTCGCACCTAGTATCTTAACTCCTTGATTCCAAAAAATAAACGAACCGACAGACGGAAACACCCCCATGTATAGTACCGCTACGATCCCCAAAGAAGTGATCTTGCCGGAGTGAATCGGATGTAAAAATAATAAAGGAATCATCAGAATAGCACCGACCAACGCAATCATCGCAACCAGTGTCACAGGCGGAATGCCTCTTGCTTTTTTTAGAAGCAATGAATAAGCAGCCCAACATAAGACAGCGAATAACATGATCGCATCGCCCTCGTTATACTGAGTGTGAAACAACTGTTGCAGGTTAGCTTTCGTTAACACAATCATAACCCCAATAAACGAGGAGATTAATCCAATGAACTGCAAGGTACTTACTTTTTCTCTCAGGAAAATCAACGAAAAGAGGACAATCAAGCCAGGTGCAAGGGTAGTAAATAGAGCGCTGTTGGTCGCAGATGTGAACTGCAATGAGGCATATGAGAGATAGGTGTAGAGCACAATGGATAAAATAGCTAGCAAAATGATCAACACCCAGTTATTCCTCCATATTTGACCCCATGAAGGCTTTTCAATAAATTGGGCAATGGGAATAAGAAAAATCAGTCCGACGACCCATCTTAGAAAGACTGTCCATTCAGCAGGGAATTCAGCAACAATCAATTTTCCAAAAATGATATTACCAGCCCAAAACAAATTAGCTCCGATCAAAAATGTCCAAGCCTTATATTTCACCATATTTCCACCTTCTCTTTTTTTTTAGGTTAATTTGTCGTTAGCTACACTATCTCTAAAATCGATCAATCAGAACGAGTGGTGCTGTCCGGTCACCCCCGCTCCAGATAGATATAAAATTCACGAAGAAAAGGTCGTAAACAAATCCCTTAATTCATGAAGAATAACATGCTGATAATCATTGCTAACTTGATAGAGCTCTCCGATCTCCCCATAGGTTTGGTTCAATTTCTCCTTGTAATCGGCTTCCTCCTTGTCAGGATTGTTCGTTTTAAAGCGATCCATCACAGCCTGGATATAAGCTGGGCGTGCTCCCCATCTGCCTAAAACATCTCCGGACGCATGCAAGAAAACCGCGATCGGCTGATTTCGCCCGCCATTTGTGAGAAAGAGATCCATGGTTTCCAGATGGACGAAATGCGTCGCTTTACCGCAGCTTTAACTTGATAGCATGATAATAATTCTAAAAAAATCGGAGTTCAGTAATATAGATGACAGATGCCGATTCTGTTGGATGTTAACCTTTAAACAAAGTATCAATAGTTGACTGGTATTCGAAGAAAAATACTGTACCGTATCCGTTTCGAAATCCGTTCATTTTTTCCTGAGTCGAAGAAAATTGTTCGGCAGGAACGAGTGCTTTTAGAATTTCGGTTGTAATATCCCATAACTTGTTATGTTCCTCACCTAAGAGCAGAAAATAACGCGAGTAGTTTGATTGTTAAACGCCGGTGGTCTATCTTTAACGGTTTCCTCGTTTCCGGGACAATTTCTGTCGAAGGATCTTGTACTGCTGGCCGTTTCGGTATTCACCCTCGGTGAATCGCTGAAGACGGCTCGCAGCACAACAATTCAATGAATCCGGACCCTACGGCAGCAAACAGGAGAAAAATAACGGATTCAATCGGTCTTCCGCGGCACTGAAAGCTGTCAAAGAGAGGATTGCAAGTATCGTTTGAACTATTGTTCCCCGTTAGCTCCACGTTTGAGCTCAAATCATTTTTCGAATAGGTTTATACTCTGAACATCATACTCCGTTTACGTATTTTGCTGGATTTCCGTAGAAAAACATCAAGCAAAAGGAAGGAACAACGAACCATGAGCTGCTGGCTGCTCCTTCCCTTACATTTTATTGAATATAAATATTACCACTCTCAATGCCAGCCCTATCTCGAATCGAAACGTACAATGCTCCTTGGCCATCGACTCCTGCATAGAACACTTCCTCGATGCTCTGTATTCCTTGCTCACGGAGCTTCTTTTGAAGCCAGCTATCGTTATATCCGGCATGGCGGAGGTTTTCAGTAATAATGTTACCGTCCTTGATCACATCGTTCATCATCCCCTTCTCCGGAGGCTTATGATTCAAATCGCCCAGAGTGAGTGGCATCTTGTCGGATTTAGGCAGGACGGATAGCTGTCCATCGGTCTCAAGTATGGCACAGTAGACATCGTCTGGATGAAATACATTTTTTTGGCGAAGAATTGTTAGCAGCTCATCAAGGGTCAACCTTGCTTTGCGCAACTGCTGGGAATCGATTTGCCCCTTGTATATGACCATTTTGGGCTTGGCATTTACGAAACCACGGAAACCTGGGGACTTCTGGATGAAGTAATCCAGCGTTAAGGTAAGTACGGTGAAAATGCCGAGTGCGACGACAGCCTTTTTCCACTCATTCGTTGGAATCGCTACTAGGGCTGTCAATGCGCCAATCGTAATAGCCGAAGCGAAATCAAAGAAATTGAACTGCGATAATACCTTGCGACCAAGGATTCGGCAAATCAGATGCAGATAAAGATAAGCCCCAACCGCCGATACGGCCGTCCACCACCATTCGATGTTCCTCACCTCTTTGATATGCTTGTTATGTCCAGCAATTATTGTAATCCGAATGTTCCAGATTATTCGTGTAGGTCAATGATCAGCGGAAGTCTATTTAGTTTTCATTTGTTGGATATTTAGCTTGCAAATGTGTTTCTTCATTCGTACATGACGAAGACCCACATAACGGAGGGCAACCACCATTTACGGAAGGCTAAACCGATAATTGCCGATCAAGGCGATGGTTTATTTCAAAACCCTCCTCAATTACATCGAGGAGGGTTTTTCAAAAGTGACTGGAGCTTTGATAAGCTTTCGAGATGAGATTTTGGTAGCCCATCTTTCTGTGTCAAACGGTGTTTACGCCGCTTCGAAATTAAAGGGTGATGATTTGGTAATCGTCCATTATCAATTTCGAAATGCTGAGGTGCCCTTCCACATCCGCGAATGTCGGGAGGCCGGCAGATTTGACATCCTCGGTGACACCGAATACGTTCGCGCAGAAATTGCAAACTCCGGCGATGAGTCCCAGCCCTTTCGCGGCTTTGTAAAGGGGATTGAACATGTGGGATGGATCCTCCAGCGTTTTGACCCAGGTCGTACCTTGGCCGTCGAAATAAATTTTCACATCGACATTGGCCTCGTGCAGCTCTTGTCCGTATAGCAGGGCATGAGACACTCTTCCCCCTTCATTCTCCGTGGCATGTACGATAATCGCTACTTTTTTCATGCTTGAACACTCCTTATTGTTTGTGATGGCAGCGAGATCGGCGCCGTCGTGCAAATCGGGGCATTTACCATTTCTCGTTCGAAAAATCCCTTCTGGCCGACGACGATCAGTGCCTCCGCACTCAGAAACAGCGTCACGAGCTTTGAATGCGGCCGGAGTATTTTGTTCTGACTCTCAGGCCTGCTTGATAGCCGCTTTCAATCGATCTTTCGGTTGCACCCCGACTAGTTGGTTCACGACTTGCCCGTTTTTGAATAGTAACAAGGTGGGGATACTCATGACGTTATACTTGGCTGCGGATTCCGGATTTTCGTCCACGTTGATTTTTATGATTTTGGCTTTATCGCCGATTTCGGTGGACAGTTCGTCCAGTACCGGAGCCATTATTTTACAAGGTCCGCACCAAGGCGCCCAGAAATCGACGAGCACAGTGCCCGTTTCGGTCTCATTTTGGAAAATAGCATCTGTTATCGGTTGAACTGACATGGCATTTGCCTCCTTTAGGAATGATTGATTGACTCGTTATTCGAAAATATTAAGCGTGCTGCTCGGACAAGAACCGTTCCGCATCCAGCGCGGCCATACAGCCGCTGCCTGCCGACGTAATGGCTTGGCGGTAAATCCGGTCCTGCACATCACCGCAGGCGAAAACGCCATGTATGGCGGTTTGGGATGTGCCCGCCATGACTTTCAGGTAACCGAGTTCATCGGTTGGAAGCTGCCCGCCCAAGAAGCCCGTATTCGGTGTGTGGCCGATCGCCAGGAATATCCCATCAGCTTCCAGCAGCTCTTCTTCGCCCGTTTCGTTATTACGCGCTTTCAGTCCGCTTACACCCATCGGACCCGCCGTTACTTCGAGCGGTGTCCGGTTCAGGCTCCAAGCGATCTTCTCGTTGCCGCGCGCGTGATCTTGCATGATTTTCGAAGCCTTCAGATCATTGCGGCGATGCACGATGCGAACTTCGGATGCGAAGCGGGTCAGGAATTGGGCCTCCTCCATCGCGGTATCTCCTCCGCCAATCACGATGATTCTCTTGTTGCGGAAGAAGAAGCCGTCGCAGGTCGCACAGGTACTGACACCTCTGCCGATATGCTCGGATTCGCCAGGAATGCCTAGCTTCTTGGCCGATGCGCCTGTCGAAATAATCAGCGAATCTGCCGTCAATTGACCTCCGTCCTCCAAGAACAGCGTGAACGGCCGCTTTGACATGTCCACTTCTGTCACTCGTCCCGGCTGAATCGTAGCGCCGAAGCGCAGCGCTTGCTTGCGCATGTTATCCATCAGCTCGGGACCCATTATCCCGTCTGGGAACCCAGGGAAGTTATCGACCTCGGTTGTTGTCGTCAATTGGCCACCGGGTTGAATTCCTTCAATGACAAGTGGAGCAACATTCGCTCTTGCCAGATAGATGGCCGCCGTTAGACCAGCCGGACCTGTACCGATAATAATCGCTTTGTAATTCATAGGAAGGCCTCCTCTTCTGTTACATCCATATCACGGAGCATTTAACTTGTTTGCAAAATTTGATGCAAACCTTATGAGGGTTTCCTCCAATGACCGATACGGTTATTCTAGATAAGGCTAATAAACTCATTTCCAAGCATCTCTGTTAATTTTCTCATTCCTATTTTATTTTACCAACCAACTCTTTTATTATCTGTAAACTAGATTACAATTGGGGAGCATGCCGGGAAGGTCGTCTGAATCCACATTGTCTCTGCGGCTCTTCCGGATCGCACATCTCAGCAGATCCATAAATACTCGCTTCATAATTTTGTCGGTTATATCAACACAAAGAGCTGTCTTCACGCATGTTGGTAAAATCCTCACCTAAGCGGTCCGCCGAGATCGGGGCAGAACACGTTCAGATAGGGAATCACTTGTTTTTGCAGCTCGTCCAATACCCTCCCTTTCGATCAACCTCTATTGTGCGGGCTACACCACGGCTAAAATCCCAGCGATTAGGGAATAATGAAGTTTGCGATTGCGACATGCAGAGTTGCGTCCACAACATCCGTTTATGACCGAGGTATGCCATGACTACAACACAAAATATAAGTTCTAGCGGCATCCTACTTGATGATGCCCTCCATGCTCCGATAAGTAAATCTTTGGATAAGAATGAACTCATGCTCAGAAATTTATTTCAAGGTTGTTATGATATTGTCTTTCGACGTATACAAATTTTCGGTCAAATCAATACTTTATTGGTTTATTTGGACGGTTTGGTGGATACCAAGGCATTGGATAACATTTTACTAAAACCTTGGATGTTAGAAACTCCCCGTCCTGGATGGGGGGAGTTATACTCTGTAGATTTGATTTTGGAACAACAGCTGGTCTCCATCGCAAAAACAAAAACAGCGGTGACAATTGATGATATTGTACAAAGTATTTTATCCGCTAATGTCGTTATCCTAACGGATGGATTAAACCATGCCGTTAGTGCCGAATTGAAAGGCTTCGAACAGCGAGCCGTTGAAGAGCCCGCCAATGAGATGACGATTCGGGGACCAAGAGAAGGTTTTACGGAAAACATAAATGTGAATACAAGTCTGGTTCGCAGGAAAATTCAGAGCACGAAACTTAAAATGGAGTCCATGACCGTCGGCAATCTTTCCAAGACGACTATTGTCATCGCCTACATTGAAGGTCTCGCAAAAGATTCGATCGTTAAAGAAGTTCGAAAACGAGTCCGTCAAATTCAAATCGATACCGTCCTTGGCGGTAATTTTATTGAGGAGTTCATAGAAGATCACCCGTTCACGTTATTCCCGCAAGTGCAGAACACCGAACGTCCGGATATTGTCGCCTCATGCCTTGCGGAAAGAAAAGTCGCGATTTTCATCGACGGCTCCCCTTTTACGCTAATCGTCCCCTGTTCCTTATGGAGCGTATTTCAGTCGGCTGATGATTATTACGAGCGGTTTTTATACGCTACCCTCATCCGTTGGTTGCGAATGCTATTGATTGTCACTTCGCTATTTTTGCCTTCTATCTATGTTGCAATTACGACGTTTCATCCGCAATTGTTGCCCACTAATTTTTTGCTCAGCATCACATCTGCTCGTGAAGGAATTCCCTTTCCGGCGGTCATTGAAGCCTTTATGATGGAATTTTTATTCGAGGGCTTGCGCGAGGCCGGCATACGATTGCCGAGGCCAACCGGATCGGCAGTAAGTATTGTAGGGGCTCTCGTTATTGGCCAAGCCGCCGTTCAGGCAGGGATCGTATCGGCTCCTACGGTCATCGTAGTTTCCCTTACAGGAATTGCGTCTCTCATGTCCCCCAGATACAGCATGGGAGTGCCATTTCGAATGCTCCGTTTTCCGATGCTCCTTTTTTCAGGGATGTTCGGGTTATATGGAGTAACGATGGCATCTATATTCATTCTCATTCACCTTACGAATCTGGAGTCATTCGGAGTCCCCTATTTAAGTCCGATAGCTCCATTATCAAGAACGGAATTAAAGGATGTATTGATTCGCGCGCCCAGATGGTATATGCATACCCTCCCGTTATCCGGTTCTGCCCAAAATCATTTGCGATTCCCCAAAGGTCAAAAACCAGGTGGGAACCAAGGAGACGAAGCATAATGAAACATCGCCCGGTAGCTTTCCTATTTCTGATACTCTGTTTCGCTTTAACCACAGGTTGTTGGGATAGTGAAGAGCTAACGGACAGAGTCTTTGATCTTGCCGCATCGGCTGATCTTAACAAGGATGGGACGTATTTAACTGCCGCTCAATTCATTATTCCCTCCAGAATTGAGCAAAGCTCAAAAGGAGGAATCGGCGGTGAAAAACCTTATTTTATCGGGACGGGCAGCGGTAAAAGTATTCTGGAAGCCATTCAGAAGTCACGACAAAAACTTTCTCGCATTATCAACCGAGGTCATCGACACAACTATTACATAGGAGAGGACCTGGCTAAACATGGAATCAAAGATTTGTTGGATGTGTTATCTCGAGATCCGGGCAATCGAATCCGAATGGATATTTTGGTGGTCAAGGGAAATACAGGCTTTGAAGCTTTGCAAGTTCCCTACCCTCTGGAGAAAATTCCTGCCATCGCACCAATCAAAATACATAAAGCGGTTGGAGGTATTACGGGCACATCCTATCTCGATTTTATGATAGCCTCCAGTAACGAAGGAAGCAGCCCGACTTTGCCTGTAATAGACCTTGTACAAGGCGACTCTTCGCAAAGAACGATCCGACTTTATGGTCGCGCTGTTTTTAACCACGATTATAAATTAGCCGGCTATATAAATTTTGTGGAAAGCGCTTATCGATCGTGGATTCTCAGATCAATATCTTACTTGGACGTAGAGGAAAATATTCCTGAAGCAGGCGGGAGCGTCGGCGTCGTCATTACGAATTTTGGAAGCAAGCTAAAAAGCAGCATATCCCCGGAAAATAAAGTGAAAATGGAGATTGAACTAAGCGGAGTGGGACATGTTTCAGAAAACAATACGAATTTGGATCTCAGACAGCAGAAAAATTTGAAACTTGTGCAGAACACGATCAATCAGAAAACGAGCGAGCATGTTCTTGAAATGGTCACTAAAGTTCAAAAACAATATGGCGTCGATGTACTTGGTTTCAATGAAACTCTGAATCGTCAGCATCCAAGAGAATGGAACAAAATAAAAGGACAGTGGGATACGATATTTCGGGACATAAAAGTCACGGTCCATGTAAAGGTGAATTTAAAAAGTGTCGGCCTGGTCGGGCCGCCGCTCCAATTTAAGGAAGGTGATATAAAAAAATGAAAATTTCCGGATATCAGCTGTTTTGGCTGATTTTCACGATGGAATTTGGGATGACGGCCATTTACAGCCTCTCGTCCGATGCTTTTGTTGCCAAACAAGACGCATGGCTTTCAATCATCGTGGCAGCCCTGATCTGCTTATTCACTACATTTGTCGCAGTTAGATTAAGCCTCCTTTACCCGGAGAAAACCTTTATTCAATACACTCAGTCAATTCTCGGAAAATGGCTGGGAAAAATCATATTGGTTCCTTACTTATTGATGTGGGTCTCCGTGACCGGAATCATTTTAAGGGAATATGCGGATTTTGTTTTCGCTGCTTTTTTTAGTTCGACGCCGCTTTGGATTGTCATTCTCATTATGTTAGTCGCTATCGTATATGTTACCTATTCCGGAGGTCTAAGAAGTATCAGCCGTTGCAGCGAAATCATCGGTCCTATTAGCGTTTTAAGCAGTATTCTCGTCATTTTATTAAGCGTGAAGGATTGGAACTGGCTTAGAATACTGCCGGTTTACTCCAACTCGGGATTGTTGACCATTGTTAAAGGAGGTTTATCTCCTGCCTCCTTCCTAGCCGAATCCTTTATGGTGGTCATGTTAATCGCTTTTATGACTAAACCCGAGCGAGCTCTAGTCTCTTCTTTAGTCGGGGTTGCAGTCGCTTCATTCGCCGTTTTGGCCATGACATTGATCATCATTATGGTCTTAGGGCCGAATTTGCCGGCAAAATTTATTTATCCGATGTACTCTGCTGCAACGTATATTTCTGTATTGGAATTTATCCAAAACGTTGATGTGTTGACTGTCTTGATTTGGATCATCGGCATATTTATTAAAGCATCCCTTTATTTCTTTATTACCAGTTACGGTACTGCGCAATTTTTTCACATAAAAAAATGGAAACACACCATTTGGTTGATAGCGCCTATTGTTTTTGTCATTTCACTGCTGCCGCGAAACACGAGCGATGTCATGAATTTCGCGAAGTTTTGGCTTGATGTGATATTTCCTATAAATCTCGTCGGCATTCCTTTACTATTGTGGATTATCGGTTCCATTCGGAAAAAATACATGTAACAGTACCTTTCCGAGGCGCAAAATCTCTTGCGATTCAATGGGCGGCATTTCCTTGAAGATATCGCTAACGGCGAAAGACACGCAAGGCAGGAAGACCGGCTTAATTCTGTAAATAAAACAGACAGTTTACCTTCGATCATTGAACGGGAATTGCTTGCCAACTGCGACATTTACATCGTACCGCTCAACTATCCGCCTAATAGTCGCAACTCGGGAATCACTAAACTGTCCTCCTCCGTACATCTTCGCCTTAATCATACCAAAGCAGAACCCACCACTTAATCCTGCCCGTTAGCACAACGACGGCAGCCGATCGTTATCAGGTCGGCTGCCGTCGCTCGTCAAACAATCCCGCTTACCGTATTTGTCGGGAATGTTATAAGGTTCTTGTCGCTCATCGGGAATGTTATAAAGTTTTTGTCATTGCACTTTGACAAGAACTTTATAACATAAAAACAAGAAGCCGCAATTTATGCGACTATGAATGTTACTATGTTCTTGTCACCCGACACCCATTGGGTCAAATTCATTAACTATTTGTCTGATAGCTAAGAAATATTAATAACTACCAGCCTCCTAAACAAAAACTATCCTGCCCGTTAGTTCAATTAATAGATCCTCGATTGAGAATGAATCAGGTAGCGCTCCATCCTCGGAATATTCAGTTCTCCATCAACCACCGCTAACTCGTACCGGTTCTGTTCCCCATTCTTATAATTCAGACTGATCCAATCATCCTCGATCAGGTAGGTCTTGCGAGGCTCTCTGCCATATATGCGGATTTCAAGATCAAATATGGTATCCTTCGTAATGCTTTGGTTGCTCGCTAACGGTAAAATCGTTCCCTCCCTGACAAAGAGAGGGATCCGGGTTGTCTCTACAACGATGTGCTGCTTGCCTATATACCGCGTACCACTCCAGAAATCATACCAATCGCCATCCGGCAAGTAGACCGATCTCCCGGTACCTTCATTCAAAATAGGAGCCACGAGCAGGTTGTCACCCATCATATACGCGTCATCGATGGTATGCACCTGCGAATCGTCGGGATAATCCAGCACTAGTGCCCGAAAAGGCGGGGTTCCATATCTCTCATAACGGGCATACGCCTCATACAAGTAAGGAACGAACGCATTTCGCAGTTGCAGCAGCTCACGGCATTGATCCTGCAGCGCATTGTTCTCAAGCAGAATTCCCTGTGCATTATGGTCAATGTCATACTGCTTCCAAGGCGGATTTGGCACCATCCAAGCATTAATGATGGAAAGCGGGGAAAACACGACGGTCTGCAACCTTCGGATAAATTCTTCCCCGCTGCCGCTTTGTCGAACCTCGGGAGACCACAGTAGCCCGGAGAATCCGGCGTTCAGAATACCGCGTACAAACTGCCCATGATCGTATAAATCACTATATAATACAAAACTCATTGGCGCCCCATAGCTCCACCCGGCTCGAACCTGGGAATATGTACGCAGATTCCGCTGTTCAAATTGTTGCTGGATCGTGCGTTGAACCATTGCGCCGAACAAGTTTTTAGCTTGTTCACCGTCCATTCCCGACGGAAACTGGGAGAAGTCGGGAAAGAACCAGCCCCCAGTAAAGTCCGACCCATCGCATTCATCCAATTTGACGGCACCGATTCCAGTATCAATCAGCTCGCCTTGCCGCTTCCCATATAGTTTCCTTGCCTCCGGTAGCGCAAAATCTGGGACAAGTCCTTCCCATACCTCATAGTCAGCAGAATACGAACGCAGTTCCTCATAGAAGTCGGCAGTCTTATGAACGTACGCCTGCTCCCAGAGGTTCAGCTCCAGACCTGCACGTTTAACCTTCCGTACTAGGCGCTCCGGGTCTGGGAAGCGATTCGAATCCCACTTAAATGAACACGAATATGCGTGGCTATGCCAGCCTGGTTCCAATCCTAACATAGAAAAAGGCATCTCTTCTTTCTGAATATCTTCCAGCAGACGTTCCACTTGACCTTGATCTGCCGGGCCATAGCTACGATATAAATTTCCTAGCCCCCATATCGGTGGCAGGACTCCACCGCCTGAAAATAAATTATAGCTTTCGACGACTTGCTTAATCGACTCGCCCGCAAAGATATAAATTTCCGCGCCTTCCACGCCTCGAATAAAAATGGATACTTGGCTTCCGCGTTTCTCTTCGTTGTATAACGACTCTGTCCGGATTGCAATCTCTTTCTCTTTACTTTCGTTGCTTTCCGAATAAACTCGTCTAGTGGCGCCACAATCGAATTCTACGCATCGACTCGTATCCACCAGAATCCCATAACCCTTTGTCGACACATAAAACGGCACAGGTGCGTGCGCATCGCCGGTATCATTTGTGGCATCTGCATTCGTACGCAGTCTCTTTCTTTTGCCATTCTGCACAAACGACTGCAATTGTAAGCCAAGTCCATAAAGCTTCTCATCTTCACCAAGCGGAAGGGTTATCAAAAACCCTTGCAAAGTCGATTTCGCCGAAAGCGCGTCTTCAGCAAACGGAAATGTCTGCTGCGCCATATTTTTCAGTCGTTCGTTTTCCTGTCCTCCAAAAAAATGATGAGGAGTTAGTCGCTCTGCCGTCCCAAGCTTCACTTTCCAGATTGTTGGAAAACATTGTATCTTCTCCATATTAAAAAGTCGCCGCCTTTAAAAATCATAGTTTGATCTGATTACTGCTGGCAATTGTCCGCAGCATGTCTATTACGTTCAAGTACGTTCTGGAATGTCCTAGCCAAAGCCGAGACCCAAAGGAAGTGTCCTGATTGGACTAACGTTTCCCGTTAGTTCAATAACAATAGTTCACGATAAATTCGTGATTCTGTATCATATCAATGTTATCCTCGAAGCTCTTGACCGTTTTCCCGCCCTCTAAGATCCATAGGAATGGTATTATACAAATAAAACACTTCTATAAGTAGAACTACAATCCAAGAAGAAAACATGACAAAACGAGCCATAGACATATCCCCTTGCAACTCACGTTAATATTACCCAATTTTGCAGACCATAGGAAGGGGAAATACTACTATCCTCCCGTTAGCTTAATGAAAACGGCTTTGTATCCGCGGTCAAATATCTTCAACGCAAAAAGCCAAACAACTTGTTACAGAAGTTGTTTGGCTCCGTCCAATTACCTTTATGCATTGTAAATTTAAAACTTTATTTGGTTAATTGTTCGATAAGTAAGGATGACCCCTCCTGAACTCAATGTTTTTGTATCAACGAGGCTCATATTAATTTTCTCGCTCCCTAGTCTAAACAATCGTTCTCCAGAACCCAACACAATGGGAAACATCCAAATTCGGAACTCATCTATAAGGCGATGCTTTATTAATGTTTGAATTAGGTTGCCGCTTCCTAATACTAATAAATCACGATCATGTTGCTGTTTGAGTTTTATAACCTCTTCCACTGCATCACCCGAGATAACTTTTGCATTCCACTCAGCCTGTTTCAATGTATTTGAAATTACATATTTTGGCATGATGTTCATTCGATCGGCTAATCCCATCATCCCCGTTGCAGAAGGCCATGCAGCAGCAAAACCTTCATAGGTTTTTCGTCCAAGCAGTAGGGCTCCTGCCTCACTAGCTTGCTTCGTAACAACAGTTAATTGATCCTCACTTATAAATTGTCTTTGCCAACCACCGAGTTCAAATTCATTCGCGTCACCAGGAGCTTGCATAACTCCATCCAATGTAACAAATTGTTGAACAATTATTTCTCCCATTTTCTATTTTCCTTTCCATTGTAAAATATGATGACTTACTTCCTACGTGACTTTATTCGTGAAGCAATGTCTGTTCGAGTGTATCGAGCATTTCTTTTGTTCCTAGTTCTCGCTGTTCGGGTGTTTCAAGTCCATCAAGATAAGCACCTTGTTCGGTGAAAATTAACTTAGTACCAGTTTTTGTAGACTTAAATTCAACTGTCGTTAAGGATACCGAAATTCGCGTTTCGCCTAAATCTAATGTGTGTGAGAATATAATGCGTTGGTTTGGTACAATATCTTGAAAATGTGATGTAAACGTATAAATTGGACCTTTGGGTGGACCTCCTCGACCAATTTCTCTTCCACCGATTCTAAAATCGAATTCATCGGCTTTCATAAACCAACGGGCTTTAGCTTTAGGATCTGCCCATGCTTCAAACACCTGCCTAGGCGATAATGGATAAGTTTTTTCAACAATAAAGGTAGCATGGTGTACCATTCTTTCCTTCAAAAGATCATCTCCCCTAGTTATAGTTCGTCCTTTTGATCAGCGAGAAAGAATTCTAGGCGATAAAATGTGCTCTACTTTCATCTGCCTTTCAAAGAAATGTAACTTGATTTTAAAACATGACGCAACGTAATGTTCAATACTAATTTCATTCTAGTGTAGTCTCCAATAATTGGGTGTCCCCAAATAATGCTCACGATTTTAATCGACTTATCGTCGTACCCGCTGGAGATGGAGTTATTCAACGTATCGCTAACAGACCTCGAAACATTTACGTATAATGCAACCCAAAAAGCCGCGATTTCCGCGGCCTTTAAAGAGATAATGTTCTTGTTACCCGACAGTTTTCACCATAATATATAATGTCTGTTTGATAAACGTTGACAGGAATTTTGGGGCTCTCCGATATTGTTCAGTCGAACAAAATGCCTTCCAAACACCAAGCAAATCTTTACTGTATTTGTTGTACATCGTGTTCACTCATATCTCTCCAATTATTAAAATTGGCTGAGGTAGGTAACGCATGAAAAAGGAAGAGGTCATACGGCTTATACGCCGATCGCCGTGTGCTAAACTACCAAGATAGGACGCTTTTTATTAGGCCCGGAATGAGATCGCGCGTTCTTACTTATGACGCGGACCGCACGCCGACGAGCGTAGCGCCGGCCTTTACGGCTTGACCTTAACGAGCGTAATCAATCCTCCCATTTCGCCACCGGACATATCGCCGCCGTTCATCGTATGATCGAGAATGTGGCAGTGGAACATCCAGTTCCCAGGAGCGGTCGCCTTAAACGCCAGATCGACCGTTTCGCCCGGTCCGAGCATGACGGTATTCATCGTTTCGACCGACTTGACGGGGCTGCCGTTGCGGGCGATCACCTGAAAGTCCATGCCATGCAGGTGCATCGTATGGATCTCCATCGTATCGGTATTGATCAGCCGGACGCGCGCCGTCTCCCCCTGCTTCATCTCAATGGCGGGCGTATCCGGGTAGCTGCGGCCGTTAATCGTGAAATAATCCTCCTCTTCCTCCCCCGTCGTGTTGACGCGGAAGCCCGAGAGAACCATCGTATAGTCGTGATCGTAACGCTGATCCGCCTTGAAGTCGCCGTTCGGATCGCCAGCTACCGTCGTCTTCGGATCGATGATGAACGCCCCGTACATGCCGTTGCCGACCTGCACCATGTCGTCGTAATGCGAATGGTAGATGAAGGTCCCCGCATGGCTTGCCGTAAACTCGTATACATACGTGCCTCCGGGTTGAACCGGATCCTGCGTGATGCCCGGCACGCCGTCCATGTCGTTCGGCACGAGAAGCCCGTGCCAGTGAATCGTCGACGGTTCCGTCAAGTCGTTATGAAACGCGATGCGAACGCGGTCGCCTTCGGTCACGCGAATCGTCGGCGCGGCCACTTGGCCGTTCAGCGTCCAGGCTGTCGTCAGCATGCCTTTCACCGGCGACCAGTCGTGCAGCTTCGCGGTCAGCGTGAACTGCTTGACGCCGTCCTTATCGACCTCAGGCGTCATCCCTTTGCCGTTCAGTACGTCGCGCACTTGGGATTCTTCGCCCGCGAACTGCTCCAGCGCCCGGTCCGACACCATGGAGACCAGATGCTTGCCGGCGTTGAATTGATAATGAAGACCGAGCGCCGAGGCCAATTCGTCGGCAACCGCGGTAATCTTGTTGCCCATGAACATCGGATCGGCCGCCCCCGTGACTAGCTTGCCGTTCAATACGAGCTCGATCATCGTAGACGAAGCCGTCATCATGCCGGAGGTAGTCGAAGCGGCCATGGTCATCCCGGCCATGCCGTCGGACTTCGCCGGATACGCGCCCGTTCCGATTAAGACGGCGCGGTGCCGGGCATCCCATTTAACGGAGTAGCCGAGCGCCTCGGCGACCTCGCGGACCTGCAAGCGAATTTCGCTGAGATCGGAGCTTTGCATCGCACCGCTTGCCAAATAACGCCCGTCCACGGTTGCTTGAATGCCCGGTCCTTCGCCCATTTCCCCGCTGCTCGCAATCATATCGTCGCCATGCGCGTAGACGTTGGCGGCTGCGCTCGCGAACAGCAGCGCCGAGGCAAATGACAGTTTCACCAGGCGGTTTCGGAAGCCGGCGGTTACGGATCGAATTTTCATTGCGCGGAACTCCTTTTGGATTGAAGTTAGTTTGGTTGCCGTATGACAAGAAGCGGATGAAAAGCAAGAACCGGCCGAAGAACCGGCCGGTCCTATGTTTGTCCCGCTGGATTACAGGTTGATGAATTGCGTGAAGACGCTCGACGAGAACATGACCTTGCCTTTCGTCATCGTGGTTTTAATCGGCAGCTCGACCGTTTGGCCGTCGATGTCGGCTTTGGCTTCGCCAACGCGGAACGTCAGCTTGTGCCCGTTGTGCTTGACCGAGACATCCTTGTTCTTGCCGTTCCAAACCACGGTCGCGCCTGCGGAAACGGCGGATTCGCGGATCGCCACGACGCTAATAGCCGGTGTCGAGGCCGGCTCGTTCGCAACCAGCTGCTCCATGCTCGGCAAGCCTGAGATATAGCCGACTTCGCCGGATTTTTTGTCGTCGAAGTTTTGGTTGATGTAGTTCGTGACGTCCGCTTTTAGGCTATCGGCCACGATCATTTCATCGCCCGGGTGCTGGATGTTGCTCATGACGTAGCTGAAGCCGTTCAGATTATCGACCGCTTGCAGGCCAGTCGCTTCCGCGCCTGCCGGCGTGGACAGGATGCGGGACAGCTTGCCCGTGTCCACGTTGTACGCCCAGACGTAGTTGTTCGCGTGCATGCCGCTGTCTTCGCCGATGAAGAGCGTCCGCAGGTTCTCCGAGTAAGAGAGGTTGTCCGGGTTCGCGACTTTATCGTCCGCTGCCTTGTTGCCCTTGGCATCCGTCGTCGCCAGATCTTCGCCCCATACGAGTCCCTTCATCGAGACGGGCACGTACGAGCTGGCGATCGCCTCGCCGCTCTTGTCCTTCTGCCCCGCGCCCAGCGCGACCTCGTACGTAACGCCGGCGGAAATCTTGCTGACTTGAATGTCGTCGGCGGGATCGGCGCCTTTGGCATCCTTCTCCATTGACTTTTCCACGTAAGACATCGCGACGTACATTTTGTTGTCTTTCGCGTTGACCGTCACGCCTTCCATCTTGTTGAACTCGGCGGTTGCGCCGAGAATCGCGCCGTAACGGCGGGATTCCAGGAACGCGGCGGCCGTTTCCATGCCCGGCTTGACCTTCAAATATTCCACTTTGCCGCTCGGATACGTCTTCACGGCCGTGAATCCGGGAGCCGCGCTGTCCGACGTTTCGAACATATCGCTGAACTTCGTGCCCTTATCGACGATGGCTTTCACTTCGGCGTCCGTCGCGTGGCCGAGCTTAATCCACTGCAAATCCGCGCTGCCGCCGTTCTCGGCGCTCTTCTGGATCCATTTGCCCGCGTACAGCGTCCCGGCGGAGAGGTCCTTCTCCTTGTCCGCTACGTACATGAACAGCATCGTATTGCCGCCGTCGTCACCGAAGTAGACCGTTTTGTTGTCCGGCGCGACTTTGCTGAGCTCATGCGAGAAGCGGCCCATGCTGTAGTGCTTAACGACCGACGTCGTGTTGTCCGGGTGCGCCGTCACTTCCACGATGTAATTGTACAGGTAAGGGTTGCCTTGGCGGGTTTGGTCTTGATAATAGGTTTGCACGAACGGATTCACGTAGGTCTGAGTCGGATCCGCCTCGAACGCGCGCGCGTCCGCCTCGTATTCCTCGCTGCCTAAATGCGTGTTCCACGGAGACAGCGAGCCGTTGCACGGAATCCACAGCCCGTCCACGGAGGAAAAATCGATCTTCGACAGGGTCATCGGCGTCAGCTTGCCGGTCTGCTTGTTCTGATCAATGGTGGTGTAGCTCATGCTGGCGGGAATGAGGCCGTAGACCGACTTGCCGTCGTTATTGGACGTAATATATTCGTAATGCGTGACCAGCGACAGCTGATTACCGCCCATGCTCGTGGCGGGAACGCCGTTCACTTCGAACAGACTGTTGGAATCCGGCGCGTCGGAAACGAACGGAACGGGGTTGTTCGGAACGCTGGTATCCATGATCGGATTGCCCTTGCTGTCTACCGACACGCCCGCGATCGTATTGCCGACGGTTTCGGTCGATTTGAAGAGCTTCTGGTACGCCAACGGGTACGTTTTGACGGTGTTGTCCGAGTACGTGACTTTAAGAGAAGCGGCCGTGTACAGCCGGGCCATATCCTTCGCCGTCGCCGGCGCCGGCATGCCGACGAATTCAATGGACTTGACGGTTGCTTTGGACGGCGATGCCGCATAGGCGGGCACGGCGGCCGGAATGACGAGAGATAAACCGATGACGGGAAGGAGCCATTTCCGTTTACGCTGCAGTTTCACTCGTTGACACTACCTTTCGTTTTTGATTCTAGTCATTTCATGCTTCACTTATGCTAGACCTGAAGTGTTCGGCCAGTGTTAACGAAATCTAAAAGGGATGTGTGAATTATGTAAATCATGAAAAGATTAACTTCGCCCAATCGGAAAGCTTAACCACCACTCGATTGCAAGGAGGAGCGAACAAAATCACCCCATTCCGGTTATCCATGCTAAATAAAATAGCCGCGTTCAATGTGACTCTAAAGGGATGCTGTTCTTATCACCCGAAAGTTCTCGCCATTTTCCGGAGCTTTCAAGCGAGAGAGGGAGAAAACTTAGGATTGCTAAAAGCTCTCCGCCTATTTTTCCGTTTTACGACCGAATGAGAATTTGCTCACCTTGTTATCCCATGTTACGTTTGCTTTGGTTGACTAACCTATTTATACCAACATGTGTGCCCTGCGATTTTCCATTCTTTATTAATCCCGAGGAGGAATGAAAATGAAGTGTAAGCCATGTGAAGGTACGGGCAAAATACGTTGTGGAGATTGCGACGGTGAAGGAATAGCTTACGGTCACGCGAAATGTTTAACCTGCCAAGGGGTTGGATTGGTCGATTGTTCGCATTGCGGCGCAACCGGCAAGGTGAAGCTGCTGCAGTGGAAGAAGTCGGGCTAGCCATTCATTAATACGAAGGTAAAAAAGAGGGCTCCCGTCCAAGGGACGCCCTCTTTCGCTATTCTCGGGAAGCTAGCTTCACTGGGAAACGACCAATTCGGAAGCGCGCTCTCTTATTCTCTTCGACGAAAGCCGGCGGTCATGGATCCATTCATACAGGATAGGTATGACCAGCAAACTGATTAGCGTAGAACTAATCATGCCGCACACGACAACGATTCCCAGCGTCTGGGATACGACTGTATCTCCACTGTTAGAGAGGCAAAGAGGAAACAGAGTCAACACGGTTGATACCGCCGTCATTAAGACCGGGCGTACCCTGGATGCCGTCCCCCGTAGAATCGCTTCCTTCGGTTTCATCCCGGTTTCCAAATTACGCTCGATTTTATCGACGAGGACGATTCCATTCGTGGTCACAATTCCGGAAAGCATCAACAATCCCACCAATGCAGCCAGATTCCACTCTCCCCCCGTCATCAGCATACCGATTACCGAGCCGATAAGAGCAAGAGGCATGCAGACCAATACGGTGAGCGGCGCCCTAAGACCGCGGAAAACGATGCTTAGAATGAGCAGAACGAGTAAAATGGAAACGGATAAAGCTATGCCCATTTCAACAATCATTTGTTCGACTTGAGCAGTAATCCCGTTAATCGAGTAATGAACGCCTGGAGGCAGCGCCAGTTGATCGACAGTGTCACTCACCTGCCCCGCTACCTTCTCCACATCCCTTGAAGTGACGTTTGCCGTCACGACTGAAATTGGCCGACCCTCGCGTTCCCGTATGACAGACTGTCCGTTTATCGGGGTTAGCGATGCCAGTTCCATCATCGGGACGTTGCGGCCGTCTTTTCCCTTGAATGCTTCTTTACCCAGCAGGGTAAGGATTTCCGTTCCCGGATCCATCATCGCCGAGGCTGAGGCTCCGACCTTCGGCAACATATCCGTACGGATTGATAATGGGATCGTTCCCTGATCTCCCATCTTTACATCGATCCTTGTCCCTTCCGATAAATATTCTCGGATCCGCTCGTAGACGTCCGCCGCTTGAACACCTGCAAGGTCCAATGCTTCCTGATTCAAGACAATTTGGTATTTGGGGAGCGCCTCCCGATCGTCCGCGGCGCCCACGACGCTAAGATGGGGAACGAGTTGCAGCTTGCTTCTGACGAGCCTGGCCGCTTGGTCGAGCGTTGCAATGTCTGCCCCCGAAAGATCGATTTTCAGCTGCGAATCGTCGCCGGATATATTTTGGTTCGTTACGGTACAGATCGCGCTGCCGGACAAGCTCGCAAGTCGGACTTGCAGGTCAGCCGCCGTGGCATCGACGTCCGCGTTCTTGTTGACCGCTACTGCGATATTGGCGATATTATCGCCTTGAATCCACCCGCCGCCAGCATCAAACACATCGTCAAACTGCGGGGTGAACGAAGAACCAAGAACGGAAGAGAATGCGGCAATATTCGCGTCTGACTTCAACGTTTGCTCCATCCGCCGGACCGTTGCGTCAACTTCCGTCAAGGAAGTCCCTTCCGGAAACTCCAATTGAACGTTGATTTGCCCAGTCTTATTGGCAGGCAGAAAGTTGACCGGCAAGAAAAACGATCCGACGCCCGCAACCGCGAACATGAAAACAAAGATCGCGATGATCTTCCCTTTTCGTAAAAAAGCCCAATTCAATACGTTGTGCGAGACGGGTTCGAGGGACATCGCCGAACCGTTCGCGCGTCCCTTATGCCAAATCAGATAAAGTGCCGGCACAACAAATATAGCCACCAAAAGAGATGTAAGCAGGGCTATGACGACGGACCACGCAAATCCGGAAAAAGCGGCGCCGATCATTCCTCCGACGAGGGCAATCGGAACGTAAACGGCAACGGTTGTCGCCGTAGAGGATACGATCGCCGGAATCATTTCTTTGACGGCTTCGGCCAACAGAACCAAACTCACTTTCTCCCCGGACTCATGAGATTTGCGGTGCATGTTGTCGAGAATAACGATCGTATCGTCGATTACTCTTCCCATCGCCACAATCAAGCCCGAAACGGTGAGAATGTTCAAACTGACGCCCATGGTTTTCAGCAGTCCCGTCGTTACCAGGAGGCAAATTGGAAGGGACAACGCGATTAACGCGGTGGAACGTATCGTACGGAAAAAAAGAAAGACGCAAGCCATCGACAACAAGCACCCGTACAACCCTTCTTTTAACAAGCCCTGTAAAGAGGACTTAACCTGTTCGCATTGGTCGAAGAGAACGGATAATTGAATATCCCCTTGCTGAATTCCTGAAATGTCCAGGATCCGGCTACGGATTTTGCCCGATACGTCCGTAATATTGGATGATGGAGTTTTCAGCACATCGAACACGACGCTCGCCTTGCCATCAGTCCGGGATATCGTTTGCAGATCGACCACCGATTTCGTCAGGTCCGCGACGGCGGAAAGAGGAACGGCATGTCCGTCCGCACCTCGGATCGGGATTCGGTTCAAAGCCTGCAGGCTTAGATTCCCGCCGGAAGCCTGGAGCGGAATCGACACTTGACTGTTCGTTATTTTGCCCTGTATCCATGTTGAGCTTACTGCTGAAAGTGACTGTTTGATATCCTCTACGGTTAACCCGGCATTTCGCAGGTCGTTCATTCGAATTGACAACACGTAGCCATTGCTGCCGGCTCCGATTACGCGCACGTCGCCTACTCCTTGCAAACTTTTCAGTTCTTGGGCGATTTGAGCTTGAGTCGTCGTTCGCAACGTATTTTCGTCCACTTTCCCGGAAGGACTAGTCAGACTTAGTCTCATGATCGGAAAGGAACTCGTACTTACCCGGGTAAGGGTCGGTCTGTCGACTCCTGCCGGCAAAGACACCTGATTCAAGGCATCGGACACATCGCGCTCCGCAAGCTCCATATCATAGTTCAAAGGGAAGCCCAAGCTGATGAATAGCCCGCCGTCAAAACTATTCGTTTCCATCGTTTCTAGACCGTTGACTCTCCGGACCGATTGTGCCACCGGCTCCGAAATCGAAGCTTTTATTTGCTCCGTTTGAAAATCTTGCGCACGTACCGAGACCATCAGCGAGGGATTGTCGATGGGCGGCAGGTAATCCCTCTTCATCTGGAAGGCGGAAATCCCTCCCCAGACCAGAATGATTACAAGCGTGGTGATAATAAAGACGGGTCGTTTCATTGTCGCTTTCAGCAGATTGTTCATCCTTTGGTTGTACGCTCCTTGCCTAAAAGAATAGGCAAACCCCATATCTCTAGGCCTTAACCTGGAGAAATGGGGTTTGCAGCCACTATTTCTTATATCCGTTTGGGTAGTAACCTTTAACCGTCATCCAATTTTCATGGTTAAGCTTCTGCAGGTCAACGGAGTCAGGCCGGGAGAAATCCATATCGGACGGATAAGCCGGAGGCTCATTGTTGATTGCCGCCTCGCTGCCGGTCGGAGGATTCGACGGTCCTTCGGTATCCACCCAGTATTTGGTCTGCTCTACGGAATAGGGTTTGAAATTGGGATGATCCGTAAAAGAGTTAACCATTGGAATCGCTGCCGCCTCGAACTGCGTCATCGGCTTCAGCCCCATAATCAACTCCATGGTCCGAAGCATGGACGGCGTATCGTAGATGGTGCTGTCCACTTTACCCGTTTGGGTGTACGGGCTGATGGCTAAAGCTACCGTCCGATGGGCATCAACATGGTCAACCCCGCCTTGGGAATCGTCTTCCACTACAAAAATAGCCGTATCCTTCCAGTACTTGGAATGACTGATCGTATCCACCAGTTTTCCAAGTGCATAGTCATTTTGCGCAACCATCTGCTGCGGGCCCCACTTCCCGCCGGTGTGATCATTTGGCAAATAGATCGTTTCAAATTGCGGCAGGTTCCCATTTTTTTCGAAGGCTTTGAATTCCTTCTCCCATTCGTAATAACGGGCCATATCGGAGATATTCAAATCCCAGCTCGGATATTGAGGATCATAATTGCCTCCGAAATCAGTCGTTTTCGGGTTATTAGGCAAATATTGCTTTGTTACCGGATCATAATTATAAGCGAACTCCCCATAATTCCTGAAGGATAGCCCGGCCTTCATCGCCACGTCCCATATATAGCCCGCTTCGGGTCTTGTATATGGTGCATCGTCTAAAAGGCCGCCGCCGCCGCCGCCATCAAAGTCATAATCCCGGTTTCTTCCGGAATAATTCGCCAGCCAATTCTTTTGAACATAATCATTTGCCTTGCCGGCGGTTGTCCAGTTATGTCCATCGGCACTAACTTCTGCGTCTGCATAGAAGTTGTCAAGCGTCACGAATTGATTTGCAAGCTTATGGTGATTCGGCGTAACCTCTTTTCCGAATATAGCCAAACTAGGATCGCCGTTACCCTTGTCCAGATCACCGAATACTTGATCGTAGGTTTGATTCTCTTTGATGACATAAATAACATGTTTGATAGGTGAATCGCCCTGGCCGGCGACACGAGAAATGGGGAATTTGTTTTTATCGGATTTGTCGTTCTCCGCCGAATGGGCACGGTTATTATCGTTCACCTGATTCGTATACGATTGCAACTGCTTCTTATCCGGTACATTGATGATAGACAGGGTGCCATTAATCATACTTCCAAGCCATTGTTGGCTTTGGTCGTTCGGTCCCGCTCCCAGTCCTTTAGCGTTTGTGACCAAAAGTTGTTTCCCATCTTGAGCAAGAAATACGCCCGTTGGATACCAGGCCGTCGGAATCAAGCCTTCTACTTTCGCATCGTGCTGCTTTTCCGTATTGTTGCCAAGATCGATAACCGCCACGTCGTTATTTAACGAGTTCGCTACATACAGGGTTTTCCCATCGGCACTAACGGTCAGCGCATCCGGCTGACTGCCTGACGGCGCTCCGCGGTAAGGGGCAAGTGAAACGGTTTGAATCACCTGTTGACTCTGGGGATTGATCACCGAAATTTCATCGCTGTCGGAGTTCGCGACATAAATGAAGCCGTTCACCGGATTTTCCGCAATCGCATTCGGGTGAAGACCTACCGCGATCACCTTTTTTACCGTTAAGTTTTTGGCATCGAGGACACTGACACTGCCCTCACCCCAATTACTGACGTACAACGTGCTTTCATCCCTGCTGAGGTGAGCAGCGTACGGCATTTTGCCAACGGGTGTGGTCGCTGCGATTTTACCCGTAGATAGATCGATCCGTGAAGTAGAATAATTCAAATTATTCGCGACGTACAGGGATTTGCCGTCGGCTGACAGAGAAATGCCGGCAGGATAAAAGTTGGTATTGTTCTGATCTTTCATCATGATCGGAGCCTGCTCGCTAAGCATTCCACCTGCAAAGTCGAACACGCGAATTTTATTATTGCCGCCGGCCGAAGCATAAAGCTTCTTGCCGTCTTTGCTGAATGCGACCCCAATATATAAGGCTTCCGGGGATTCGTAAGTAATGGTTTGGGTCACTTTTTGCTGCTCGATATCTATGACTTGCAAAGATTGCGTGCCTGCTCCGGCATTGGCTACTACGAGATATTTTTTATCGGGGCTAACGGAACCATCCATCGGAAAATTCCCTAAGCCCACTTGTGCCCCGGCAGGCGTAAGATACCATCCTCCAGGCGTAACGCCTGTACCGTCGGACTTTGGTCCAGCTGTTACCGTGGAATAAGTCGCATATACCGTCGTTCCACAGAGCAGCGAGGCAAGCGTTAATCCGACTAAAACCTTTTTGCGAGTCATGTTTTTCATCACTTACTTCCCTTCTATGTTAGTCCGCTTGATAGAATTATAGAAGCCCTTCTGATTTAAACCGTGCTGATTCATTGTAATAGCACCGACTCTCGGCTGGTGCCGAGCATGTTTGCAACTCCTAATTAGATTAAGGCGAGTCAATTTGAACGTAAGCCCGCTCTCCGTCGTCGGAATAACCGTTACCCGGAACAACATCCTGATCTTCACTGCTTTGTTCTCGATCACCACCTCTCGTGGTTATTAATTTCGGTACGATTCCAGATTGACTTCAATACCCGCATTCCGTTCATTGCGGTCTTTTGATCTCCACGGGTTTGCTAAAAGATTAAAATCGATCATTTCAAAGGCAGAATCCATAACGGATAGATCGCATTTTTATACAAATTTTAAAATAAAAATAAATATTCTTCCGTTACATAGGAGGCAGTTATTAGCTTATTGAAAAGCGGAAACCCCGTAAATAGTTCAAATATCACGATTTCGTTTAAAAAAACTTATTATCTGTTTAACTCTTTTAGGCTAATCTTTTACAGAGGAGCTAACATAAACTGAAGACGACTGTTTCTTTGGGAGAGGCTTATGAACTGATCGGCTTCGATCAGTTCAACGGATATGCGCTTACTAAAAAAGAAGCTTCTACAAAGAAGCTTCTACAATGAAAAGTATTATCGAATACGTGAAAGTAGAGCATTTCCAGCTAAGGCAATAACAACCTGGTATAGAAAACGGCAGCCTCAGCTGAGGCCAGTTATTTCCGCATGCGCAAATCCCCATCTCCCTGCCACGGCTTACTGAAAACGGCAGCCGATTGTATAATCGACTGCCGTGGTATTCCATGTTCAGCTATCCTGTCTCATTAGTTCGATTAATAAAAAAAGCCTGTTCCTGACATTCGTCAAGTCCAGGCTTGATTTATGTATTACAGTTTTACAACATTTTCAGCTTGAGGTCCTCGTTGGCCCTTGACAACATTGAATTCAACACGTTGCCCTTCGTCCAAGGATTTATATCCTTCACCTTGGATAGCAGAAAAATGAACGAATACATCATCGCCAGTTTCCCTTTGAATGAAGCCAAAACCTTTTTCCGCATTAAACCATTTGACTGTACCTGTTTCCATTAATTTATAACCTCCAAAGTTTAAACAATATGCCCCAACAAAGTGGACTTAAAACTAGTATATCGCATAGGAAACGAAAATACTGTTGGAATTTGTCTAAAAAAATTATTTATTACGGGCTTATGATGTGTACGATGAGTGGCCATTGAATGTGATTTGGACCAGATTTCTTCTATTGCCGTAATATTCAGTGATTGTCATACTTGATACTCACATAGACGATAACCTTCTTATTCGAACTATAATCATCGATAGTATGTCCTCTAACACTCCACTCTGCAGTGTAACCTTCGGGCAACCCCGCGGTACTGTATTCGAACCCATCTGAGCTTATATGCGTAGTACTTGATATAGCGGTCACGGAATCGAGATGAATGACCGGAACGGGCCAAGAACTGCCGGTCGTAGTTCCATCGCCGAGTTTGCCGGAGACATTATTTCCCCATGCCCAGACAGTGCCGTCGCTTTTCAGTGCCAAGCTGTGCGAGAAGCCAAAGGATTTCCCGGCAGCTATGCTGATCACCGAGCTAATCCCTTTCACCTGAACCGGGGTATTGCGATATATATTGCTTCCATCGCCGAGTTCGCCGCCTCCATTACTTCCCCACGCCCAAACGGTTCCTTTGAGCGCTAAACTATGGGTGTTGCCTATAGAAACATGAATCACCGAATCGAGACTTTGTACTTGTACCGGAGTATTACGCGCTTCTGTGCTTCCATCGCCAAGCGCACCGAACTTATTATCTCCCCACGCCCAGACCGTTCCGTCGCTTTTAACGGCCAAATTATGATCTTGTCCTGAAGCAATGGCAATCACGGAATTAAGATTCGGTACCTGAGCCGGCGAAGAATTACGCAACAACGCACTTCCGGTGCCCAGCTGACCGCTGCTATTGCTTCCCCACGTCCACACGGTTCCGTCGCTTTTCAACGCCATGCTATGTTCCCAACCTGCCGTGACGGCGACAACCGAATCGAGTCCCTGCACCAGAACCGGAGGTTCATTGACCCGGGCATTTTATCCCATTACGCAAAAAGGCGACGATTTGCGCAGCCCCAAATGAGCTATCGTGAAACTGCCTTGGTTCATTCCGTTACATCTTGAACTTGGTGCTGCTGTAGATCTGGACAAAATACTCTTATTGCTTGAACAAGTGAAATAGAGCCGCCTCCGGATCGAAAGCGACTCCCGGTTCCCTTTGCTGTTGAAAGGCTATTTTGGGCTAAAGTTGTCATTGAAAAAAGTCCCGTTCATCGATTGTTCGCCGAACGGGACTTAGAAGCCGCTAAGTTAGGTGATTGAAGCTTTATAAATGGCGTTTATGTTGTTCGTTAGTGTCGCATTAAACTGCTCGGCAGATTGCTGAGCGGTAAGTCCTTCGGAAAGCGCTCGCGAGAAACTGGCAATGAGACCAAAATTGCGAGCCAATCTTTCGTTTGCTTCCTTCATTGCGAAGCCTCCGGACAGAGCAACTACTCTCAAAACATGCGGCTCTTTCATGAGATCATTGTATAAATTATCTTCGGAAGGGATGCTAAGTTTGAGCATAACTTTCCCGTCCGGATCGAGTGAAGCTAATTTCCCCAGGAGTTCCGCTTTCAATAATCGTTCAATCTTCACTCGATCTGCACTGTGAATATCAACCTCAGGCTCAATAATCGGAATTAAGCCTTCAGCTAGAATCTGATTGGCAATATCGAATTGTTGCTCGACAACCTTTCTTATGCCTTCCGGGTTCGCTTCCTTAATGACAGAACGCATTTTTGTTCCGAAAATATTTCTCTCCACCGCAAGCTTTAAACGTTCCTCCAATCCCGTAATCGGCTTCATGAGTTGAACGCCGTTCTGAATATCGGCTAGACCCTCGTCGATTTTCAGAAATGGTACGATCCCCTTGTTCTCCCAGAGATAATCAGCCGTAAACTTACCCTCAATTGTGCGGTTCATTGTATTTTCAAACAGAATGGCACCTAAAATCGTTTCAGCATTAAATGACGGACTCGTGATGATACGTGTTCTCATTTCATGAACGACGCCATACATCTCTTCTTCATTCGCATAACTGTCTTCTTTGATTCCGTACAGAAGCAACGCTTTAGGCGTACTTCCGCCGCTCTGGTCTAATGCTGCAATGAAGCCCATTCCATAGTGAATGCGTTCAACCTGTTCCTTGTTCATTTCTAGCCTCCATCCGATGCAAAATGAATTGGCGCTTCTAATTGCCCAAAACCATTATACCCGAAAACCACCCCGGATATATTCGATGCAGTTTACTGTGCTCCCCTTTATTGACATGTTCTTGTCCTCTTACAGCAGGCACACAAAAGACCGCGATTTACGCGGCCTTTAACGAGAAAATATTCTTGTCACCCGACGTACATTGTATGATGCTCTCCGTTCAGAATGCTCCAATTTCCGTTTGCCGTAGCTACGAGACGCCCACCATCTCGAATGTAATCAGTGGTCAACTTTGTACGACGCGGTTTCTTAATGCTCTTGTCCCGTTTCCTGCTATACAATCTGTTCATGCAACGCAGACGGTATAAATACCATCGGGAAACGTTCATAACCGAACGAAACCGTACTTTGAATCGGCTTTATTTCAGAGTTCGGAACGATCCGAACTTGTTCGCACCAAGCCAAAATTTCCGTCAGTACGATGTTGGCTTCCATTCTTGCAAAGTGCGCTCCCATGCAAAAGTGCGAGCCGTAGGAAAACGCTAAGTGCTGATTATTGTTTTCCCGGTATGGATCGAATCGGTGGGCATTTTCGAATACGCGTTCATCATGGTTGGCGGAGCCCATCCAAGCGACGATCGGCTCTCCGCGGCGAATGGTTTGCCCCCTAAGCTCGATATTCGTTTTCGCGATTCGGTAAGCCGATTGCACGGGCGAACGGAAACGAAGCACTTCCTCCAGCGTTTGCGGCAGTTTTTCGGGATTTGCGCGCAATTTCGCATACAACTCCGGGTCTTCTCCGAATACTCTAAGCGAGTTGGTGATCAGATTAACCGAGGTGTCGATCCCGCCAACCAAGATTAAGAAACAGAACTGTTCAAGATCTTCCCGGGTCAAAAAGTCGCTTTTTTCTTCGACTTTAATCAAAGCGCTGACTAAGTCGTCTTCGGGCTGCTTTCTCTTGCTAGCGATCATTCGGGAGAGGTACTGTTTGATTTTTTCATTCGTCGCTTTATGCTTTTCGGACCATTCTTCCTCGGTCATCGCTTGGCTTTCTTCGGAACGAGGCCCAAATATGAGCCTCGTCCATTCCTTGAATTGCTGCCGATCTTCTTTCGGAACTCCGAGGAGATGAGTGATCGCTTCTAACGGGACGTGCAGGGAGAAAGATTGAACCACGTCAACCTTTCCCTGCTCCAAGCACTTGCGAATCGATTCCTGCGTCGTAGCCGCAATTCCCCCCGTTAGCCGGGCCATCAATCGAGGTGTCATTACTTTGCCGAATTTGGCGCGATATTTCTGATGTTCGGGAGCATCCATAAACAAAATACTCAACGGTTCAAAGGATACTTGAGAAGAAAACTGCTCTTGATCGCTCAGGACCCGCTTCACGTCCTCATACAAAAATACGTTCCAGCAATGACTCGAATCTTTAAATACAGGCTGCGTATCTCTCATCTTCCGATAAAACGGGAACGGATTTTCGGCATTCCAATCTGGTGATGCACTCATTTTGTACCTCCTCTTTAATCGAGACCTTCCAATAGCTCATTAAAGGTTCTGACCAAGTTTTGCATATCCGGTTCGCGGAAAATCGAATAATGATTACCTGTTGCTTCAATTATCCGCATCGGTTTCGAACAATACGGCTGCCATAGCGAAACATCCACTTTCGTCTCGCTGTTTAATGCCTGGAAGAAATGAACGGCGGCATGAACCCGTTCATCCGGAATGTACGAGTCGCGAGCGTGGGTTAACGAACGCGATTCATTATAAATTTGAATAATTTGACCCAAATCGGCTTGCGGATAATCATGTACGATCTGCGCCAACAAATCATTGTCTCGCATGTTTAGCTCTTTCAGAAGACTGCCGCTGAGCCCTCTTTCTTCCGCTAACTGTATGAAAGTGAGCCACAGCTTCCCGCTGCCGCAAGCCGCTTCGAGTACATCCTCAATCTCCGGCTCCTCAGACACGGTTGAAAATAGCGTCCGTAACAATCGAATCTCCTTCTCCGATTCAAACGGATTGACGTTCTGAAATTCCTTTTCAAGCACGAGCGGAGAGTCAATCATGGCAAGAAGTCCTACGCTGAGATTCATTTGCTCCATTTGTCTTGCCATCTCAAAAGCGATTGTACCCCCCACGCTCCAACCGGCGATCAAGTACACGCCCTCCGGTTGAATCTTTCTAATCATTTGAATATACGATCGTGCCAACTCTTCGGTGGTAATCACAGATGGTTCGGAGTCCTTCGTAACCGCCGAGCTAATCGCCCAATAGTGATAGTTGTCCGATAAGTTTTTACTGAACGGCACATAGGCCCCCGTGTCGCCATTCCCTGCGTGAATGAAGAATAAATGCTTGGCTGAGCTGATCCCTTCTTTCAGCAGTACGACCTGTTTGTCCGGAGACGTTAACTGCCGAGAAGGCGTCAATTCGTCAATAATGGCGGCTATCATCCGAATCGTCGGATTTTGGAACACCTTTGTGAAAGGCAAACTGATTTGGAACGCTTCGTTAATTTCGCTGACGGCCCGTGCAATAAGCAGGGAGTGGCCGCCAATTTCGAAGAATTCATCGTCGATTCCGATCTGCTCCAAGCTTAAAACATCTTTCCAAATGTGAAGCAGCCTGCGTTCCGTCTCGTTTCTGGGAACCGCGAACGCTTTCGAAGCTATATTTTTGCCGTCCGGCTCCGGCAATGCCTTACGGTCAATTTTACCATTCGTCGTTAAAGGCATTCTTTCCAAGGTCACGTAATAAACCGGAATCATATACTCTGGCAGAAATCGGGTCAGCTGCTCTCTTATCTCATTCACCGATATCGGAGCGTCGGTTACGAGATAAGCGCATAACTGTTTCTTGGACTCCATTTCAAGCATCAGCACGATAGTTTCTTTTATATGAGGCACATTCAGCAGCTGCTTTTCGATTTCGCCGAGCTCGATTCGATGACCTCTGATTTTGACCTGCTGATCGATCCGATCGATAAATTCAATGTTTCCATCCGGCCGGAAACGCGCTAAATCTCCGGTACGATACATGACTTGATCTTTCTCGAACGGATGCTCCACGAACTTCTCCGACGTCAATTGCGGCTGATTCAAGTACCCCTCCGCAAGCCCATTTCCGGCTATACACAATTCTCCTGGCGCCCCGATCGGCTGAATTTGGTTGTTCGGGCCAAGAATATACACCTTCGTATTGCTTAAAGGCTTGCCGATCGGAATCGTAACGGCCTCTTCCGCAATGGTATCAATCGGGTAATACGTAGCAAATACGGTACTTTCCGTCGGCCCGTAGACGTGCAAGATTTTGCCTTTCCCCATGATTTCCAGTGCTTTTCGCACATGATTGACGGAAACGCGCTCTCCTCCGAATAGCAGTTTACGAATTCCGGTCAATGATTGCGGCCGATTGTCAACAATCAAATTAAAGAGGGCAGTTGTCATGAACATCATTGTATTGCCGTCCGACTGGATGACTTGACTCAGCGGCTCGATGTCCATGATCACCTCTTTGGCGACGAGCACCAACGTGGCGCCATTGAGCAGCGCTCCGTAAAAATCAAACGTAAACCCGTCGAAAGCGTAATTGGAAACGGAAAGCAGCTTATCGTCTTCGCCGATTTGAATATAATTGGTATCTTTAACAACCCGGGAAATATTGAAGTGTTTCGTCATAATGCCTTTCGGGGTTCCCGTCGTTCCTGATGTATACATCACGTAAGCCACGTCGGACGCCTCGTGAGATACTCCCACGTTCGTATCGGCTTTATGATTTAACGCCGGATCATCGACAAAAAGACGATCCATTTCGACTTCCAGGCCATTTAAGACATTGCTCAGCGATTCCCGCGTGAGCAATAACCGAGCGCCGCTGTCCTTCAAGGTGTAGACGATTCTCTCTTGTGGATTTTCGGGATCGATAGGCAAGTAGGCCGCCCCAACCTTCAGAATCCCAAGCATCCCTGCGATCATTTCCATAGACCGGTCAAGCAGTATACCTACGATGTCGCCTTTGGAAACACCATAATCTTGAAGAAGTCTCGCCATCTGATTGGACTTACGGTTTAACTCCATGTAGGTCCATTCATGATCGCCGAATTTCACGGCCGTATGTTCGGGAGTCCGAACGACTTGCTCTTCAAACAATGCCGCCAACGTCTTATTTTTAGGGAAATCCGTACTCGTTTCATTGAGCGTCTTGGTTAAATAGTGTTCCTCCTCCGGAGTCGCAAGCTCGATTTCTTCCAGACGCTTCACGTATTGTGCCGCCATTTGCTGCAGCACTTTGATAAAATGCCGGCTCATCCGGTTCGCAGTGGATTCGTTGAACAATTTCGTCGAGAACTCCAGTTCGAATTCGATCGCATCCTCGGCTTCTGCCGCTGTCATCGTCAAATCGAATTTTGCCGTAAATACGGGAAGCCAGGCCGACAAGCTCTGTTGATCCGATGTTGAATCCTTGCCCACCTCGCCAAAGTTCTGCATGACAAACATCGTATCGAAGAGCGGTGCCCGCGATGTATCGCGGCGGGTTACGACCTGTTTCACGACCTCTTCGAACGGATAATCCTGATTTTCGAAAGCTTGCAGCATCGTCGATTTAACGGCTTCCACCATTTCCGCTATCGTCATCTTCCGTGTCGGATAGCTGCGGATGGCCAGCGTATTGATAAACACGCCCGCAATATTCTCCAGATCCGCATGCGTTCTTCCCGATATCGGCATGCCGACGACAAGATTCTCTTGTCCCGAGTAGAGGTGAAGCATGATTTTGTAAGCTGTCAGAAGGAGCATATTCATCGTAACGCCATGAACGGAAGCTACCTGTTTCAAGTCGTTCATCAGCGTTTCGTCCGTCCGGAATCGAATCCGGTCTCCCTCGAATTGTTGAACCGCCGGTCTCGGATAGTCGGTTGCCAGATCAAGGACGGGAACTTCTCCGGCAAATTGCTTCAGCCAGAATTCTTGCTGCCGCTTCATTCTCGGTCCGTTCATTTGCTTGGTTTGCCATCCGACATAATCTTTGTATTGAATGCGCAACGGAGCGAGCGTCTCGCCTGCATACAACTTCGTGAATTCTTCCTCTAAAATAGCGGAGCTAATGCCGTCTCCAATGATGTGATGCATGTCCGTCAAGATTAAATACCGGTCTTCGCTAATCCGCAAAACTCCTGCTCTGATTAATGGCGCATGCTCAAGATCGAAGGGCTTAATGAAACCTTTAAAATGCTCGTCGATCCACGATTGCATGGCCGAATCTTCCGCGGAACGTCCTAATCGATTTACCGCGTCAACGTAATCCAAGGCAAACGGCGTCAAATTCTTGTGAATGACTTGAACAGGCTCGCCGTTGACGCGAGGGAAGGACGTACGCAGCACTTCATGACGATTGATCAAGCCTTCGAATGCCAGTCGTACGCGTTCCAGATCCAAAGGCCCTTGAAACTGCGTGACGGCAGGCATGTTATACGTTGTCGAAGCTTCCTGCATCTGATGAAGTACATACATCCGCTTCTGCGCGGCGGAAAGCGGATAGTGCTCCGCTTCTTCAATCGGTTCGATCGACTCGAACGCTTGTTTTTCCAAGGCCTCAATGGATGCGGCCAGCTCATGAAGAATCGGAGACCGGAACACTTCGAATAACGGCGTCTCGACTTGAAGCTGCTTATGAATGCGCGTCACGAGCGTGATCGCCTTGAGCGAGTGGCCGCCAAGCTCAAAGAAATGGTCGTTGATCCCGACTTGCTCGATGTTCAGAACGTCTTGCCAGATTTCGGCCAGCGTTTGCTCCGTTTCGTTTCGAGGAGCTGCATATTCGACGCCAGTCGATAAATTGCCATCCGGAGCCGGCAATGCTTGCCGATCGATCTTCCCGTTAGGCGTCAGCGGCAGCTCGGTCAACTGCACAAAGTAGGTCGGAATCATGTAGCCAGGCAAGGTTCGGGACAACGCTGCACGCAGCTGCGCGACAGACAACTCGGTCTCCGATACGACGTAAGCGCACAGCTCGTTTTGTCCCTCCTCGTTTTCGCTGGCGATTACGGCAGCTTCCTTCACTTCTTCGATTAGCGCCAGCTGCGCTTCGATTTCGCCCAGCTCGATCCGGAATCCGCGAACTTTGACCTGATGATCGATCCGGCCCAAGTATTCAACATTCCCGTCCTGCAGCCATCTCACGAGATCGCCCGTTTTGTACATGAGTTCTCCGGGGACAAACGGATTCGGGACGAATCGTTCGCTTGTCAATTCCGGTCGGTTCAAGTAGCCTCGTCCGACGCCGGCTCCGCCGATATACAGCTCTCCCGGAATACCTATCGGCTGCAGACACTGATTCGCATCCGTGATGTAATATTTGATATTCCCCAGCGGCTTGCCGATTGGCGCATTCCGCGAGGTCAAGCTATTCTCGCCGGACCATGTACCATCCGCTTCGTAATAACTGGAATCTACGCAAGCCTCTGTCGCACCGTAACAATTGAGAATTCGCGTCTTCGAACCGTACTTCGCGTATAACTCCATAAAGTCCGATGCGGGAGCGCGATCGGCCCCCATCATGATCCAATGCAGCATCGACGTATCCAGACGATGAGCTTCGATATATTTCATCATCGGCAGCATCACGGCCGGCGTTCCGTCCAGAATATTAATGCCATGCTTCAGAACGAGGTTATAAACCGTCTCAGGTTCAAGCGCAATTTCGCTTGGACAAATGACCATCTTGCCGCCATACGGCAACGATCTTCCCAAATCGCAAATGAACACGTCAAACGAGAAGCTGGCCATTTGCAGGACGTTAACGGCGTGCAAGTCCAGGCGATATAGCTTTTCCCAAGCATAGATCATGTTCTGCAGATTGCCGTGCTCGATCATCGCTGCTTTTGGTTTACCTGTCGTACCGGAGGTAAACATGGCATAGGCCAAATGCTGCGGCTTCGTGACCGAGCTTAAATTCGTTGTTTCCTCTTGCTCGGCCGGCCCATTGTCGAGGCGAACGACCTGACCCGCAAACGATAGCCGTTTGAGCGGCTCTTGTTGGGCTAACAAATAGTTCGCGCCGCTCTCGCTGAGCATGTACTGAATCCGGTCGTCCGGATAATTCGGATCCAGCGGAACGTATGCACCGCCCGCTTTCCATACGCCTAGTACCCCGATAACCATATCCAGCGAACGATCCACCAGAATTCCGACCAGCTCATCCGGCTGCACGCCTTTTTTTCGCAGCATCCGCGCCAATTGATTGGCTCGCGCATTCAGTTCCCGGTACGTCAGCTGCTGTTCTTCGAAAACGACAGCGATACGATCCGGCGTCCTCTCCACCTGCGCTTCGAACAACTCATGGATAAGCTTATCCTGCGGATAATCCATTGCCGTCGCATTGAATACGTCTAGAATTTGGCGTCTTTCCGGTTCAGTTAACAGCTCCATTTCCCCGATCCGTACTTCCGGCTCTCTAACGGCCGCTTGGATCAGCTCCCGGTAATGACCGACCATCCGCGAGATCGTTTCTGCTTTGAACAGGGCTGTACTATACTCCAGATTGAAGTGAATTTCCGTTTCCGCTTCCGACGCTTCAAGCGTCATTTCAAATTGGGAGATGCCGATTTCAAATTCATGGTAATCGATTCTAAGCTCTGGAATTTCCAAGTTCTTCGTCTCTGCATTCTGCAGCACGAACATCGTGTCAAACAGCGGATTGCGGCTCAGGTCCCGTTTAAGATTCAGCTTCTCCACCAACGTCTCGAACGGATATTCCTGGTGCTCAAACGCCTCAAGCGCCTGTTCTTTGACTTCATTCAAGAAGGACCCAAACGTCTTCTCCCCCGAAGGGCAGCTCCGCAGCGCCAGCGTGCTCACGAACATCCCCATGACCCGGTCCGCATCCGCGTGCGCTCTACCCGCGATCGGCGTACCGACGATAAGGTCTTCCTGTCCGGTATACTTCGACAGCAGGACGTTATATGCCGCTAAAAGCACCATGTACAGCGTTGTGCCCGTTTCTTCCGCCAGGCGTTTAATTCCCGCCGTCAGCGCAGCGTCCAGCGTGAACCTCATCCGGTCGCCTTCGAAGCGCTGCATGGCCGGTCTCGGGTAATCCGTCGGCAGCTGCAGCACCGGCAGTTCGCCTTTAAAGGTATCTAACCAGTACGCTTCGTGCACCTTCATCGCTTCGCTGCCTTGCCGCTCTTGCTCCCACACCGCGTAATCCTTGTACTGGATCCGCAAATCCGGCAGCATTTCCCCGGCATACAGCTTCATGAACTCTTCGACCAGTACGCCCATCGACACGCCGTCGGAAATGATATGCGGCATGTCCAGCAGCAGCAAGTGACGCTCCTCGCTTGACTGAGGCTCTTCGCTCGGTTGATGCCCTTCGCCTAGTTTGATCAACGCTGCCCGCAACAGCGGAGCTTGACTCAAATCGAACGGACGGATAAAATCGCTCACCAACGCATCCGCTTCGGCCTCCGTCGCCCTTTTTTCGCTGATCGCAAAAGACACGGACGGGCGAATGAGCTGCATCGCTTCTCCTTCGGCCAGCTCAAACGAAGTCCGCAGCGACTCATGCCGCTCGATCAGCCGGTTTAGCGCATGCACCAAACGCTCGCGCTCCAGCTTTCCTTCGAGACGCAGTGCCGCCGGCATGTTGTAGCTGGTGCCGGCGCCTTCCATTTGACTTAACACGTACATCCGTTTTTGCGCCGACGATAACGGGTAATACGGCCGCGCCGCTGCCGGCTGGATCGCGGCGAACGCGCTTGTTTCCTTCGATGCGATCACGGCCGCCAAGCCCTCCAGCGTCGGCTGCTGGAACACCTCCCGCAG